>CACYJU010000004.1 GCA_902774845.1 uncultured Bacteroidota bacterium
CTCTTATAGAGAACCAACTTATGGTCTCCTCTGAATTAAAAGGATTGTCATTTATTTATAAGGATAATAATTGATAATTGTTGAATAGGAAAACGGATAGGAACGAACTGCAAAATAACGCTTTTCTAGGCGAAATTTTTCGGCCGATATTCTCCGGCAAGGAGAAAGACCCTGAGACAGGATACCACTATTTCGGTGCGAGATATTACAATTCTGACCTGAGTTTATGGCTTTCCGTCGACCCAATGAGTGACAAGTATCCCAGTTTGTCTCCGTACAACTACTGCGCTTGGAACCCGATGAAGATTGTGGATCCAAATGGCAGAGACACAATATTTGCAAATGATCAGGCAAGACGGTTGTTTAACAATGTTTACAACAAGTTAAGCTGTAGATATAGAGAGTTGGAAAACAAGAGCAAATTAAGCAAATCTCAAAAGACGGAGCTCTCTGCAATAAAAAAAATAAAAGAGTCTTTTGATGCCGTAATACGGTCTAACATAAAAGTCCATTATGATGTAAAAGAAGCCGATAAACATGGGAGTTGCAGCGGAAAAACATATGGAAAACCTGGTATCGACGGTATTTCTGTGGATATTAATTCTCTATGTGAAGGGACACTTGTACACGAAACAAGACATGCAAGTGGGGTTATTAAGGGAGAGATTGACTTTGATTATAGCAATATTACTTCAGACGGCGTATACAAATTACTTAATTACGATCTTCAAGATGAATTTGAAGCCTATCGGCAAGGCCATGACTATTCTTATTACATAAACAAAGGGATGTATTACGATGACAATCGGATAAAAAACACATACATTGATAATTACATAATAAACTCCTCAATAATTGGTATAATCCCAGAGTATGTCCAATATAATAGTAGATCCAATCCATACAAAAAATGAAATATGTCAGCAGGTAAGTTTGTCTTCGCAATAAAAATAGCGGGTACATTATTTTTAGTTCTGATGCTCTCGGCGTGCACATCAGCAAAAAAAGTTAATGTGCCTACATTGTATAGAATGAAAATTGAACAAATCGTATTGCCACTTTATCTGGAACATTATTGTTATCAAATATATTTGGATGATACGTCATGTTGTATTTACGAAGTGGTTAGTGTCTTTGATAAAAAAACAAAAAAAGTTAATAAGGATACCGTATATCATGGGATGTATGCCCTTATAAAAGACGATATCCCTATTGTGGATTCCACCATAAATATTTTATGGGCAAATTATGATACATCATATTGCTGCCCTGGAATTGATGCTAATATTACTGACATAGAGTTGAGACGTGATGAAACACGCAAACAAATAACAATAACTGGGTGTGAAATAAGTGACGTGGATGCACTTATTGAAATCTTGAATCATTATTGTAAAATGGCTAACACTGGTGATTTGATTAAAACGACCTTTTGAGGCTTTGGGCAAGTTCATTTTAACGGACTTGTCAAATTCCAATGTATATTTCTTTCGACTTCCAAAAACCGGATTTGCATTTGCATTCTACATTCTACATTCTACATTCTACACTCGGCCCATCCTGATTTCACTCAAAGTGCAGGCAAAGTAATGGCAAAGTACACCCAAAGTAGTGCTTTGTCAATTTGCACCTTACTATTAATAAGATAAGAGAGACAACAAAAAACAGCTATTTGAATGCGTAAATGCGTGATTTTGTTAGTGCGTGAGTATTAATAAAATATGGAGGTAACCATGAACCGTGAACCGTGAATCATGAACCCTCACTAACTCAACAAGTTATCAATGTCGCTTCGACTTAGCTTCGATCGAGCTTCGATATAGGTTCGAATAAGCTTCGAGTCAGCGCCCCCCTCGCTTTGACCTCGCCAGCCTACATTAACGCTCTCACTTATGTAATAACCCTGTGAAATGTTAATTTTCGTGCAAGAACGAGAGCAAAGATAAATTTTATCTTTGCCGAGTCGCAGCCGAAAATGACACCACCCGTCGGTGGCAATTTGGGCGAAAGTGGTGTTAAAAAATCTTAACATCGATATTGGTTAAGGTTAACGTTAAGGTCAACGTCAATGCTGATACTATGACTTTACTATGACTTAACCATGACTTTACTATAACATAACTATGGTTCATGATTAAGGCTTAACGGTTAAGGGTTAAGGTTAAGGTCAAGGTTATCGTTAAGGTCAAGGTTATCGTTAAGGTCAAGGTTAACGTTAACGTCAACCCAAAATAAACCCAACTGGTTGGGTAACTAACAATTTGTTTATAAAATATAGCCATCGGCTTGGGAAAAATAATTATATTTGCATCGTTTTAATAAACCATTCTCTTCGATAAACAACTAATACATAAATATATGAGCACATTAAAAGGACGTAACCTGATTTCCATCACCGATTTCTCGAAGGATGAGTATATCGAGGTGCTGGACATCGCCGAGGAATTTGAAAAGAATCCGAAACAGAAAATCTTGAGCGACAAAGTGGTCGCCACCTTGTTCTTCGAGCCGTCGACCCGCACTCGCTTGAGTTTCGAAAGTGCCGCCAACCAGCTGGGAGCCCGCATCATAGGCTTCAGCGATCCCGGTGGAACAAGTGTGCAGAAGGGCGAGTCGCTCCACGACACTATAGTGATGGTGAGCAGCTATGCCGACCTTATCGTGATGCGCAACCCGAAGGAGGGCAGCTCAAGATATGCCAGCGAGGTCTCGACGGTGCCTGTCATCAACGCCGGCGACGGTGCCAACCAGCACCCGACTCAGTGCATGCTGGACCTCTACTCTATCCGCAAGACCCAAGGTCGTCTTGACAACCTGAACATAGCCTGCGTGGGCGACCTGAAATACGGCCGCACGGTACACTCGCTGGTACAGGCTATGTGCAACTTCAACGCGACGTTCCACCTGGTGTCACCTCAGGAGCTGAAACTGCCCAGCTCGGTGAAGATGAGCGTGAAGAACGCCGGATTGAAATACTACCAATACACAGACATCAAGGACGTTATCCCCGTGGCAGACATCATCTACATGACCCGCGTGCAGAGAGAGCGCTTCCCGGATCCTCTGGAGTATGAGCGCGTGAAAGACAGCTGCATCCTCACCGCCTCGATGCTGAAAGGCTGCAAGGAGAACATGCGCGTGCTGCACCCACTGCCAAGAGTGAACGAGATCACCGTCGATGTGGACAAGACTCCGTACGCCTACTATTTCCGTCAGGCTCAGAACGGCGTGTACGTGCGTCAGGCACTCATGGCCGCCATACTGGGGGTGAGATGAAGGATTGCTTGAATGCGTGATTGCTTGAATGCGTTAGTGTAGAATGGATATTTCCACTCACACAATATCAAATTAACAGAATAAATAACAGAATAACATAATCATCATGGATACAAAGAAAGAACTTGTTGTTCCGAGAATTGAAAACGGCACGGTGATTGACCACATCCCGACCGAAGCTGTATATCAGGTGGCTCACATCCTCGGACTTGAGAAATATGAAGACGAGGTGCTTATAGGCAACTACCTGAGCAGCCAGAAGTTCATCCGCAAGGGCATCATCAAAATCAAGAACAAATACTTCACCAAAGAGGAGCTGAGCAAGATCTCTCTCGTGGCTCCGATGGCCAGCATCATCAATATCAAAAACTACGAGGTGATTGAGAAGATCGAGGCCGAGATCCCCGACCATATCGAGAACTTCATCAAGTGCATGAACCCGATGTGCATCACCAACCACGAGAAGATTGTGACCAAATTCGACGTGGTGGACAAGGAGAACCTGAAACTCCGCTGCCACTACTGCGAGAAATTCACCACTAAAGAAACAATACGTTTCTGTGAATAAGCCGACGCCATGAGAAAGTATTTAGTAAAGCTGCTGATTGTTACGCTTCTGCTGGTTATTAGTGCACTGGCGCTGATGATGGCTGGCTGGGAGCATTACCAGACGGTGATGCCGTTCATCCCTCTCTATTTCGCAGTCGTGACTGGCGTTGAGCATTGGGCAATATTGGAGAGCATGCGCAAGTCGCCGAGGACGTTCGTAAAGAACTTCCTGGGTGTGACTGTGGGAGTGCTGTTCGTCCATCTGGCGGTGATGTCGCTGTGGATGTTCACCCACGTGCAGGAGGCCAAGTGGTTTGCAGTGGCGTTCTGTGTATGCTATGCAGCACACCTGTTTTTCGAGACCATCGCACTGGTGGTCTTGATGCGCAACGCAAACAAGAAAAACGAGGAAGAGAAAAAAAATTCAGCAGAATAAAAAAAAGATTGTATCTTTGCACCCGCTTTCGGCAAGATACGAAGCGGTCCCTTAGCTCAGTCGGTTAGAGCAACTGACTCATAATCAGTGGGTCCTTGGTTCGAGCCCAAGAGGGACCACAGACAAAGCGGAACAGGAAAAGTTCCGCTTTTTTTACAAAAAATAATTCGTCATGGGACGCATAATGGCTATAGACTATGGAAAGAAACGCACGGGGTTGGCAGTCACCGACCCTGAGCGCATCATAGCCACAGGACTCACCACAGTGGAGACGCCGAAGCTGATGCAGTTCCTCGCCGACTACTTCGCAAAAGAGCCAGTGGACATCATCGTGGTGGGCGAAGCCAAGCAGATGGACAACACCCCTTCGGAGTCGGCTCGATATATCGAACCGTTCGTAACAGCCCTGGGAAGCAAGTTCCCCGACAAAGAGATATGCCGTATGGACGAGCGTTTCACCTCCAAGATTGCATTCCAGGCGATGATTGACGGCGGCTTGAAGAAGAAACAACGACAGAACAAAGCCCTTATAGACACGATAAGTGCCACGCTGATACTGCAAAGCTATATGCAGGCCAACAGGTAGAGGGTGATGATGAACAAGGCATTTAACAACTCATACAATCAAACAATCACGCAATAACACAATCACAATATGATTTATCCGATAGTAGGTTACGGAAGCCCCGTTTTAAGAAAGAAAGCCGAACCGATAACGGCTGACTACCCCGAGCTGAAACAGTTGATAGCAGACATGTACGAGACCATGTATGCCGCTGACGGTGTTGGGCTGGCCGCCCCTCAGATAGGGCTTTCCATCCGTCTTGTGGTGATAGGCTATTATCCTTACGACGAAGAGACCAAGAGCTATGGAGAGACCGCAATAGAGCACACACTCATCAATCCCGAGATACTGGAGAGCGTCGGAGAGAAGACCTTCTTCAACGAGGGCTGTCTCAGCATCCCCGACATTCACGAAGATGTGTTACGCCCAGAAGGTGTTGTGGTGCACTATTTTGACGCTGACTTCAACGAGCACACCGAAGAGATACATGGTATGTTCGCCCGCGTTGCACAACACGAAATCGATCATCTCGAAGGCAAGGTTTTCACCGACAGGCTGAGCTCGCTGCGCCGCACGATGCTCAAACGCAAGCTGAACGACGTAGCCGCCGGCAAGGTGAGAACACTGTACAGAATGAAGAGAGTATAATCTTTGAAACCATTAAACTTTATAGATACAATGAAAAAAGGATTCTTTATAATTCTTACCGCAGCCGCCCTGTTGGTTTTTGCCGGTTGCAACAACACCCAGAAAAAACGTGACAAGGCAGCAGACAAGATAGCAGCATACGAAAACAGCCACGATCCGCTCGGCATAGACTATGTCCGCAATCCCGCTTCGGCCGACACCATCATAGACCTCTATGTTGCCTTCGCCGACAGCTATCCCGACGATTCGCTGGCACCCTTCTGCCTGCAGAAAGCCGCCAACGTGGCATGTCTCGTTGGTTCGTTCGACAAAGCCATCGAGCTTTCAGGTCGTGTGATTGACGGTTATCGTGGATTTGAAGCCATGGACGACTGCATGCTCACCCAAGCAAAGGCCTACGAATTCTCGGAACAGCCAGAAGAGGCGAAAGCGGCCTATCAGCGGTTCATAGCCGAATACCCCAACCATCCGTTGACCGAAGACCTGAAACGGACCATCACCCTCCTCGACATGGGTGCAGTAACACCAGAGGAACAGCTGGCAGCCATCCTCGCCGAGAAAGAGAACAACGAATAAAATATTAATAATCAATCAATTCAATAATCATGGACAAACTTATCATCACTGCCGCCATCTGCGGAGCCGAAGTCACCAAAGAACAGAACCCCAATGTACCCTACACTGTTGAAGAGATCGTGCGCGAGGCGAAATCGGCTGTAGACGCTGGAGCCGCCATCGTACACCTACATGTGCGTGAAGACGACGGAACGCCGACACAGAGCCACGTGCGCTTCCAGGAGTGCGAAGAGGCAATCTATAAAGCCTGCCCGAATGTCATCCTTATCCCGTCGACCGGCGGTGCAGTAGGAATGACTCCCGACGAGCGCCTGGATTCGACCAACACAACACCCATACCGGAGATGGCCACCCTCGACTGCGGAACCTGCAATTTCGGCGATGAGATATTTGACAACACCATGCCCACTATGCGCGCTTTCGGAAAACGCATGATTGAGAAAGGCATCAAACCCGAATACGAGTGCTTTGAGATGGGACACCTCGACACCATCCTCACCATGGCCCGTAAGGGTGAAGTGCCAGGCGACCCGATGCAGTTCAACTTCGTGCTCGGAGTACCCGGATGCACCCCTGCCACCGTTGACAACCTCTGCTGGCTGGTGAAGAACATTCCTGCCGGCTCGACATGGACCGCTACAGGCATTGGCCGTCACGCTTTCACACTGGCAGCTCCCGCTATCGTGATGGGAGGTAACGTACGTGTCGGATTCGAAGACAACCTCTACCTCGAACGCGGCGTGCTGGCTAAGAGCAACGGCGAACTGGTTGACAAAGTGGTACGTATGGCCAAGCTGCTTGGTCGCCAGGTTGCTACCAGCGACGAAGCCCGTGAGATACTGAGTATCAAGAAGAGATAAATGCCTCTTCTCGACTTCCATACACACAGACCGACAGCGGAGGGTGTCACCACCCCCCGCTGTTTCGGTATACACCCCTGGAGCTGTGGGGAAACTGAGCCATCTCAATTCTCAACCCTCTATACTCAATTCGAAGATGCAGAGATAGTTGGAGAGTGCGGATTGGATAAATGCTGCGAGACCCCGTGGGATGTGCAGATGGATTATTTTGTACGCCAGATAGAAATTGCCGAACAGCTGAACAAACCATTGGTGATACATTGCGTGAGGGCATTCAACGAGCTGATGGACTTACGCAAAAAATACCACCGCACCCCTTGGGTTGTACATGGATTCACCGGTTCGACCGAGCTATACAACCAACTGCTGCACGCCGACATTGAAGTCTCCTTTGGCGATGCCATCCTGGACAAGAGGCGCAGCAAAGTGAGGGAGACCATCTCAAAAGCAGACCCTCACCGAATATTCTTAGAGACCGACGACAGCAGGGCGGACATCAGCGACATATACAAAGAGGCGGCAGACCTCATGGGCTGTGAGCTTGCCACCCTGCAAGACGCAATAAAAAGCCACTACGAAGCGTTATTGAAACGATGAAACAGATCTCAGGTATAATCACCACATTAAACGAAGAAAACAACATTGAGGCCGCCATACGTTCACTGCAAAGGGTGTGCGATGAGGTGGTGGTTGTCGACTCTGAAAGCAGCGACCATACGGTAGAGGTAGCACAAGCAGCCGGTGCCCGTGTATTCACCCAAAGATACCTCGGCGACGGCATCCAGAAAAACGTAGCACTGAAATATGTTAAGAACGAATGGGTTATCAGCATCGATGCCGATGAACGGCTCAGCGACGAACTGGTAGAAAAGATCGAAAATACAGACTTTGCCACAACACCATACGACGGTTTCGCCATCAGGAGGAGGAATATGATAGGCAGCCGATGGGTGAAATCCTGCGGATGGTGGCCAGATTACCTGGTCCGCATATACCGACACTCCAAGCTGCGGTTTCCAGAGGTGAAACAGCACGCCACCGTGCCGACAACAAACACTATCAAGTGGAAAGCCGACCTCATACACTACCGTTATAAAAATATCGGCGAACTGTATGCCAAACCAGGAAGAAACTACAGCAACCGAGGAGCGAAAATCCTTTACCTCAAAGGGAAACGAGCCAACGTAATGTCACCCATACTCCACGGCACAGGAGCATTTTTGGTGAACTACCTGTTTCGTGGAGGTATCCTCGGCGGCATAGACGGCCTGACACTCAGCAAATCCATTGCAACCAACAGCTACCTGAAATATGCCAAGCTGCTGGAATACCAGCGAGACGAACAGGTGAGGAAATCAGAGGATTTTGACAAAGTCTGGTAACATCCATTCTACAGTAACACATTAAATCGTACTCATAATGCCCGAAATTAACAGAGAAAACGAAAAAATGTTTGCCGAACTAACCTTCGAGCAAAAGAAACAACTATATGAACGGGCCAGTGAGTTCTTCAGCGACAACAAACGCCAGCTCTTTGACCGCTTGGTGCAGAACCGCACACGCCATATCTCGGTGGTACTGGAAAACATCTACCAAAGCCACAACGCCAGCGCCGTCCTTCGCTCATGTGACTGTTTCGGAGTGCAGGACGTGCACGTGGTAGAAGACCGCAATCCGTTCAACCCTGCAGGCGACGTCGCAGTAGGGAGCAGCAAGTGGGTGGACTACTACAAGCATGCCGACATAGAAGCAGCCTATGAACACCTCAGGCAAAAGGGATATCGAATTGTAGCCACCCTGCCACATGAGCGCGACACGATGATAACAGAACTGCCCATCGACCAACCCACAGCGCTGGTGTTCGGCACCGAGCTGACCGGACTTTCAGACAAAGCCATAGAGAAGGCCGATGCCTACGTGAAGATTCCAATGTACGGATTCACAGAAAGTTTCAACATATCGGTGTGCGCCGCCCTCTCCCTCTTCTACCTCACCGAGAAAATGCGAGCCTCCAATATCCATTGGCAACTCAGCGAAGAGGAACAGACAACACTGAAACTCTACTGGTCGATGCAGGTAATCCGAGACGGAGAAAAAGTCATGAAACATTTGCTTGAAGAGCTATTGTAAACGGTATGGTTGAACTGAAAATAGCGGAGAATACCCTTCATCATAGCGGCAGGCAGGAGTATGCTTTGGTATGCGGCGATGAGGTTGTGGGCGTTGTCGACCTTTTCAACTACGACGCTGCCGACCAGAGGGCCGAGTTCGGCCTGTTTATCGACCCTCAAAAAAGAGGTCAGGGGTTTGGTCGGGCGTCAGCTATCGCACTGCTCGACTACTGCCGCGAAGTGCTGAAACTCCACCAGCTCGTGTGCGACATAGCCGTAGACAACCAAGCCAGCCTAAGTCTCTTCGACTCAGTAGGTTTCACCCGTTGCGGCATCCTCAAGGAATGGACCTCCTCCCCCCAGGGATGGACCGATGCCGTAAGAATGCAGAAAATACTATGAAGAAATCAAAAAAGAAATCGCCCTCCAAAAGCAAAACCATACTCATCCTAATAGGAGTTATCATCGTGGCGACGATCGCTTTGGTTATCCTCAACACCGCCAAACGGGTGACAGTAGCCGAAGACACCAGGATCTTCATTCCCACCGGAGCCTCCTACTCGGACCTGACCGACACCCTCGACCATTATAATATCGTGGGACAGAAGTCCACATTCAACCTTATGGCGCGGGCACGAGGGCTCAACAAACATGTCAAATCAGGCAGTTATGTAGTAAAGCCCGGCATGAGTTACATACAGCTGATACAGAAACTCTACACCGGGAACCAGACACCCATACGACTCACCATAGGCAAATACCGCACCCTCAGACAACTCTGCGATGGGGTGGCAACGAAGATGGAATTCTCGTCAGACACCCTATACAAGGTGCTGACCGACAAGGATTTCCTTGACGTCTACCATCTCACGCCACAAACAGTCATAGAAGCGTTCACCCAGAACACATACGAAGTCTATTGGAACAGCAGTCCAAAACGCTTTGTGGAGCGCATGATGATGGAGACCGACGCCTTCTGGAACGACGACCGCACAAAACAGCTGAAGGCGATGGAGTTGAGCCGCAACCAGGTGGTTACGCTGGCGTCAATAGTGGAAGAAGAGACCAACAAGAATGGAGAGAAAGCCGACATCGCGTCAGTCTACCTCAACCGACTCAGAAAAGGCATGAGGCTCGAAGCAGACCCCACAGTCAAATATGCAGTAGGCGACTTCACGTTGCGTAGGATACTTGAACGGCACCTGCAGACCCCCAGTCCATACAACACCTACCTCAACCCAGGGCTGCCGCCCGGACCGATATGCCTGCCCAGCGTGGAGAGCATCGACGCCGTGTTGAAGAACAAGCAGACCAACTATATTTATTTCTGCGCCAAAGAGGACTTCTCAGGCTATCACAATTTCGCCACCACCTACCAGCAACACCTCGCCAACGCCGCAAGGTACCACAGAGCACTCAATGCCAGGAAGATATGATTAGCACGATTATTTATTAACCCATTAAAACTCAAAAATCATGTTAGGAATTATTGTTACAATTCTCATTGGAGCGCTGGCGGGATTTCTGGCTGGCAAGATCATGAAAGGGGCAGGATTCGGATTCTGGATTAACCTGCTGGTTGGAATCGTCGGTGGATTTATCGGTGGCAACGTGCTGGGATGGATAGGCATTCATTGGGGCGAAACCATCGTAGGGCAGATTGTCACAGCGGTAATCGGAGCAGTTCTGTTGCTTTGGATTATTTCACTGATAAAGAAGAAATAAAGTACACTAACAAGACCCCACAGCGGGGCCTATATTTGATTCCGCAATAATAATATTTGCGGAATTGAAAAAAAGTAGTACTTTTGCAATCGGGTAAGTCTTATACGACCAGCTCCCATTGAATCCCCCAGGGTAGGAATACAGCAAGGGTGTTTGGTTGTAGCGGTGCGATATAATCAGCTTACCCTTTTTTTATTGTGGGTGGGGGTAAGGGTTAATGGTTAGAGGTTAAGGGTTAAGGGTTAAGGGTTAATGGTTAATGGTTTAAGAGTTTAAGAGATAAAAATACAATATGACTGCTATAATACTTTCTTATCTGCTGATTGTGGTTGGAGTGGTGGCATGGGCGGCGCTGATACCCGGACAGAAAAAGGTGTCGCCGACGCTGACAACGTACATCACGGTCTTCGGCGGGGCGTTCCTGCTGGCCTCGTGCTTCATCAACTTAGTGCCACACATGTTCCTCGGCGAGGAGCCTTACCGCTTCGTAACCGAAGGGATGCACTTCAAGGTTGCTGCGGCCGTGATGATAGGATTCCTCATCCAGCTGCTGCTGGAGCAGATGACCCACGGAGCCGAGCACGGACATAACCACTGCCACAACTGCGAGACCGACCACCACGAGCACCACATACACCCCATCACGGGCTTGATGATAGGGCTCTGCGTACACGCCTTCCTCGAAGGCATGCCGATGATAGAGTTTGAGGAAGGAGGCGAAGTGGATATCCACCAAGGGCTGCTGTACGGCATAGTGCTACACAACATCCCCATCGCCATAGTGATGGTGACCCTCTTCATGAGCAACCGCTACGGATTCTGGAAGTCGCTCATGCTGCTGACCATCTTCGCGGTGATGACCCCGCTGGGCTCGCTGACTAACATCATCCTCGTGCCCGAGAACGAGGCGCTGCAGTGCGTGATCATGGGTGTGGTGGTAGGAATACTGCTGCACGTGAGCGTGAGCATCCTCTTCGACCACGACCACAACAACTTCTCGTGGAAGAAGTTGGTGACCATCATAGTGGCGTTCCTCGCCGCCTACTTCACACCCGGATGCCCAGAGATTTATGGTGCGATGTGATAGTTTAGAGTTTAAAAGTTCAAGGTTTAAAAGTTTAAAGTTAGATGACTATACCTGAATCTGTAAAAGATCTTATCGAGCGCAAGGAGGCGCTTTATAAATTCCTGAATATAGAAAACCTCACCAAGGAGATCGCCGAAGAGGAGAAGCAGACCGAGGCGGCCGACTTCTGGAACGACCCGAAGGAGGCGCAGGCGGTGATGAAGAAGCTGAAAGCCAAGAAGAGCTGGACGACAGCCTACGCCGAGGTGGCCACAAGCTGTGACGACCTGCAGGTGATGGCAGAGTTCTTCGACAGCGGCGACGCCAGCGAAGAAGAGGTGAACGCACAGATAGAGTCCACCACCAAGCTGGTGGAAGGACTGGAGTTCAAGAACATGCTGCGAGGCGAGAGCGATAGGTTCGACGCGGTGCTGAGCATCAACGCCGGCGCCGGCGGAGTGGAGGCACAAGACTGGGCTGAGATGCTGATGAGGATGTACATACGCTATGCCGAACGGCAGGGCTATAAGGTAGCTATCTCGAACTCGCTCGACGGCGACGGAGCAGGCATCAAGAGCTGCACGATGCAGATAGAGGGCGACTTCGCCTTCGGATACCTGAAGAGCGAGACGGGAGTACACCGCCTGGTGAGGGTGAGCCCGTTCAACGCACAGGGCAAACGCATGACCTCGTTCGCCTCGGTGAGCGTAACACCGCTGGTGGACGACACGATAGAGGTGGTGGTGGACATGTCGCGCCTGTCGTGGGACACCTTCCGCAGCGGCGGAGCCGGCGGACAGAACGTGAACAAGGTGGAGTCGGGAGTGCGCCTGCGCTATCAATACAAAGACCCCTACACAGGAGAAGAAGAAGAGATACTGATAGAGAACACCGAGACCCGCGACCAGCCCAAGAACAAAGAGAACGCCATGCGACTGCTGCGCTCGCAACTCTACGACCGCGAGATGAAACACCGCATGGAAGAGCAGGCTAAGATAAAAGCGTCGCAGAAGAAGATAGAATGGGGCAGCCAGATACGCTCGTACGTGATGGACGACCGACGTGTGAAAGACCACCGCACCAACTACCAGACGGGCGACGTGACGGGGGTGATGGACGGCAAGATTGACGAGTTTATCAAAGCATACCTGATGCAGTTCGGAGGAAAGGAGTAAATGTGTGAATTTGTTAATGTGTTAATGCGTGAATGTGTGAATGTGTGAATGTGTGAATGTGTGAATGTGTAAATGTGTTAGTGGTTGATTGTGGGAATGTGTTAGTGTGTGAATGTGTTAGTGACATATAATTGTAATTTATGAGACGTTTTCTTTATATTTTTGTCGTTTTGGTTCTGTTGAGGTCTGGGGGTTTGCAGGCTCAGAACGAGCTTTTCACCGAGGACGAGATGCCCAACGGGGTGAACTACCTGCCCGCGCCACCCGACACCACATCGGTCGACTTCATGTACGACGTGCTGCGCTACCAATGGGGGAAACAGCAGAGACACGACAAAGAACGTGCAGATCAAGCCTTCCGCGACGCCGAATGGGGTATCGGGATCGTGTGTAAGATATTCAGCGAACCCTTCGGTATGGAGATATCGAAAGAGAACACACCCGAACTGTACCACCTGCTGGAGATGAGCATAGCCACCTGCGACCTCGCCACCCACAAAGCCAAGCAGCACTATATGCGCAAACGTCCATACGCCAGATTCAACGAACCCTCGCTTGTGCCCAACGACGAGGAAGAACTGCGGCACAACGGATCGTACCCGTCGGGACACACCATGCTCGGGTGGAGCTCGGCGCTGGTGCTGATGGAGGTGAACCCAGCGGCACAAGACAAGTTGCTGGCACGAGGTTACGCCTACGGAGAAAGCCGAGTGATAGCTGGATTCCACTGGCAGAGCGACGTGAACGCAGCCATGATCGCCGCCAGTGCGGCGGTGGCACGACTGCATACGAGCGAGATATTCCTCGAGCAGATGAAGAAAGCCAAAGCAGAATTCAAAAAGAAGTCTAAACATTGATACAATACATGCAGAGTTATCACACAAAAATTTTGACAGCCACACTTTTTACCGCGTTGAGCATGGGAGCGTGTGCACAGGACACGGTGAGGATGACGTTGGACAGCTGTCTGCGTTATGCATACAGCCATAACCTCACGGTGCAGCAGGCCCAGCTGAACAAAGAGTCGGCGGAAGCGAGCGTGAGCAACGCAAAATGGAACTTCGCGCCGAGCATGAGTGCGTCGGCAGGCGAGAACATGAACATACAAGGCGGCGGGACCTCGTTCAACACGTCGGCAGGAGTGAACGCGAACATGACCCTCTTCAGCGGACTGGCAAACCTCAGGACCCTGCAGCAGAGCAAGCTATCTCTTAAGCAGAGCGAGCTGAAGGTGAAACAGAGCCAGAACAGCATCGCGGGCCAGATCATACAGGCCTACATGACGATACTGATGAACGAAGAGAGGCTGTCGTACCAACAGGAAGTGCTGAAGACGAGTGAAGAGCAGATGAACGAAGGAGAGGTGAAATATAACGTAGGAAAGCTGTTAGAGAGCGACTATCTGCTGCTGCAAGCCAACTACCAGAGTGCGCAGGGCGCCATAGAGATAACGAAGCTCACGATAGACAACAACAGGCTGGAGCTGAGGAACCTGCTCTGTCTGGAGAAAGGGCAGACGGTGGGAGTGTCGGATATCGAAGAGGGCGAGTCGATGCAGCTGCTTTCGATGGACGAGGTGATAAGAGCCGCCGAGTCGCACATGCCCGACCTGGAGATAAGCCAGATGAACGTGGACCTGGCGAAATATAACGTGAAGATAGCGAAGTCGTCCTACTCCCCCACCCTCGGACTGAACGGAGGCGCGAACTACTACCTGGGAGGCGCCCAGCTTGACCAGACGAGCGGCACAATGGTGAACGGAGGCAATTTCAGCGGCACGGTGGGGTTGAACCTGAACATCCCGATACTGCGAGGCAACACGATAACACAGGTGAAGCAAAGCAAGATAAACCTGCGTCAAGCCGAGATACAGAACCAGCAGACAGCGCAGGAGCTGAGGAAGACGATAGAATCGCAATATATAGCCACAGCGCAAGCAGGCAACCAGTACAGGACATCGCAGAAGATGAAAGAGGCCTATCAGGCGAACTACAACGTATACAAGCTGAAATACGAGAACGGGGCAGTGACGACGGTGGACATGCTGACGCAGCAAGACCGGTTCCTCTCGTCGCTGAACGACTACCTACAGAACAAATACACCTACCTGATGGACCTGAAGGTGCTGGATGTTTATATGGGAAAGTAGTGATTAGTGATTAGACAAATGATTTTAGCGAAGCGAACAGATCAACAGATAACATAAAAACAAATATATGGCAAAGAGTAAGAAAAAGAAATGGATATGGATTGCGGTGGCAGCGGTAGTGCTGGCTTTCATCGTGATAAGCGTAGCCTCAAAAGGTGGCAAGTATGTGGTGAACGTGAACAGTGCAGACGCCACAACAGGAAAAATCGAGACCACCATCACCGCCACGGGCGAGATACAGCCGGTGTATAAGGTGACCGTAGGCACACAGGTGAGCGGTATCGTGGAGAAGCTTTATGTAGACTACAACTCGACCGTGAAGAAGGGTGACCTTCTGGCCGAACTGGACAAGAGCAACCTGCGCGAGCAGGTGAAGCAGAGCAAGGCAAACCTCTCGACGGCACAGAGCAGCAAGGACTTGGCACAGAAGAGTTTCGACCGCATCAAACGACTCTACGAGAACAAAGCCGCCACACAGGAAGAGTACGACCAGGCAGCCACGAACCTGCAGCAGTCGAAGAACCAGCTTATTTCGGCACAGTCGAACTACGAGAACGCGGTGACGAACCTGAAGTATGCCGAAATCTACTCGCCCATCGACGGCGTGATACTCAACAAAGAGGTGGAAGAGGGACAGACGGTGGCGGCATCGTTCAGCACCCCTACCCTTTTCACCATAGCCAACAACCTGACGGAGATGCAGGTGGAGGCCAACATCGACGAAGCCGACATAGGACAGGTGAAAGAGGGACAGAGGGTTGTGTTCACGGTTGACGCCTTCCCCGAAGACAAGTTCACAGGCACCGTGCAGCAGCTACGCCTCAACCCCACGGTGACGAGCAATGTGGTGACCTACAAGGTAATCATAGCCGCACCCAACGAGGAAAACAAGCTCTATCCCGGCATGACTGCCAACGTGAGCATCGTGGTGAACGAACAGAATGGCGTGCTGGTGCCGCTTGAGGCCACCTATTTCGAGTTGACGCCCGACATCTGCAAGATACTGAAGAAAGAGGGCTACACCCTGCCCGAGATTCCAGGAATGGGGGCACCGAAAGGCACGACCAAAGGCATGAAGCCCACGGAAAAGCCCAAAGAAAACGCTCCTGACGGAGTGAGCGGTGCGACCACAACATCCAAACCCGCCACCGACGGCAAGAAGAACATCGTGGTAATGAAAGACAAGGCTCTGAGTTTGCGCGAGGTAAAAACAGGACTTAGCGACGGCGCCAATATCGTGATAACCGAAGGACTGGCCGAAGGCGAGACGGTGGTGTTGTCGGCAAACCGCGAGAAGCTGAACACCAAAAAAGCCAAGAGCCTCTTTGAAGGACCCGAAAGAAGAAAGAGATGAGCATAATATCGTTGAACGAACTTAAACGCGACTTCCTGGTTGGTGGAGAATATGTGCACGCACTACGAGGTGTGAGCTTCGACATCGAAGAAGGCGAGTTCGTCAGCATCATGGGTACGAGCGGAAGCGGCAAATCGACGCTACTCAACATACTCGGATGTCTGGACACACCCACTTCGGGCGACTACATCATCGACGGAGTGAGTGTGAAAGAGCGCACGAAGAAAGAGCTGGCGACGCTGAGAAACCACAAGATAGGCTTCGTGTTCCAGAACTACAATCTGCTGCCCCGCACCTCGGCGTTGGAGAATGTGGAGCTGCCGCTGATGTACAACAAGAAATTCAGCGCCAAAGAACGCCGCGAACGGGCCACCGAAGCCCTCTTAGCCGTAGGTCTGCAAGACCGCATGGAGCACACCTCGGCACAGCTCTCGGGCGGCCAGCAGCAGCGTGTGGCTATAGCCCGCGCCATCGTCAACGACCCAGTGATAATTCTCGCCGACGAGGCGACGGGAAACCTCGACACACGCACCTCGTACGAAATCATGAGCCTGTTCCAGAACCTGCACGACAAAGGCAAGACGATAGCGTTTGTGACACACGAGCCAGACATCGCCGAATTCACCACCCGTGTGGTCAAGCTGCGCGACGGAATGGTGGTTGACGACCACGCGGTGACACCCAAGTCGGCCTCCGACGCCCTCGCCGCGTTACCCAAAGTGGAAGAAACAGCACAATAACCCTCAACTCCCATAACAGCTGACCGCTAACAGATAATATAAAATGAATTTCTCAAACCTCATAAAGATAGCTCTACGAGCGATAATGCGCAACAAGACGCGTGCATTGCTGACGATGTTGGGTGTGGTGATTGGCATCGCCGCCGTGATAACGATGGTGTCGATAGGACAAAGCGCCACACAGAACACCCGTGCCGAGTTCAGCTCGATGGGCACCAACATGATAATGGTGTGGCCCGAACGGCAGCGTCGTGGCGGCGTCGATATGGGCAACACCAACACCAAGTCGCTCGACATGAAAGACGTCGAGACAATCAAGAAAAGCTGCCACTATGTGGCCGCCATCTCGCCGTTGGTAAACAGCGCCGCCCAGATGGTATATGGCAACAACAACCACTCGGGAAGCGTCGAAGGTGTGGCCCCGGAATACCTCTCGATTGAAAACTACACGCTCGAACGCGGCCTCATGTTCACTGACGAGGATGTCACCCGTTACGCAAAGGTGTGCGTGATAGGCAAAACCATCGCCGATGCCCTCTTTCCGAACGGCGAGAACCCCATAGGCGAAACCATACGCTTTGGCTCGATACCGATGAAGGTCATCGGTGTGCTGAAAAGCAAAGGGCAGAGCCAGATGGGCCAGGATCAGGACGACATAGCCTTCGCACCATACACCACCATACAGAAACGCTTCTTGGGCATCAACCACTTCAACATGATAATGGCGTCGGCCACCAGCGAAGAGGAGAGCGAGATGGCAGCGGTGGAGATAACCCACACCCTACGCTCGACACACAACATAGCCGAAGGCATGGACGACGACTTCAACGTGTTCACGCAGGAGGAGATGCTCTCGTCGATGAGCCAGGTGCTGGGATTTCTCACCATACTGCTCTCCATCGTGGCTGGCATCTCGCTGGCGGTGGGCGGCATCGGCATAATGAACATCATGTATGTCACCGTCACCGAGCGCACCAAGGAGATAGGACTCCGAATGGCCATCGGTGCTCAGAACAAAGACATCATGATGCAGTTCCTGTTCGAGAGCGTGGTGCTGAGCGTCATTGGCGGCTTGATAGGCATAGTGCTGGGAGTGCTCATCGCCTACGCCATAACCTCCATACTCGCCTGGCCCTATCTCATAAGCTACGGCGCGATAGTGCTGAGTTTCGTAGTGTGCGTGGCGGTGGGAATCTTCTTCGGGTGGTATCCTGCGAAGAAAGCCGCCAACCTCGACCCGATCGTGGCTATAAGATATGAATAAGTTAGTTCAAAGTTTAAGGTTCAAGTTTTAGCATGAGGAAACTGATATTTGCCACCAACAATAAGCACAAGCTGGGCGAAGTGCGCGAGATACTCGACGGCACTGTCCAGATAGTCAGCCTTGAGGAGGCCGGACTTTCGGGCGAGATACCCGAAACCGCCGACACGCTGCAAGGCAACGCTTTGCAGAAAGCCCAATGGGTGTGGGAGCGTACACATCAGGACTGCTTCGCCGACGATACAGGGTTAGAGGTGGACGCACTGGGCGGTGCACCTGGAGTTTATAGTGCACGCTATGCAGGTGAACATTGCACTTTCGACGACAACGTCAACAAGCTGCTGAAAGCCCTAGACGGAGAAACGAACCGCAAGGCGCAGTTCCGCACGGTGATATGTCTTATCGAGGACGGTGAACCCCGTTATTTTGAAGGGAAAGTCGAAGGGCAGATACTCACCGAACGGTATGGCAACGAAGGGTTCGGTTACGACCCCATATTCATGCCCGACCGCTTCGCCGTCTCGTTCGCCGAAATGCCATTGGAGGTGAAGAACATGATAAGCCACAGAGGAATGGCGGTGAAGCGATTAACCGAATACTTGAACAAATAGTGATTAACACGTTTACACATTCAAGATGCCACTCATTGAAGTATTTCCCGAAGAGATAAGACGAGTAAGCGACAGCGGATCGTGCCTGCTGATGCTCACCATACCCTCCAGTGGACGCTGCATACCGGTTGTGATACGCGAGCCCGAAGCCGAGTCAATAATCCTGGCGCTGCAAGCCGTCGACACCGAGCGGCCTATGACCCACCGCCTTATGTGCAACATCATGCATGAATACGGGTTGAGTCTCAAAGAGACAACAATAGAACGCTTCTCTGAAGGCATTTACTACAGCACACTCACCATGAGCGACGGATTCAACGACAAGCGGATTGACTCCCGCACCAGCGATGCCATAGTCCTCGCCCTCACCGAACACGCCCCTATCTATGCAACACAAAATATCATCGACGAAACAGCAGTAGAGCCCCTTCTGCTCGACAATCCCGTAGAGGAAAAATACTCACACCAGACCCTCGAACAGCTGGAAGAGAAGCTGCAGGAATGTCTGGAAAAAGAAGACTACGAGCAGGCAGCCGAAATACAAGCACAAATAGACAAACTCAAGTCATGAACACATACCTCACACAAATCGACGAGACCGTAGCCTATCTCAGAAGCCGCATTAACGTTATCCCCGACGCCGCGATAGTGCTGGGCAGCGGACTCGGCAAACTCGGCGACCGTATCGAGAACCCCACAGTAATACCATATAAAGAGATACCCAACTTCAAGACCTCGACAGCCACCGGTCACAAAGGCAACCTCATCTTCGGACAGCTGGGTTCGAAGAACGTGGTCGCCATGCAAGGCCGATTCCATTTCTACGAAGGCTATACCATGCAGGAGGTCACCTTCCCCGTGCGGGTGTTCGCACGGATGGGCATCAAACGCCTCTTTGTGAGCAACGCCGCCGGTGGCGTCAACCCCGACATGCATGTAGGCGACCTGATGATTATCACAGACCATATCAACCGCATGCCCAACCCGCTGGTGGGCCCCAATATGGAAGAGTTCGGCACCCGGTTCCCCGATATGACCACCGTATATAGCAGAGCCCTACGCCGTATCGCCCACGATGAAGCACGACAGATGGGCATCGAGCTGAAAGAGGGAGTCTACCTGGCCAGCACAGGTCCTACCTACGAGACACCGGCAGAGTACCGCTACTTCCGTACTATCGGAGCCGACGCCGTAGGAATGTCCACCGTGCCCGAAGTCATCGTAGCCCGCCACAGCGGAATGGAGATATTCGGCATGAGCGTCATCACCAACGAGGCAGCCGCCCTGAGCGACACATGCCTCAACGACGGCAACGACGTGATAGTGGCAGCCGACCGCGCAGCCGACAGAATGACCCAACTGTTCACCCAAATTATAGGCAAACTGTAAGCAGATGGGTGCATTCACTCAGAAGATCAAACCTTACGTACTACCTATAGCCCTTGTGCTGGGAGCGCTGTTCCACAACCTCTGCGGACAGATAGCCTTCATCACACCATATATAGTCTTCACCATCCTGCTTCTCACCTTCTCGGCTGTGGAGATAAAAAGCCTGAGGCTCTCGTGGCTCGATCTTTGGCTCGCCCTGTTCCAGATGACTGTAAGCATAGGAGGCTACTACCTGCTCGTCTCGCTCGGAGTGAACTACATCATAGCCCAAGGGTTGCTTATCGGAGTGCTCTGTCCGGTGGCGGCATCAGTGGCTGTGATAAGCTGCATGATGGGAGCCGACCGACGTACGGTGACCACCTACACCATAGTGGGCAACCTTATGGTAGCAGTGGTGGCGCCGCTCTACTTCACCATAGTAACACACACTGGAAACAACGGCACCCACGAAGTCACCTTCCTCGCCTCGTTCTGGATGATACTCAAGAAGATCGGTCCCACCATAGGATTCCCGTTCTTCATCATACTGCTGCTGCAACGATTCCTTCCGAAGGTGAACAACGCGATGGCACGCTACAAAGGAGCCAGCTTCTACCTATGGGCCTGCGCCCTGTTCATCAACCTCGGACAAACCATCGACTTCATCTTCCTCAACGGCGAAGGCAACTGGCACGTGATAGTGTGGCTGGGCTTCTCGGCGTTGCTTTTCTGCGTCATCCAGTTCGGCTTCGGCAAGTGGCTGGGTCACCGTTATGGCGACACGATAGCCGGAGGACAGCTGCTAGGGCAGAAGAACAGCTCGATGGGCATTTGGATGGCCACCACCTTCCTCAACCCACTCTCGTCGGTCTTCTCAGCCTTCTATTCAGTCTTCCAGAACGTGTTCAACTCGTGGCAACTGTGGTATTACGGGAGGAAAAGTATTAGTGACAAGTGATTAGTGATTAGTGAATAGACAATAGTATTTAGATGATCAAGGCGGCATTTTTTGATATTGACGGCACGTTACTCAGCTTCGTCACCCACCGGGTTTCGGCGGGCACCATCGAAGCCATGGAGCAGCTCAACCGCAAGGGAGTGCTCACCTTCATCTGTTCGGGACGCGCCAAGGTGCTGGTACCCCCGATGCCGTTACATTTCGACGGCATGATAACCGTCAACGGAGGTTACTGCCAGGTGGGCGGCGAGGTTATATACAAGAACCCCCTCAACCACGACGACGCGCAGACATGGATGGACTATGCCGACCGCCATAACTACGTCTCGATGGCGTTCACCGAACACGAGATGTTCACCAACCATATCGACGAACTGGCACGACAGCTTCGCGACCAGCTGGAGTTTGAGATGCCCAAGCTGCGACCCAATAGCGAGCTGGTGGGAGAAGAGGTCTACCAGTATATCGCCATGATACCCGAGAGCAAGGATGCCGAAGTGCTGTCTATGCTACCACACAGCCGTCTGCCACGCTGGCATCCCGCCTTCAGCGACCTCATTCCATCAGATAGCAGCAAGGCCATAGGGATGGAGAAGGTGTTGAGTCATTTCGGATTGAAGCAAGACGAGTGTGTCGCCTTCGGCGATGGAGCCAACGACATAGAAATGCTGGAGTATGCCGGCATAGGAGTGGCTATGGGCAACGCCTCAGAGCGAGTGAAAGAGCACGCCGACCTTGTGACAACAGACGTTGACCACGAAGGGATACTCAACGCACTAAGAGAACTTAGGGTTATCTAGAGTTTCTAGAAGAGCTAGAATATCTAGAGGAACTAGGGAATCTAGGAGATCTAGATATTCTCGTTATATAAAAAAAGAAGAGAGCCGAAAGGCTCTCTTCTTTTTATGAAAAAACAATTAGAACTATTCTTTCAGATTATCTTCTGCCTTCGCTGGCGCGGGGTCCGAGACGGTCCATAGCGCAGCGGAATCCGATCCACGAAGTCGACTTCTCCTGGTCGTAGAAGCGGCGGGTGCCGGCCTGCATCCAGTAGGAGCGGTCTTTCCAGGAACCACCCTTGATGACGCGCACACGGTTGTCGGTAAGCGAGGTTACGTCACTCTGACGTGCAGCCTTGCGGTGGTACATCATGTTGGTCACGCTGTCAGGGTTGTCGAGGGTGCTGCCACCTTCTTCTTCGTCTTCGGCCTCTTCCTCTTCGTCGTCACCGCCGGTGGAGACCCACTCGGTGATAGCCGACTGACCATCGTAGTCGTAGATATTCGAAGCATAGTCACCATCGAGGTAGTTGATGTTGTTGGCCTGACGGTAGTTGCGGCGGTTCATGTCAACATCCTCGTTCTGGTATTCGATGCTACCGGTTGTGTCGTTGATAGCGATTTCGTCGTCGATATAGACGGGAGCCTTGTAGACGTTACCACGGAACGGGTCGACATCTTCGCCACCGACGGGGTCAACATCCTTACGGAAGACGTCCATGCACCATTCGCTGACGTTGCCAGCCATGTGGTACAGACCGTAGTCGTTGGGGAAGTACCACTTCACAGGAGCGGTGTAGTCCCAAGCGTCGTTCAGGTTGCCAGCCACACCCATGGCGTCGCCGCGAGAACGTTTGAAGTTGGCGAGGAACTGACCGTAGTAAGCCTTATTAGCCGAACGCAGGCTGTGGCCGGCCCAAGGATAGGTCTTGTGCTCGATGATACGCTCGTCGACGGTGCTACCAATCTGACCGAGGGCTGCGAATTCCCACTCAGCCTCGGTCGGGAGGCGGTAGGAAGGCTGGAGGATACCATCCTCACGACGAGCCTGACGAGGCTCACCGCCGGCGGCGGGGTCGATGTTGGTGAGCTCGTTCTTGCCGCTCTCACCGCGGAACTGACCAGCGAGGTATACGTCGGTCTGGAAGGCGGTCTCACCGCGCAGGTCGGTCTGGTCGAGAACGATGATGCCTCTGTCGACGAGGATCTTCTCGTTGACGCGGTCGGTACGCCAAGCGCAGTATTTGTTAGCCTGTTCCCAGGACACACCTACAACAGGATACTGGTCGTAGATGGGGCTCGTGAAGTAGTGGTCGACGAAGGACTCACGCCAAGCGAGCTTGTCACGCCAGCAGTTGGTGTCGGGATAGATGTCTTTTACGCGTTCAGGATACTCCTCGCCGTAGGCGCGCTGCATCCAGTAGGTGAACTCACGATAGCTCACGTTCGACACCTCGGTCTCATCCATATAGAATGAAGAGACGGTGACGGTGTGTGCGGTGTTGTTCCACTGGAAGCGGGAGTCGTCGGTGACATAGCCCATGGTGAATGAGCCGCCTTCGATGAAGACAAGTCCCGGATTGGTTGGCTGCTCGTCCTGAGAGGAGACCTCAAAACCACCCCATTCGGAGTTGTTGTAGTCCCATCCCGTGGTAGCAGACTTCTTCTTGCTACCGCACGAGGTGAACACCAACAGTGCTACTAGTAAAAAACTTGAGAATTTGAGAATTTTCATATTTCGATGTATTTGTGATTACTAGTTAAATTGTAGATAGGTTGATATGATGTTTGGCTTGATGTCTTATTAGAAGGACGGGCAGCGGATAGCGCGCACTTTCTGTTTGTGCTGAGGCACGGGCAGGAGGATGCCGAGGGTGACCTCGTGGGAGCCGTGGGTGTTGTTGGCCAGCTTGGAGACGGTCACGTCGTAGCTGTAACCGACCTTGTAGTGATCCCACTGGATACCGGCGAGGAAGATGAAAGCGTCGGCGTTTTCCACACCGTTACGGAACCACATACCGACGAGGAAGGGCTCCCAGTCGAGGTAGAGACCGTAGTTGAAGTAGTGGAAAGTGCCCTGATATTGATAGATGAAGTTAGGCGAAATGATGGGGGTGCCGAGACCGAGGGTGGAGGTGCGGCGTTTCTCTTTGGCGAGGTTGATCATACCACCACCGTGGACGGTGACCTTGATGGGGATGCGGTCGACGCTATAGAAACCCTGGTCGGGGCGGCTGAGGTGGGCGCCAGAAGCACCAGCGTACCAGTTCTCGCCGTAGACCATCAAGCCGGCGCTGAAGTCAGCGTTCCACTTGCTGTTGTTCTCAGGCTCCTGAGCGGAGGTCTGGTTGACGAAACCCTGGCTGGGGTCGATCTGATCGGGGAAATGGAGATAGTTGAGATCCCATTTCAGGTGGACGTTGAAGACGGCAGCCTCGAGAGCGAGGTTCATGAAGACGTCGCGAGTAAGGTTGAAACGGAAAGCATACATGAAACCAACATAGGTGGTGTTGAGAGCGCCGTGGTCACCCTGACGGTCGTACATGGCGATGGCGCCGATGCTACCGTGCAGTTTGTCGATGTACTGGTCGTACGAGATCGAGGCCGTCTGGTAGGCGCTGGTGAGCGCGGGCCACTGACAGCGGTAGGTGAGGGAGAGACTCGGAGCTATTTTCGAGCCGGCCATTGCGGGGTTAAGGTACAGGGGGTTGGCGTAGAACTGGGAGAATCCGATGTCCTGGGCGTTAACACTCTGTAGTGAAACGAAGGCAATTGCTGCTAAAAGTGCTACTCTACGTATGCTTTTCATCATATCTTTGTGTGTTTGTTTCAATGATAAAATACTCTAAATTCGAAACGCAATAATACGAATTTTATTTAATATAACGGAGTTGTGCTACAATTTATTTTGCTATCGGGTAATATTCAGCTTTTTAGGTATCGAGTTTTTTTTTCAACAGGGCGTTTGTAAGTGAGAGTTTCCGGGTCCGTTCAATCTTTTTTCTGCGTTTTACATGTGTTTTAACGACACATTGCCTCATTTGTTTCGTGGAGAAATTTAATAAACGTTAAATAATCGCCCACTTTTCTAAAAGGATGTTAAAAACGGCTTTTTTTGAAACAAGGGCACAATTTTGTCGGGTCGATTTTTTTTTTCACTCGAGTTTGGGAGGTGGGGTTACGGTTTGGGGTGATTTGTCGGTTTTTGAGGGTGAGATTTTATTAGTCGCCATACGGAGACGTGAGAGGAGGAAATCGCGACGGAGAGGGTTTTTCCAGCCGAGGGAGAGAGTTTGGAGATGCTTGGTGAGGTCGAGGAGTTTCGCTTCGTCGGAGTCGGGGTTGTTGAACTCGGCGGCGACGACGGAAGTGGAGACCTTGTGGGAGGTAGGATTGTGCCAGAAACAATAGATATAAAGGTGGTCGGAGAGGAAATTGCCCTCGATATGGACAGAGACGCGGTGGTCGGCGCGAGAGGCGACATCGGGGAAGAACTGAGAATAGCCCTGAGAATAGCTGTAGACGCAGACACAGAGGCGGTCGGAGGAGGCGCCGCCAGAGAGAGACCAACGGAGGGAGAGACGAGAGCCGTCGAGGTCGACACGAGAAGGCTGGAAAACCTGCAGAGAGCCCTGCGAGACCTTCAACCTATCGGGGTTGAGGATAGCGTCGTCATTGAGGGCGTCGTGGTAGACGTGCTTGACGAAGGCAGAACGAGCGTCGAGCCCTTGGACGGCCTTCTTATAGCCGACCTGATAGGCGCCGTTGAAGATGGCAGCGATGGTGTTGGCCGCCGAGAAGCGAGTGCGGTGAGCCGTCTGCAGCTGAGAGCGAGGATTGCGGACGTGGGAAGGGCGAGTGCGGATGCGCTGCTGTCCGCCGACGACATAATAGACGAAAGGACCAAGTTGTCCGTGGAATTTAGAGGTTAAAGGGTTGAAATCGGTGGTGGCCATTTTTTTATTGCTTGAATGCTTGAATGCTTGATTGCTTGATTGCTTGATTGCTTGATTGCTTGATTGCTTGATTTTTTGAATGCTTGATTGCTTGATTGCTTGATTGCTTGAATGCTTGATTGCTTGATTGCTTGATTGCTTTATAATGGAGTGAGGCTTGTTGGGGGCTTATTGGTGCGGGGGTGGTGGCTTATTGGGGGCTTGGGAGGTGGGGAAAGAGGCGGCAAAGATACTAATTTATTTTGAAATTGGAGGCTTTCCAGAATAAAGATAACTTAGAAACAGCATAGAATATACATAGAGTTAAAGCCTATGGAGATGCTGAATACCAGCCAGATGGTGCGGTAGCGGAGGCTTGCTGGTGCGGTACTCGAGCGGTTCTTGTCGCTTGCTGGAGGGAAGCCTCACCCCCCGGCCCCCTCTCCTTAAGGCGAGGGGGAGGTTGGGTAGATGTACTAGGGATCTAGGGAGATCTAGGGGGATCTAGGGAATCTAGTAGAACTAGGATTGGGGGTATCTAATATTGGGTTGGTGGAATTATATATTGGGATAAGATACAAAAAACAGGCGGCAGAGGTGTTTCCTCTGCCGCCCGTGAACATTTGTTGCAATACTTGATATTATATTCTAATCCTTCACTAAACGCACCGAGAAACCGAGGCTGCGAATGTCAACATCCGTGCTCACATTGCCACTATAGAAGCGCACGAAGTAAGCAGCGCCCCCACCGTTGCCAGACGATGACCAACAATAGCCACTCGTCCCCACATTATTTACACTGGAGCCATGACGATAGCCAGCGACAGGTACGAATATTGCACAATTGGACTCAAGCCACGACCACTGCTTGGTAGTGTAAGTGTTGTCTGAGAATGCAGCACTTATACTATTGATGCTGCTACCCAATACCGATATGCCTGTCGGCAAAGTGAAACTGTCTGGAAACACTATAAGACCGTTGACACTATCGATTGTCGCCTTTGCAAAACGAGCGTTTTCTGTACCGCTAACAGTTGATGCATTCCTTGTGAACAATAGATAATTCCACTCGCTGTTTGTCAACGTCCGCCACATTCCAGCTTGATTTCCGCCATTGCTGATACAGTTATACACGCCCCAGTCGGCATCAGCGCAACTGCCCGTAAGGTTGTTGGAGAAACTGCCACCGGGGTTATAGTCGCTGTAGGAGGTGCTGGTTGCCCAAGGTTGGTGAGCGTTGGCACTACTGTTCCAACCACTTGTACCCCAGCCAAAGAGGTCAATCCAGCCAGTGTATGTTGACGAGATATTTGCATTGTCGGCACCGATATAATCGTACTGATGCTCTGCAAAACGCCATATGCCTGTGGATGCCTGATACTGCAGGTTGCCACACGAAAAATGTACGGTATGTCCTGATGCAACCGAAAAAACAGAGTCAGAAGCTCCGTTCTCATCAAAGCCACTGGTGGTTGGCTCTGTCGGGTCGGTAGGATCAGTTGGGTTGGTTGGATTTGTTGGGTTTGTAGGATTGGTTGGGTTGTCCGTAGTGTCGTCGTTGCGGTCGCAGGATATCATTCCGAAGGTCAGCAGCGAGAAAGCCGCCATCATGATGAATAACTTTTTCATTGTACTGAGTATTTGTTTACTAATATTACTTAACGTATGTTTACTACAAAAATTATCCGCGAGACTTTCTGGCGGTGTGGAGGTTCGGCAAAACCTTAACTGCAACAAGAAAGCTCACGGATGGCCGTGAGCGTTTTCCCTTCTTTGCAGTTAGTTAAGAAACTTGCCGATTTCCACACACTAAGAAAAGCAAAAACGCTTCTGATTTATGTAACTTCTACTGTATTATCTCATTTGATGTTGTACGATTGGTGAATATATCTTTATTATTTGACTGCAAAGATACAAAAAATATTGGACTCTTCTTTGGAGATTCTATTAACCATGAATGGATGTGTTATTGCACAATAAATATAAAGAGGGTACGTTATTATTTTACTTTAAATTTAAACGACCATGAATACAGCGACTTTTAACAGCAACGCAATGAGTAACCTTTGGAACTACTTGCAAGGGTTGGCGCTCTCCACGACTGACCGTCGCTGGCACGCCGACCGTCTTTTAGAAAGCACCCGAGACGAAGAATGTGAAATACTCACAGAAGCCCGAGATGCTATCAAAGAGATGCGTTCAGAAAGCGAAAGCAACGGAAACTCCGAGATGACCCTTGACGAGATCAACGAGGAGATCCGTCAATCACGCCTTGCCAGAAAACAAAAAACAGCTTTGGCATAAAGCATATTGTACTGTATCTATGTATAGTAGCGTGTCTCCGACACGCTTTTTTTGTTTTTTACGGTGCCCCTCATTTCGCTTATTGCTTAGTGTGGGGTTATTGGGATTACGTGTCTTCGACACGTCGATTTTGGTATGGGGCAATATTTTTTTAGTTTCCTTGTTATTTAGTAGGGAGATTTTATAAATTCGATATTATGATATTCAATCACCTTTCACAATATATTGTCCACTTGTACTCAGTTACAATACACCATATTGCGCCATCGTCCAAATGGCCAATCTACCGCAAAATGCAATCAAATCTCACAACACCGAATTTATAGAACCTCCCTATATTGTGAAATTGTATCGGTTCATACTGTCTGGGGTTTTCTGTTTTGGGAGCTTTTTGGCTCTGGGGCAGAGTTATCCTTCGCATTCGGTGCTTTCGGAGGGGTCTTGGTATAGGATGGCCTTCGACCGGAGCGGTGTGTGCAAAGTGAGTGTGGCCGACGTGCCGGGATTGAGCGGTGCGGAGTGCGACAAGGTGGGGGTGTACGGCAACGGAGGCGGCCTGATGGACATGCTGAACAGTGCCGAGCGGCCGAACGACCTGAATCAGATTGCGATAAGCATGCACGACCTGAACGGCAACGGACGGATGGACGGGAGCGACTACCTTCTCTTCTATGCCGAAGGAGCGGACATCTGGAAATATAACGCCACAGAAGGCACGATGGAGCACCAGCGCCACCCCTACGCGAAATACAACTACTACTATATCACCCCCAACAGCAACGCCGCACCCAAGCGCATAGCCACAGGGACGGCGGGCGAGGCCAACGTGGGGACGATAAGCCGCTACACCTCGACGGCGCTGATAGACAACGACGTGCTGAACACCCACTCGACCGGCCAGATATGGGTGGGCGAGAAATTCACCACCACGACACCGAGCCGCACGTTCACCCTGACGCTGCCAGGAGTGAGCTCGGGCACGCAGCTGAGGGTGAGGGCAGCGATGGCGAGCGTGTCGACGGGAGCGGCGCAGTTCACCCTCGCCTGCGGAAGCAGTACGCAGACGGCCACCTGCAATGAGAACCGACCGTATGTGACGATAAAGAGGACCCTTCCGGCATCGACGTCGAACGTCACCTTCACCGTGACCTACACGCCGACGGAGAACCTCTCGACCGGATACCTCGACTATATAGAGCTGAACGGCACCACTCCCCTCGCCTACCGCGGGAGCCAGACGGAGGTGTACAACCTGGAGCACATAGGAGCCGGCAACGTGGCGACCTTCAGCGTGGCGTCGAGCACGAGCACGATGAGGGTGTGGGACGTGAGCAGGAACGACAGCGTGGTGGAGATGGCGCTGAACAGGAACGGTTCGACAGCGACCTTCAAGAACCATACAGAGAGCGTGGGACACTACGTGATCTTCGACGGCGGATATATCTCACCCACAAGGACCACACAGGTGAGCAACCAAGACCTGCACGGCGAGAGCGGAGCCGACCTGGTGATAGTGACGAACCCCTCGTTTATCACACAGTCGCAAGAGATTGCGAACCAGCATCTAATATATGACGGGCTGAGCACGCTGATAGTGACCCCCGAGAAGGTGTGGAACGAGTTTTCGTCGGGCAAGCAAGACCCGATGGGCATACGAGAGATGCTGAGGATGTTCTATAAGCGTGCGGAGAGTGGCGACGGGACGACGGCGCCGCGATACCTGCTGCTTTTCGGCTGCGGGAACTACGACAACAAAGACATCCTGGGCAACGGACTTCCGCAGGTGCTGACCTGCCAGTCGGAGGAGTCGTTCACCGACGAAGGGCCGTCGTACAGCACCGACGACCTGTTCGGCTACCTCGACGACGGCGAGCGAGGCTCGCAGAACGAGAGCCTGGAGGTGAGCATAGGACGACTGCCGGCACACAACACAGCCGAAGCCGACCACCTGGTGGACAAAATCAAACGATACCTGAAGAAGAGCGACCTTAGGAAAAGCGAAATACGCGGCGACTGGCGCAACTATATCACCCTGCTGGCCGACGACGCCGACCCCTCGTCGCCAGGCGACACCATCTTTGCCACCTCGTCGGAGCATATAGCCGAGAAGATAAACCAGCTCTATCCACAGTTCAATATCGATAAGATATACGCCGACTCCTACGTGCAACAGTCGAGCGCGATAGGGTCGTACTATCCCGACGTGAACAACGCCCTGCGTCAGAGGATGGACTACGGATGCCTGCTTTTCAACTACATAGGACACGGGTCGGTGGAGTATATAGGCACGGAGCGCTATATCGAAGGGTCGGACATCGAGAACTACAAGAACCACGACCAGCTGGCGCTCTTCGTGACGAGCACCTGCCGCTACGGGCAGTTTGACAAGATCACCATAACCAGCGGCAGCGAGAAGCTGCTGAACGCCGACGGCGGCGCGATAGGCGTCATCACCGCCACACGACCGATAGGACATATCGAGAAATTCGACATGGACATCTGCGTGAACGCCATCACCCCAGGACTGACCATAGGCGACGCCCTGAGGCTGGCGAAGAACACCACGAGCGTGTCGCACAGCTTCGTGCTGCTCGGCGACCCCGCACTGAAGCTCTCCATCCCCGAAAACGAGGTGACGGTGAAGGAGATAAACGGCGAGGAGGTGACCCCCGGCGAGTGCGACAGCGCCGAAGTGCTCTCGAAAGTCACGGTGAAAGGCGAGGTGAAGGACGGCGACGGAGTGAAGCTGACGAACTTCAACGGCACACTCTTCACGACAGTCTACGACCGCCCCACGTCGACCCAGACGCAAGCCAACGACAACGACGGCACGGAGGTGCACTTCACCCAGCAGAACAGCATCATCTACAGAGGGCGCACCGAGGTGAGAGACGGCGAGTTTGAATACAGTTTCGTCATCCCGCGCGACGTGTCGTCGAGGTATGCCAAAGTGAAGCTGAGCCATTTCGCCAAGAGCGACGACGAGCGCTGCGCCAGCGGAAGCTACGGCAACCTGATGGTGGGCGGATTCAACCAAGAGGCCGACCTCACCGAATGCCGTCCGCAGATAGAGCTCTACATCAACGACAGCACCTTCCACAACGGCGGCATCACCGACGAGAACCCCACCATCTACGCCCGACTCTCGGACAAGGTGGGCATCAACGCCGTAGGCAGCGGCATCGGACATAACATCACCGCCGTGCTGGACGGCAACGCCAACAGCGAGATCACCCTCAACGACTTCTACGAGACCGACCTCGCCGACAGCCGCTGCGGACGGGTGGTCTACGGCTTAAGCAACCTCACGCCGGGAGTGCACACACTCACGCTCAAAGCCTGGAACATATACAACTACTCGAACACCGCCACCATCACCTTCTGCGTGCACAGCGACGACAGCATCACCGTTGGACGCTGCTACGCCTACCCCAACCCCGCACGAACCAGCACCATGCTGCACATCGAGCACAACCACATCGACGAGATAGAGGACATCACCATCGACATCCTGAGTTCGGTGGGACAGACAATCAGGACGCTGCAAGCCCAGGCGATAGAAGGCAGCTATGTGATAAACGCCCCCTGGGACCTGCGCAGCGCCGACGGCACGGAAGTGGCCAACGGCATGTATATCGCACGCATCGTGATACACACCAAAGACGGACAGAAAGAACGGGTGCACGCAAAGATAGTGAAACTGTTTTGATTTTATTCAATGACAATATTACTGCCTCTTGCTGGTGCTTTTTCAACCGTTCCTCGGTTACAATGCCACCACATTGCGCCCACAAAACAGTCGAAAAATCCCTCATCAATAGACAATAATCTTATTATTCACTGTGTTAGTTTTTATTCATAAGGAGTTCATGAATGCTAAAGCATTTCATCAACAAAATCAAAACAGTTTCTGAGGGCAAAATAGGTGGGCACACAATAAATAAAAAGAATCAAAGTTATTATAGAACTGTATATTCACCAAAAAGCAACATTATCGGAACAGAACTACTTGTTTTAACTCAAGAAATTACAAATCACAAAGTTCCAACTTAAATGAAAAAACTCAATTTATTCATACTGCTCGCATTGGTGGCAGGCATGGTGTATGGACAAAGCAACAGCAGCACTATTGTTCCCCCGTTGACGGGACAGCAGCAGAAGAGCAACTACATCTCAACGGGTATGCCGATACTGCTTATCGCGCCCGACGCTATCAGCAGCGCCCTGGGTGACGCAGGAGTAGCATCGACCCCCGACGCCAACTCAGCACACTGGAACAACGCCAAATTTGTGCAGGCCGAACCCAAAGGAGGCATCACCACCACCTACACCCCGTGGCTTAGACATCTGGGTGTGAGCGACATGAACCTGCTCTATCTGGGTGGATACTACAGAATCAACAACCGTCACGCAGTAGCAGCCTCTGTAACCTATTTCTCGCTGGGCGAGCTGCAGAGCACCGACGACGAAGGCAACGACCGCGGCACCTTCAAACCCAACGAGTTCGCCCTCGACGCCACCTACTCGCTCCTGGTGACCGACGGTCTCTCGATAGGTGCGTCGTTCCGCTATATCCGTTCGGACATCTCCAACGGCATGGACATCGGAAACAGCACCACGAAGGCAGCCAACAGCTTCGCCGCCGACCTGGGTATCTACTACAACCGCGAGATCGACCAGCAGAACGAGTTTGCCGTCGGCGGATTCATCAGCAACCTCGGAGCCAAGCTCTCCTACTCCGACGACGACACTCAGAAAGAGTTTCTCCCGACCAACCTCCGACTTGGTGCCAGATACACCTATCACGTGGACAGCTACAACAAAATCAACGTGCTGTTCGACATCAACAAACTGCTCGTGCCGACCCCGCCGCTCAACGACAGCAGCCAGAACAAATACTACGCTAACCGCACCGAATACAACCAAACCAACGTGATAAAAGGGGCCATCCAGTCGTTCTATGACGCACCCGGTGGATTTAAGGAAGAGATGCAGGAGATACAGCTCTCGCTCGGTGCCGAATACTGGTATTCCGACATGTTCGCCGCTCGTCTCGGTTACTTCTACGAGAACAAATACAAAGGTGGCCGCCAATACCTCTCAGTCGGTGCCGGCATAAGATATAATGTGTTCGGCTTCGACTTTTCCTACCTTATCCCCACAACCACCATCAGCAACAACCCGCTGACCCACACGGTGCGTATCTCGCTGTCGGTGGACTTCGGCGTGAAACACGGAGTCAAGAAGAACTAAGTGCGTGCTTGAATGCTTGAATGCTTGAATGCTTGATTGCTTGAATGCTTGAATGTGGGAATGTGTTAATTTGTAAGTATGATTAGAGTCGGCATAGGTTATGATGTGCATCAGCTTCGCGAGGGGCTGCCGCTGACCTTGGGCGGAGTGAGGATTGAGCACTCGAAAGGGTTGGTGGGACACTCTGACGCCGACGTACTGATACACGCCATCTGCGACGCCCTGCTGGGCGCAGCCGCACTGGGTGACATCGGGAAACACTTCCCCGACACCGACCCCAAATACAAAGGCATCGACAGCCGTCTGCTGCTGAAAGAGACCGTACGACTGATACGAGAGAAAGGCTACAAGATAAACAACATAGACAGCATACTCTGCCTGCAGAAACCCAAGGTGGCTCCCTATATCCAGCAGATGCGCCAGAACTTGGCCGAGACAATGGGCATCGACATCGACCATGTGTCAGTCAAAGCCACCACCACCGAACATCTCGGATTCGAAGGACGCGAAGAGGGGATATCGGCTCAAGCGGTGGTTTTAATTGAGAATTGATGCGTGCCAGCATAGGGCAATTGAAATTGTGAATTTGAATGGAATCAACCAAGACGCATACACACGAAAGCGAAGACATAAGCACCCTGAACGACGAGGGCTGCAAATTGCTGCTTTATAACGACGACGTTCACACGTTCGACTATGTCATCAAGGCGCTAGTGGACATCTGCCGCCACACAGCGGTGCAAGCCGAACAGTGCGCCATCATAGTACACTGCAAGGGCAAATGTGTGATAAAGAACGGCAGCTACGAGACACTCCTCCCGATGCACACCTCGCTGCTCAACAAACAGCTGACGACAGAGATTGTGAAGTAATTCGAATGGATGTATAAGAAATATAATTCAGTAAAAATATGGATATCGCACTTATAATCATCGTACTGGCAGTGGGATTGACCCTGCTGACCCTTGAGATAGTCGCCCTCCCGGGCGGCATCGCCGGCGGCATCGGAATACTGATGCTCGCCTTTGGCATCTGGTGGACTTACAACAAATACGGCACCACCGCCGGCACCTGTGTGCTGGTAGGATGCGTCGTGCTGACCATCGTCTTCCTCGCATTTCTGCTGAAATCCAAGACCTGGAAACGATTCAGCCTTAACGAAGAGTCAGACAGCAAGGTAAACCAAATTGACGACAAAGCCATACAGGTAGGTGCACACGGCAAGACCGTGGCACGTCTGGCCCCCACCGGAAAAGCCCTCATCGATGGAGAGATGGTCGAAGTGCACGCCATCAACAAGTTCATCGACCCCGACAAGCCCATCGTGGTGGTCGCCGTCGATGGTTACCGCATCGACGTGAAAGAGAGTGACGACGAACGATTTTAAGACAAGAAAAAAGAAACTAAAAACTTAATACTATGGAGACATTTATTATTATTGGCATTTGCATTGTAGCCCTTATCATCTTCCTGATTTTCTTCCCGATAGGAATATGGTTTCAGGCGTTGATTTCGGGAGTACACACCTCGCTGGTACAGCTGGTGTTCATGCGTTTCCGTAAGGTTCCGCCTTCGGTCATTGTGAACAACCTCATCTCGGCTTCGAAAGCCGGCCTTAAGCTCAACCAGAACGAGTTGGAAGCCCACTACCTGGCTGGCGGACGCGTCAACTCGGTGGTCAACGCACTCATCTCGGCCGACAAGGCGAACATGAACCTCGACTTCAAAACCGCTACCGCCATCGACCTCGCTGGCCGCGATGTGCTGAAAGCCGTGCAGACTTCGGTCAACCCGAAAGTCATCGACACCCCGCCCGTTGCAGCAGTCGCCAAAGACGGTATCCAACTGATAGCCAAAGCCCGTGTGACCGTACGCACGAACATCAAGCAGCTCGTCGGCGGTGCCGGTGAGGAGACCATCCTCGCCCGTGTTGGTGAAGGTATCGTCACCTCCATCGGATCGGCCACAAGCCACAAGCAGGTGCTGGAGAACCCCGACTCCATATCCAAGCTTGTTCTCACCAAAGGACTCGACAGCGGCACCGCTTTCGAAATCCTCTCGATTGACATCGCCGACATCGACGTCGGAAAGAACATTGGAGCTCAGCTGCAGATGGATCAGGCCAACGCCGACAAGAATATCGCACAGGCAAAAGCCGAAGAGCGCCGCGCTATGGCTGTGGCACAGGAGCAGGAGATGAAAGCCCGCGCTCAGGAAGCCCGCGCTCACGTGATCGAGGCAGAGGCAGAGGTGCCGAAAGCTATGGCAGAAGCCTTCCGCAGCGGCAATCTCGGCATCATGGATTACTACCGCATGAAGAACATCCAAGCCGACACCGACATGCGCGAGAGCATCTCGAAACCCGCCACCAAACCCATAAGCACCAAACCCGCCGACAAATAAGTCGAAAGGAAATCAATAAAGAAAGAAGGACGACCCACACGGCCATCCTTCTTTTATAGTACCAAATCAACCACCGTCGCCTGTGAGACCGTTATCAGGTCTTTCGGAGCGATGCGGAACTGGAGTCCTCGTTGGCCGGCGCTGACGTAGATATAGCCGAAGTCGAGGCACGTCTGATGGAAGAACGTGGGAAAATGTTTCTTCATCCCTATGGGTGAGCAGCCGCCACGTAAATAACCCGTGAGGGGAAGGAGTTCTTTCATTGGTATAAGATCGCACTTCTTGTCGCCAGCCGCCTTAGCCGCTTTCTTGAGGTCGACTTCGCAGTTGCCCGGAACCACACAGACAAAATAACCCGTTCGCTCACCTTTCAGCACGAGGGTCTTGAACACCTGGTTGATATCCTCACCCAGCTGGTCGGCGATATGTTGTGCCCCGAGGTCGTTCTCATCGACTTCGTATGGGATAAGTTCGTAGGCTATTTTCTTCTGGTCAAGAAGACGTGCGGCGTTTGTTTTCTGAAGTTTGGACATTGATGGGAGGGGGTAATGGTTAAAGGTTAAGGGTTAAGGGTTAAGGGTTAAGGGTTAATGGTTAAGGGTTAAGGGTTAAAGGTTAAAGGTTAAAGGTTAAAGGTTAATATCAATCGGAAAATGACTAATGACTAATGACCACCTCGACCATCGCGTCGGCAGCGACCGTATATAGTCGCCCGGTAGCGACATCTCTACATTTCCAGCGGGTACGTTGTCTTTCGATGAGTTCGAACATACGGGCGCGCCTGCCTATCCGGAAGCGGGTGCCCGTAGGCAGGCTGTCGAGCCTCACGGTGTTCTCGGGTTGCACAATCACCTGCAGTCGGCGGTCAATCTCTCGCTCGAGGCGCTTGCTCAGCGGTATCTTCGAGTAATACTCTCGCAGCATCGGCACGACGTCGGGCGGGAACCCTCCCACCTCTGTATAGTGCTGCAGCAGACGGCTGTAGTGTTGCTGCCACTCGTGTCCGTGAGGCCTTACCGATCGGCCGCAGTCGAGGAAGGTGAGCATGTGTGCCAGCTCATGCAGCAGCACCAGCAGGAAGGCATGCGGGTTGAGGTTTCCGTTGACGCTGATGGTGTGTCCAGGTTGTTGCGGAGTAGGCAGCCGATAGTCGCCCAGCTTCGAATGACGCTCGCGCGTTATCTTAAGATGTATGGAATAGCTGATGATATACCGCACCATATCGTCGAGTGCCGCAGGTGGCAAGAACGGCGAAAGGAGTGCTCTGAATCGTTCTGAGCGGCGCTCGTCAAGCATGGTATTCGACGCTGTCCGCTGTAGGCGTCACCTGACTGAAATAGGGGCAGTCACAGTGTTTGCGCTTGCGGTGTTTGGGCATCGCAGAGCCTTTCTTGCTGCAAGCAGAGGCGAGCAGACAGACAAGTGCGAGCATGATGTATATGGCGTAGCGTTTTTTCATAGCTATTTGATTTTTGCTTTGAGGTTCCTGATTCGCTCGGCGGAGGCGTGTATTCGCTCGGCTTTGACTTTGTCATCGGCGACTAGTTTCTCAACGATGGCAATCGTCTGGGGCACCACATCGGGGTTGTATTCCTTACCGTTGTTAGAGAGACAGAGCAGGTCAGCGCCAGCTTCGATAGCAAGTCGGATAGCCTCCTCAAAACCATACTCGTTAACTATAGCCCCCATAGCAAGGTCGTCTGTGATGATGACACCGTCATAACTCATCTTCTTCCTAAGCAGACCCGTGGTTATCTTAGACGAAAGCGACGAAGGATAGTCAGGGTCGAGTTTGCCATTGATAACATGCGCAGTCATAATCATATCCACCTTCTTCTCAGCGATAAGAGTGCGATAAGGCTCCAACTCTGAGTTCTGCCACGATTTGGATACGTCTACCAGCCCCACGTGAGTGTCACCCGACGCGCTTCCGTGACCAGGGAAATGTTTCAGGCAGGAAACGACCCCATGCTTGTTCTGCTCGTCGATCCAGATGCGAGCAGCGTCTGAGACCACCTTTGGAGAAGCCGAGAAGCTGCGTTCCAGCTTGCCTATCACAGGGCAGCTGGGGTTGATGTCGACATCGACGCAGGGAGCAAAATTGAGGTTCACCCCTACCCTCTTCAGCTCGGTAGCTGTGAGCGCCGCATAGTGACGTATGCTGTCGGCACCGTACTGGGCAGACTTCTTGGCCGACATAAACTTAGGAAAGCCCTGGTCCATTCGGAGCCGATTGACATAGCCGCCCTCCTGATCAATGCCGATAAGTAGAGTTTCGTCGGTCAATGCCTGCAGTTCGGAACAGAGAGCAGCAAGCTGCTTGGGCGACGAGACATTGCGTTTGTGGGTGCCCGTAGGAGCGTCGTATTCAAAAAGAATCACACCACCCACATGATAGTCGACAATATCGCGACGGAGGTGCTTATTGTCGGCCAGCCGCTGTCCACGGAATCCCTCGATGATCATTTCTCCGATATCTATACGCAATGAATCTTGGGAGATTGTTTGAGTGGCTGGTTGGACGCTTGCCGTATCATTCTGACTGTCCGTAGCTTCATTTGCCGACGAACGCTGTCCGCAAGCGCAACTCAAAAGTGACAATGCAACAATTATGGGCAGTATTTTTTTCATAGAAGAGGTTATGAGTTCAATAGTTTAAACGATGGGCACACGATTAGTTGCTCTCAAAAGGAACGCGGTGCATTATAGAGCGGGCGAGAGTGAGCTCGTCTGCATATTCAAGACTGTCGCCCACGGAGATACCGCGAGCGATGGCGCTGACCTTCACACCGAAAGGCTGTAGCTGCTTGTTGATATAGAACGCCGTAGTGTCACCCTCCATCGTAGTGGGCAATGCTAGGATAACTTCCTGTATAGGCTCCACCTCTGGATATTGAATTCGAGAAAGCAGAGTCCCTATGTTTATGTCGCGGATACCGATACCGTCGATGGGCGAGATAACACCACCCAGAACATGATAGACTCCACGGTACTGCTGGGTGTTCTCAATGGCCAGTACGTCCTGAATATTCTCAACCACACAGATGATGCCGTGCTGACGCTTGGGACTACTGCAGATGGGGCAGAGTTCTGTGTCACTCACACAGTGACAGCGACGGCAGAGGTGCACGTCAGTCTTGAGTGTCGAAAGAGCAGAGAGGAAGTCGGCATACTTGGCCTCATCGAGTCGCAACAGATGCAAAGCATAACGCAGAGCGCTGCGTTTACCCACGCCCGGAAGCGTCGCTAGTTGATCAACAGCTTGTTGAAGTATATTTGAAGGAAGATCCAATGAATATTGCGTTATTGAGTGAATGCATTATTGAGTGAGTACAGCAATCTCTTTTTTTATCTCTTCGATACGGCCTTCAATGAAGTCGTCGCTGTACTTACTGTCGCAGAAGCCGTTGCCGCGAGCCACATAGCTACTGTCGTCCATACAGTCTGTCAGCAGTTCCTCATAGTTGGCCAGCAGCTGTCTGAGCCTTTGCAGTTCCTCGTTGTCATGAATGTCATCCATAGTATTATAATAACGCAAACAGAGTGGAAATAGTATTATTCACTACTTTTAACTATTCCGACAGATTGATTTACCTAACAATAGTGATAAGGCCGACGGAATGGGCATTGTACTTTTGCAAGTGTCAAATTACAAGTATTGTTTTGTTATGAATCACAGATTATCAACCATTTGCATATTACTCACCCTACTAATGCCGCTCTGTGTGGCAGCTCAGGACACAGTGACCATACCTAACAAAGGGAAATCCTCGAAGGTGCTCGATCGCCTGACGGTGGGCGGCTACGGCGAGGCCACATACAAGCACAACTTCTACAGCGACAACGTGTTCCGCTACACCTTCGCCGACCGATACAAAGATGCCAAGGGGCATGGACAAGTCGACCTCCCTCACGCTGTCATAATGCTGGGCTACGACTTCGGCAAAGGATGGAGTTTCGGCACCGAGATTGAGTTCGAACACGGAGGAGTGGAGGCGGCGGTGGAGATGGAGACCGAGGAGACGGGCGAATACGAGAAAGAGCTCGAGCGTGGCGGCGAGGTGGAGATGGAGCAGTTCTGGATACAGAAGAGCTTCAACCAGTATGCCAACCTGCGCGCGGGACATATAGTGGTACCCGTGGGTGCGACAAACAATGCGCACCTGCCGACGCAATTCTACGGTGTGTTCCGTCCCGAAGGCGAGAACACCATACTGCCCTGCACGTGGCACGAGACGGGCATCAGCTTCTGGGGAAAGACGAAACACTGGCGATATGAAGTGCAGCTACTGCCCGCGCTGAATTCGACGATGTTCTCCGTCGGCCGATGGGCAAACCAAGCTTCGGCATCGGCCTACGAGTTCCGTCCTGCCAACAGGCTGGCTTTCGCCACAAGGGTGGACTATACCATTCCTCACTGGAGGTTCAGCCTTAGCGGATATGTAGGCAACACATTCAACAACGACATAGTCACAAACAACGCCGATAAATACAAAGAGGTGAACGGTACCGTCGCAATAGGGGCCTTCGACTTCAAGTGCGAGTATGGCGGATTCCTGATGCGTGGCAATGCTGACTACGGTTATCTGAGCGAGGCCGGCACCATATCGAGCATCAATCGCCGCCTGTCTAATAGCAGCGGATCGCCCTATCCTCACACCGAGGTTGGCAAGACAGCAATGGCCGCAGGGCTTGAGGCTGGCTACGACATCTTCCACACCACGAAACTAAACAAGATGAAGCTCATTCCTTTTGTGCGCGCTGACTATTACGATTCATACAATCCGCCCGACACTTTCAACGACTACAAATGGACCGAGCGAGTCTGTTTCTCGGGCGGTATAAACTACGCCCCGCTGCCGCAGATTGTGGTGAAAGCCGAAGGCGGCATACGGATGTTGCACCAACAGTACAACAACGAGCCCTGGTTTGCACTTGGCATCACCTGGGCCGCAATGTTCAAAAGACAGTAAGAATGCTTGAATGCCTGAATGCTTGAATGCATTAATGGATAATAACAACTAAAATATAAGATACTATGAAACTGCTTAAACAAACACTCAACGCACTGCTGGCACTGGCCATTGTCACCTGCGCTGTGTCGTGCAAGAAAGACAAAGTGACCGACGATGAGGCCGAGATGGCCGCCATCGCCAAACAGTATGTGAACCACACGGTTGTCCCCACCTACAAGAACTTAGCCTCAAGCGCTGAACGCTTGGCCAACGAACTGGCCGCCCTGAAAGCGGACAAGACACAGGACAAACTCAACCAAGTGTGTCAGACCTTCCTCGAAGCCCGCGCCTGGTGGGAGAAGAGCGAAGCCTTCCTGTTTGGAGCCGCCAGCGACTACGGCATCGACCCGCATATCGACTCCTGGCCTCTGGATGAAGACGCCTTCAACACCATGATGAGCAACGACGCGCAGATCAACGCCATGAACTCAGAGGATGGCGACTCATACGCCGGCGAAGTGCTTGGCAACGCACTGCTGGGTTTCCACGGCATAGAGTACATCATATTCAGCAACGGACAACCCAAAGCCATTGGAAGCATCAGCGACAAAGAGTTGACTTACGCCGTAGCCGTAGCAGGAGACCTACGTAACCGCTGCTTCCAACTTGAGGTAGCCTGGGCCGGCGAAGACAACGCCCCCGCAACTCACGTCTCCAAACTCAACGACCTAGAGTTGGCCTACACCGTCAGTGGCGGTGCTCTCAGCTATGGAGAGAACATGATCAAGGCCGGACAGGCTGGCAGTCTCTACAGCAGCATGGCCAATGCTATGATGGAAATTCTCGACGGCGGCTCAGCCATCGCCGATGAGGTAGGCACTTCAAAAATCGGGAAACCCTACAGCGATGAAGACGCCAGCTACATCGAGTCGCCCTACAGTCAGACTTCCATCACCGACTTCTACAACAACATCAAAAGCGTCGAGAACGCCTACTACGGTGGAATCGAAGGCCAGCGTACCGAAAGCAAGTCGCTGCACAAATACATAGCCGACCGCGACGCCGACCTTGACAGCAAGGTGACCACCGCAATAAGCAACGCCCTTGCGAAAATCGACGCCATGCCCCGCCCGTTCGTGAACAACCGCAACGACTCGCGCAATCGTGCCGCCATCGACGCCTGCCAAGCATTAGATGCCGCCCTGGCCGAAGCCAAACAAAAAATAGCGGAACTATAACCTGCGTCAAGTGAACCCACTCCCTCTTAACTTATCAACCTATCAACTTTTAAACTCTATAACAATGAACACTAAAATAAAAATCCTTTCCCTTTTCCTCGCTGCAGCTGCGCTGACGTGTCTCTACTCGTGCAAGCACGAACCCGAGGAAAACGAACCCACCGAGAACGAGGAGGTGTATGCCGGCGGACGACTGGGCACCACCTTCAACTCTTCGGCCTCTGCCTACGAGGACCCCACTCCGGCAGTGGAGAACGCTGGTTTGGTCAGCCAGTTCAAGTATGGCGAATATTTCTTCGAGCGCACCATCACTCAGAACTCTTCGCCTTTCAACGGCCTCGGCCCTGTCTATGTGCGAAGCAGCTGCATCGCCTGCCATCCTGGCTACGGTCACGGTCGCCGCATGGAACGCTATAACGCCGACGACTGGGGCAACGGCTACCTGCTGGTGGTTTACAACAAGAACACCAACGCCTACGAGCCCTCAGTAGCGGGCATGCCGCAGACACGCGCCGTCGCGCCCTTCAAAGCTCCAATCGACGAAGACCAGATACAGATAATGTGGCTCTCCTATACCGACGAGTGGGGCAACCAGTTCCCCGACGGCGAGCGCTACGACCTTATCTATCCTGAAGTGATTATCCCCGAAGCTGCCTTCTACGCTCCGCTGACCAACAACTACTCCGACCTTGCTTTCCGTCTTGAGAGCACCATCGGTGTGTATGGCACCGGACTTATCGACGCCATCGACGACGACTCGCTGAAAGCACAATACAAGCGTGAGGCTGACGCCGGAGCCGACCTCAACCCCGCTTTCTGGGCAGGCGGCACTTGGGCGCCATCAGCCATGTACGGCAACACCAACCATCCCAAACGCTTCACCTACGCTCTCACCCGCGGCCCTCTGCAGGACGCCCCTGGCTCAAACGCCATCTGGAACATCACCAACGTGACGCGAAGCAACAAGCGTAAGCACTACCTCGACCTCAACGGCTCCGTCTATGCCACCACATCGTCGCAAGACCCTGAGGTGCAAGCCTCTTTCTACAGCCATTTCCCCGAATGGAACAAGACGGGCAACGTCGAGCAGGACATCTACAACTACCTCACCTGCGACACTCTGCCTGCCGAGATGAGCGACCAGGATTATGTCAACTTCATGGTGTGGCATCGCGGACTTGCTGTGCCCGCCGCTCGTAACATCAACGACAGCGTGGTGCAACGCGGCAAGAAACTCTTCAACGAGATGGGTTGCGCCTACTGCCACCGTCCGTCGTGGGTGACGGGCAACGACAACTTCACCGACCCGACCGGTTTCTTCCACGATGCCGACAGCCGTCTGCCACGCTATCCGAAGCAGAAGATATGGCCCTACTCCGACTTCATCCAGCATCGTCTCTACATGAAGAACGACATCCGCACAGGTTGGTGCCGCACCACCCCGCTGTGGGGTCGTGGCCTTAGCCAGATATGCACAGGAGCCTCTGACCGTCTGCACGACTGCCGCGCTCGCACGGTGATTGAAGCCATCATGTGGCACGGCAACCACCAGAGCGACGCCTACCGCAGCGTTAAGAAATTCCGCGCCCTCAGCAAAGCCGACCGCGACGCAGTGGTGAAATTCATCGATGCGATATAGTTTAAGCGGTCAGTGGCCAGTAATCAGTGACCAGTGACCTGTCAGTATTAATTAGAATGAAGAAGATAAATATCCTTCTTATGGTGCCGGTGGTGATAGTGCTCGCCGCCGGCACTATTGTTGAGAAGCTGCACGGCCACGAGGCAGCGGCCGCATCTGTCTATGGTTCATGGTGGTTCGCCACGTTACTCGCCATTGTTGGCGCTGCTGCTGTTGTCGCCATAGTGAGGGAAAAAATGTGGCAAGTTCCGCACCGACTGCTGATTTTCTGTTCAGCGGCGATAATATTGCTCGGCGGCGGATTGTCCACATGGACGGGCTCTCACGGCAGCATGACGCTGAAAAGCGGAATATCTTACAACAGTTACGAAGACGACAACGGCAATGCGCACCAGCTGCCCTTTGCCGTCACGTTGGACGGGTTCGAGGTGGTAACCTATCCAGGCTCGCACACTCCGATGGACTTCGTGAGTCATATTGCCGTCGAAGGCGAGAAAGCCGACATTTCGATGAACAACATATTCAAACGTGGCGGCTACCGTTTCTACCAAGCCGACTTCGACGAGGACGGCAGCTCGATCCTCAGCGTGGCACACGACCCCATCGGCATCGCCGTCACCTACGTTGGCTACGCTTTGCTTGCCGTCGGATTACTGCTTGTGTTCATCTCGCCCAAGTCGCACTTCCGCAAGTTGCTCAAAGGTTCCGTCGTCGCTGTAATGCTCTTGCTGTCGGTCTCCGCCTCCGCCGCACCCTCCACCCTTCCCCGCCAGACAGCCGACCGCATGGGTCGGATTATGGTAGAGTACAAAGGGCGCATCTGTCCGCTGCAGACTTTGGCAAAAGACTTCACCACCAAGCTCTATGGCAATGCCACCTATCACAGGCTGACCCCCGAGCAGGTCTTCAGCGGCTGGCTCTTCTACTACAGCGAATGGGCCGACGAGCCGATAATCAAAATCAAAGACGGCGAACTGCGGAGTCAGCTGGGTACGGACGGCCGCTACACCACATTCAACAACCTGCTGACTCATCAGGAGCTGTTTGCGGAGGCCAAGAACGACAAGAATCTTGCAGCCGCCAACGAGAAGATGAACCTCGTGATGATGGTCGCCAACAGCAAGCTGCTGAAGATCTATCCCATCGCCGACTCGCTGGGCGAGATTGCCTGGTATTCGCAAAACGACCAGCTGCCGATGAGCATAGATGACGACACCTACATCTTCGTACGAAAACAACTTGGTTACTGTCAGGAGCTTGTGGTCAAAGGCGACTTCACTACCCTCGATACGGTCTTCGCCAAAACCCTCCGCTACCAGCAGAAGCTGGCTGCCGAAGTTATCCCGTCACAGTCACGCTTAAATGCCGAGCGTCTATACAACGCCCTCACCACAGGCCGTTGGCTCGCGATGATGACGGTTACGCTGGGTCTTTTGTTCTTCGCCCTCTCATTATTCGGATATAAGTGGTCAGCAGTCAGTAGTCAGCAGTCAGTAATTTCCGTTTTCAGAATTGTTCCCATAGTTTTTGTTGGATTGCTCACAGCCTTCCTGCTGCTAATCATCATCCTTCGTTGGATAGTTGGAGGACATGCACCTATGGCAGGCGGCTTCGACAGTATGAACCTCATGACCGTCACACTTGGCATTGTGGCGCTTTGCGTTGCACGACGGCATCCGTCGGCGCCGAGTGCCGCATTGCTCGCTATGGGATTCTGCCAGCTGGTGGCCATGATGAGCGGCTCCAACCCACCAATCACCAACCTGATGCCCGTACTCAGATCTCCGTTGCTGACCCTACACGTAACAGTCATCATGATAGCTTACGCACTATTCCTGTTCGTGATGATATGTAGCGTAGCCGCACTAATAAAGCCCTCGTTGCGAGAGCGTATGGTGCGCACCAACCTTCTGATGCTCTATCCAGCCGAAGCCCTACTCGCCGTAGGCATCATGATAGGTGCGTTGTGGGCAAACATCTCATGGGGCAACTACTGGTCGTGGGACCCAAAAGAGGTATGGGCACTCATCACCTTGATAATCTACGCAATTCCCCTCTTCGCCACCAACAATCAAGCCTTCAAGCCCTCAGGTACTCAAGAAATTAAATTCCACATCTACTGCATAGTAGCCATCTTGAGTGTAGCGACAACCTATTTCGGAGTGAACCTGATACTTGGCGGCATACATGCTTATAATTAATAAGGTGCCGGAGATGCTACCTTGATAATACCTTAATGATACCTTGATGATACCTAATGCCAATTCAGAAGGTATCGAATCTGAATCTGTGGGCATGACATAAATATGACAATTTGTCATAAACACATGTCATAGCACATGATGGCATTGAAGTTGTTTGATAAGCGGATAGCGGTCGGCAGGCAGCCGGCAGCAGGCAATCAAAACTGATTATTAACAAATAAAAAAGCAATACAACTATGGGTAAAATCATTGGAATCGATTTAGGAACAACCAACTCATGCGTATCGGTAATGGAAGGCAACGAGCCCGTCGTGATAGCCAACAGCGAGGGCAACCGCACAACACCGTCGGTAGTCGGTTTCGTGGAAGGCGGCGACCGCAAAGTGGGCGACCCCGCCAAACGTCAGGCCATCACCAACCCTCACAACACCGTCTATTCAATCAAGCGTTTCATGGGCGAGACCTATGACCGCGTGCAGAAAGAGATTGAGTCGGTGCCTTACAAGGTGGTGCGTGGCGACAACAACACCCCGCGTGTTGACATCAACGGACGCCTCTACACCCCGCAGGAGATCTCGGCCATCGTGCTTCAGAAGATGAAGAAGACCGCCGAAGACTACCTGGGAACCGAAGTGACCGAAGCGGTCATCACGGTGCCAGCCTACTTCAACGACAGCCAGCGCCAGGCCACCAAAGAGGCAGGCGAGATTGCAGGCCTGAAGGTGCGCCGTATTGTGAATGAGCCTACGGCAGCAGCATTGGCTTACGGCTTGGACAAGAAGAACAAAGACATGAACGTGGCCGTGTTCGACCTTGGTGGCGGCACCTTCGATATCTCCATCCTCAGCTTGGGCGACGGCGTGTTCGAAGTGAAGAGCACCAACGGCAACACACACCTCGGCGGCGACGACTTCGACCTAAAGGTCATCAACTGGCTTGCCGACGAATTCAAGAGTGAGAAGAACATCGATCTGCGCAAAGACCCGATGGCCATGCAGCGTCTGAAAGAGGCCGCCGAGAAAGCCAAGTGCGAACTCTCGTCAAGCCAGGAGACAGAAATCAACCTGCCCTACATCACCGTCGCCGACGGCGTACCGCAGCACCTGGTAAAGAAGCTGAGCCGCTCGAAGTTCGAGCAACTCTGCGACGACCTTATCCGCGCCACCATCGAACCTTGCCGTCAGGCAATGAAAGACGCTGGCTTGAGCAACAACGACATAGACGAAGTCATCCTCGTGGGCGGCTCGACACGTATCCCCGCCGTACAGAAGAAAGTGGAAGAGTTCTTCGGCAAGACCCCGAACAAGGGAGTGAACCCCGACGAGGTTGTGGCAGTGGGAGCTGCCATCCAGGGCGGAGTGCTCACCGGTGAGGTGAAAGACGTGCTGCTGCTCGACGTGACGCCTCTGTCGCTGGGTATCGAGACCCTCGGCGGAGTGATGACCAAGCTCATCGACGCCAACACCACCATCCCCACCAAGAAGAGCCAGGTGTTCAGCACCGCAGCCGACAACCAGCCCGAAGTGGAGATACACGTGCTGCAGGGCGAGCGCCCCATGGCCAACGACAACAAGACCATCGGCCGCTTCCACTTGGCAGGCATACCGCCAGCACCGAGAGGAGTGCCTCAGATTGAGGTCACCTTCGACATCGACGCCAACGGCATACTGAACGTCAGCGCCCTCGACAAAGCCACCGGCAAAAGCCAGAACATCCGTATCGAAGCAAGCAGCGGCCTGAGCGACGACGAAATCAAGCGTATGAAAGCCGAAGCCGAAGCCCACGCAGCCGACGACAAGAAGGCCAAAGAGAAGATTGAGAAGATAAATTCGGCCGACAGCATGATCTTCCAGAGCGAGAAGAACCTGAAAGAGTACGGCGACAAGATACCCGCCGACAAGAAGAGCGCCATCGAGAACGCCCTCAGCGAGCTGAAGGCCGCCCACAGCGCAAGAAACGTGCAGCAGATTGACGCCGCGATGGAGAAGATCAACGCCGCATGGCAGTCAGCCAGCGAAGATATGTACAAAGCCCAGCAGCAAGCCGGCGGAGCCAACCCCGGCGCAGGCTTCGACCCCAACAACATGGGCGGAGCAGGCTGCAACAACGGCAACTGCGGAGGCGACTGCAACAACAAAGGCAACGGCGGCGACAACGTAACAGACGTCGACTACGAGGAGGTGAAGTAAAGAGCCGGTAGCTCTTTACGATAGCGAAGCGGAGAAATTGCCCCTTGCGGGCAATGCGGCCCAAAGGCCGCTCCGCGAATCCGAACACCGCGGACAACTCTGCCAATAACAAGAAAAGAGGTGCAATCACATGGTTGCACCTCTTTCTTTTATCTCATGCGGACAGATGTACTCTCTCGCCCTAAAAGAGAATTCTACATACCGCAAACGTTGTGGGGGATGTTGGGATATTCTTTGATGTACTCTTTGACGTTGTTGCTGAATTCGGACTCGTTGGTCAGACCGTCGGACAATTCTTTTACCAGTGCGATGTCGAAATCGGTCTTGCAGACGTCGAGCATATAGTGGCCGATAAAATTGTCGGAGTTTTTCTTGATAAAGTCAACCTGATAGGCATGATACTCGCTTATGATAGGCTGCAGCCGTTCATTAATCTCGGATACCTTCTCTTCGTCTCCGCCTGCCTCCATCATCTCCATATGGGTCGCCATGATCTTGTTTTCATAGAGCTCCATCGCCTCCTCATGGTGTGCGAGAAGTATGTCCATCGCCGGAGAGCCTTCGATTTTCCACAGGTGGATGGTGTTGCGGTCGCCAGAGATGGTGATGTCGTTGTTTTCAGAGAAGAACTCAAAGACACCACACTCATCATCCATGTTGAATTTGATGGCATAAAGTCGCTGAGGGTCGTCGGTGGAGGCTTTGAGTTCTGCCATCTTGTTCACTACCACCGCCGAATCGATGCATGTCGATTTCCCATCGACTTTCTTGCATAGGTAAACGGTGCTGTTTTCGGCATTGTCAAGCGTCAAAGAGACCTTGAACTGTTTTGACTTGTTGCAGCCGGTCATGACGAGAGCGGCAGCAAAGAGGATAAGGAATAGCTTTTTCATAATTGATATTTTTTACAAACGTACAAATTTTACCTCAATCACCGCACAGAATACTTAAGTGCGTTCTTTGTCTTAAACTCTTTGGTGGAGAGTTGCAGGTTTAGTTTAGCAGATTTGCCATTGGGTCGAACTGTTTTGAGGCCTTCGATTTCGACATTGTCAATATAGTCGAACTCGCGTTGGAGGTCTTTTGTGTTGCCCTTGGGATAGAAGATATTCATGGTGCGGATGGTGGTGGGCGCCACGACGGTGAGATTTTTGACTTTAAGGTTGGGCAAGCGCTTGGGGTTGAGCTCTGGACGAGGATTGTCGGCGGTGTCGAGGAAGTCGATCTGGACGAGGGAATGATAGCGACGAGTGAGCTCAAAGGTGCAGTCGGTGATGTAGATATCGAATGGAGTGTAGGCATTGTAGCTGGAGCGGACGCGGACGGGAGTGTAGTCGATGAAATGGCAGGAGTCGAAGACGACTGTGCCGTACATGGAAGAGAAGAGAGTCTGACGACCACGGAGGGTGCAACTCTTAAGTTGGACGTCGCGTCCGTAGCAGTGGATGTCGAATCGGTCGATGTCGCACTCTCCGAGATAGGTGTTACTGAGGTTATTGGTGCCGAATACACCCCAGTTGCCATAGGCTTTGATATGTGTGAAAGATGATTTATATACGTTGTTCATAGAGAAAGCATAGCCGTAGTTGCGAGAGGAGCCGTAGCCAGAGTAGGTGCCCTCTACGGTGTCGCAATCAAAAAACAGATTGGCACAGTTGCTAACGGAGAACACCCCGTCGGCGATCATACGGCTACGAGGCGTGGTGACATGAATATTGGATACGGTAACGCCCTGCTGACCAACCAATGCGAGACAGTAGGTACGGAAAGAGGAGCCCTTGACGCGGTGCAGGGTGAGGTTCTGGATAAAGGCAGGACTATCGGGGTCGAAGTCATAGTAGTAGGCTTTGAGGCGGGTGGAGTCGGTGTTCCAAGATGTTACTGGGTCGTTTTCAGCGATGCCGTTGTTGAGAACTAGTATGTCGCGACGGTATTGCTGGTAGCCGTAGCCGCGGCGCTCGGTCCAGGGTGTCAGGTCTTCGAGGACGAGAAGATGGTGGCCAGAGGCGAGAGCAGGTATTGAACGGAAATCGAGAGAGTCGATGAGAGACTTGTCGAAAGTGACGGGTTTGGAAGGAGATATGCGAGAGAAGAGGGCGCCATGGGCGGAGTGGTTGGTGACGTAGAGAACAAGTCCGCCGAAGTCGGTGTAGGGGCCGAGCGGTATGGACTTGAAATCGGGAGGAAGCTCAAGTTGAAGCGTGTCGACACTGTCGTAGGAGACTGCAAGGCCGCGAGCGAGAGCGTCGGTATGCGCACGGTAGAGAGCATAGTAGCGGTCGATGCCGTTGGCGGCCTCGCGGAGACCGTAGTCAAGAGGCGAAACCTGCGCATGGGCCGACATACAAAGCAAAACGAGAACCTGTCCGAGTATGAATCTTATAATTTTCATTGGTTATGTGGTTTTGGTGAGTGCAAAAGTACGTAAAATTGTTGTACCTTTGCATCATTGTTTTTAGAAACACTTTTTACCATGAAGAAGATAGCGTTTTTAGTTTTGGCTGTGATGCTGGGTGTTGTTGGCTGGGCCGACGAGGACTGGCATGTGCTAACATCGCCCGACGGCAAGTTGGTCACATCTATTGCATGTAGTCCTAACGGCCTAAACTACAAGGTTGAATACAACGGAACAAAACTCATGGATTGGTCGTCAATCAGCTTGAACACCGACAAGCACGCAAGCATAAAAAATGGATGGTACGAAGTGAAAAGCAAGAGCAGAAAGGTTGACGAAACGATAGAGTCGCCTTTCTACCGGCAAGCCACGATGGAGAACCGATACAACGAACTGACGATAAAGTTGAGAAACGGCATAACTGTGGAGTTCCGAGCATATAACGAAGGTATGGCGTACAGATGGAAAACGGATAAGGCATGCAAGGTGACTACGGAGAAGGTGAAATATGAGTTTATGGAGGACTGGGAGACGACAGCACCGTATGTGATACACTTTGACTCGACAAACCACGAAAGGCAGTACAACTCATCGTTTGAGAACCACTACAAGCGGATGCCGATATCGGAGCTGGACACGAGACGCCTGTGCTTCCTGCCGCTGCTGGTGCACGGATCCAACGGGATAAAGATATGTATCACGGAGTCAGGCCTACTGAACTATCCGGGGCTGTACATGCATGGGACCAGAGAGAAGGGAGTGCTGACTGGAGAACACGCCCCCCTACCCGACCGCGTGGAGCAGGGCGGATACGGCAACCTGCAGGAGGTGGTGAAAACGAGGAAAAACCACATAGCCGAGATGGCGAAAGGTGAATACACACCGTGGAGGATCATGATGGTGGCAGAAAACAGCGCGGAGCTGGCGATGAACAACATGAGCTACCTGCTGGCAGAGCCAAGCAGGGTGAAAGACATAAGCTGGATAAAACCCGGCAAGTCGGCATGGGAATGGTGGAACAGCTGGCATCTGGAGAAAGTGGATTTCGAGGCCGGAATAAACACGCAGACATACAAGGCATACATAGACTTTGCATCCAAGTATAATCTGGATTATGTCATCATGGACGAAGGGTGGTCGGTGAGGAACGAGGCGGACCTGATGAAAGTGGTGCCGGAGATAGACCTGCCCGAGATAGTGAAATATGGGAAGGAGAAAGGCGTGGGAATCATTCTGTGGGCAGGTCATTACGCCTTCAACAGAGACATGGAGCGAGTGTGCCAGCACTACAGCGAGATGGGAATCAAAGGGTTCAAGATTGACTTCATGGACAGGGACGACCAGCTGGCGGTAGATTTTTACAAGCGAGCAGCGGAGATGTGCGCCAAGTACCGGCTGGTGGTGGACTTTCACGGAGCGTTCAAGCCAGCAGGATTCACGAGGACGTACCCTAACGTGCTGAACTTTGAAGGAGTGTTCGGGCTGGAGCAGATGAGATGGGCGAAGCTGGAATGGGATCAAATGCAGTACGACACCGAGATACCGTTTATAAGGCAGGCAGCCGGGCCGATGGACTACACTCCTGGGGCGATGCTGAACGGAACACAAAACACCTTCAGACCTAACTCTATGGAGCCGATGAGCCAAGGGACGAGATGCCACCAACTGGCGCTATATGTGGTGCTTGACATGCCGCTGGCGATGCTGTGCGACTCACCGTCGAACTATGAGAAAGAGCCTGAGTTTACCAAAATGCTGGCGGAGATACCGACAACATGGGACGAGACGAGAGTTCTTGCTGGCGAGGTGGGCGAATATATAGTTACGGCTCGACGGAAAGGAAATCTGTGGTATATCGGCGGCATCACGAACTGGGAAACCAGAACTGTTGAGTTTGACCTCTCGTTCATAGGGAATCAACAGGTACGATCGGCAACAATGTATTCAGACAGCAAGAACAGCAGCCGTTGGGCGAGCGATTATAGCCATACCGCTATCGACTGCAAACCAATGCAAAAACAACAAGTAAGGATGGCTCCAGGAGGAGGTTTTATGATGAAAGTCGAGGTTGAGTAAGTCACCCTAAGATGATAATTGCCGCCGCCATGCGGCGTCATTGTCACCTTCGGCTCAGCATAACCATTTTGTGGTTCTGCATTCGCTCTTGAGATGTTAATTTATGTAAAAAACGAGCGGGATATTTGTAAATTAAATAATTATCCCTATATTTGCTATTTGATAAATAGTAGGCAAAAGAGCCGAAATAATATGTAAAACGATTTATAATCAATATATTATGAAGCGGACATTATTATCTTTACTGTCAATTCTGATTCTTTCGACGGCGTTGAACGCACAGGAGACCTATCTGGTTGCCAATGGAACGGAAACAAACTCGTACGTACCTGTATATGGATTCTACTGCGATGCACTAATACGCTGCCAAACAATATACCCGGCAAGCATGCTTGAGGAAATAAACGGTGGTCAGATTCAGAGCATCAAATATTTCTTAAGCTCGCCTTCCAGCAGCCAGCTCAGCTCTACCTTCCAGGTAAGGATAGGTGAAGTGACCCCTGCTTCGTTTTCAAGCGCTTCTTACCTAAGTAACACAAGCTTTCAACTTGTCTATACCGGCACGCTGAATACTACTCAGTCCACAATGACTATCACCTTCACCGAGCCCTACGTATACGGTGGTGGCAACCTGCTGATAGAAGTTGTGAGCACAGTTGAAGGCAACTATAGCTCTTGCTCGTTTTACGGCGTATCGCATACTGGCGGCAGCGTTTCTGGTTACGACTATGATTCGTGGCAGGACGCATCCGCTTCCTCAAGAAACTTCATCCCGAAAACTGAGTTCACAGCAGAGGTTGGACCACAGACCTGTCCCAAACCGACATTGGATGACCCTACAGTCGACGGCTTGACAGCGACTATCAACTGGACAGAGAACGGCGATGCCCGTTCCTATGCCATTTACCTTAACAACAACCTGGTGGAAATCGTAAACAACGTAACCACCTACACCTTCAACAACCTTAACCCGATAACAGACTACTCCGTAAAAGTGAGAGCCATCTGTGCCGTAGGCGACACCAGCTACGCTGCCAGCAAAACTTTTACAACACCATGTGTAACAGAAAATTTACCCTATAACGAAGGATTTGAAGGATTTGCCACAGGTTCCAGCAGCTTCCCCCAATGTTGGACCAATTTTAGTAACACCAGCAACTATGTACAAAGCGGATATGGTGCAACAGGCAGCAATGCAATGCATATTGCTGGTCCTGGTATAGTTATAAGCCCCGTCCTTGCAACCAATGGTCGGCCCATAGAGGTGGTTTTCAGCGCCAAAGTCAGCAGCGAGAGCTCTTCTGGAACCATACAGGTTGGATTCACCAACAATGCAACAAACCTGAACAGTGTTACTTGGAGTGAAACATTTCAGGCAACTTCAAATTACAACACCTACGAAGTCTCTTTCCCAAACACAGGAACAGCGCAAACTGGTTATGTAGTCTTTAGACAAAACGCAACCTCAAGCTATTACTACTATTACATTGACGATGTTTACATCGGAGTGATGTCCGACTGCCGCAAACCCGAAAATCTAGCTGTCCACTCAGTGGCTCGCACGGGTGCTGCAATTGCATGGGAACCGTCGGCAAACAGCACTCCCGATGCCTACTATTTTGAATACAAGACATCGGGGTCTAACACATGGATTGGCGAGGACGTGCGCGAGCCCTATAAATTTCTGACCGGACTTACGATGGGCACACAGTACAATGTTCGAGTAAGATCAATCTGCGGTTCTGACACATCGCGAGACGCCCACACAACGTTTGTAACACCAGCTTGCAACGTAGAGGTCGGCGGCGCAACAACAACAAACTATTACGTACCGTTCTACTACTTCTATAACTACGGCTACTCTCAGTCTCTCTATCCGGCAGCTGACCTCAGTCGGATGGACACCATCTATGGTATTGAATTCAACCTGAGTTCAACAAACACAAAAACCTACACAATAGACGTTTATATTGCCAACACCACCAGAACCTCTGTAAGCACCAGTCAATATGTTCCGGTGGCACAAATGACCAGAGTTGTTCAAAACAGGCAGATTGTATTCTCACAAGGCTGGAACAGCATATCATTCGACACACCTTTCGTCTACGACGGTTCAAGTAACATTGTCGTAGCAGTAGACAATAACACAGGATCCTACCAAAGTGGATTGAACTACTATCATCACTCATCAACAGGCAGTAGCAGTTGCTACTGGTATACAGACGGTAGCAATATATCTCCTTCCAGTCCTTCCGGATCCAGTGGAAGTGCCACCACTGTTCCTGACATACGGTTCTCTATAACATGCGCCCAAGAGGACTGCCAGCCGCCATTGCTCCTTCCGAGTGACATACAGTCACACTCTGTGACCTTGCATTGGCAGCCGATGGGTATCGCCACCTCGTGGAAGGTGGAATACAAACAGAGCACTGTCAGTGACTGGAACGTTGCCGTCGCAAACACAACCGAGCATCAGTATACACTCAGCAACCTTGTTGCAGGAGTGACCTATCAGTTCCGTGTAACCGCTAACTGCACAGGAGAAGACAACAGTACTATCGTATCTGCATTCACAAAATGTGACCTTTTCGATTTAACATATACTGAAGATTTCGCCTCAGGTCGAATCAACCCCTGCTGGACGACATCGACCGCGACACCCAACTATCCCACCATTTTCTCATCGAAACTCTATACTGGTCCGACAGCTGGCGCTTGGGTCATACTGCCTGAATTTGTCGAAGAGATAGACAACCTGATGATTACTTTTGACGTGAACAGCAGCTCGGATGGTGGCACCGTGAAAGTCGGAGCCACGATTGGACGGGACTTCAGCAGCTTTGAAGAGATCTCAAGCATCACTTACACCAACGAAATTTCAAGTGCCGAAGTCTATTTCGACAACTATACAGGCAACGGCACCAACATTGCCATCAAATTCGAATCAGGATACACCTTAGTCGATGACGTGGTAGTGTCGTTAGCCCCAAGCTGTCGTCGTCCTACCAACATACGTGTTGACGATGTAGATGCAACCACCGCAACATTATCATGGGATGCCGGCCAGAACGCAACTGGCGCTACTGTCAAATACCGTCGCAGCGGAGGCCGTTGGCAAACCGTCACATGCGAAGGGAACAGCGTCACCCTCACTGGCCTGATTGCCAACATGCCTTACGACGTAATCATCAAAGCCAACTGCAGTGGTGACATGAGCGACAATAGCGAGACTTTCACCTTCCGCACCAACTGCGCCGACGGCAGCACCCGCGTCACCATGGGCTATCCCTTCATCGAAGGGTTTGAATATGGTCTCTACTGCTGGCAGCAGGAGTTCGTGGCTCAAGAGTTGGAGTGGGTCACCAAAGCAGGCGACGGAGAGTCGAACATTGGTGCTCACGGCATTGAAGAGGCCTACCTTGACGATTTCAACGCACTGCTTTACAACCTACTGGTTTACACTGCAGGTCCTAAGACGAGAATCATCAGCCCAATGCTGAACACCGAAGCACTCGAAGATCCCTGGTTGAGATACGCCTATGGACTCACTAAATACACCGACAGAGAGACTAACCAGCAGTACTTCGACGAATTGACCGTATTCTACAGAACAAGTGCCAACGGCCAGTGGGTTCAGTTGAAGAACTACACCGCCGCCACCACAGGATGGGTGAAAGACTCTGTACGGTTACCAGCCACAAGCAGCACCTTCCAAGTGTCGTTCCTGGGATACTTCAAAGGTGGCAATGGAGTTGCGCTCGATGATGTGAGAATCTACACCGCTGGCCACGACACTCGAGTTGACGATGAACCAGAAGGCATAGAGGAAGCGGAAGCCAATTGGACATTCCGAATGTACCCCAACCCAGCCAACGGAAGCACAACAATCAGGTTGGAAGGTATTGACGGGAAAGTACATATAACCCTGATGGACATGAGCGGCAGAACTGTGCGCACATTGGATAAGGAATGTTACGGAGGATGCGAGCATCTGGTCGACCTTCAAGGATTGGCACAAGGGGCCTACTTTGTGAGGGTCAATGGAGACAGGGTCAATAGTGTGAAGAAACTTATCGTGAGGTAAAATTAGAAACTAGTTAAACTTACGAGGTGGGTTGTCGACAAAAACGTCAACCCACCTTTTTAATAAAAGCAACCACATGAAACATCTTGTTCCCTTTTTACTGCTCACCTTACTGTTTACCGCCTGCGGCAACAGAGTTGTGCTGACCAAACTTACGGTGGAGATGCAGGACGGAAATCAGCCATTGGCGACAGCCGAACCCCGTTTCAGCTGGCAGTATGAGTCGGATGCAAAAGATGTTGTGCAGACAGAGTACCGCATCATCGTCGCCACAACGGAAGAGAAAGCGAAGGATGGTGTAGGTGATTTATGGGATTCGAAGTATGTGGAGTCGGACGAGATGCTGTACATCCCCTACCAAGGCTCCCAACTGAAAAGCCGCGATATTGCGTACTGGAGAGTAGAGAGTAAAGTGCGTTATGGCAAAGGGCAAGAAAAGAAAGTAACGAGCGAAGTCAAGAGATTCGAGATAAGTCTGCTGAATAACGACGACTGGCAGGCGAGATGGATAGGGCGCGCCTTCGAGGACGATGTGCTCAAAGGACACACACGCATAGCCGCACGCTATCTGAGGAAAGAGTTTGAACTGAAAGACGACGTCGAGTCGGCACGACTATACATTTGCGGACTGGGCGTGTATAGCGCTTACATCAACGGCGAAGAGGTTGCACCAGAAGAGCTGATGAAACCGACGCTGTCGGATTACACCAAGCATGTATATTTCAACTCCTACGATGTCACCGAGATGACCGCCAAGGGAGAGAATGCCATAGGAGTCACCCTCGAAGGCGGACGTTTCACCACCATAAGGTATGACTCCGCAACGATGGAATGGTGCGGAATAAACCACGCCGCCCACTATGGCCTACCACAGTTGCTGCTGCAATTAGAGGTGACATATCAGGATGGAGGCAAGGAGACAATTGTAAGCGACGAAGGATGGAAGATAACCAACCGCGGTCCGATAAGGAAGTCCAACGAATTCGACGGAGAGACCTACGACGCACGAATGGAACTCGGCGATTGGACTATAGCTGGATATAACGACAATGGCTGGCTGCCCGTTGTAGTTGATTTCGACAAAGAGAATATGGATTTCGGCGACGAGACGAATCCAAAACACAAAGTGCTACGCGACCCAAGCTGCACAGCCTGCATGAATCCTCATTGGAAAGACCTCGTTGCAGACGACGTCTATATCAACCTGACGCCGCAGCCAAATCCTAATATAAAGATGCAAGAGAGACTTAGGCCCGTGTCAGTCTTCAAGAAAGGCGATGCATGGATACTCGACATGGGGCAGAATATGGTTGGCTCATACGAATTCAGAATATCGAATTTCAAACTAAATAGCGGCGATACCGTCACCTTCCGTTTCGCCGAGACGATCAAGAGCGACAGCACGCTATACACCGTCAACCTGCGCAGCGCCGAATGTACAGACAGATATATTTATGGATCATCAGATAATCGGACATCTAGAAATTCCTCCAATTCCAAAGTCCAAAAATCCGAAATGCTCTGGCGCCCCATGTTCACATATCATGGATTCCGATATGTCGAGATAACAGGACTGCCGAGCAAGCCAAACGTTGACGACCTCACGGGGTTGGTGTTTTACGATGAGATGCCCATCACCGGGAGCTTCGAATGTTCAAACGAAGTAATGAACGCTGTCTATCACAACGCATACTGGGGCATCAGAGGGAATTACCGATCGATGCCGACCGACTGTCCTCAGCGAGACGAGCGCATGGGGTGGACAGGTGACAGAACCACAGGGTGCTATGGAGAGAGCTACATCTTCGACAACCATCGGCTCTATGCCAAATGGCACCAAGACCTGGCCGACTGCCAATGGGAGAACGGATCGCTCTCCGACGTAGCTCCAGCCTATTGGCGCAACTATACAGACAACATGACCTGGCCAGGTGCGTTCATCACCGTAGCCGACATGCTATACAGCCGCTTCGGAGACATCAAACCTATAAAGGATCACTACGACAAGATGAAACTCTGGATGTGGCATATGAAGACCTGTTACGAGAAAGATGGCGTAATCGTACGCGACACCTACGGCGACTGGTGTGTGCCACCCGAGAGTCCGGAAATGATACACACCAAAGACACCAACCGCATGACGTGGCCCGCAATGCTCTCCACCCCCTTCTACTGCCATCTGGCAGGAAAGATGGAAAAGTTCGCCACATTGCTCGGCCATAACGACGATGCCGAATATTACAGAAATGAGATAAACACAACCACCGAAGCCTTCAACAGAAAGTATCTCAACCGCGAGACTGGTGGATATTCGCACAACAGCGTCACCTCAAACCTGCTGCCCCTCACCTTCGGGATGGTACCGAAAGAGATGGAGCAGAAAGTGCTGGGTAATATCATCGACAAGACAGAACGGGAATTTGGAGGACATGTCTCGACAGGCGTGGTAGGCATACAACAGCTGATGCGTACTCTGACGGAATTCGGAAGGGCAGATTTAGCATTGCGGCTTGCCACCAACGAGACCTATCCCAGCTGGGGCTATATGGTCAAGAAGGGCGCCACCACCATCTGGGAACTGTGGAACGGCGACACCGGCGATCCAGCGATGAACTCAGGAAACCACGTGATGCTGCTTGGCGACCTCATCATCTGGGAATATGAATACCTCGGAGGCATACGCCCGATGGAGCCAGGATATAAAAAGATAGAACTCAAGCCCTACCCTATCGACGGACTTGACCAAGTGAAATGCACATACAACTCCGTATCAGGCAAGATTGTAAGCAACTGGCAACGCAAGGGAGACCGCTTCGAGTGGGAGATAGAGATACCCGCCAACACGACAGCGGAGGTGTGGTTGCCGACGCCAGACGGATATGCAGAGAAGAGGGTTATGGGAAGCGGAAGATTCCACCTGACCTCGTCCGGGTGGAAACGGTAAAGAAGATTACTGCTTCACGATGGTGATGGTCTTGGTTGTGTTATTTTTCAGGGTAAGGCGGAGGTGGTAGGTAGCAGATGGGAGGTGGTATAGGTTTATCCACTCGTCGGCAGGGCCTTGCAAGATGGTGCGTTTTTGCATGTCGATGAGGGCGTAGCGTTTGATTTTGTCGGCAGGGAGGTGAAGACGTGAGGATGTGGGATTGGGATAGACCACCACACGCTCTTTGTCGAGTGTGATGTCGGTGACGGCTTCGATTGGCTGGTTGAGATAGTCGGAGAGGTCGAGGCGGAAAAGTCTGGAAGGCTTGGTTATGCCAGCATGGTCGAATTTCTCACAGGTGAGGAAATAATGTATGCCATCGATGGTAGCAATGCCCTCAGTCTGTGTGCCCATGCCGTTGGATAGTTGAATACGCTGGTGGGTGGAGCTATCGAAGGCAAAACCTTCAAAACCGTAGGCCAGAAACACAAACGGCAAGCAGAGAGAGTTGTAGCCACAAAGAACAAGCAGGTGGCGTTCGGGCTGATAACAGGCTCCTGTCACAAGGCCTTCGACAGGTAGCGAGAGCAGGCTATCGGCAAGCCAGGTGCCTGGAGTTTTGGGGATGGAGTAGCAGACAGTGGCAAGACTGTTCCATTGCTTGGTGAAGAGGATTATCGACGAATCAGTCACGATGAAAGCCTCGCAGTCGAAATCGCGGGCGGTGGAGTCGGTACGGTCGGGATATGAGAAGGCGATGGTGTCGAACTGGAACGGTCCTGATGGTAGAGATGATTTGGGAAGACGAAGGATATGGAGGTCGTTGCGTACGCCGTTGTTGTCGCCCATATCGCCGAAGTAGAGGTATGTCTCATCCTGAGAGATTTCCTCCATGTCATATATATAAGGTGCGATGAGGATGGAGTCTGTGACGGCGGCGCTGGATGTATCGAGAGTATAGAGAGTCAGGGCGTTGTGGTCGTTTGCTGTCCAAAGACGCCCGTCATAGAAAAAGAGAGAGGACGTGCCCTCGATTTGAGCAGGCAGATTTCCGACAACGACGGCTGTATTGGTTGCCTTCGAAGGGAAGAGTAAAGACCATAAACTCTGCGAATGTCCCCAAGAGGCGACTAATAAGAGTGAACAGAAGATTACGAGCCGCTTCATTGCTCAATAGGCGCGAGCGAAGATTACGCGACGATGGCTTGGACGACCGCTATAGACACATTTGCCCTCCTCGTCTGGCGAGTCGAAGGGGATGCAACGTATAGTAGCCTTTGTCTCAGCCTTGACTGCCTCTTCTGTCTCGGTGGTGCCATCCCAATGACAGAGGAGGTATCCACCCTTCTCGATTTCGCGCTTGAAGTCGTCCCAAGTGTCGACTCGGCGAGTCTGTGCTACGCGGAAGTCGGCGGCTTTGGTGAAGAGGTTGCGCTGGATGTCAGCGAGGAGCTGCTCGATATGCTCGACGATGCCGTCGATAGGCATGGAAACCTTCTCGAGCGTGTCGCGGCGGCAAACCTCGCAAGTACCGTTCTCGAGGTCACGCTGACCTATAGCCAGACGGACGGGCACGCCCTTGAACTCGTATTCGGTGAACTTCCAACCCGGCTTGTATTCGGGACGGTTGTCATATTTGACGCTTATGCCTTTGGCTTTGAGGGCTTCGATAATAGGAGCCACTTTCTGGTCGACCATAGCCATCTGCTCGTCGCTCTTGCTGATAGGAACGATGGCGACCTGTATAGGAGCAAGCTTGGGAGGCAGGACGAGACCGTTGTCGTCGGAGTGGGTCATGATGAGAGCACCCATGAGACGAGTGGAAACGCCCCAAGAGGTAGCCCATACGTACTCTAGCTTGTTCTCATTGTTGAGGAACTGTACGTCGAACGCCTTGGCGAAGTTCTGACCAAGGAAGTGGGAGGTGCCAGCCTGCAATGCCTTGCCGTCCTGCATGAGAGCCTCGATGCAGTAGGTGTCGAGGGCGCCAGCGAAGCGCTCGTTGGGCGACTTGGTACCTTTTACAACGGGGACAGCCATCCAGTTTTCAGCAAAGTCGGCATATACTTCGAGCATACGGCGAGCCTCAGCTTCAGCCTCTTCCTTGGTGGCATGAGCGGTGTGACCCTCTTGCCAGAGGAACTCAGCAGTACGAAGGAACATGCGAGTACGCATCTCCCAACGGACTACGTTAGCCCACTGGTTGCAGAGGATAGGAAGGTCGCGGTAGCTCTTGACCCAGTTTTTATATGTGCTCCAGATGATGGTCTCGGAGGTAGGACGTACGATAAGCGGTTCTTCGAGTTCAGCCTCAGGGTCGACTACAACACCAGAGCCGTCGGGATTGGTTTTGAGACGGTAGTGAGTGACGACGGCGCACTCTTTGGCGAAGCCTTCGACGTGGTCGGCCTCACGGCTGAGGAACGACTTGGGGATAAAGAGCGGGAAGTAGGCGTTGGAGTGACCGGTGGCCTTGAACATATCATCGAGGGCGCGCTGCATTTTTTCCCATATAGCATAGCCGTAAGGTTTGATGACCATGCAACCGCGGACGGCGGAGTTTTCAGCGAGATCGGCACGAACGACCAGTTCGTTATACCATTCAGAATAGTTTTCAGAGCGTTTTACAAAATCCTTAGCCATTGTTTTATAGATATATTGTATTATTGATAATCAGTGATTTACAAAATTACTCAATTATTAAAATGTAACAGAAATCATTTTTTTTCGTATATAACGTTAATTTCAAATAAAATATGTAACTTTGCACTCCTAAAACAGACTGCAAAAATACTAAAAAAAACAATGAGAAATACAAACCGCTATGTTGTCTTTGCCCTGAGGGCAGTTTTGGTAGTGCTTCTGATGGCAGTTGTGATGCCCGAGGCAAGCTGTAAAAACAAAAACAAGCGACCCAAAAATGTCATATATATTGTTGGCGACGGCATGGGAGTGAGCCATGTCTACAGTTCGATTGTGGTGCAAAAAGGCAAATCGCAGTTTCTGAGATTCCCATTTACCGGATTCTCTCGCACCTATTCTGCCAACAAATACACCACCGACTCAGGTGCAGGCGGAACAGCTCTCATGACCATGCACAAGGTGGACAACCGTCATGTAGGCATGTCGAGCGAAGGCAAGTCTTACTGCTCGATGCTGGAGCGTGCCACCAAGAAAGACAAGAAGGTAGGTTTTGTGGTTACAAGCAGCGTGCTCGATGCTACGCCTGCCAGCACCTACGCACACGTACACGACCGCAAGAGTTTTGACTCGATAAGCCTTCAGTTGGCCAAATCGCCGTTCAGCGTGATGATCGGCGGCGACCGCAACCACTTCCTTCCCGATAACCGCGAGGACGGACTCTCACCCCTCGACACCCTCGCCGAACGCGGATACACGCTGGCATTCACCCTCGATGCAATGGATGATGTCAAGAACGCACCGATGTGTGCCCTCGTTACCGACGGTGACCCCGCCAGCGCAGACAGCCGAGACGACATGCTTTGCAGAGGTGTGAAGAAAGCCCTCAGCTTGCTGAAGAAATCGAAAGGCGGATTCATGCTGATGATTGAAGGTTCTCAGATTGACTGGGCATGCCACAACAACGACTTCAAACACCTGCGCGCGGAGATGGAAGACTTTGAGGCGATGCTTAAGATAGTTTTGGATTGGGCGGAACGCGACGGCAACACCCTCGTTGTAGTCACCGCTGACCATGAGACAGGCGGACTTTCGTTGCCCGACGGCGACCTTGCCCGCGGAAAGAACGAATACCGCTTCTCGACCGACGGTCACACGGGTGTCATGGTGCCAGTGTTCGCCTATGGTCCTGGAGCCAACAACTTCACAGGTATTCACCAGAATATCGACATTCCGGAACTAATCTGGAATGCGGTGTTCAAGTAATAGAGATTTTGCAATCTTGTTAATTTGTTATTTCGTTAGTGGAAAGAGGCATTCTTTACTCAAACGATAAAACAATCAAGCGTTAACACATTAACACAATCGTACATAGACTTTCGAGAATGGCCATCATTGTTTTGATGGCTGTCTCTTTTAGTGCTGGTGCACAGGAGAAGTTGACGCAGGACACGATGGAATGCCACATCGTAGGATTCAACTTCGGTACGGTGTTCCCCTCCCCTGGCGGTTCGTTCGGAAAGGCGCCCGACGGCACGAAGGCTCAGTACACCACGATGTACGACCTGTATAAGTTTCCCTTCCTGAACTTCGGATTGAACGGGATATACAAGTACAAGTCGAACTGGTTGGTCTTTCTCGATGGCGATTTTTTCTTCGGGAGCGACAACCTGAGGAGCCGCGACCTGAGGATGGCCGACCTCTACACCCGCGACAGCATCATCATAGGCACCAACGGAACGGACGCTGTGGTGACGTGCTACAACCGAGGTTTCAGCGTGAGAGCCGGTGCCGGAAAGATATTCCGCGTGTCGAAGAAGAACCCCAACTCCGGCATCTTGCTGAAACTGACCGGAGGATGGATTCAGCAACAAACCATCTTCAACCTCAACGAGGTGAACGCCCCGCAGATCGACGACGCCTACGCCCATCTTTACGACCATCAGAGGATGGGTGGTGTGCTGACCGAAGGTGTGGGATACTGGTTCATGAGCAACAATCTGAACCTGGTGAACTTCTACTTCACCTTCGAGATCTCACAGAGCTGGATGAAGTCAACCCGAGAGTACACCATCGACCAGCTGGCCGGACTTCGCGGAAAGGACTCAAACCGCTATTTCGACCTCACTTACACGCTGAAATTCTGCTGGATGTTCCCATTGAAAGGGAAGACATCCTACGACTATTACTATTATTAGCAGATAGAGCGGCATGATTTTGTGAGTTAGAGCTTTACAGATTTTTTATCGTTGTTTTTTCACAACCCCGCTCCCCTTCAGAGTGGGGTTGATTGATTAATAAAAAAGCCTCCGCTAACAAGTGTTCAAAACTTAATTTTGAAAGGAGGCAATTATTGAGTACTTTTGTGCGTTTTTACAACGCATCTATATTTAGAAATCACCGACCAGTTCTTAACCTCTTGGCTCATCCTATACACATACTCTACAATCTTGGCATCGCGCTATATGGTGCCGGCATACGCATTGCGGCAATAACGAACCAGAAGGCACGCCAAATGGTGGAGGGATGGGCTCGAACATGGAATACTGAGCCGTTGAAGGGAGAGAAGGTGGCATGGTTCCATGCTTCGTCGCTGGGTGAGTTCGAACAGGCGCGTCCTGTGATAAAAAAATTCAGAGATGAGCATCCAGACTTCAAAGTGTGGATAACCTTTTTCTCCCCTTCTGGCTATGAGGTGAGGAAGAATTGTGAAGAGGCAGAGAGGGTAACCTACCTGCCGATAGACACACCTCGCAACGCCCGCCGGCTGGTGGAGCTGATAAACCCCGAGGTGGCCTTCTTTGTGAAATACGACTTCTGGTTCAACATGCTGAGAGAGCTGAATCGTCATGGAGTGAAGACGTTTATTTTCTCGGCGATATTCCGCAGGAGCCACTACTTCTTCAAACCCTACGGAGGGTGGTTCAGAAAGCAGCTGCGCTGTTTCGACCATATCTTTGTCCAGAACGAGGAATCCCTACGGTTGCTGAAGGACGGAGGGGTTGACTGGTGTTCTGTTGCGGGCGACACACGCTTCGACCGCGTGAAAGAGATAGCAGAGAGAAGTGAGGGTGACGTGACAGTCGAGCGATTCCTTGCCGGGAACAGCGGCAAATGCATCGTGGCGGGAAGCAGCTGGGAACCCGACGAAGAAAACCTGAAAGCATATCTGGACAACTGCCAAGGTACGGTGCGACTGGTGCTCGCCCCCCATGTGATAAGCGAGAGCCACCTCGAGCGGATAGAAAACCTTTTTGGCAAGATGCGCTGTATCCGGTATTCGAAAGCCTGCAAAGAGCAGTTTCCAACCGAAAACGAGCGATATGCCAACATCCTCATCATCGACAACATAGGACTACTTTCGAGGATATACCGCTATGCCGACGTAGCCTATATCGGCGGCGGGTTCGGAAGAGGCATACACAACATTCTGGAGGCGCTGACCTACGAGGTGCCGGTGGTCTTCGGACCTAACCACACCAAGTTCCAGGAAGCCAAAGACATCCTGCGGTTAGGCGGTGGTTTCACCTACCGTAATTCAGAGTCGCTGGCCGAAGTGATGGACCGCCTGCTGAGCGACGACCATTACGGACAGGAAGCCTCGCAGGTGTGCAAGAAGTATGTCGAATCTAACATCGGGAGCACCGCGAAGATAATGACAACTTTGAACCTTGAACCTTGAACCTTGAACCTTGAACTTTGAACTTTAAGAAGTACATAACAGCGGCAGCGCTGGCGTTAGTGTTGATGACGATGAACTCGTGCCGAGTGGAGCGTTTTCTGAAAGAGGACGAGTATGTGCTCTACAAAAACAAGTACAAGGTCGAGATGGCCGACAGCAGCGAGGTGACGAAAGAGGTTAAGGATGCCCTCATCTCCAAGAAGAAATACGCCCGCCAGAAGCCCAACTCCAAAGTGCTGGGCATCGACCCTCTAAGGTTCAAGCTATGGGTATACACCATGTCGAGCCCTAAGAAAAACGGCAAATTCAACCGATGGCTGAGAAAGAAAGGTCAAGCGCCGGTGGTCTACAGCGAGGTTGCCGCACGCACCACGACCCAGCAGCTCGAAGGCCTGATGGAGTCGAAAGGCTGCTTCAAGTCGACCGCGACGTTCGACACGCTGAAGATAAAAAAACGTAACATAAGCATTCTCTACACCATAAAAGCCTCGCCACGCTTCCATATCGAACAGACCTACGTGTACAGCGAGGACACCGCTCTGAGCGGTCTCATGGAGGAATGGAAGAAAGACTCCTATGTGAAAGACGGCGAACTTTACGACCGCGAGAACCTGTCGAAAGAACGTACCCGTATCTACGAAAACCTCCTCAACGAGGGTTTTTATACAGCCTCTAAAGAGCTCATCACCTTTGTGGTGGACACGACCGACTACGGCAACCACGGGCTGACCGTAACCACCTATCTGCACCGTCCTCAAGGCGCCAACAAAGAGAAGGGGAACCTCCAGCGTTATCATGTAGACAACATCTACATCTACCCCCAAGCCGCCGCCACCGACTCGGTCATGGACACCACCGTCTACCACTACAAGACCAAGCATTTCGCCACCGACTACACCTTCGTCCACCCGAAAGGCAAGATGGAGATTCGGCCAGGCACCATAAGCCGCGCGCTAACGCTCTTCCACGACCAGCAGTTCCGCCCCCGCAACTCCACCAACAGCTACAACTCCCTCCTCAGCCTCAGGAATTTCAAATATATCGACATCAAGTATGACGAATCGCCGAACAGCAGCGACAGCGCACGCCTGCTCAACGCCACCGTCCGTCTTATGCGATCCGACAAACGCCGCTTCACGGCTTCGTTGGAGTTGAACAATGCCTCGGCACTCGGCACGAAAGAGAACCGCAATTTCTTCACCAGCGGAAACTTCGGATTGGAGACAACCCTCACCTACCAGAACAAGAACCTCTTCGGCGGCGCCGAGATTCTGAAGGTCGAAGGCAACCTGCTGTTCGAGCTGCCCAAGCTGGTGTTCACCAACCGGGAACTGAAATTCCGTGAGGCCTTCTCAGCCTTCGAAGCGGGCTTGAACATCTCGCTCGATATACCCGACTTCCTGCTGCCCGGCACGGGCAATATCGTGTGGCAGCGCATGCGGCCCCACACCGTCTTCACCATCGGCGGCAGCTACCAATATAGACCCTACTACGAGCGAGTGCCTCTGAACACCTCGCTTGCCTACACCTGGACACACAGCCGACGGGCCCGCAATCAGATGATACCGCTGGAGTTGACCTTCGTCAAGTTCATTAACCTCGACCCCGTCCTGATTTCGCGACTGAACGCCGTCTCCGACCTGCGTCTGAAATACCAATACTCCGACCACTTCATCATGGACGCCCGATACGACTATATCTACAGCACCCAGGTTTTCGGCACCCGAAACAACTTCCACTTCGTCCACATCACCGCTGAGACGGCAGGCAACCTGCTGCACGGCTTGAGCATCGCATGCAAAGGTCCCGTCGACGAGAACGGCATACGCAGTGTCTGGGGTGTCCCCTACTCCCAATACGCCCGCGCCTCCATAGAATACAAGAACTACCTCTATTGGGGAAAGAAGTCGACCTTCGTAAGCCGTATCATGCTGGGTGTGGGATTGCCTTACGCCAACTCGAGCATGATGCCCTACGAAAAAGCCTTCTTCGGTGGCGGTCCTTCGACCATGCGAGCCTGGCAGCTGCGTCGACTCGGTCCTGGCTGCTTCAACGGCAACGCCAGCGGCATACTCGAGCGCATGGGTGACATGACACTGGTCATAAACCTCGAACAGCGTTTCCCCATCGCCTGGGTGCTCGAGGGAGCCATCTTTGCCGACATCGGAAACGTGTGGCTGATACACAAGAGCGAGGAGTTCCCCGATGGCGAATTCCGCTTCAACAACATGTTCCGCAGCATGGCTATGGGTGCAGGACTCGGCATTCGCGCCAACATCTCGATACTCACCCTACGACTCGACTTCGGTTTGCCGATATATGATCCCGGCTATTCAGAAGACTTCCGCTGGCGACCCGCCCACTGGAAATTCAACCAGATAGTAACCAACTTCGGCATCGACTACCCGTTTTAGCAGTCAGCGGTTAGCAGTTAGGAACCTTTTGAACCTTGAACCTTGAACCTTGAACCATTAACCATCCCACCATGCAAGACCTAACAGAAATTTTCGCAACCATAAAACATCTGTTCGACGAACAGCAGTTCTGCTTTGAACCCACCGAACTCTACGAGCCCATCGACTACACCCTGCGGCTCGGCGGCAAACGGTTGCGTCCGGCCCTCCTGTTCGCCTCCAACCAGATGATGGGTGGCGAGATGGAGCAGGCGATGTCGGCGGCTGTGGGCATCGAGACCTTCCACAACTTCACCCTCCTCCACGACGACGTGATGGACCGTTCACCCCTCCGTCGCGGCCAACCGACCGTATGGACACGATGGGACGAGAACACCGCCATCCTCTCGGGCGACACCATGTTCGCCCTCGCCTGGCGCTATTTCCTGAAGAAACCACACGCCAACCTGCAAGCCATACTCGACTGCTTCAACGAGACAGCCATCGAAGTATGCGAGGGACAGCAGTATGATATGAACTTCGAGCGTCGTGACGAGGTGCCACTCGACGAGTACATGATGATGATACGCAAGAAGACCGCCGTCCTGCTCGCCGGCGCCATGAAAATCGGCGCCATGTATGCCGGTGCCGACGAGGAAGACCTGCGTCACCTCTATGACTGTGGCATCAACATGGGCCTCGCCTTCCAGATACAGGACGACCTCCTCGACGCCTATGCCGACCAGAACACCTTCGGCAAACCTATAGGACAGGATATCCGCGATCATAAGAAGACCTACATGATCCTGCGTGCCCTCGAGCTCTGCAACCCCACCCAACGCGAGGAGCTGAAAAGCCTCTACAACACCGACCGTCACGACGAGAAGTCGGTGAACGCCGTACTGGAGAAATACGACGAGCTCGGGATGAAAGCACACGCCGAAGAGGAGATTGTCCGTCTGATGAAAATAGCCGAGAACGAACTGGCTGAAGTGAAAGCGTCCGACGAAAGGAAAACACCGATTAAAGAACTGATATCGACACTTATAGGACGCCAGCGATAGAGCCCAAACCCCGGTCGCCAAAAATAAAAAAGTAAAAAAAACACTTTTATCAAAAAAATAAAGTATATTTGCATCATTACAGCCCTAAAAAGCAAATTAAACAACTAATTAATAATTAACACACTAAACAAGTTATGAAAAAAGTAATTGCTTTGATGTCAATCGTAGGATTGTTGACATTCTCCAATTTCAATGGTCTGAAAGCGCAGGATGCTGCCGCTGCTCCTGACCCCAACGCTACCGAACAAGTTGACGAATCCGCAGCTCCCGCTGTAGACGAAGCAGCTGAAGAAGCAACCGAAGAGGTCGCTGCCGAAGAGACCACCAAGTCCTTCCACCAGGTCCTGAAAGAAAAATACATCGAGGGTGGTGCCGGCTGGATGACCCCCGTGCTCCTCTGCCTTATCCTCGGTATGGCACTCGTTATCGAGCGCATCCTCTATCTGAACATGTCCACCACCAATGTCAAGAAACTTCTCGACGGCATTGAGGAGAATGTTAAGAACGGCAACTATGACGGCGCCAAGGAACTCTGCCGCAACACCCGCGGCCCCGTGGCCAGCATCTTCTATCAGGGTCTCGACCGCATCAACTCGGGCCTCGACAACGTAGAGAAGGCTGTCACCTCCTACGGTGGTGTCCAGATGGCTCGCCTCGAGAGCAACATGACCTGGATCGCCCTGTTCATCGCTCTGGCTCCTTCGTTCGGATTCCTCGGTACGGTTATCGGTATGGTTGGCGCATTCGACGCTATCGAAGCAGCCGGTGATATCAGCCCGACGGTTGTGGCTGGCGGTATGAAGGTCGCTCTGTTGACCACCGTGTTCGGTCTTATCGTCGCTATCATCCTTCAGATTTTCTACAACTACCTTATCACCAAGATTGAAAGCCTCGTCGCTCAGATGGAGGATGGTTCAATCTCATTCATGGATATCCTCGTAAAACATCAGAAATAATAGTTTTGAGGACCAATTAACTATTGTACAACAAAAAATCCTTGAACTATTATGAAAGAGAAAACAGATAAACTTATAACGATTATCTGCCTTTGCCTCGCGATTATTGGCTCTATCTTTGCCATCCTCTTCGCGATGAACGGCAGTTCTGCGTTCTTCGACACAGCCTTCTGGATGCTTATCGCTTTCGTAGCCGTGAGCGGTTGCGCCATCCTCGGCTTCCTTGTCATGCGTATCATCAAGGGTAAAGGCTGGAAGTTCCTCATCGGCCTCGGAATCCTCGTGGCACTCGTGCTCGTCGCTTTCCTCCTCTCCAAGGGCAACGACGTCAGCCAGATCTTCCTCGACAAGAACGGCGCCACTCAGGGCACTTCCAAACTGGTAGGTACCGCCTGCATCACCACCTATGTGCTGTTTGCACTCTCGGTGCTCGCCATCATCTATGTCGAAGTCGCTAAATTTTTCAAGAAATAAGCAGTCAAGCTACTTAAAACCTTAAACTTTTACAATATATGGGTAAAAGAAAAACACCAGGATTGAACACCAGCTCGATGGCCGACATCTCGTTCCTGCTGTTGACCTTCTTCCTGTTGACCTCAAGCATCAACACGGATCAGGGTATAGCTCGACGCCTGCCGCCACCGCTGCCGCCCAATCAGGACAAGCCGCCTGAGGTGCGTGAGCGCAATATCTTCATCGTAAAGATCAACAGCAAGGACCGCCTTCTGTTCAACGGTGAGATAGGAAATGTGCGCGACCTCAAAGACCGCGCCAAAGAGTTCTTGGGCAATCCGCAGAATAAAGAGACTCTCCCTGAAAAAGAGGACGTATATATCGAGGAATTCCACTCCACCTATCCCGTTTCGAAGGGTATTATCTCCCTGCAGAACGACCGCGGTACCTCCTACGATATGTACCTTCAGGTTCAGAACGAACTCACAGCAGCTATTAACGAGATGCGCAACGACCTCGCGAAAGACAAATTCGGGAAAGGCTATGCCGACATAAAGAACGAACAGCGTGACGCTATCGACAAAGCCATCCCCATCGCTATCTCCGAGGCCGAGCCTAAAAACGTAGAAGGGAAATAACTATGGCAAGATTTACAGGTAAGAAAGCAAAAGAGACCCCAGGTCTCAACATGGGCTCAATGTCCGACATCATCTTCATGCTGTTGTTCTTCTTCATGGTTATCACCACCATGCGCGAAAGCTCGCTCTATGTGAAGATTCAGGTACCCCAGGGCACCGAGACCAGCAAGCTGGAGAAGAAGAGCCTTGTGAGCTACATCAACATCGGAGTCCCCATGGATCAGTATCAGTCAAAATACGGTAAAGAGCCGCGTATCCAGCTCAACGACCAGATCGCCGACGTGTCCGACATCACCCAGTGGGTCGAACTCGAACGTGCCGACCGCTCTCCCGCCGACCGTCAGTATATAACCACAGCCATCAAAGCCGACATGGCGGTGAAGATGGGTATGGTCAGCGACATCAAGCAGGAGCTCCGTCAGGCTGGTGCCTTCCGTATCTTCTACAACGCTCGCAAAGGCGAACGCAAATAGCAGAACACACTGACACAAACCCCAAGGCCACCCCACCAGGTGGCCTTTTTACTATCCAACAATCATTAATTTTGAATTTTGAAAGTTGAATTTTGAAATGTCGTGCGAGAGTGAGAGAAATGAAAGATTGTTTTCATTGCCGAACCGAAGCCGACATTGACTCCGAAAGGAGGCAACTTTGAGGGTCGCTTCGCTCAAAATCAATAAAAAATCAATCAAAAAATTTCAAAAAGAAGAGTTGGATTATTTTTATCGGGATTTTGAATGATTTTGAGGCCGTAAGACCGACCAGATGATAATTTTGAATTTTGAGGAGGCAAACCATTAACCATTACACGTTTACACCATTAACCATTAACCATTACATTGTTCCGCTTCCAACACTTCTCCGTCGAAGACGACCGTTCCACCATGAAGGTGGGGACCGACGCCGTACTCTTAGCATGCGTCGTAGGCGACCACACCCGCCACTCTACACCATTACACCCCTACACCTCTACACCCAACAACCTCCTCGACATCGGAACCGGCTGTGGTGTTATCGCCCTGATGATGGCGCAGCTCTTCCCCCACGCCACCATCGACGCGGTGGATATCGACCAGGAGAGCGTCGCTCAGACGGACGCGAACTTCAGGAGGTCCGACTGGGCCGACCGACTCCATGCCCACCATTGCGACATCCAGAGATGGGAGCCCGGTCGGCGCTATGACCTTATCGTAAGCAACCCACCCTATTTCAGCAACTCCCTCCGCAGCCCCTCCGACAGCCGCAACCGAGCCAGGCACGACGACAGCCTGCCCACGAGCGAACTTCTCGCAGCCGTCTCACGCCTTCTGGCCGAAGACGGCACCTTCTGGTGCATCCTGCCCAGCCCCGCAGCCGAAAAGCTCCTATCCGAAGCCGCAAGCTCAGGACTCCATTGCAGACAGAAGGTAGAGGTCAGCAGCCACGAAGGAGGCGACCCCATACGTACCATCTTCGAGCTGACCAGGCACGTTCCGAGCCCATCGGAGCCGATCAGACAGTACCTCAGAGAAACCGACGGCACCCGCTCCCCCTGGCATAAAACCATAAGCCAAGAGTTTTATCTCTAAATAAGGAAACGCCACTCGACCATTACACCATTACAGCATTACAGTTAAAAATTAGGTCATGCTGAACCTAATTTATACATTATATCTATATATTTATACATATAAATATATAGATATAAAATTTGCTTTTGAGTTTGGTAGCCTTGAAAAACAACTGTAATGGTGTAATGCTGTAATGGTTTTCCAAGACGGGGGAAAGCCCAGTACAAGCAGAAGACTGTGATAGAGGATGTTAGCGCCACTCTGGATTTTTTTTTTGAATTTTTTTCAATTTTATTCGTAGACCGCAATGGCGAGGTTGTACTTTTGCAGCGTCAAAAAAAGGGCAAGCTTGGTGGGAGTTAGATGGGAGTTAAAACAATTTTGAAATTTGAAATTTGAACTTTGAATTTTGAATTGGGATGTTGGTGCTTGTTAGATGGGAGTTAGATAGGAGTTAGATGATAGGGAGAAATAAGATGGGGGTTTCTTCGGAACGAGGGATTAACACCAATCCCACCCCACTAACACATTCCAGGCTGAGCCGAGCGGCGATACCGATGGCACACACAATTTTTCTGTCAATGGTGAATCGTAAATCATAAATGTTTTTGTATTTTTGCAACCATATTTAAACGAAAAAAAATCTATCCTATGGAATATACCTTCTTGAAAACCGCTCTGACTGACGGCATCTGCACTTTGACCCTCTCGGCTCCGAAGTCACTCAACGCCCTGAACAGCGCTCTGCTCAACGAGCTGGGCCACTTCTTAGACAACATCGACCCTAATGTCCGTGTGCTTATCATCACCGGCGACGGCGACAAGTCGTTTGTGGCTGGCGCCGACATCGCGGAGATGTCTACCCTCAACGAACAGCAGGGATATGAGTTCGGCAAACGTGGAGCCGACGTGTTCCGCAAGATCGAGAAGCTGCCGATACCGGTGATAGCGGCAGTCAACGGCTACGCCCTCGGTGGCGGTTGCGAAATCGCTATGGCTTGCGACATCAGGATATGCTCGGCCAACGCCCGCTTCGGACAACCGGAGGTGGGGCTCGGCATCATCCCTGGATTCTCTGGCACCTACCGCCTGACTAAGCTGGTGGGCATGGGCATGGCGAAACAGCTCATCTACTCGGGCAAGCCCATCAAATCGGACGAGGCCCTGCGTATAGGACTCGTGAACGCCGTATACGAGCAGGAAGAACTTATGTCTCAGGCGATGAAACTGGCCAAGACGATAAGCGCCAACGCCCCGATAGCGCTGAAGTACGCGAAAGAGTGCATCGAGGCCGAATATGACCTGCCGGCCGACGAGGCTATCGCCTACGAGAACCACATGTTCGGAAAATGCTTCGCCACTGAAGATCAGAAGAACGGCATGCACGCTTTCTTGAACAAGGAAGAGGTGAAGTTTGAAGGGAGGTAAGAGGTAAGATGGAAGAGGTAAGATGGAAGAGGTAAGATGGAAGAGGTAAGATGGAAGAGGTAAGATGGAAGAGGTAAGAGGGAAGAAGGAAGAAGGAAGAAGGAAGAAGTAAGATGGAAAAAGTAAGATGGAATAACGTATTAACACAATAACAATTTTAAAATACAAACATCATGAAAATCTGTGTAATTGGAACAGGTACAATGGCTAAGGGCATCGTGAAAGCCTTTGCCGCAAAAATGCCCATCGTAATGAAAAGCCGCACTCAGGCAAGTCTTGACAAGGCTATGGGTTCGATCTCTAAATCATACGCCAAGCTGGTGGAGAAAGGCAAGATGACCCAGGAGGCCGTCGACGCCCTGTTGGCTAACATCACCACCACCACCGACTACGCCACCTTCGCCGATGCCGACCTCGTGATCGAGGCTGCCGTCGAGGAGATGCAGCTGAAGAAAGATGTCTTTGGCGAACTCGACAAGATCTGCAAGCCGGAGACCATCTTCGCCACCAACAGCTCGTCGTTGAGCATCACCGAGATCGCCGCCTGCACCAGCCGTCCCGCCCAGTTCATCGGCATGCACTTCTTCAACCCGGCCGACCGCATGGCCCTCGTTGAGGTTATCAAAGGCCAGCTGACCAGCGCCGAGGTGACCAAGACCATCGTCGACCTCGCCACCTCTATCGGCAAACAGCCGGTCGAAGTGAAAGAGGCTCCGGGATTTGTGGTCAACCGCATCCTCATCCCGATGATCAACGAGGCCGTAGGCATCCTCGCCGACGGTATCGCCAGCGCCGAAGACATAGACAAATGCATGATGCTCGGTGCCAACCACCCGATGGGCCCGCTGGCTCTCGCCGACCTTATCGGCAACGACGTGAACCTGGCCATCATGGAGGTCCTCTACAAAGAGTTTGGCGATCCTAAATACCGTCCTCACCCGCTGCTGCGCAAAATGGTGCGCGCCGGCCTTCTGGGACGCAAGAGCGGTGAAGGATTTTACAAATATTGATTCTTCTACACCCAACAAGACAGCCACTAACGGTAGCCCAACCACTGCCCTTGGTGGCTGTTTTTAAGGAGAACTGTTTCTATAATAATGCCCTCCGGTAAGCTCATACTTTTTCCTGTAACCATCGGCGGAACCGTCGACCAGTCGCTGCCGTCGTACAACAAGGAGCTGCTCGACAGCTGCCACACCTTCATCGTCGAGGAGATACGTACGGCACGCCGGTTCCTGAAGGCTGCGGGTTATATCCATGCCATCGACGACACCACTTTCCTTGAGCTGAACGAGCATACCGACCCCAACGCTGTAGGCGACTACCTCAACCCCATAAAGCAAGGTGAGAACATCGGATTGCTCAGCGAGGCGGGGCTTCCCTGCATCGCCGACCCAGGTTCGGTCATCACCCGCATCGCACAGCAACGAGGCATCGAGGTGGTGCCGCTGGTGGGGCCCTCGTCGCTTATGATGACCCTTATGGCGTCGGGATTCAACGGGCAGAATTTTGCCTTCAACGGCTACCTCCCCGTCGACCGCGCAAAACGGGAACAGGCGATAAGGCAACTCGAAAGCCGCTCGTTCAAAGAGCGTCAACCGCAGATATTAATAGAGGCTCCCTACCGGAACAACCAGCTGCTGCAGAGCCTCGTGAGCGTGTGCCACAACGAGACGCTGATATGTGTGGGATGCGACATCATGCTCCCCTCGCAGTTCATCAAGACGCAGACGGCTGCACAATGGCGCAAAGCCATGCCCGACCTGCATAAACGCAACACCGTATTCATAATCAGTGGCCAATAATCATACCTTGAATCGCAGATTAATCATACTCATAGCCCTTCTGTGCTGGATGTCTTGCCTCCACGCACAGGAACCGGTGACAAACCCCGTCCCGGTGCAAGAGTTCGACCCCACGGCCGTAGCCGTAGAGATGGACAGCAGCGAGACAGCCGAACTGGAACTGGACACCAACAAGATTGCCGTACAGTACGTAGACACCGTCGGCATCGACACCTCGGCCATCGCCGTCGACCTGGACAGCATAGACGAAGCCCAGCTTTTGTTCAGAATACTTGACCCCACCTTGCCGGATGTGGTGTTGGAGCAGTTGTCCGACAGCGTGTTCCAGATGGTTCGCGTGAACGATGATATCTACGGGAAGATTATGGAGATATCGGGCGAGAAGCGGAAGGTGTTTTTCAAGCTGTACGACAACTACCGATGGAACGAAACCCATCCATATATCTTCGACAGAGTGTATGAGTATATCCTGACCGAAGACATCGACATCATCGCAATGATTGCGAAAGACAAGCCGGCCGTCTACGTGACATACTGCAGCCGCAAGCCCTTGTGCAACCACCTCGCCTATCTGATCGAATTCAGCTCTGAAGCCAGAGGATACACCATCTTCGAGATGGAAAGCCGCAACGGCGCCGACGTGGCCATGTTCAACTACACGCTCGACAACGTGAACGAGGCAGCCAACACATACATCTACCCCGTCAACGACCTGAAGAAAGCCCCGAAGAAAAGCTTCTGGAACGAGTTTGGCAAGGTCGCCACATCCGTTGCAGGCGGCGCGTTGGTTGCTTTATTGCTAACGCTTCTGTTACTGTTGTGATGGGTCGCATTGTCTGTCTATACATCGTACTCTCCGGGCTTTTTCTCTTCACGGCACCCTTAGCCGCTCAAAACATCACCATCGCCGACTTCCTTACGCTGCGCACACAGTACAACGAAGGAAAGCCCCTTACGGCCAACGGCATAAAAAAACCTTCCGGATGGGAGCTGGAAAAGAAATTTGGCACAAGAGAGAACCAGCTCTGCGAGTTCTGGCGTATCGGAAGCACCAAAGCCTCGATACGGGCAAGGCTGGTGGCTGTGAGAGGCATAGACAGAAGTTGGAACCTGCTCTGCTGGATGTACGATTCCACGATGGCCGACGGGTTCGTTGCCTCGCTGAAAGAGGAAGGCTACACCGACATATACTCGACTGAGAACCGCTTTGAGGCGACCACCGTATACCGAAACTCCGAATATGACCAGTGTATCAAAGTCAAACGGATGCGCAACACCGCCCGATTCAACCAATCGGAATTCCATTATATCATAACCCTCGGCGACAGCTTCTGTCACGACAAAGCGAACGTCTACATCTGCACGGGTGAAGACCACGACTGCGGAGGAGTTAACAAAAGCAGCTATACCGCCAGCGGCGGGATGATCGTGGGGCCATACGTGGTCACCGACTCGCTGGGCGACACCTTGATGACGGTAAACTATATTGACGGCCAGCGAGAGGGCGAATGTCGAAAATACCGCAGGGACGGATCCTTGTGCGAGCTGTCTAACTACAAGAACGACCTCCTCCACGGAGAGCAGGCCCTTTTTGACGAGAAGGGCAATAAGGTAGCCTCCACCCTGTGGACGATGGGATGGAACACGCAACGGTGGCCCGACGGCTCGACGACACGCCGGTTCGTATACAACAACCATCTGGGTCAATGGAAGGACAGCCTGCTCTACCGATATGACTCGCTGGGCCGCTGCGTCGAGGAGGAATTTTATACTATCAAATATGACGGTACCCCAGGACACTTCTGCCTCCACCAATATCGGCAACCGGATATCCAGACATCCGGACAGCCAGATTTACGGGACAGCCTTATGCCCACCTCTTTTGCCTATGCCTCCCTCCTACCCTCTCCCGAATATAACGACGAGCTGGCTTGGTCATACTATATCGACGCAACGCTTATGGCCGACACGCTCGACTCGATAGCCAGAGAGAGCCTCAAAGGCGTAGGCGACAGCATACTGTGGGGAGCGACCCGCAATGGATGGACGGAGGATTACTTCTATGACACGCTCGGCCGACTGACGGAACGGAACGTGCGGTCGTACGTCCGCGGTCGTATCGAATGCCTACGTTTATACTCGGGACACAAAAATCCACTCCCACTCCTGCAGTCGGCCACATTCCACGGCAAGAGCTGCGCTGTCCGCAACCGCAAAGGGGTCACGCTGGCGAAAGGCTCCGTGCGAGGTGACCGCCGTCATGGCAAGTGGCAGCATTTCACCGACGACAAGAAACATCGCGTCTGGCGCGAGGAGTACTATGACGACGGCGAACTCGACAGCCTCCTCACACAACGACTCGAATACGACTCCGTCTCGAACAGATGGCGCCGCATCTACCTCTCCGCCTACTATTCGAAAGGGGTGCTCAACGGTCCTTACGAGTTGAAAGACAGCTCCAAGCGCACTCTGCTGAAAGGGGAATACGTGAATGGAGAACGGCATGGCGAATGGATTGAAGCAGGAGGTGCCGACTCCATTTGGACACGCCACTACTCGAATGGAGCCCAAAACGGAGAGCAGACCCTTTCGCTTGGAGACATCCCCGTCAAGCAGCTGCACTACACCCACAACCTACTCAGGGACCTTACTACGTTTGACACCTCAGGGCATATCTCCAACCAATACATTCTCACCTATACGGATGGCGACATCATCTGCCGTCATACCGAGGTGCTGAACGATACCACCTGGATAAAAACCTGGCGCATAAAGAGGTGGGAGAATATCAAAAACCTCGACCACGACAACTTTGATATCTGGTTCCGCCGTTCGTTGTCAAGCAGCAACGGGGATATCTTCTCCGATGGAGAAAGGATGGTACATAAGACAAGCGACACAGCTCGCATCTATGCGCGAGGAATCTTGAAGAACGACCTTCACCTGGGCGAATGGATATATGTCGACTACGACCAGGAGGTGCGCCTGCGAGTCTTTTACGACCGCGAGAGGGGCGACCTCATCCGCCGCGAGCACTACACCGACTTCAACAACAACCCATATAGTGGCAGCTTCTGGTTCAGAAGCGACTACATCAACAACCCACCGCTACCCAGCAAAGGAGAGACGCGAACAATATCCAACGGCGTCCGCACCCACGGCCTCGGCAGCCACACTAACGAATGATTGCCTGAGTGCTTGAGTGCTTGAGTGCTTGCTATCGGCTTTGCCGCTTGGCTCGGCCAAGAATGCCTGAATGCTTGAGTGATTGAATGATTACTGACTGTTGACCACCTTTTTGTAGTGGCAGTTTAACACCTCGCCGCAGTCGCCGTGCCAGTTGTGCATCCCGTTGCCCAGACAGTTCTTGAACACCTTGCAGTTCTTGCACATACCACGTCGCGCCCAATTCCTGTTTCGGAACAGCTCGAAACGGGTTTGCCAAACCTCCCATAGGTTGTCTCTATAAATATTACCCTGACCAAACGCCTGCCGGTCGATATTGGGGCATGCCGATATGGTGCCGTCAATCAGAACCGAGGCTATATTGATACCAGCATGGCAGAAATAAGGAGTTTGCCTCACCCGTCGTTCGTACTTCCCCAGATAGCCCTCACAGCTGAAGGTGACGGTCATGGATGGTAGACATGTTGATATGTTGATATGTTGGCCGGTTGGGTGCTTGGTGGCTTTGAGGTTCTTTTGCTTACGTTTTTCCGCAATGAAATCCATCAGCTCGACGAACTGCGTATCTGAGAGATGCAGTTCTTCTCGTTCCTTGGCGCGTCCTATGGGTATTATGGTAAAAATCCTCCACTGCCTTACCCCAGCCGAAACGAGCTGCTCGTATATCTCCTGCAGATGTGGCAGATTGCGCTGGTTGACACAGGTCACCACGTCGAAATTCAACCGACGTTCTCTGGCTGCAATTTTTATAGCATCCAAAGCATGTTGACAAGACCCTTCCCTGCCTCGCATCCAGTCATGATCTTCCGCCAATCCGTCGAGACTTATCGTAAGTGCACCCATGCCAGCCTCCATCAACCTCCTGTGCATCGCTTCGTCATAGAGCCATCCGTTTGTCACCATACTCCAGCCAACTCCGCGCTTCCTTATCTCTCGCCCAATATCTGCTATATCTTGACGCATCAACGGCTCCCCGCCTGTGAGCACCACAGTAAAAGGCCGACCCCTCATATCCTCTGGTATAGTATCTAACGCACGAAGGAAATCCGCAACAGGCATATCCCCCTCGCCGCCAGCGGCGGTACAGTCGCTTCCACAATGAAGACAATGGAGATTGCACCGCGTAGTGCACTCCCAGAAGAGATAGTTCAACTCGTGCACACGAGTCTCCATCTCTCGAAATCGGCGAAACAGAAAATCCCGCACAGCCGCGACCATCAATCTATCTTCGAAAGGACAATATCAACCGTATCAGTATCGTACAGATGTGTCAGAACCGTGTCCTTGACAACATACACCGAGTCCTTATCCCTGAACCGGAACACTGTAGGAACTCCAAAATACTCGACAAGACCCGTGCCGATTCCATCTGTATCGGTCATACCTAACTTCTCCCACTTATCGGCAAGATACCTGTCCCCGCTCTGATACTGAAAGTCTATATCCACATTCGGGATGGGTTGACCATCATTGGAGGAGACCACACGGAAGAAGACCTCATCCCAGTAGGCCTCGTGATTGGGAGTACCGTAGCAGGCCTGAAACACAAACATAGCCGCTGTGAGCGACACCCCTTTAAGTATTTTTCTTAGATATTTCATGAATGCGTGAAATTAATGAACCAACACGTTGAGGACTATCTCGACTGTATCGTCTTCATTGAAATCGCTTATCACGGTATCTTTGACGAAATAGCTGGAATCCCTGTCCGAAAAACGGTAAACATTGGGTAAGCCATAGTCTTTCACATATCCACTCACGATACCGCCCGTGTCGGTCTTTCCCAACATCCTCCACTCATATTGCGAACAAGAGTCATCGTCGTCTGGCTTAGAGAAAACCTCCACATACGACAACGGTTCGCCAGCGTCGGAGACGACATGGAAGGCAACATCGAACGTATGGTTATAGTCCTGAGAACCACCGTCACACGCCACAAACAGAGCCAACGTCGCCGTAAGCGACATAACCCTTAGTATGTTTTCAAGACATTTCATTGCCAGAGGACAAGTACTCGTTTTCCGACTGCAAAGATACGTTTTTTTTATTTTTTTACTTTGAGGTATCATTTTTTTTGTACCTTTGCAAAGTGTTGAACAATCAGTTCAACGCATTATAGTCAACTGATTTCTAATCCAAAAGCCTAACACCTAATGGAAAAGAGAATTGGAACAATAACACTATTAGTGTCCGACCGCAGCCAGTCGGAATCCATCAACCACCTTATTTCGGACTTTTCCGACATCATCCTATGCCGCCAAGGGTTGCCCCTTCAGCAGCACGGCATCGCCGTCATCTCCCTTATCGTCAGCGGCACCGTTGACCGCATCAACGGCCTCTGTGGACGAGCCGGCCGACTGCCAGGAGTCGAAGCCAAAGCGGTGGTGACGAAGCAAATTGAAAATTAGCACAATAACATATCAACATATCAACCTCGAACACATCAACAAAACATAAAACATCATGCGTAACCAGAATTTTATAGATCGTGAGAAGCTCTATGGACTGCTCACTGACAACGCACCCACACAGGATGAACTGAACAACATCCTCAACAAAGCCCGCAAGCTCAAAGGCCTGAACCTCGAAGACGTCGCCAAGCTGCTCTGTGTCGAAGACGAAGCAGACATCCAGAAGATACTCGATACCGCCGAGTACTGCAAAGATGAGATCTATGGCAAACGCCTCGTGCTCTTCGCCCCCATCTACACAGGCAACGCCTGCGTCAACAACTGCGTCTATTGCGGATTCCGCCGCGACAACAAAGGTCTGAAGCGCAAAGTGCTCACCATGGACGAAATCGAACAGGAGACCCTCCAGCTGCTCCGCATGGGACACAAGCGCGCCCTACTCATCTGCGGCGAAAGCCCACGCAACGATGCCGACTACATGGTCGAAGCCATCCGTCGTACCTATGCTGCCAAAGACGAGAAAGGCAGCACCATACGCCGCATCAACGTCGAGCTCGCACCCATGAGCGTCGAAGACTTTGCCAAACTCAAAGCCGAACGCATAGGCACCTACGTCTGCTTCCAGGAGACCTACGACCCAGTCGAATACGCCAAGTTCCACCCCGCAGGCACCCCCAAGGGCGACTACCTCTACCGTCTCACCTGCATGGATCGCGCTATGGAAGGCGGCATCAACGATGTGGGACTCGGAGTCCTCTTCGGTCTCGTTGACTACCGCTTCGAAATACTCGCCATCATGGAGCACGCACGCCACCTCGAAGAGGACTACGGCTGCGGCCCCCACACCGTCAGCTTCCCACGCATCGAGCCAGCCGAAGGCACACCCTTCTCGCTGCCCGAGAACATACCGCACCCTGTGGCCGACAAAGACTTCATGAAGATTATCTCCATCATCCGCATCGCTATGCCTTATACCGGCATCATCATCTCCACCCGCGAGCGTCCCGAGATGCGCGACAAGCTGGTGAAATACGGCGTCAGCCAGATATCCGCAGCCTCCGAGACCAATCCAGGCGGCTATGAGGAAGACAACACCGGAGCGCAGTTCACCCTCGGCGACCACCGTTCGCTCGACGAGGTTATCTCCATGATGATCGACGGCGGCTACATACCGTCGTTCTGCACCGGCTGTTACCGCAAAGGCCGCACAGGAGCCGACTTCATGGACCTCGCCAAACCCGGCCTCATCAAAGAGTACTGCAAGCCCAACGCCATGTTCACCTTCCGCGAGTATCTGGAAGACTACGCCTCACCCGCAACCAAAGCCAAAGGACTGGAGTTGCTCAAGAAGCTGACCCAGACCTTCCCGAAAGAAGAACTGAAAAAACGCGTCGAAGGCAACCTCTGCAAGATAGGCGACGGCGAACGCGACTTATACTTCTAACATTGGTAACACTACAAAAAAAGTAGAGCCCCTTGTATTCGCAAGAGGCTCTTTTCTTTTTGTTTTTCGACTTTAATCCAGGTAAACAGGTGTCACTATGGGTTTGCCGTCCTTGTCGAGGAGCGGCGTAATGCCTCCGGCTTCACCACAGGCGACAAAGAGGTAGTTGACACCAGTTTCGTTGTCGACGATGATGCGGTAGTTTGTCAACAAACCCTGTTCCTCATCAACCCGGAACCGTTTTTCTTCGTTCTTACCAAAGAGTTTTTCTTTTTTCATATCAGTTGATTTTATTGTTCTGATGCGGCGGATTTTCAAATCTTCCGCAAACATGAACCGTTAACTAACCACCTACTTCAACAGGTTGCCAAAAATACTGCGAGTCAGCTCACGAGTGATAGTTCTTGTGGCAGCCGATGTTGTATTCTTCACTATCTTCTGACCTGTGGAAGTGCGCGACTTGGTTTTCTTGCCCGATATCTTGTCGCTTACGGCGGTGCCGGCAGCTGTGGCGAGGGTGGCGGTCACCGCAGTGATAACGCCTTTCAGCACCTTCGAACCTATACTGCTACCCTTCTTGGCGGGTTTCTCTTCTTTGACCTTGGGTTCTCTGGTTGCCGGCACGGGTTTCTCCTCCTCAATAGCCTGCATAGCCACCTCACGCTCGCGCAGGAGGATTTCGTAGGCGCTCTCGCTGTCGATGGGAGTGTCATACTTGCCGAAGACGGGACTCTGCTTGATAGCGGCATCGCGTTCCTGCGGGGTGATGGCACCTATCTGCGAGAGAGGGAAGAGGATATTGGCCCTCTGCACAATGCTGGGTGCACCCTTCTCGTCGAGGAAGCTGACAAGAGCTTCGCCGGTTTCGAGGGTGGTGATAGCTTCGTCTGTCTTGAATGCAGGATTCGGACGCATGGTGTCGGCAGCGGTCTTGACGGCCTTCTGATCCTTGGGGGTATAGGCACGGAGTGCATGCTGTACTCGGTTGCCGAGTTGTCCGAGTATGCTGTCGGGGATGTCGGAGGGATTCTGAGTAACGAAATAGATGCCTACGCCCTTACTGCGGATAAGGCGTATAACCTGCTCAACCTTGTCTACCATTGCCTTTGAGGTGTCATCGAAAAGCATGTGGGCTTCGTCGAAGAAGAAGATAAGCTTTGGCATATCAAGGTCTCCGACTTCAGGGAGAGTACTGTAGAGCTCGGTCATGAGCCAGAGAAGGAAGGTACTGTAGAGTTTTGGCTGGAGCATGAGCTTGTCGGCAGCGAGCACACTGAGCACTCCCCTACCCTGCGCATCGACCTGCAGGAGGTCGCGGATATCGAAGGCAGGTTCGCCGAAGAACTGGTTGGCACCCTGATTCTCGAGTTGCAGGAGGGCACGCTGGATAGCCGCAACTGTGGCTGTGGAGATATTGCCATATTGAGCCGAATACTCCTTGGCGTTCTGCGCCACGAAGTCGAGCACCGAACGGAGGTCCTTCATGTCGAGTATAAGCAGGCCACGGTCGTCGGCCACGCGGAAAACGATATTGAGGACACCGTCCTGCGTCTCGTTGAGTCCGAGAAGCCGCGAAAGCAACTGTGGTCCCATCTGGGAGACGGTAGTGCGGATGGGGTGACCTTGCTCACCGTAAACATCGTAGAAGCGCACAGGACAAGCCTGGAACTGAGGATTCTCGATTCCGAACTGCGGGAGGCGTTTCTCGATAAATCCGCTCATGGCACCGGGACGGGATATGCCGCTGAGGTCGCCCTTCATGTCGGCCATGAAGCAAGGGACGCCCGCCTGGGCGAAAGTTTCGGCCATCACCTGGAGGGTGACGGTCTTGCCGGTACCGGTGGCACCTGCGATGAGGCCGTGGCGGTTGGCCATCTTACCGATGATTGAAAGGTCGCCCTCGGCACAATGGGCGACATACAAGCCGCGAGATTGAGAGTACATGATGTTATTGTTTGATATTGTTAATGTCTCCTACGGAGTCATTCTGCTACAGTTCGGAAAAACAAGAAAGATTGTTTTTCGCTCACTTAATCGCAGAATTGTCTTGATTACGTCAGTTGTTATACGGGTGCAAATATACAATTTTTATTGTGTTAATTTATAATTGCGTTATTTTGTCAGTAAAGATACATGAAACTAAAAAAAAGTTGTACTTTTGCAGGCGAATTATAGTAACTGTTACTGGCATGTAGACCACAGTTTTTCAACATTGAAACACCTATCCGGAGAAAGGAGGAACCCGTATGATAGAAGCTATAGAGTATAACAAACTGAAATGGCAGCATATCACAAATCCCACTGAGGAAGACTACGACTACCTACTCGAAACCTACGATTTCCATCCTCTGGATATTGAAGACTGTAAGTCGAACAACCAACGCCCGAAAATAGACGAATACGACGACTACTATTTCCTCATCCTCCACTTCCCTTATTTTGACAAAGGCGGCAAGTTTATCCGAGTCCGTGAAGTAAAAATCTTCTGGGGACGTGACTATATCATCACCATCGGGAAACCCCATTGGGCAGTCAAGCAGTATTTTGACGACCTCAAACAAGACATCGAAGAACATGACGACGATGCACAGGAGGCGATGTCGTGCAGCGACCTGCTCCTATACCACATCCTGAACCGACTTATGACCGAGACCTACACTCTCATCATGCGAGTTGGATCGGAGGTGGACCTTATCAACTACGACATCTTCAACAAGCGTGCACGCAGCATCATCGAATTGATTTCGTTGACTCGTAGGAACATCATCCTGTTGAACACAACGTTCAAACCGCAGCTACGAGTTCTCCACATGTTCGAAAGCGGCGGCATCAAAGGATTTGTCAACCCCGAAGAGCTGGATATGGAAGACTACTGGGGAAATATACTTGACCAGTACCAGAAGATGTTTGACTCTATCGAAGACTACGGAGAGTTGATCGAAGGTCTGTCAAAAACTTTCGACTCGTTGCAGGCCAATAAGACCAACGAGATTATGAAGGTGCTCACCTACATAAACACCATCCTTCTGCCATTAACCGTGATAACAGGTATGTTCGGCATGAATGTGGACTTCCCGTTCACATCGAACACGACAGCCTTCTGGCTGATAATAGCAGCTATGGTCTTCATTTCGAGCCTGCTTATTTTCTATTTCAACCGTCGCACAAACCGGTAAACCTGGTGTACGGGTGCAAGGGTGTATTTTTTCAGGCGTAAATTCCCAGTAAAGATTTTTTTTCTTATCTTTGCTTTTCACGGCATTAGATAAGTGTCGGTGTTTATTATTGAATATTAATAATATAAAAAGTAATACAGATGGAAATCACAGGAAAACTTATCAAACTGCTGCCAGAAGTGAGCGGCGAGAGCCAGCGTGGACCATGGGTCAGAGGTGGTTTTGTAATCGAAACCGATGGTGAATATCCACGTCAGGTAGCATTCACGGCATTTGGTGCCGACAAGGTGGCGATGGTCAAAAATATCCCGATGGGAAGTTATGTGTCAGTATCTTTCTCGCCTGAGTCGAGAGAGTTCAACGAGAAGTGGTACACGGACTTGCGTTGCCGCAACATACAGCCCTTCACACCTGGCCAGATGCCTCCACAGGCAACAGGTTACGCCTGGAGTGGTGCTCCTGCCCAGCCAGCAGCACCCCAAGCCGGTGCTCCTGCCCAGCCTTTTGCAGCTCCGCTTCCTCCACAACAACCTGTGGCTCCGGAGAACCAGATGCCTTCTGAAGGCGACGATGACCTACCGTTCTAACCAATGGACAAACAAGAACTGCGCAAACAAATAAGGGCGGCGAAAAGAGCCGTCCCTTTTTGTGAGAAACTCAATCGCTCACGCCTCATCATGTCACAGGTGGATGGGCTCGACCAGTTTGTTCAGGCCGATGTGGTGCTTCTCTATTGGTCGATGGAGGACGAAGTGCAGACACACGAATTTGTCGAGAAATGGTATAAGACCAAAACCATACTGCTACCTTGTGTCGACGGCGATGACCTGTTGCTCCGCCAATACACTGGCAAAGACTGCATGCAGAAAGGCGAGCAGTTTGGCATCGAAGAACCCACGGGAGAGGCATTCACCGACTTGAACCGAATAAAAGCCATCATCGTTCCGGGTGTGGCTTTCGACAACGAAGGTCATCGTATGGGCAGAGGGCGCGGTTTTTACGATCGGCTACTGAAAGCGACACCCAACGCATACAAAATCGGTGTGTGCTTCGACTTCCAGATAGTCAACCACGTACCGGTAGAACCACACGACGTGAATATGAATGTGGTGATTAGTGAACCTGTAAATCTGTAATCCATGCCGATGTTCTACACACCCAAGCCCCGTCAGTTCCACTACACTCCGCGTTTCTACGACCCGGAGAAAGAGAAATGGGAGGCTTTGAAGAAAAAATACGGAGAGCAAGCCGACACTCAGGCGGAGTGTTCGGCTGACGACAGCCAACAGGTGTCAGACGCTGAGTTAGAGTATTTTGAGCGCAGAGTACGAGAAATAGACGAAGGTGGAAAACGCGAAAGCAGAATGCTGGGATTCCGTGACCTATACAAACGTCGCGAGATGCCAAAATTCAACTACCAGCCAAGATTCCTCGGCCAAACCGAAGGCAAAAGCTCAGCTCAAGCGCCAGTCTCCCTGGATGCCACCGGCTCGACTGACAAGGAACAACTAATTGAAAAATACTCCTCTGAGGGTTACAAAACCCGAAAAATAAGAATACGTCGCAGGTTCGACATGGGTGACAGCGACTACATGAAGCCAGTATCAGGCGGCAAGATTATCCTCTATGCCCTCCTCGCTTGCCTACTGCTTTACTTCATCCTATTTTAGAATCAAAACAATCTAGCATTCCCAACGATGCAAATCCAAATTCTTAAATCGAAAATACACCGAGTGACGGTGACCGAAGCCGACCTCGACTACATCGGAAGCATTACTATCGACGAAGAGCTCATGGATGCAGCAAACATCATCGAGAACGAACGGGTGGACGTGTACAACATCACCAACGGTGAACGATTCAGCACCTACGCCATAAAGGGAGAACGCGGAACCGGTGTTATTGGCATCAACGGAGCCGCCGCACACAAAGCACCAGTCGGAAGCCTTATCATCATTGCCTCATACGCCATCCTGGATTTCGACGAGGCAAAGAAATGGCACCCCACTGTCATCTTCCCGAAGGAAAACAAGATTGGTGAATAGTGATTAGTGAATAGACAAATGTGTAAGGAGAGCCAAACATCACAAACAAATAATTGCCCTATCCAGGCACGGACAAAACATCGTCTCAAGTTGGGCGATGTGCTGAAGTTTTTGATTTTCTTTGGCATCGGACTGTTTTTTATCTACTGGTTTCTGCTGAAACTTTCACCCGACCAGCGTAGCGCTATTTGGGAATCGTTCAAGCAAGCCAACTGGTGGTGGGTGGCAGCATTGGCTTGTGCCACGCTGCTGAGCCACTATGTGAGAGCCATACGCTGGCGGTTGCTGTTCAAACCGATAGGACATATACCTTCGCACAACAACACCTTCGGCTCGGTTATGGTGGCCTACCTCGCCAACCTTGCGTTTCCTCGTATGGGAGAAGTGATGCGTTGCGCCACATTGCGCATCAGCGAGAAGCTGCCGATGGAGAAATCCATAGGCACCGTCGTGACCGAACGACTTTTCGACATGCTGGCCTTCGGTGCCATTCTTCTGATGGGCCTTCTTGTGATGTTCGGCAAAGCCAAAGACTGGCTCTATGATGTCCTTTCAGAAAAATTCGCCGTTCTGCCACGCTTGTGGATTGTAATCGTAGCAGCACTTCTGCTGGCTACAGGCATGATACTTATCTATCGTAACTATCGCAAACGGTGGATTGCCAACAAACATTTTGCCAAAGTCGACAAAATCGTGGTCGGAGCCTTCGAAGGAATCCGCAGTATCTTCCGTCTCGACAAACGAAGCATCATTCTCTTTCTCCTTTACAGCATTGTCCTCTACACCCTCTACATCATCGGCGGATGGCTTATTTTCAAGGCATTCGAAGAAACATCATGGCTTGGATTGAGAGCAGCCTTTGTGGTTTACATCTTCGGCAGCGTAGGAATGATGATCTCTCAGGGCGGACTGGGAGCCTACCCTGTTCTGGTTTGGCAGGCGTTGGCGATTTATGGCATCAGCGAGGTGTGTGGACTCTCCTGTGGATGGCTCATCTGGTCTGCCCAGCAAGCAGTGGTCATAGCGGTAGGCATGATATACATGATTTATTTCTCACTGAAAAAGAGGCGAGTGGTCAGTGATTAGTTGTCAAACATATCAACATATCAACGAATAACAATCAACAAAACTATGGAAAAGACAAAATGCTTAATCATCGGATCAGGACCTGCAGGTTACACCGCTGGCATATATACCGGTCGAGCCGACATAAAACCCATCCTTTACACCGGAATGCAACCAGGTGGTCAGCTGACTATCACCACCGACATTGAAAACTTCCCTGGCTACCCTGAAGGAGTGGGTGGTACAGAGATGATGAACGACCTTAAGAAACAGGCCGAACGATTCGGAACCGACATCCGCAACGGGGCCATCGAGAAACTCGACCTCTCGCAACGCCCGTTCCACGCCACCGACGACCACGGTAACGTGATAGAAGCCGACACCGTGATTATAGCTACTGGCGCATCAGCTCGCTGGCTGGGGCTCGAGAGCGAAAAGAAATTCTACGGACAGGGCGTTTCGGCATGTGCTACCTGCGACGGCTACTTCTACAAGAATATGGAAGTGGCAGTAGTTGGCGGTGGCGACACCGCCTGCGAGGAGGCTTGCTATCTCGCTACCCTCTGCTCAAAGGTCTATCAGATTGTGCGCCGCGACGAACTGCGCGCCTCGAAGGCCATGCAGCACCGAGTGATGAACAACCCAAAGATCGAAATATGCTGGAACAGCGTGACCGAGGAGATATGCGGCAACGATATGGACGGCGTTACTGGAGCCAACCTCAAGAACGTGAAGACTGGCGAGATCCGACACATCGAACTGGCCGGTTTCTTCGTAGCCATAGGTCATCAACCCAACACCGAACTCGTTAAGGGACAGATCGACCTCGACGAGCAGGGCTATATCAAGGTCCAATCTCCCCGCGCAAAGACCAACATCCCTGGCGTTTTCGCTGCTGGCGACGTCTGCGATCCTAATTATCGCCAAGCCATCGTGGCCGCTGGCAATGGCTGCATCGCCGCCATCGACGTGGAAAGATTCCTGCAAAGTCAGCATTAATTGACATTGAAAAACTCTCGGCACATAGTACTATCTGCACTTCTTTTGATGGTTATGATTACCATCGGTGCCACTACTATGGCTCAAAACGTCAACGGAACCACCGCTGGACGCAACATACCTCATGCCGGCAACGACATGAATGATTTCGTCGGCAACAGCGACACTTTGAACGCTGACACACTCGGCTGGCAGCCCAAAGGCATCGAATATCATGAGGATATACCCGACACTACTCTGCAACACAGTGTCTACCTCTTCCGCTACGACCCACAGGCTGTGAAGATCAAGGTTGTTGACTATCCATCTTTAGACCCCACGGGAGTACAGTATCTCGATGCCCTCGATGCAATGAACGGCAACTACTACCTCTCGCGTGGCGTTGTCGGACAACAGCATCTACCGTTATATCAAACATTTGGAGACGCTCTGTATTACCGTACGGCACCCGACGTGAATCTCGGCTACCGTGTGCGACCTGAAAACCTATGGCTGGTGCAAACCAAACGGCCCTATTCTCTTTTGAGCTACGCCAGCTCACTTGAAAAAGAGCACCGAGTGCTGGTGACCCACTCACAGAACATACTGCCACGATGGAACGCTGCTTTCAACTACAAGCTCATAAATCCCGATGGCAACTATTCCAACTCGTCAGCAACCAACCACTACATTGACGCCACCACCAACTATTACTCACGCGACGCTCGATATCAGGTGACAGCCGGCATCATCTGGGAGAAGTTCCGCATAGACGAGAACGGAGGTATCACTGCCGACTCCATATTCCGTTACAGACTCCAAAGCAACGAAGAGGGCATTCCCGTTCGCTACACCGACAAAGGGTCGGTCGACAAAAACCTCACCGCTTTTGCCAAACAGACCTTCAACACAGTCCGACCCGTTGAGAAATATCGCCGCCATGAGGAGATCCAACTTATCGGATATGACACCATCACGGTCAACGGACAGCAGCCAGCAGATAGCAATCAAGCAATCAGGCAATCAAGCAATTTCAAAATCGTCCCCATCTACGACACCATAGTAACCTACGACACCATAGCACCCCTGAGGCCTATGGTAATCAACACTGGAGTATTCGGCATGGACGTACGCTACGACCGTGATAAGCACCAGTTTGCTGAGACCACGACCATGCGCAAGCTTTCCGGAAGCATCTTCTGGACCAATGATGCCTATATGGACAGCCGCTGGCGCAATCCGCTGAAGTTAATGATAGGAGTCAAGCCCACCTTGATGCACGCCTTCCTCTACAATGGTTTCCATGCACGGTTCTTCGCTCTCAATCCGATGGCATCGGTAACCATTGACACCAAGATAGGAATGGTCAACGTGGCAATTGAAAAGAATTTCGCCGACAACTACTACAAGGATGGCTACCGGTTCAACGCCGACCTCAAAGCCTACTTAGATACGCTCCACCGCCATATTCTCAGGGCCGAGGTTGTGTTTCAGGGACAAGACCCCGACCTCATATACTACAACCTCGCAAGCAGCGGACAGCATCTGGGATTGACTAACATACAGAAGTTCGAAGTCGGATACAGGTTCAAAGAATGGCTCGACTGGTCGGTCACCGCACGCCATATAGTCAACAACATCTGGATAGAAGATAGTTTCACCGTTGTTCAGAACGGAGGCAACGCCTGGCTCTTCCAGAGCCGTCTAAACGCCACCCTGCATTGGAGTTGGTTCCACTACGACATGCAGCATCTCTTCCAGTACAGCACCGACCAGAACCAGGTGAGGGTACCGATATTCGCCACCAAGAACTCCATCTACGCTGACGTCAAGATCTTCAAGGGAGCGCTGCGTGCACAATTTGGCATCGACCTACGCTACCACACCGCCTTTTACGCCGACGCCTACAATCCTTATACCTCAACTTTCTACCGTCAGAACGACTTCAAGGTAGGCAACTACATCTGGGGCGACATTTTTATTAATTTGCAAGTCAAACGCGCCAGCATTTTCTTCAAAGCTGGCCATCTCAACGCCCTTTGGGAAGGTCATCCCAACTACTATCTCCTCCCCCACTACCCTGGAAACAATTTCGGATTCTACTATGGCATGATATGGAAATTCTTTGATTAGGTCCGTGCCCGGACAGGGCTGAAAAAAAACAGCAACACCCAAACACTAACACATTCACAAATTAACACATTCCCGATCAACATATCAACACAAAACATATCAACATATCAACAAAAAAAATATATCAACAAATTAAACATACAAACATCATGACATTACTTGAACAAATCCGCACAAAGGCTAAAAACGCCAACAAATGCATCGTTCTGGCAGAAGGCACCGAGGAGCGCACCCTCAAAGCCGCCGACATCATCCTCAAAGAAGGCATCGCACGCCTGATCCTCCTCGGCAACGAGGCCGAAATCAAAGGCCTGGCCAAAGAATGGGGACTCACCAACATCGACAAAGCCACCATCATCGACCCCGTCACCAACCCCAAGAAAACCTTCTACGCCGAGATGCTCTGCGAAATCCGCAAGAAGAAAGGCATGCAGATGGACGAAGCCATGAAGCTGGTCGAAGACCCCTTGTATCTCGCCTGCCTGCTTATCAAGAACGGCGATGCCGACGGTGAAGTGGCTGGTGCCCGCAACGCTACCGGCGACGTGCTGCGTCCCGCCTTCCAGATTGTCAAAACCCTCCCTGGCGTCAGCGTGGTGAGCGGTGCTTTCATCATGATCCTGAAAGACCAGACCTATGGCGAAAACGGCATGTTCGTATTTGCCGACTGCGCCGCAACTCCTTGCCCCTCAGCCGAAGAGCTGGGTCAGATTGCTGTGGTCAGCGCTCAGACAGCCAAAGCCATCGCCGGATTCGAGGAGCCGCGTGTGGCCATCCTGAGCTTCAGCACCAAGGGCAGCGCCAAACACGAGCTCGTTGACAAAGTCATCGAAGCCACCCGTGTGGCACACGAACTCGACCCGAACGTGAAACTCGACGGCGAGCTGCAAGCCGACGCCGCCATCGTGCCGAAAGTGGGTGCCTCCAAAGCCCCGAAGAGTGATATCGCCGGCAAAGCCAACGTGCTGGTGTTCCCCGACCTCCAGAGCGGCAACATCTGCTACAAGCTCGTCCAGCGTCTCGCTGGTGCAGAAGCCGTAGGTCCCGTGATGCAAGGTATGGCAGCTCCCATCAACGACCTCAGCCGCGGTTGCAGCGTCGAGGACGTTGTGAACGTGGTCGCCATCACCGCCTCTCAGGCCGCTGCCAAGAAATAAATAGTTGGCAGCTGTTAACGACAGCAATTAGTAATCGGAGTGCTCTGAATTATCAGAACATTCGGAGCATTCCGATTAATTCAAGCAAAAACAATCATAAACCAACAAAGAACATACATCCATGAAAAGAATTCTCCTCTCCTTAGTTCTGCTTATCCTCTGTCTCAGCGTCAAAGGTCAACAGATAGTGGCAACCGAGAAGCTACTGGAAGCCGTCGACCTCAACGTCGTTTCCTGTGTAGGATACCCTGAGAGTGGTCAGGTGGCTATAACCCTGACCCTCACCCCCCGCAACTTCATGCTCAACGCCAACATAGCAGGTGGATGGGAAGGTCGTGCCTACGATGCGGCTGGCAGGCAATACCGCACACGACGCGTATACCCAAGTGGCACACTCCATAAGTCCGACATTCCTCAGGGCATACCCTTCACCTTCCTGTTCGGAATCGAAGGTGTCGATGCCAAAACACCTATGCTGAAGTCTGTTACACTACCCTTTCACGTCAATGCTGGAAACTACAACTTCCTCATCCACAGCGGCAACAACGCTCCGATTGAAATCCGCGACCTCCCTATCGCGTGGCAGAAACCCTCAGGCAAGAGCTATATCCGCTTGCCTTTCGAACTGATGGGCAACGTCGATCTCGACGTGGTTTCCTGTATCGGTGACAAAGCCAGCGGACTGGTGACGGTGGAGTTCACCACGATGTGTAACATCGGCGGCGACACCCGCATGTCGCTATGTGACTCTCGCGAGGACAAAGCTTTCGACAACGCGGGCAACGCCTATGAGGTGAAGACCAAACGTATGGAGACCCTTGTCGCTCCGCAGAACACCCCGCTGAAATACACCGTCACCTTCACCATGCCTGCCGACACCAAGGAGGTAACGGTGCTGCGTGTGGACTATGCCTACAGCAACAACCAGAGCGACTGGGGCTGCCGGCAGAACCAAGACCGCGGCATGATCGAATTCCACCACATACCTATCGTCTGGCAATAGTCAGCATAAACACACTAACACATTCCATATCAACCTATCAACAACTAACGCATTAACACATTCAAAAAGTGGCTAATCAAGAAGAAATATTCAAGAAAGTGGTCTCCCACGCCAAGGAGTACGGTTTCATCTTCCCGTCGAGCGAGATCTACGACGGGCTCGGCGCCGTCTATGACTACGGACAGCTGGGCACCGAATTGAAAAACAACATCAAGCAGTACTGGTGGAAAGCCATGGTGCAGTATCACGAGAACATCGTCGGCATCGACTCCGCCATCTTCATGCACCCCAAAATCTGGAAAGCCTCCGGCCATGTCGATGCCTTCAACGACCCCCTTATCGACAACCGCGACTCGAAGAAACGCTACCGTGCCGACGTCCTCATCGAAGACCATATCGCCAAAATCGAGGAGAAGATAAACAAAGAGTGCGAGAAGGCCCACAAGCGCTTCGGCGACGCCTTCGACCGCAACCAGTTCGTCACCACCAACGCCCGCGTGCTCGAACACCAGAAGCAGATTGACGAGATTCACGCCCGCTACGCCGACTGCATGAACCGCAACGACCTCGACGGCCTCAAGCAGCTCATCCTCGACCTCGGCATCGTATGCCCCATCAGCGGCACACGCAACTGGACAGACGTGCGTCAGTTCAACCTCATGTTCGCCACCAAGATGGGCTCCGTCATCGATGACAGCGACACCCTCTACCTGCGTCCCGAGACCGCCCAGGGCATCTTCGTCAACTTCCTCAACGTCCAAAAGTCGGGCCGCATGAAGATCCCCTTCGGTATCGCCCAGATAGGCAAGGCCTTCCGCAACGAGATAGTGGCCCGCCAGTTCATCTTCCGCATGCGCGAGTTCGAACAGATGGAGATGCAGTTCTTCGTCCGTCCCGGAACCGAGCTCGAATGGTTCAAACACTGGAAAGAGGAGCGCCTGCAGTGGCACCTCTCGCTGGGCATACCCGCCGAGAAATACCGCTACCACGACCACGAGAAGCTGGCCCACTACGCCAACGCCGCCACCGACATCGAATTCCAGTTCCCCTTCGGATTCAAGGAGCTTGAAGGCATACACTCACGCACCGACTTCGACCTCAGCCGTCACAGCCAGTTCAGCGGCAAGAAACTGCAGTATTTTGACTCCGAGCTCAACGAGAGCTACACCCCCTATGTCATCGAGACCTCCATCGGACTCGACCGCACCTTCCTCGCCATCTTCAGCCACGCGCTGGAAGACGAGCAGCTCGAGGACGGCACCGTCCGTACCGTCTTGCGCCTGCCCGCAGTGTTGGCCCCCTACAAAGCCGCCGTGCTGCCGTTGGTCAAGAAAGACGGCCTGCCCGAGAAGGCCCGCGAGATTGTCGATATGCTGAAGTACCACTACATGGTGCAATACGACGAGAAAGACGCCATCGGGCGCCGCTACCGCCGTCAGGACGCCATCGGAACTCCTTACTGCATCACCGTCGACAACGACACCCTGCAGGACGGCAGCGTGACCGTACGCGACCGCGACACCATGCAGCAGGAGCGCGTAAGCATCGACCAGCTGCCGATGTTCATGCACACCCATATCCATCCGATCAGAGTGAAATAGGGAAACGGTCAGCAATCAACTATAACCTTTACAACATTCAAGCGAAGCGACCCTTTTCAACTATTAAACTATTAAGCTATTAAACTATCAATTCTCCCATGAAAAAGATTTTCGCAGTTCTCTTGGTAACAGCGCTGTCCACCTGCTTCGTTCAGGCTCAGCTGCTCTACAAAATCAGCGGCAACGGACTCGACAAGCCGAGCTATATCGTAGGAACCTACCATCTGGCCCCCGCCTCCTTTGCCGACAGCATTCGGGGACTGAGGGAAGCCTTCTCCAGTTGCACCCAGATATACGGCGAAATCGACATGGCCGAGACCTCCAAGCCCGAAAAGCAGCTGGCACTGCAACAACAGCAGATGCTGCCCGACGGCAAGACCCTCACCTCTTTGCTTACCGGTGAGCAGCTCAACAAACTCAACGCCATCATGAGGGACCTCTTCGGCAAAGACCTCAACAACGAAGCCTTCGCCGCCCAGATGAACCGCTTCTCGCCGGCGCTGATCTCCAACACCATCATGCTCTACACCTACGCCAAAGACAACCCCGACCTGCTGATGGACCAGTCGAAACTGCTCGACGGACACCTGCAGGTAATGGCTGCCGAACGCGGGATGGCGGTCAAAGGCTTCGAGACGGCCGACTTCCAAGCCGAGGCTCTGTTTGGCAAGCCTTTGGAGCAGCAGGTGGACGACCTGATGTGCATGGTCGATCACTATCAAGAGACCGTCGATATGGCTGAGTTTATCACCGAAGCCTACTTCTCGCAGGACCTCGACCAGCTGCAAGACCTCACCGAAGAAGAGTCGGAGAGCGAATGCGGCGGTTCGCCCGAGGACAGCGAGAAGCTAATCTACGACCGCAACAGCAACTGGGTCAAGGCTATGCCCGCCATCATGAAAGAGAATCCCACCTTCTTCGCCGTGGGATCTGCCCATCTCTGTGGTGACAGAGGAGTCCTCGCCCTCCTGAAACAAGCCGGCTACACCATAGAAGCCGTGAAGTAAGGATTATTACCCTATAGTCGGAATTTCAATTTTCCATTGAAATGAAAAACAAAGGCACCCTTCGCAAGAGGAGTGCCTTTTGTTTTATGGTCGGACTTTGTATTGACTACCGTCGACCTCGAACGCGACTCGGCCATCACAAAGCAAGCTCGGATGGCGCTCACTGCTTACTCGGTTCAAAATTACTCGAAAATCTTATTCAAAATCTTTCAACCTTTTCTAATTGATTTTTAATTGATCTCGAGCGGTGCAACCAGAATAAAAGTTAAGATAGTTCGCCACATTTTTAGAGACAATCGTTTTCGTTAACCCAGTTTTTTAGCGAAGCGAAGTTAATGCTTTTTGATGTTTGAGATAACGACAGTTATGTGTTAAGCGGTATGTCTTAGGCATAAGAGCTTGCTCTTAAAGACAAAGGCATAGCACTTAGCACAGAGTTACGAAGTAACCCCAAACATCGAAAAGAGTTTTTCTGGTTTTTGTAAAAAAATATCTGTGCTATCCGTGTTATCTGTGTGAGAGTCTAAAAAAAGATCCGTGACATCCGTGTTCGAAAAAAAAATTCTATGCTTTCTGCAATTTGACTTCGTCGTCCTCCTTTTCGCTCGGGATAGATCAAACAGCTTGTTTGGTCCTCCTCTCGCTCAGGCGTCGGTTCTGTGGGACAAAAAAAATCCATGGAGAAAAGACGATAAAACACAAGCCTCTCTTCCATCTCACATCAGCCATCTTCCATCTAACATCTTACTTCATACATCATCCATCTTACATCCATAAATCCGTAATTCCATAAATCCATAGATCCGTTATTCCGTAAATCCCAGAATTAGCTTCCCTCTTACAATACAACCCGTGCCGAGGGGCTGGTATGGTGCTGGCGGAGTCAAAGCGAGGTGGTCTCTGACTCGAAGCCATCTCGAACCTATATCGAAGCTAAATCGAAGCTAGATCGAAGCAACACTGATAACATATTGATTTAGTGTGACTTGAAAATTAACAGCTAATCTAGGTTGTCAGTCAGTTGCCGTTGCGGCTGGATTTGGTTGACAGTAAAAATTGACAAAGCACTACTTTGGGTGTACTTTGCCATTACTTTGCCTGCACTTTGGGTGAACTCTGGATGGGCCGAGTGTAGAATGTAGAATGTAGAATGCAAATGCAAAATCGGTTTTGCGATTTTGTAGGTGATTATTTGCATAGGAAGAAAAAAAATGATATTTTTGCAGTCGCTTACGAGAGTTAAGTAAGTATGCGAGAAAAGCATTTGTATTGGTCCACCTTACGAAATTCGCCAAAATTCGACCAAAGGACTGTAGTACTGATGCCTATTAGCTTTCCCTATATGTATGATATTGTTATCAAATACATATTGGTAAGCATAGGATAAGGTCAAGATAGTTTCTATTTTGGGAAGGCATTTGGCGATGCCTGTAAGGTGTAGAACTAATCGACACGAGTTCTATGCTTTTTTAATTATGCCACAAACTGAGAGCTCATAGTGGTGACAAAAATGTAAAAATCATGAAGATCCAACTCAAAAGCGCATCAGAATCCATTAGTGAAATATGCGGAAAATTCCACAACTACTTGAAGGATGTTTTAAGTGGGAACAGGGAAACCGATGACAAGTGTTTAGAAAATTATGCAAAAGCTAGCAGAAATGTAACAGATGTCATGAACAATAAATATGAAGGTAATAACAAGGACAAGAAACTTGACGAAGCTGAGGAGTTTTTAAATGAGGCTGATAAACATAAAGACGAGGGATTTGGTCCAGTATTGGAAGATGCTATAAGTTCTTTGAGTGAAGAAATAAAAAAACTACGTTAACGCACCAGTAATAATTGCATCATTTAAATGGTAAAAATATGAAACGTATTTTTAGTTTTTTTATCGTTGTAATTGCAGTAGGATTCCATCTAAGTGCAATGGCTGACACTTGGGATGGCTCGGCTGTTAGTTGGACTAACGGCAGTGGTACAGAGGCCGACCCTTATCTTATCGAATGTGCCGCACATTTGGCTTACCTGCAAGAGATGGTGAATGGTGGAGTCAGCACCTATAGCGGTCAGTATTTCAAGCTGACAACGGACATAGATCTGAACTCCGTATCGTGGCTTGGCATCGGCACAAGTGAAACTGTCAGTTTTCAAGGAACATTTGACGGTGACAACCACAGTATAACTGGTATAAATAGTTCAAGTGCACTCTTCCGTTATGTAAAAAATTCAAACTTAAAGAATCTCTCCACTGCTGGTAGTGCCGCATCTGGAATAATTCAGAATTCATACGGAACAACCACTGTGGATAATTGTCACAGTTCAGTTGCTGCCACAAGAAGCGTCGTTAGTATTAAAGGTGGAATAATCGGCTATGCTTCTGGAACCTGCGACATCAGCAGATGCTCCAACACGGGTAGTGTCTCAGGCACCTATGCTGCTGGTGGAATAATCGGCCATGTTTCTGAAACCTGCACCATCACCAACTGCTCAAATACCGGGAATATCAGCGGCCAAGCGAAGGCCTCCGGCAGCGGTGGCATTGTCGGTAAGGCTACGGGTTCGGTCACCATCACCGACTGCTACAACACCGGTAACGTCACGCACACGACGGGTATCACTTCCAGCACAGCGGAAAGTGTAACAGATGGTTATTCAAGAGCGGGTGGAATCGTTGGATATACGACTGCCAACTGTACGGTGACCAGATGTTACAATACGGGTAGCGTCACGGCCAATGCAACCATCAACAAGAGCTATAATGGTACTGATTGTACTTTTAAGACATTTGCCATTGCTGGCGGCATTATCGGGCATCGTGAATCAGGATCCACCTGCAATGTATCACTATGCTATAACAGAGGAACCAGCACCGCCTCAGCCAATACCGTAGTGAGAAACGCTAATTATGCTCCATCTACATACGCCTATGCCTATTCATGTGGAATCGTAGGCAAAGCGGACGTCGCAGGTTCGGTCACGGACTGCTACAATCGCGCAAACAGCACCGCCACTGCAAACGCAGAGTCATATTACAATACCTCTTACAATACCTCCCGTGCTCCTTCGTCCTATGAAGTGAAAGAAGCTTATTCAGCAGGTATCAGTTACGGCACCAACATCACCAATAGTAACTGCTACAATACCGGCACTTTGTCTGCAGCGAATGGCAAGTTTGGCGTCTGCAACCGCACCGTCACCAACTGCTATTACCTCTCGACCTGCGGCGGTTCGGGCAACGGCACATCCAAGACGGAGACTATAATGAAGTCCACGTCGATGCCAGTATTGCTCAACGCCAGCGACGAGGTTTATGTGATGGATGTCACCCCCAATGTCAACGACGGTTATCCTATCTTTGGCAATATGATTTACATTGTCACAGAGGACGCGTCAAACATTGCCTTTAGAAGCGCCACAATGAATGGTGCTTATTCATTTAATGACACGCCCGACGTGCAGGGGTTTGAATACAAGTTGAGTAGTGCATCATCATGGGACACGGTTTATACCAATGTTGCGACTCCGTTCTCTTACGACCTGACAAATCTTAACCCCAACAGCACCTACTACTACCGCACCTTTATTACCAAGGACGGAAATACCTTTTACGGCGACCAGAAAACCTTCAATACCCTCTCGTGCACCACGCTCACCGCTGCCATTGGAGCCTCTGCCAGCGAGATGTGCGAAGGTGACACAGCGACACTGACAGCCTCTGGAGCATCCGATTACTCCGAAAACTTTTATTACGCGTGGAACACAGGGGACACCACTGCCGTCATCCATCCCACCGAGGATGGCATATACACCGTGACGGTGACCGACGACAACGGCTGCACGGTGACCAAGAAAGACACCCTGACCGTCAACCCGCGTCCGGTTGGCACCATCAGCGGGCGCACCGCCATCTGTTCGGGCAACAGCACCACGCTGACGGCATCGGGAGCCAACAGCTACACTTGGTCAACGGGAGCCACGACGCCGACGCTGACCACGAGCACCGCCGGCGCCTACACTTGCACTTTCCGCAACAGCTATGGCTGTACCAGCACCCAGGAGGTGACCATCGACGTGTTCGCGGCGCCCGTCATCAGCGGCACCACGGCCATCTGCTCGGGTAACAGCACAACCCTTACCGCCACAGGAGCCGACAGCTACACTTGGAGCAACGGCGCCACCACGCCCTCCATCACCGTGAGCGAAGGCGGGACCTACACAGTGACAGGCACCACCACTGACGGGTGCGAAGGCACGGCAGGCGTGACCGTGTCGGTAGGAGCGCAGCCCACCATCAGCATCAGCGGCTCCTCGACGTTCTGCCAGGGCGGCAACACCGTGCTGACCGCCACCGGCGGCGTGAGCTATGAGTGGGCCGACGGCACGAGAGACAACACCCTCGTGGTCACCAACGCCGGAAACTACACAGTGACAGGCACCAACGCCGACGGCTGCTCGAACACCGCCTCGCTGCAGGTGACGATGAAGCCGTCGTACACCAACCTGCCGGTGTCGGCAGCCATCTGCCAAGGCACGACATATAACGCGATGGGCTCAATGTACAGCACGCCCGGCACCTACCACGTCGCCGGCACCACGACGGCCGGCTGCGACTCGACGATAGACCTCACCCTCACGGTCAATACGCTGCCGACCCCGACCATAAGCGGCAACACCGCGATCTGCCAAGGCAACTCAACCACTTTGGCGGCGCTGGGCGGCACCACGTTCCTCTGGAACAACGGGAGCAGCTCGCAAGCCATCAGCGTGAGCGAGGCAGGCGTGTATAGTGTCACCGTGACCGACGCCAACGGCTGCAGCAACAGCACGTCGGCGACGGTGAGCGTCAATCCGCTGCCGACAGTGACAATCACAGGCACCACCGCCATCTGTGCAGGCAACAACACCACGCTCACCGCCACGGGAGCAGAGACATACCTGTGGAGCAACGGCACTTCAGACGCCACCATCACGGTAAACAACGGCGGCACCTACACCGTCACCGGCACGAGCGTCAACGGCTGCCACAACACCGCGGCAGCGACGGTGACGGTCAACCCGACATATAACGGCATGCCCGTGACGCAGGCCATCTGCGAGGGCAGCAACTACAACTTCTTCGGCACCATGCTGAACGAAGCCGGCACATATAACCACAGCGGCAACACGACGGCGGGCTGCGACTCGGTGGTCATACTGACCCTCACGGTCAATCAGCTGCCGACGGCGACCATAAGCGGCAACACCACCTTCTGCGAAGGCGGCAGCACGACGCTCACCGCCACCGGCGGCGCAACATACACGTGGAGCAACGGAGCCACCACGTCGGCGACAACGGTGACCAATTCAGGCACCTACACAGTAACGGTCACCGACAACAACGGCTGCACGAACACCGCAACAACCACCGTCAACGTCAATCCGCTGCCCAATGTAGTCATCAACGGCAACACGTCGCTGTGCCAGGGCAGCAGCTCGGTGCTCACGGCAACAGGCGCCGACTACTACACATGGAACACAGGAGCCTCAAACCCCACTGTCACAGTCTATAATGCAGGCACCTACAGCGTCACCGGCACATCGGCGGCCGGATGCTCGAAAAGCGCAAGCGTGACGGTGACGGTCAACTCGGTGTTCAACATCCCGGTGGCGGAAGCCATCTGCCAAGGCAGCAGCTACAACTTCTTCGGCCAGAACCTTGCGACAGGCGGAACCTACACCCACACCCTGCAGACTCCAGCTGGTTGTGACTCAACAATCAACCTGACACTTACGGTGAACCCGCTGCCGACAGCCACCATCAGCGGCAACACGACCTTCTGTGAAGGTAGCAACACCACACTCACCGTCACCGGCGGAGTGTCATACACTTGGAGCAACGGTGCCACCACTTCAGAAATTACTGTTACCAACGCTGGCACATACGGTGTGACGGTGACGGATGCCAACGGCTGCACGAATACTGTATCGACCACCGTAGGGGTGAATATGCTGCCGACCATCACAATCAGCGGCAACACCGCATTCTGCGAGGGCAACAGCACTATGCTGACCGCGCAGGGCGGAAACAGCTACACTTGGAGCAACGGAGCCATGACCCCGTATATCACCGTCACGACCACAGGCAACTACACCGTGACCAGCGTCGGAGCCAACGGCTGCTCGAACACAGCCAGCGTTACGGTGACGGCAAGTCCGCTGCCGACCATCACCATTGGCGGCAACACCTCGTTCTGTCAGGGTGGCAACACAACACTTACGGCCAGCGGTGCTGACAGTTACTCTTGGAACAACGGCACGACCACTCCCAGCATCACCGTTGACGCCTTTGGCGTTTACAGCGTGACTGGTACAACGGCCTTGGGCTGCACCGGCACGGCGAGTGTGACCGTCACCGTGTCGCCCAACCCGAACATCACCATCACAGGCGACACCGAGCTGTGCCCCGGCGAGAGCACAACACTCACCGCCAACGGCGGCACGAGCTACATGTGGTTCGACGGCAGCAGCGACGCCACCTATCAGACCAGCACTGCAGGGAGCTACACGGTGATAGGCTACAACGACGCAGGATGCTATACGATGGTGACGGTTGACGTGCAGCAGTACGACAACGCCCAGACGGAAGAGACGGCAACTGGCACAGGCGAGTATGTCTGGAACGGCAACATCTACACCGAGAGCGGCGACTACACCTTCACCACCACAACAGCACACGGCTGCGACAGCACTGTGACGCTGCACCTGACCATAGAGCAAGGTGGTGGACAAGGTATCGACGACATCACCGATGCCAACAACGTGAAAGTCTATGCCAAAGGAGGCAAGATTGTTGTAGTGGGTGCGAAAGACGAGAAAGTCCACGTCTATGACGTGATGGGCAGAACGTTCTATAATGACATCTTTGAATCGCCAATAACCCTGCCTGCCGCCGGCGTCTATATGGTAAAAATAGGCGAAGGTAAACCACATAAGGTGGTGGTAAGACCGTAGGTGGAAACCACAATAGAAATTATAGAAAGGGAGGCAGTTTGCCTCCTTTTTTTGTGTCTTGTCAACATTTGTCAATTTTTACTGTCAACTGAATACATTCGCAAGTCACATATGTGACAATTTAAATCAACAAACAGCACTCTCTTATTCACGCAATCAAGTATTTACGAAATCCATCAAGCACCAACATACTAACACATTTCCAATAACACATTCTCTCACTTATGTAATGACCCTGTGAAATGTTAAATTAGGCGAAAGTGGCGTTAAAAATTCTTAACATCGATATTGGTTAAGGTCAATGTTAACGTTGACGTCTTGACTTCACTATGACTTAACCATGACTTAACCATGACTTAACCATGACTTTACTATAACATAACTATGGAAGATGGAAGAAGTAAGAGGTGAGATGTGAGATGGAAGATGTATGAATGCTTGAAGGTGTGATAGAGAAATGATAAAGGAGAGATAAAGGCACGACTGAATAATTGAGTGGAGGGTTTTACAATAAAATTCAAAAATGCTTCTCATGTAAAAAAAAGATTGTATCTTTGCAGTCTCTCTTGCATAAGCAAATTTAACGTGAATTATTAACCTATAACAAGTAAGAAAATGAATATTCCTCAGAATCTGAAGTACACCCAGGATGATGAATGGGTAAGAATCGAAGGTGAATTTGCATTTGTCGGCATCACCGACTACGCTCAGCACGAACTCGGCGACATCGTCTTCGTCGACGTGACCACCGAGGGCGAGACCGTGAACGCTGGCGAGGCTTTCGGCAGCGTGGAAGCTGTGAAGACCGTTGCTGACCTGCTCATGCCCGTGAACGGCGAAGTGGTAGAACTCAACAACGCTGTGGTCGACGACGCTTCTTCAATCAACAACGATCCTTACGGTGCTGGCTGGATCATCAAGATCAAACCCGCTAACATGGGTGACATCAACGGTCTGCTCGACAGCGCTGCTTACGAAGCTAAGATTGCCAAATAGGTCCGTGCCCGCACAGGGGTCCGTGCCCGGACAGGCAGATTTGTGCCCAAACAAGGCTAAAAATTGAGAAGGCGCATCCTCTAAAGAGAATGTGTCTTCTTTTTATTGCAACTTATTGCAACTAAACATCTAAAGTGGAACCCTCCTCTGCCAAGATGACATTCTCGAACACAGACTTCGCCTCGCGCTCGAGGATTTCTATCTTCTCGTCCTTGTATCGTGCTGAGAAATGAGTGAGTAAAAGTCTGTCCACCTGGGCGGCTGCCGCTATCTCGGCTGCCTGCTTTGCGGTGAGATGTTTCCTCAGGTCGGCCAGTGATTGCAGAGTGGTGTCGAAAGTGCACTCAAGACAGAGCATGTCGACTCCTTCAACCCAGCGGGGCAGCTGGTCAAACCAGGCCGTATCACAGCAATAGGCATAGCGGTGGGGTGTCTTGCGAGGATGGACCAACCAGCTGTTCGGCACAATGGTGCCGTCGGCGAGAGTGAGATCTTCTCCCCTCTTGGCAGCCTGACACTGCTCGCCCGTGAGGTCGTACCGACTGATGGCCTCCTTGCGTATATTAGGCAGCGGCGTCACCTCCTCGACCATGAATCCGTATGTGGGCACCGAGTGTACGAGAGGAAAAGCGGTCACCTTGCACCATTGGTTTTCAAAGAGCACCTCGGGTTGTTGGGGCGAGATCTCCTCTATTATCAGGTCGTACTGCAATCCAGATCCAGAAACCGCCAGTATAGTCTCAATGAGAGGCTTCAATCCTTCGGGTGCGTAGAGATAAAGAGGCTTGGTGCGACCGCTGAGATGCATTGACGAAATCAAACCCGGCAGGCCAAACCAATGGTCACCATGCAGATGCGAGATGAGCACCGCATCGAGCGAGAGCAGACGATGGTGATAGAGCTTCATCTGGTTCTGCGACCCCTCACCACAATCTATCATCATACGGAAGCTTCCGACGGTGACGAGCTGGGAACTGCAATGCCGTCCGAGAGTGGGCGTAGCCGCCCCAGAGCCAAGTATAGAGAGGGTGAACAATGTTTATTGCGTGAATGTGTGAATGCGTGAGTGCTTGAGTGCTTGCTATCGGCTTTGCCGCTTGGCTGGGCCAAGAATGCTTGAATAAAAAATCAGTTCTTATAGTATACAGGATCTCCGGTGCGGCGGTCGAAGATAGCTTCGAACTTATGCTTGGGTAGGTCGACCACAGGGCCGAACTGTGCCACCCTTATATCGCTCTCATAGACGAATCCAGCACCATGGAGGGTGACGTGGACGGTCTCTGACTGACGGTATTTGAAAGTGCGGCGCCCCACGGGGGTGTCGTTCTTACGCTTACCTTTGGTGCGCTGCTTCACAAATCGGACAGCTCCTTTAAGGGTGTTCTCGCTATGGAGTGTGCAGTAGATGGTGTCCATGCCTTTCTCCATGGCAGCACCTGTTCGCAATCCCAGCTTGGGGGAGAAAGCGAAGAGGGCGACGGTCTGACTATCGAGCGAAGCGCGGTCGGTCTTAGGTTCAAAATAGAAGCGTACGGTCTCACTCGACTTGCGACCTACAAACTGGTCAAGGATGGCCTGTTCCTGTTCGTTAAGCCGCTCGAGGATATACTTTATCGACTCAGGGCTGTAGTCGACATCCGCCTCTCCATAGAGGAGCTGCTGACGACGATTCTGTATCTCTTCCAACCTCTGAGCAGCGGCGGCGGCACGCTGGCGGACACTGCGGCTGTCTTTCTTAGTGCTGACAAGCGAAGGCTTGCCTGCACGATCGCCTCGCACATAGAATGTGTCGGCTCGGTCGTAGAGGTTATTCTCAGCCATAGAGAGCTCTTCGTCAGATGATGTCCTTCCCCGCCGTTCGGTGTAGGACTCGTATTCTTCATATTCGTCATGGCTCACTCCAACCGAACGCAGCAGATGTCGGCTGTCGACATTGACAGACAGACGGCGTGGATAGATGAAATAATAGTAGTTGGGGTCGGCCTCGTTGACTCCCTCGATAGTGATATTCTCAATAGAATAGGGCGAACTGACGTCGGTCTTGTCAAGCCCGAGCATCTCAGCGGCATACTCAGCATAGGGCGCCTGTTCGAAATTGCGCTTGGTGAAAGTCACATTAACACACACCTTGGTCTTGGGAAGGGCATAAAGCATACCTCCCTTGGGGTGGACAAGTGGCTTTGACTTCACCGGATAGACGGTGTATGTGGCACACGATGAGAGTATCAGGAGTAAAGGCAAAAATATGAGAATGCGACGCATGTATTATTGTGTTAATATGTTATTGTGTTAATGCGTTAGTGCTTTAGGTTTTGCACCTATGCCAGAGAGGAATAGTCCGAAGAAGGTTACCAAACCGTTGATAAGCAGCAGCTCAAAACCAAAATGGTAGCCGTTGAACCACACCGGAGCATAAATCTTCAGGACAAAGCAGAGAACCGGTGAGAGGACGGCGATGAGCGGCACACACCAGTCTCGCACTCTCCGCTTGGTGAACAGCCCGAAAGCGTACATACCCAACAGAGGTCCGTAGGTGAAACCCGCTATGTCGAAGAGTGTATCGATGAGCGACTGTGTATGGAATGGACGGAAGGCGATGATAACCAAGAGATAAAGCAAAGCAAACGAAACATGCACAATACGACGGGTCACCAACTGGCGGCGTTCCGACATACCCTTACGCTTATCGAAGCCGAGAAAGTCGTAGCAGAAGGTGGTAGTGAGAGCCGTAAGCGTGCCGTCGGCACTCGAGTAACCGGCAGCCACCATACCCAGCACAAACACCACAGCCGTAAAAGGCGAGAGCGTGAAAGCAATCGACGGGAAGATCTTGTCGGCCACCACCATACCGTTATCACCCACAGGCAGCGCCAACCCCGTCTCGGATGAGTAGAAAAGCAACGCGGCCCCGAGCGCAAGGAAAAGCAGGTTGACTATGACAAACAGACCACTGGAGGTGAGGACATTCTTCTGCGCGTCATGTAACGACTTGCAGGTGAGGTTCTTCTGCATCATATCCTGGTCGAGGCCTGTCATGGTGATGGTGATGAAGGCTCCGCTGACTATCTGTTTCCAGTAAAACTTAGGATGGCTCACGTCGGTCTCGAACATCTTGGTGTAGCCTTTGTCTGATGCCTTCGAGAGCAGTTCGCCCACGCTCATGTCGAGGTTGTCGAGTATCACCACCACCGTCACCGCTGCCGCCAGCAGCAGGAACGTGGTCTGAAGCATGTCGGTCCACACCACAGTCTTGATTCCGCTGCGGAAGGTGTAGAGCAGTATTATCGCAATGAAGATCACCGCCGGCAACCAGAAAGGCATACCCCACTCCTTGAAGACGAACTCGTAGAGCACGAAGACCACAAGGTACATGCGGAGAGCCGAACCGAGCAGACGCGAGAGGATGAAGAAAAGAGCCCCCGTACGTTCGGAAGCAAGACCAAAACGTTGCTCAAGATAAGTGTAGATGGAAGTCAGGTTGAGTTTATAATAGAGTGGCAGGAGGAGGAAAGCTATCACAGCATATCCCACCACATAGCCGAACACAAGCGGCATGTAGGTGAAAGCTCCACCATAGACACCACCTGGCACCGACATGAAGGTGACCCCCGAAAGGGAGGCTCCAATCATACCGTAAGCCACTACAAACCACGGCGACTTGCGGCCTCCTCTAAAGAAGGCATCGTTGCCAGACGAGCGTCGCGATGTGAGCCACATCACGACAAAAAGCAACACCGTATATACCGCAAAACAAATAAGTATAGTGAGTTCCATCTAAGATAACATTTCAACAGCGTTGCAAAGATAGTAAAATTAACCCAGAAGCTGCTTAAATTTGATTGATGTATTTTATTATGGATCTGGACGAGCAGATTTTTATTCTCATCGATTGCGCAATGGGGTTCCATTGTAATTGAGAAGAGGATGAAAAGATGCTGTTCAGGTACTTTAAGAAAAGCATTGAATTAAATTTAAGCAGCTTCTTACTTTTTCTGCGCAAAAAGATACCAGTTGCCTTGGTTGTCCAGAATATCGGAAGGAGGACAGATATAAGTTGACTTGTTCGGATGCTTGAAAACCACGACATAGAAATTGCGGTCGTCGTTTTTGTATCGGTTAACACAGGCCTTGGTACCTTCACCTCCGAAACAATGACCTGTGGCAAGAACCCATCCCACATTGAGTGGTTCCGTACCCACCTCGTACACCGAATCGTGCAAGTCGGTCTTGAGTCTCAACAAAGAATCAAGCGCCGACTGCAGGTCATCTCCTATATGATCCTGGTAGGTGAAATCACCCAACTCGCTCTTATAATGAACGATATCGTTGTCTTCAATCTTCTTTCCACCCCGACCTCCACAAGAGAGCAACGCCATGACCCCAATCAAGAGCAGTAGTCTTTTCATATCTTTACATTAAAAAGCCCAGTGCGGGCACGCACCCTACCTCATCCTTATGGCGGTGCCGTAGGCCAGGACTTCGGCTGCTTCGGCTGCGATGGCAGAGGTGGTGTAACGGACTCCTATGATTGCGTCGGCACCCATGGAACTAGCCTGCTCTATCATACGGTCTGTTGCTTTTGCACGAGCTTTCTCCATCATGGCGGTGTAGCTTTTGAGCTCGCCACCGACAATGCTTTTGAGTGACTGGCCGAAATCGCTGATGAAATTCTTCGACTGGATGGTGCTGCCACTTACTATGCCTAGAACTTCATAGCTGGCGCCTGGGATGTTTTCGATAGAATAAAGTTTCATATTATAAAGGTTAAAGTTTATAGTTTACGGTTTACAGTTTACAGTTTAATGGTTGAAGATGTTCGCTGACTACTGACCGCTGACCACTTACTTGCTCAGTTTGCGGTAGATCCAGATGGCGTAGGGAAGTGATAGAAGGAACGTACAGATATCGGCGACGGCTTGTGCCATCTCGACACCGTGGATGCCCAAAAATCGCGGCAAGATGAAGATGGCAGGAAGGAAGAAGATACCCTGTCTTCCGATACTGAGAAGCGTCGACTTGAAGGTCATCCGTATATTCTGGAAGAGCATATTAGTGGCGGTGGCGAGTCCCATCAATGGGAAGGCGACACACTGCCAGCGGAGAGCGCGGGCACCTATCTCTACCAGCACCGGATCTTCGTCGCGGAAAAGACGTATGATGTCGGGAGCGAAGATGAGTCCCGTAGCCGACACGAGACAGAGCAGCACGGTGGTGACCTGAATGGCGAAAGCGTAGGCATCTCGCACACGAGTGTAAAGGCCAGCACCATAGTTGAATCCAGCGACAGGCTGGAACCCCTGATCGAAGCCGAGCACGATGGAGAAAGCAAACATCATAGTGCGGGTTACAATGGCGAAAGCGCCGACGCTAGAGGCCTCACAACCAGGGTCGGCATAGATGGCGGCAGCGTAGTTGAGACTCAGGGCTGCGATGAAGTTGAAGAACTGACGACCGAGCGATGGGAGACCGCCATGAAGTATCTCGTTATAACAGTGGAGCGAAGGACGGAAGTGACGGAAGCGTATGTTCACGCTGTCAGCACGGGTAGTGCCCCAAAGGAGTATGCACCAGCTGACGAACTGGCTTACAGCGGTGGCAGCCGACGCACCGCTCACACCCCATCGGAAGCCGAAGATGAAGAGCGGGTCGAGCAACATGTTGAGGACTGCCCCCGAAGCGATGCCTATCATCGCAAAGCGAGCGTTACCCTGAAGACGCAACTGATTGTTAAGAGTCAACGCCGACATCATGAAAGGAGTGGCGATGACGATGAAACGCAGGTAGTTGCAAGTCTCCGTCACCACAGCGTCGGGCGATCCCAGAAGGACGGCTATCGGACGAAGGAAGATGAGACAAGGGACGGCAGCAACCAATCCGATAAGGAAAGAGGTGAAAAAACCTACGGCAGCCATCTGTCCGGCGGTGTCGTACTGCTTGGCACCCAACGCTCTCGAGATAAAGTTGCCAGAACCATGACCGAAGAAGAATCCCATAGCCTGGATGAAAGTCATGTAGGCGAACGAGATTCCGATGCCAGCTGTAGCTTCGGTGGAGAGATGCCCCACGAAAGCAGCGTCGACGACATTATAGAGAGCCGTCACCATCATGCTCACGATGGTGGGGAGAGCGAGACGCAACACCAAACGCGGTATCGGCGTCTCAGTCATGTAATGGAACTTATTTTCTAGGGTGTTGATAGGTTGATATGTTGATATGTTGGATGTTGTAAAGGTAACGGGGCACACCTTCTTACATCTTACTACTTCCCCCTCTTTATAATCGCCGTGGTGCCTTGAGAGTTGAGGAGGGTGGCGGTGGTCTTGAGCTGTCGGCCGTCACGAGTGAAGGTTATCTCCACCTGATCGCCCGGAGCACAGCGGCCCAGTTCCTCTGTAAGTTCGGCGAAGGTGTTTATCTCCACCCCTTTGATAGTTCGGATCACGTCGCCCTGACGTATGCCAGCGTTGGCGGCGGCGCAGTTAGGTATGACGTTGGCCACATAGAGTCCTTTCAACTCTGAGACACCCGTCTGGCGGGCCACCTCGTTGGTGACCTCCACAACGTTGACACCCAGGTAGGCACGCTGCACGTGACCATATTCAATCAAGTCCTTCGCCACCTTCTTGACAAGGTTAGAGGGAATGGCGAAGCTGTATCCCGTGTAGTAGCCGTCGCCCGAGGCGATGGCAGTCACGATGCCTATAAGCTGTCCTTTCGAGTTGACGAGAGCGCCACCCGAATTACCAGGGTTGACGGCAGCGTCGGTCTGGATGAACGACTCGATAGGACTCTCTTGTCCGCCAGGGTTGGCTATGATGTTCATATTGCGCGCTTTGGCACTTATGATGCCGGCGGTCACCGTCGAGGTGAGGTTGAAGGGGTTTCCTATAGCCAGCACCGGCTCACCGATGCGAGCGAGGTCAGAGTTGCCGTAAGGGATGTAAGTCAGCCCCTGCTCCTCTATCTTGATGACCGCGAGGTCGGTGGCGGGGTCGTTACCCACAAGACGGGCGGTGACGGTACGTTTGTTGTTGAGGTTTACCGTAATTCGTTCCGCATCCTGCACCACATGGTTGTTCGTCACAATATACCCGTCGTCGGAGATGATGACACCCGATCCGTAAGCCTCGTACTTCTGACGCTGGACTCCGCGGTCGATAATCATGCCGAAGAAAGTCTGATAGAGCGGGGTGACGCGGGTCATCTCAGTGCGGATGTGTACCACCGCGTCGATGGTGCCGGCAGCCACGTCCGAGAAGTCGACATACTCGACAGGAGCGGACTTGCTTTCAGTTATGGTTTCAGCAGCCTGCGGCTGAACGTTGTCGTGTGCGCCCGAGCCACATCCAGCGACGAGAAGCGCTATGAGAAGAATTTTTTTCATGACAAATGCTATTTTATATTGAGGTTTATGTCGAACTTACGTCTAACGTAAACAACAAGGTTGACATTTTTTCAATTAACGGAAACAGTGTGCTTTTTATTATTCAGGTCACACTCTCTGTCAATGGAAACGCGCAACAATGCAAAACCTTCTAAGCGACTGGATAAATTACAACTTTTTATTAATCAAATGGTCCATGACAGCCTGAGCCATTACAGCTATATCAGGGTCGGTGACATCGAACACCAGATGCGCCTGTTCATAGAATGGTTCTCGATTGATGAGATTTTCATGGACGAACCGCACCCGTTCTTCTTGGGAGAGCGATGCAATAGAAGGTCTCACATTTCGCGATACAGCCATTCGCTTCAAGATGATTGCCTCATCGAGTTTCAGGTAGAGGGTGATCCCGTGATCGAGCATCCACTGCATATTGTCGTTAAAACAGGGTGTGCCACCACCGGTAGAGAGGATGGTTAATGCTTGATTGCGTGAGTGCGTGAGTGCGTGAGTGCGTGAGTGCCTCCTGTCGGAGTCATTGTCTCTGCGGCTCGGCAATGCTTGAGCGAGCTCAGCATTGCTCTCGCTCTTATGAGACAATTGCTTGAATGCTTGATTGCTGTCAGTAGTCAGTTCTTTGAGGACGGTGGTTTCGAGGGTGCGGAACATCGGCTCGCCATAACGACGGAAACAGTCGGTGACGGTGAGATGGTAGCGGTTCTCCAGTGCCTCATCGGTATCGATGACATCGGTCTCGACACCATGATGGTCTGCGAGATACTGCGCCAACTGGCGTGCTACGGTGGTCTTGCCACTGTACATGAAGCCGATTATGAACAAGGTGCGTGCCTGCACAGGACGTTAATTTAATTTGTTAATGTGTGAATTTGTTAATTCGTTAGTGCTGGCTAATAACTGCTACCTGCTAAGGGTGTATTTTCGCTTCGTTTGGTTTCCCACGGCGTCGGAGACCTTGACCGTGAGTGTGTTCTGTCCTTTCTTCAGGAGCTTGGAGTCGATGATGAGTGCGGCGACCTTGGGGTCGTATTCTGCCAGCACCCAACTGCCGCCAATGAAACAGCTGTACTCGGCTATCCCACTGAGGTTGTCGGTAATCTTCAGCCTCACGTCCTCAGCGGTCACGGAGGCGCCGTCGCGGAAGTTGGAGGGTTTCACCTCGGGAGCCACAGTGTCCAACGCCACAGTGAACAATCCGAAGGTTTTCACTTCGGCTTTAAGACGGCCATCCACCAGCTTGGTCTCCACAGCCGCACAGCCTTTGCCCTTGAGGTTGACGATAGTGAGCTTGTTACGAGGCACGCTCACTTCTTTAGGCACCGTCAACTCGATAGAGTAAGCCTGATGAGGCGGCATGGTGTAGTTTATTGGCCGGATGGTGTAGACGCTGCCGATATAGCCTGCCCTACGCGGAGAGACGGCGAAGGAAATCCTGTCGTTGTCATAGACGGTGTAAGGCTTGATGGACGCCCGGAATCCGGCGCTGTCGAGTAGAAACGGCTTCTTATAGCTGATAGGCAGCCCTGCAGTCTTGGGTTTCGCCGCTGGAGCCGACGAAGGCTTCCAGTCGACAGAGAGAGTCCGCTTGGTGACATTGCCCTTATAGTCGAAGACACGGTATTCCAGCTGATGACGGCCAGGGGTGGAGAAGGAGATATAGCCGTTGTCGCGAGCCGTCCACACCTTAGGATAGCGCACACCTGGAAGCACGCGGCTCAGAATGTAGTACTCGCGGTTCTTGCTGTACTGCGGATAGTCGATATGCGCGTTCATAGAGCGGGTCTCCTCGAAGAGGAACGAGCCCACATTATAGACAGCGAAGATATCGCCGTCGAGGTAGAGCTCGATACGCTCGACACCGTTGCGGCGAGGCGACTTGTCGGAGACGTCGTGAGTGTAGATGCCGGCATAGAAGCGACCTGTTACAGAGACAGCGTCAGCGGTCACGTCGACATAACGCTTGCCGACCCGCTTGCGAGAAGTCTGGAACCACTCGGCACAGGCCCCCTCGATAGAGGCGGCGCTGTCAGCTGGGTAAAGCTTAATGTTGGCTATCGTGGGAGCCACCGGGTCGCTGTAGGGCAAACCGAAATAGAGAGGGTTGATAGTCTGGTCGTTGTCGGCGAAGCGGATCTCGTAATGAAGGTGCGGGCCACCCGACGAGCCACTGTTGCCCGCATGGGCTATGAGCTGACCCTTGGTGACTTTAAGTGAGTCGGCCGGGAGGTCGACATCGAAGGCAAATCGCTGGTGGGCATACTGATAGTCGTGGACGAAATTAGCCAATTCGCCGCAATAGTCGTTGAGGTGCATATAGACAGTGCGGAGCCCGTTGGGATGAGTGATATAGATATGCTTGCCACCACCCCAGGGAGAGACCTTGATGCGCGACACGTAGCCGTCGGCAGCGGCATAGACCGGTTCTCCCACCACACGTCCGACACGGAGGTCGAGACCGCTGTGGAAGTGGTTGGAGCGGATCTCGGCGAAGGTAGCAGAGAGCTCCACAGGAATCTTAATCGGCTGAGCGAAATAGTCCTTGGGCAAGGACGAGACATCCAGCGGATGCTGATGCACGTACGGCACCACCGTGTCGCACTTTGGAACAGTATCACACTGAGGGACAACCGCTTCTGCACTATGGCATCCCGTCAGCGGGATGAAGAGAAGGTATATGAGGGTTTTATAGTTCAAGAGTGATAATGGTTAATGGTTAAAGGTTAAGGGTTTGCTTGAAAGGTTGATAAGTTTATTGTCGCCTTCGGCGTCATTCTGCTTCGGTTCGGAAGAACAAGCGAGCTTGTTTTTCGCTCACCTTAATCGCAGAATTTGTTGATAGGGAGAAAGGTCTTTCTGGTCACTATTAACTATTAACTATTAACTATTAACTAACCCCCATTCCCATTAGTTCACGGGCGGTTTGCTGGGCAGCCGAGGTCGGAGGATCGGATGAGAGCATCACCGCTATCTCATGGATGCGCTCGTCTGTGGAGAGAGGCCTTATATGAGAGGCCGTACGCTGACTGTCAGTCCCTTCGACAACCTTATACACTTTCAGTTGTGAGGTAGCAGTGGCTGCTATCTGAGGCAGATGGGTGATAGCTATGACCTGCATGTGCGACGCCATCTGATGGAGGATAGAACCCACCTGCACGGCTATATCGCCCGACACGCCCGTGTCGATCTCGTCGAAGATGATGGTGGGAAGCAGCGTCGCCTGAGATATGAGCGACTTGACAGCCAGCATCAGGCGCGAGAGCTCGCCACCCGACGCCACCTTGCCAATCTCACGCGGTTCCGACCCTTTGTTAGCGCTGAAGAGGAAGGTCACCTCGTCGCCACCCAGAGGACCGAACTCTTTGGCCGGCGAGATTTTCACCTCGAGCCGAGCATCCTTCATTCCGAGTGCAGCGAGGGTAGGAAGAATCTGCTTCTCGACGAGAGAAGCCGACTTGCGGCGCAGCGCTGTGAGCTTCTCAGCCTGACGCTGGAGGAGCGAGTAGGCGCGGTCGACCTCTTCCATAGCCTCCTTTATCTGGTCGTCCATCGAGTCGGCCGCCTGGATAGCCTCGTCGAGACGGTTTTCTATCAGCAGGAGCGCGTCGACAGAGTCGACATTATGTTTTTTCTGCAGACGGTAGATGGTGTCGAGCCGGTCGGTGAGGTATTCCTGCCGTTCGGCCGAGAAAGCGAGGTTGCCGTCGACGGTCTCAATGGATGACATAATGTCGCGCAACTCGATTATCGAGGAGTCAAGCCTGGAAAAAAGCTCTTCGAGGTCGGGATGGAAAGCGAGTATCCTGGACAGCGACGTCTTAGCCGACTGCAGACGGGTCAACGCCGAGTCGTCAGAATCGGAGCAGCTTTCGATGACCGAGCCGAGGGTCTGCTTGATGACCTCGGTGTGCTCCATAAGTTCGGACTCCCGTTCCAGATCCTCCTGCTCGCCAGCGACAAGTGCGGCATTATGCAGTTCGTCGAAGAGGAAACGGTTATAGTCGAGATCGCGGCGAGACTGTGCCTCAGAAGCCATAAGAGACTCGAGCTTGCGTTTGAGCGTGGTGTAGTCACGGTATTTGAGCTGGTAGTCGGTCCTCGCCGTATTGCCCGAGTTGAAGCAGTCGAGCAGAAGAGTCTGGAAGCTCGATTCGGCGAGGGTGAGCGTCTCATGCTGCGAGTGTATGTCGACCAACCGCGATGCCACATCTTTCATCACAGGCAGCGTCACGGGAGTGTCGTTGACGAAAGCGCGCGACTTGGCGCTGGGCAGCACCTCGCGGCGCAGGATGAGCGTGGCGTCGTAGTCGAGGTCGTGCTCGGCGAAGAGCGACTCCATGCCGAGTCCCTCGATATTGAACCGAGCCTCGACTATGCACTTCTTCTGGCTGTCGTAGAGAGCCGACGTGTCGGCCCGCTGACCCAGCACCAGTCCGAGGGCACCGAGGAGTATCGACTTTCCGGCACCGGTCTCGCCGGTGATGGCGGTGAAGCCGTCACCGAAAGCGATGTCCGACTCTCGGATGAGCGCATAGTTCTCTATATGAAGTGATTCGAGCATGGAGGGAAAAGTATTGCTTGATTGCTTGATTGCGTGAATGCTTGAATGTGTTAATTTGTTAATGTGTGAGTGTGTAAGTGTATTAGAGTTTGAAGGGTTCGCGGTCAGACCCTGGTCACCATTTAACTGAGCATCGGGGCAATTCTGTTCAGGGCGTTGATGAAAGCGTCGACATCGGCGCGGGTGTTGTAGACCGCAAACGAAGCACGTACTGTGCCGGGTATGCCATAACGGTCCATGATAGGCTGGGTGCAGTGATGGCCCGTGCGTACCGCCACACCGAGTTTATCTAGCAGCGTGCCCACGTCGTAGGGGTGCGCATCGCCTATGAGGAATGAGATGACGGCAGCCTTGTGAGGGGCTGTTCCGATGAACCTCATGCCCTCGATGTCGCGCATACGTTCGACGGCATAGTCGTGCAGCTCCATCTCATGACGGCCTATAGTCTCCACACCTACCGAAAGCATGAAGTCGATAGCGGCACCCAAGCCCAGCACATCGCCCACCGAGGGGGTTCCGGCTTCGAACTTGAACGGCAGCTCGTTATAGGTGGTTCCTTCCAGGGTCACATCCTTGATCATCTCTCCCCCACCCTGATAGGGCGGCATCTCCTCCAGCCAGCGCCGTTTGCCATACATCACACCCACTCCCATCGGCGCGTACATCTTATGACCAGAGAAACAGTAGAAGTCGCAATCCAGCGCCTGCACGTCGACTGCGATATGCGCGACCGACTGGGCTCCGTCGATCAGCACCGGCACATCGTGGCTGTGTGCAATCTTGATAATCTCCTCAACGGGGTTGACCGTACCGAGCGTGTTCGACACGTGGTTCACCGCCACGATGCGAGTTCTCTCGGTGAAAAGTTTTTTATAGGCATCCAGGTCCAACACACCCTCGTCGCTGAAAGGGATATACTTGACTTTCGCCCCCTTGCGTCCACAGACCATCTGCCATGGGACCATATCGCTATGATGCTCCATGGCCGACACTATCACCTCGTCGCCCTCACCGATGAAACGTTCGCCAAAAGACGACGCTACCAGGTTGATGGACTCGGTGGTACCACGTGTAAAAACCACCTCGCCGCGGTCGGCAGCATTGATGAAAGCACACACCTTGCGGCGTACTTCCTCAAAGCGCTCGGTGGCGGCGGTGGCAAGATAATGGGTTCCACGATGGATATTGCTGTTGAGCGAAGTGTAGTAGGAATTTAGCACATCAATGACTGACTGCGGCTTCTGAGTCGTCGCCGCATTGTCGAGGTAGATCAGCGGACGGTCGTAGACCGTAGTACGAAGTATAGGAAACAGAGATTCTTGCACTTGAATGGAGAGTTTTATTCAAGGTGCAAAGATACGATTTTTTTGTGGTTCCATCTCTCTCGCACAATAAATATGCCCGTTGTATTGTTATTATTACACTAATATAAAACGACATGCGAGTAATAATCTTGGGTACAGCCTGGCCTTACAGGGGAGGACTCGCCGCCTTCAACGAGCGGCTCGCCTACCAGTACCAGACAGAAGGCCATGAGGTGGAGATAGTCACCTTCACACTGCAGTACCCTTCGTTCCTTTTCCCCGGAAAGTCCCAATACAGCGACGAGCCGGCACCCAAAGGATTGAAGATAACACGGAAGCTCAACGCCGTCAACCCATTCAGCTGGCTTAAAACCGGCCGATACATCAAACGACAGAAGCCCGACCTGCTGATAACCAAGTTCTGGCTGCCATTCATGGCGCCAGCGTTAGGGACGGTGAACCGGATAGTCAAAGGCGGTACACGGCGAGTGACCATACTCGACAACCTGGTGCCCCATGAGCGACGTATCGGAGACAAACTCTTCGCCCGCTATTTTGTAGGTTCCATCGACGGGATGGTGGCCATGAGTCAGTCGGTATTGGACGACGCCGACCTTTTCGACCCGAAACACAGAAAACCCCGCCAGCTCTGTATGCACCCACTCTACGACCACTATGGAGAGACGATGAGCAAAGACGAGGCATGCAAGCAGCTTAATATCGACCCATCGGGACGTTACGCTCTCTTTTTCGGCTTCATACGCGACTACAAAGGGCTGGATCTGCTGCTCGACGCAATGTCCGACCCACGCATCGGTCAGATGGGGTTGAAACTCATAGTCGCCGGCGAGTTCTATGGCGACCCGAAACCGTATATGGAACAGATCGAGCGGCTCGGCATATCCGACCGTGTCATCCTCAAGACCGACTTCATACCCGACAGCGAGGTGAACCGCTATTTCTGCGCCGCCGACGTGGTGGTGCAGCCTTACAAAACGGCCACACAGAGCGGCGTAACGCAGATAGCCTTCCACTTTGAGAAACCGATGATAGTGACCCGTGTGGGCGGACTTCCAGAGATAGTGCCGCACGAGAAAGTGGGCTTCGTGGTGGAACCCGACGCCAAGATGATTGCCGACGCCATAGTGAGGTACTATGATGAAGGCTGGCAAGAACGGCTGACCGAAGGCGTGCGTGAGGAGAAGAAGAAATATCAGTGGGAGAATATGACGAGGGCGATTGACGAGTTAAAAAACTAAAACAAAAACAATGACCATACGAAGCAAAGCACCTTTGAGACTGGGACTGGCAGGCGGCGGTACCGACGTGTCGCCATACTCCGACCTTTACGGTGGCGCCATACTTAACGCAACAATAAGCATGTATGCCTACACCACCATTGAGCCCACCGACGACGGCCGCGTGGAATTCATAGCACCCGACCTTGGCAAAAAGGAAGTGTATGAAAACGCCATGGAGGTAGACACCGACGGATATTTCATCCTGCATAAAGGAGTATACAACCGCATAGTGCGACAGTTTACTCACCACCCCCTCTCACTGAGAATTGCCTCGCATGTCGACGCACCTGTAGGAGGCGGACTAGGTACCTCGTCCACCCTGGTGGTCTCGATATTGGGTGCATACGTGGAGTGGCTAAAGCTGCCACTCGGCGAATACGACATAGCGCGTCTGGCCTACGAAATCGAGCGCATCGACCTCGGACTTACCGGAGGCAAACAAGACCAGTATGCAGCCACCTTCGGCGGATTCAACTTCATGGAATTCAATGGAGACAATGTGATTGTCAACCCTCTCCGAATAAGGCAGAGCTATATCGAAGAGCTGCAGCACAACCTAGTGCTCTACTATACCGACACCTCCCACGTGAGCGCAGACATCATCCGCGAGCAGCAGGAGAACGTCAAAGCCAAGAAAGAATCCAGCATCGAGAGCATGCACAAGCTGAAGGAGCAAGCCCAACAGATGAAAGAAGCCATCCTGAAAGGACATATAGGGGAGATTGGCGACATACTCAACTTCGGATGGGAACACAAGAAGCAGATGGCACAGAGCGTCACCAACCCTCGCATCGACGCCATCTACAATGCGGCGATAGAGGCCGGAGCCTCAGGCGGTAAGATTTCGGGTGCCGGAGGAGGCGGATTCATGTTTTTCTACTGCCCAGGAGTTGCCAGGTATGCCGTACGTGACACACTGAGCAAGACCTTCGGTGGCGAATGCAAGAGATATGAGTTCACCCCAGAAGGGCTCAAAACATGGACCGTGTGAACAGTAACCTAGAATTGTAACAATCGATATGAACAGAATAAAAGAATCCATTGAACAAAGCATCGCAGTGAAGCAGGCTGTGTTGTCTGACTCGCATCTGATGGACACCATAGACATGGCGGCGAAAACCATTGAAAAATCTTTGCGCAACGGGGGCAAGATACATTTCTGCGGCAACGGAGGCAGCGCCGCCGACGCACAGCACCTCGCAGCAGAGCTGAGCGGCCGCTTCTATTTCGACCGTCCTCCCCTCAACGCCGAAGCGCTACACTGCAACACCTCGTACCTCACCGCCGTGGGCAACGACTACGGCTATGAGCATATCTTCGCACGCCTGCTCCGTGGCACGGGAAAGAAAGGCGACGTGCTGGTGGGCATCTCGACCAGCGGAAACAGCCGCAATATCCTCGAAGCCTACAAAGTGTGCCAGGAGATGGGCATCGAAATCATCTCGATGACAGGAGCCACCGGCGGCAAGATGAAAGACTACGGCGGACTGCTGCTCAACGTGCCTTCCAACGACACACCCCGCATCCAGGAGTGCCACATCATGATAGGACACATCATCTGCGAACTTGTCGAAAGCGCCATGTTTAAAAGACAATAGGATATGTTTTTGTCTTAAAGACAAGAAAAACAAACAATCACGACATTCTTTCCGTCGAAGGAAAAACCATATACCACCGGCATTGATAACAATATAAAATCTTGTCTTTTTTGTCCTTTCTTGTCTTCAAAAAATAAAGAAAAAACCATTGTCTTCCATTATGAATGAAGCGATAATACTAGCAGGAGGGTTCGGGACTCGACTCAGGTCGGTGGTCAGCGACGTGCCTAAACCTATGGCACCCGTTGCTGGACGACCGTTCCTGTGTCACCTGCTGGACAACCTCAAGACGGAAGGCTACACCCACGTGGTACTCGCCACAGGCTATCTGCATGAGAAAGTTGAGGACTATTTCGGCAACAAATATGACGGTTTGAAGATAGACTATGCCGTCGAGCGCGAGCCACTCGGCACAGGCGGAGCCATAGTCAACGGACTGCAGCATTGCACTTGCGAAAAGGTCACCGTACTCAACGGAGACACTTTTTTTAAGATCAACCATAGCAAACTGATTGCCGTCTGCGACGAGAAGAAAGCGCCGCTCACCATCGCCCTGCGGCATGTGGAAGATTCTGGCAGGTATGGCAGCGTGGAGTGCGACGACGAAGGTCGTATCATAGCCTTCCGAGAGAAGGACGACCAGGGGCAGCCAGGCTATATCAATGGCGGCATCTACCGCCTCGACCGCCATCTGCTTAACCGATTCCCACTCGGACAACAGTTCTCCTTCGAGAAAGAGGTGCTGCAACATGATTACAGAGCGCAACGATTCTACGGAGTGCGCTTCGATGGCTACTTCATCGACATAGGCATACCCGAAGACTATGAGAGGGCGCAGGAGGAGCTAAGACTGAGGTAAGATGTAAGATGTAAGATGTAAGAAGTAAGATGTAATAATCTTTTCAAGCGAAGCGAACCTTTTCAACTGTTTAACTATTTAACTCTCAAACTTGACAATCACCGAACATACTGCCCTATTCCTTGACCGCGACGGGGTTCTGAACCGGCTGCGGAGGGACGATTATGTGAAATGTCCCGAAGAGCTGGAGGTGCTGCCAGGCGTGAAGGAAGCGCTCGAGCTGCTACGCAAGCGGTTCGCACATATTTTCATCGTCACCAACCAGCAAGGTGTCAAAAAAGGTCTCATGACCGAAGAAGACCTCACGGCTGTGCATCACAAGCTCCTCGACGCCATAGGAGAGATTGACCATATATACTATTGCATAGAGCGACAGAGCGCCCACAGCTTCTATCGCAAACCCAATATCGGCATGGCGTTGCAGGCCCGCAGGGATTATCCCGACATACGCCTGAAAGAGTGCGTGATGGTGGGCGACTCCGCGTCAGACATGCTTTTCGGCCGACGTGCCGGCATGACCACCGTACTCATAGGCGACACCAACGACATAGCCCTCAAACACCCCAAGCTGGTAGACCACTACTACCCCACCCTGCTGGAATTTGCGGTTAATGGTTAACGGTTAACGGTTAACGATTAATGGTTAAAGGTTAGTAATCTGACCGACATCCGATAGGTTAGTTTGCACGGAACACTATGTAGTTCATGTATTTTTTGTTGTAGGGTCGGTCGTTGCCCTCTATGAAGTGGTTCACCCTCCCCTCTCCGTCTCGCCACCAGCCGTGAGCTGAACCTCCTACCAGATAGACAGCCTCTTCCACTCCCAGCCTTGCGAGCGCCTTGCTGAAGTCGTTCATCATGACACGATCAGCACAAGCCACTATGCAATAACGCCCGTCCATCACACAGAGTGCCCTGCGGGGTGCCGCATTTTCAGGATTGTTCTCCACAGCCGCTCCATTGTCCACAGCCGCATACTGCCTGAAGAAGAATCCACCCTGCTCGGTAGCCTGCTCGAAGAGCGGCGAGTTGTCGGCAACGCCGATGGTCATACGTCCGTCGAAGATAGCACAATAGCCCCGTTTCGAGAGTCCCCATGAGAGAGGCTCGCCGGCATACACGTAGGCGCCGACTATCTTGCCGTTGTCGCGACGTATGTCTGCCGCCATCGTAGCCAGCAGTATGTCCGAATCCGAGTCGCTGAGTTTCCCAATATAGAGTTCCGGAGTGGTGTTGATGGGAATGAGCACCTGCAGCTGCATGCTGTCGACGGCCGTGTCTAACACAACTATTTCGGCAGACTGAGAGTTGTCGACATTGTCAAGCCAGGTTATGGCAGGCTCTGCGTCGACGGTCTGCTGTTCGGTGACAGGAGTTTCGTCGAGTGGTTCAGTCTGGTTCTTCGGTTGCAGTACTACAACCAGTACGCCCACCGCCACCATCGCCAACGCCAGCAGCAGCCATAGCCACCACAGACGGCGCGACCGTTTCTTCTTGCCGCCACCTCCGATGATGCGTATCTCGTCTTCGTTTATTTCTTGTCCGTTAGTCATTGGTCCTATATTGAGTGTGAAACCCCGCCAGCCGTCAGCCTACAACCAAGTCTTTCAGTTGCTTCAACGCCTCTTTCGAAGCCGTGAGCATGATACTTGCCGATTTTCCGTCCGACAGCGCCAGCTGTTGTTTCTGAATGTTTATATAGTTGATATATTGCCGATTGATTATAAGGCTCTTTCCGATACGTATGAAATCCGTGTTACCCGAAGTGAGCTGGTTGGCGATAAGCCGTTCCACCTGACCGAGCTGTAGCGTCACAACGCGGGTCTCCCCGTTGACGGCACTGATGGTCGAATAGTTGCCGTCGGCGAGTATGCAGAGCACATCGTCGGCGGCGATTCGCACCAGTTCGACACTCGTACTTATAATCAGGTATTCCTTCATTTTGCGACTGCAAAGATACAAAAAGATGCGACATTATCCATATCATAACCAATATATTTGTGACTTTAGTTACATATCCGTCTCATTGAAAATCCTACGGGATAAATTTTGAAGGTTTACACAATCTCGGACATTCCTTCAGCTGTCCTTCAAAACTTAAAGATTCATCCATATCTGAGCCTATACATACATGCGTCATCTCTACCAACTCTCCATTCCCTGCGCGGTACGACACTTCCATCACATCCGACTTCTTGAGACTTTGTATCATATCGTCGAATGACACCATGACACGTATTATCCCTGATTCCACATCGCTGTAGTCGGTCAAATTTTCGTCTAGAGGAACTTCACTCCATTTTCCGTATCCACTACGGAACTTCAAAGTCAGATCATTGATCACCGTGTCGATATAATTTGTAACAACCAGAAAGGCACGCTTCTCATCACCGTCATACTGAGCTAATATCACATTTGCCATCCTATCATTGCTTTCCCATGAAGATCTAAAGAAAGTCGTGAACATTACCTCCACGCTGTCGTCAACATCCACCTCCCAAAGATAGGGAATCCAAATAAAATCATAGAAACAATTGCTATCAAACCCCCTTTTGTCTGTAGACAACCTATACGCGAGCTGGCGAGACCAAGCCCGATACTCCTTATTCGTCTCAAACAGAGCATCATATCGTATAGCAACGCTAAGTGTGTCAGCCAAACGTTTCAGCGGCCCGCACAGTTCCTGTGCACTCAATGTACTATCGTTCAGCATTGTCACCACCGAATCAAACTGGGACTCAATAGCATACCGTCTCTCATTGGTAAACTCAGTATTTGTGTTCATGTTTGTCTTTTTCGGACTACCGAAACCACACAGAGCAAGGCAAGACATAATGGCGAAAAGTAACTGTTTCATGCAGATAACTTTGGTTTCAATATTGTGGTCATGCGTTATATAGAATTCATTTCGTGATGTATAGAAGGACCACTAATCCAAACAGGAAACGATGTTAGCCCAGTCTATAAGCATCTGCGACGTGGAAATATGAAATAGGCCTCGGTTCCAATCACAACAAATACTGCCGGTCCATTCATTACGAGCTGCCAGCCATTCGTCAATGTCATGTGAAAGTTTTGATATTGTTTCATGTGCTTTCACATCCAGCCCGTATTCTTTTCCTTTAGCCATCATGTCCTGGTCGGAGCAAAGTGCGTTGTACTCCGCCAGGCAGCAAGAAACAAGCATCTGTTTTGCTGGCTCTTGGTATACTCCTGTAATAATGGAAGGATATTCATTGGGGAAAGACAGCCCTAAATCCCTCTCATATAAAGACATGTGCGCTTTGTCAATCTTGTAGTGTTTAGCACACCGTATCCTTCCGCAGCTCCAACCGCTGGCATCTGCATACCACCAATCAATGAAACATCCAACTAACTCGGAGAATGTGTCTTCTAGTTTTATGTAAGCCTTCCATTCTTCTTCCAATTGGTAGTTATAGTTAACATTGATATTCATGGACATTTTGTAATACAACCAGTAGTGTCGCACTTTATTCAGTCGTACATAAATGTCACTGGCAATCATCATGCTGGCATTATCCATTGCCCACCTGTCAAGAATATCTTTTGTGTATTCAATCACTGAATCAATCTTGTCATACTCCTCAATCTCGTCCGAAATAGTCCAAATGTTTGCAGTGTCATAGTACTTACATAAATGCCTTCCCTGTTCTACCATATAATCCATCTCCTTCTGGATATCCTTGTTTCTCTCGTACTGATATATAGGGTCTATTAGCATTACCAAGTCTGGGTACATCATTTTGATTGAGTCATCTATCCAGGGGACAATGCTGCTGGTGTTCTTTTCGTTTTCAAGGATGTACTGTAACGCAGCCTGATTTGTTTCCTTGCCCATGGTGATATTTTTGTCCTTTCCCGTCTGGCACTCAAGGATGTACTGTAACGCAGCCCGATTTGTTTCCTTGCCCATGGTGATATTTTTGTCCTTTCCCGTCTGACACGAAGCCAGGAGGACGATTCCGAGTAAGAGTGCTAACTTTTTCATGCTGCAAAAGTACAAACGCTCCACCGTCTGGTGAAGCGTTTCGCGGTCCGATGTATGAAACACCCGTTTTACTGTACAAAATGTGCTCTCCAGCCCTTTTTATTCATCTTCAAAAAGATCTTTCATCTCGTCTTCGTCGCTTGTCAGCCCCTCCGGATCGGGCGGAATTATCCTCGCACCGGTATTCTTGTCGAAATCGTTGTTGTTCGACATCCCGCCGTTGATTTTCGAATCCACCGTCATCGTCAGGTTCGAGAACCTGACATACTTGCCCTCGAACCGCAGGTCCACCACTCCCGTGTCGCCCGAGCGATGCTTCAGTATCCTCAGCGTCGCCATCCCCTCCGTGCTGTTGCCGTAGGTGTCCACCATCACACCACATTTCTCTAACCTGTGCACCGCGATCACCAGGTCCGCATCCTGCTCTATCGAGCCCGACTCTCTCAGGTCACTCAACAGCGGTATTCCCATCGGTCGGTCGTCGGCCCTGCGGGCAAACTGCGCCATAGCCAGCACCGGTATGTTCAGCTCCTTCGAAAGCTCTTTCAGCTTCCTCGAGATGAGTGCCAGCTCTTGCTCGCGGTTACGCCCCTTGTTCAGGTCGCCCGTCACCGTCATAAGCTGCAGATAGTCCACAAACACCATTTTGATGCCGTATTTTGACTTGAGCCTTCTGCATTTGGCCATAAACTGGAAGATGTCTATACCCGACGTGTCGTCTATATAGAGCGGGGCGCCTCGCAGCTGCTCCATCTTCCTCACCAGCTGCTCCTTCTCTTCCTTGGTGAGGTCGGCAGCCCTCTTCAGCTTGTGAGCCGGAATCTCAGCCTCCGCCGAGAGGAGGCGTGCCATAAGTTCTATAGCCGTCATCTCGAGCGAGAAGAAAGCCACCGGCTTGTTGTAGTCTATAGCCATATTCCGCGCCATCGTGAGGCTGCAGGCCGTCTTTCCCATACCCGGTCGGGCGGCGAGTATTATCAGCGTCCCAGGCTGGAACCCCGAGGTAATCTTGTCCAGCTCGGTGAACCCCGACGGCATGCTGTACTCCTCCTGGTTTTCACTGAACAGCACCTTCTCCGTCTCATAGAGCACGCTGTCCAGCGACGTGCTCTCACGTCTGAAACTCTGCTCACTCACCTCCATCAGCCGCTTCTGCGACCTGTCTATGAGGTCTATCGCGTCACAGGTCTCGTCGTAGGCCTCCCTTATGCTTTCCGTCGACGAGCGTATCACCTCTCGCTGTATGTATTTCTCCGTGAGAATCTTCAGATGCACCTCCAAGTGCGCCGCCGACACCACGTTCGACGTCAGCTGCGACACGTAGAAAGCCCCGCCGGCCATCTCCAGCCGTCCCTCCTTCTGCAGCTCGTCCACCACGGTGAGCACGTCCACCTCGTGGGCGCCGAAGGCAAGCTTCCTTATAGCCTCGCATATCACCTGATGCTCAGTCTTATAGAAAAGCCCTTCATGTAGCTCGTCCATCACCTTATATATAGCATCCTTATCGAGCAACAGCGCCCCCAGCACACTCTTCTCCACCTCCACCGCCTGAGGCGGCACCTTGCCGTTTATCTCGCCGACCTGCAGATGGGTCAGCCTCGTCTGCCTTTTCATGATAGTACCAATATTTTCCATGCTTATATGTTTATATTTCTTACATCTTACTTCTTCCTTCTTACTTCTTACTTCTTACATCTTACATCTTACATCTTACTTCTTCCCTCTTACTTCTTCCTTCTTCCTTCTTCCTTCTCCCCTCTTCCACCAAACAGCGAGCGACACCCATCTTTGAGACAAGCCTTTAGCCCGTCGCAAGAGACACCGGGATTTTTTACCATCCCCAATCGAGTATGTTTTTTTTCTTTTGTTTTCGATGCAAACGTAGCAACAATTTTCGAACCGCAGACACCCCCTCGCCAAGAGTTATAAACAATGCATATCTCATTGTTTTACAACATCTTACTACAACATTATATCTTACTAATTTTCAATGAGAAGCGATTTCCGAGAGGACTATTTTGCAGATTGTCAGCGTCAGATTTTTTTATCAACAGCCATCTCGATTTTAAGAATTCGGAAGCCCCCCAAAGAGATATTCGCCACCACCAATTGTTAAAACAAGTGCAAAAATAGAACCGCCCCACGCAATCTTTTTGCGCAGGGCGGCAAAATGGTGGTAATCAACATTAAACAGAACTTTCCTAATGCATTAATGCATTTATCATTTCTATATCCGTAGAAAAGGCACGTGTGCCTCCGGACTTCAGTGCTGGTACGTTGATGCGGATATCGCAGTCAACCACCACGACGGTGCCGTCAACCGTTTGCAGAACGTTCTCATCGTGCATGTCGCTGAGATAGATATCAGGCGAGGCATACGTCCAATTGCGCGGATTGGTAAGCTCAAAACCCATGCGTTGCATATAGTCGTCAATCTTTTTTTCTTCCACATGCTTGCCTTCGACAAAGGGTTGTTCCACCACAATCTTGAACTCCCCCTCTATGGTACGTCCAAACCCGAGAACCGTCAACCTTGTTTCAGGAAAATATGCATTATGGAGCGAGATACGGTCTAGTGCAAGGATTGGCTGGACAAAATAGTCGAGACCGATAGTCTTGACAAGTGTGGCACCGTGGTCATAGACTTTAGCTTCACCACCTTCGGCAATCTGTTCTCCAAGCGTTTGGGAGAGGGTCTTATCGACACAATCCGTCCAACAGCCAATGCAACGAGCCCACTGCTCTATGCATTCAGCCTGCTGCGATCCGCATTTGACTTCTCTTTTGAAGTCGTCGCCATAAGGTGTAGCTCCGCTATCTGAGCGAGCTTTTGCTGCCGCGAGTAGGGATGCAACGACATGCGTTGCACCTCCCGTTGCGCAGCCATGCTGTTCAAACGGTGAAAATCGTTTATATACAAGCTTTCGGTTGATAAATAACTCTGCATAATAATCAAGTATTTGCAGGCCCTCAGAGGTAAATCCACCGCTGATAATCATGTCGATTTGCTTCCAAAAGTCCGCGTTTGTCATCATTTTTATTCCGTTTTTCAATTTTCAAAAGTACTACTTTTATTCCATTTGACCAAATTATTCCGTTTTCAGAGCCTCTCCGCCATTAACCATTAACCGTGAACCACCAACCACTACCCACTACCTGCTAATTCCAAGTTTTCGTTATCGTTATCGTTTTCGTTAAGGTTAAAGTCGCCTGTACTTTGCCTTATTTTACAAGTTTTGGCATCTGTACTTTGCCTTATTTTGCAAGTTTTACTATCCGCCACTTGCCTTATTTTACAAGTTTTGGCACCTGCAACTTGCATTATTTTACATATTTTTCCACCTGCCATTTACGTTATTTTGCAATTCACATAAGACCTGCGGCACATATGTTGCAATAATGTAAATGCAGATTTATATAAATCCGCATTTACATTTGTGGTGAATATCGTTGCTGTTTTATTGACTTGACGAGTGTGGGATTGATGCCAGTCCTTCGTACCTCAAATATATCGAAGATACCAAGAGTTTAATCTTGTATAATAGATTGGATTTCCAATAATAACTGTTTGGCTTCTACATTAGTAGAATCAATCTTCAATACCCTTTCTGCATATACATAAGCCTCCTTTATGTAGTTGTTGTCAATAAACAGTTGAGCAGCTGCCAGATAATTATCGATTGCCTTATCTTTATTCCCAATATATTCATACGTCTGCCCAGCATTCATATAGGCTCTTGCATAGGTTGGTCTCATTGAGATTACTTTTTCATAACAGATAATGGCGGAGTCGTACTCCCCCATAGAGTAATACACGTTTCCTTTGGTCAGATAAAGATAATAATCAGTAGGATTATAAATTAACTTCTTATCCAATATGGAAATACTCTTTTGAGGATTACCAACCACTGCCAAAGCTTCTGCATAAGGTATTACCAAGTTCATAGTGTCCTTCTCATCCATCAAAGTATCACATATTGACACGATGGTTTCCCAATCATAATTTTCATAAGCTTCTACAACCTTTTGACCATCTTCTTTTGCCAAAGGAGAAACTTTTGTGAGGTCTTTATGAGAACACGAACTGATTGTCATTAGTACGATTGAAATTAATAAAAATGCCCAATATCTGTTAGATATGCATTTCTTAGCTTGAATTGTTTGATGCTTCTTTGTTTTCATATTTAATCTAATGGGTAAGAACTCTATTTGTCTGAATGCGATAGGATGCTTGGTGCTAATTATTTTTTTTTGATTATCGCCCATACTATTTCTTTCCATTTGGGGTATAGATTACTAGGATTCCGCCTCTTTGTTCCATCAGGTAATGGGGGCAAACCGCCAGAATATATATTCTCTGCCTCTTTGGAGAAGGGTTCAACAATCGACCTATCTACCCACATTCCAGTCCCCAATCCCATATGGAAGAATGTTTCATCTCGTTCAAAATTGAAATCATTGTAATTGGGAAACATCCTTTGCACCTCAATACTTGTGATTTTATCCAAGTAAAACCATCCCCCATATTCATCAATGATTTCAGAAACTGGCCAACTTGAATCTAATGAGGCGTATGCAATCATTTTTCGTGGCGAATAATCAATATAATTATTGCTGGTTATTGTCACCCTATGTTTATCTACTATTATCTCGTATACAAATCGGGGGTTCCATTCAAGCAACCCATTTGTTCGTTTAAGATATTCTTCTTCTATTGATTTATGTATATAGTGCCTAAAAACCATCGAACGACCTCTAATAGACGTTTCGATTTTAAACCAATCTTCGTTATTCAATGTATCATCCCATGTGACATTTCCAGAACAACCGAACAACAATTCCATGGGAAGATGGTTGAGATCGTCAAAACGAAACAATATGTTCTTTCTATCATATAGTTTGTGTAATGATTCATCCACAGCAATAATGTCGTATGGTGCGTATTGCTGATAGTTTGTGTCTCTATTTAAATAAATATTTTCGTTCATCTTTATTAAAATTTATACATAATCAATCTAGGTCTATTGCCCATCGTGTTTTTCCTGTCCATATTTGAACCGTTCGAAAAAACCGTTCCTCCTATTTTCACAATACCGTTGTTGTCATGCACATGTCCGAACAAATGGTATTTGGGATGAAGTTCCGACACCATATCCAGAACCTGAGGCGAGCCCCAATGCATATCATTCTCATAGTCAAGAATACCCTTCGGCGGTTCATGCGAAACCAATACGTCCACAACCTTATCCGCAGGCACCTTTGGATTGGTGAATGTAATTCCCCAAAAAGAAATGCCCTCTATCACGACCCCGCTATTATGCAAGAAATACACATTCTCAGGTAGTCCCTCGATATTCTCAGCATCGAAAAGACAGAAATCGTGATTGCCAGCAAGAAACACCTTGTACTTGTAAGGCAATCCCATCAGCCACTCAACGGCTGTCAAGACCTCCTCTTCCGAGCCCCAGTTGCTGAGGTCGCCCGTATGAACCAGCACATCAGCCTCTGGTAGTTCGCCAAGCTCCATGTGTCTTCCATGAGTGTCTGAAATATGTAGAATCGTCATCAACGGTATTTTTGTTGGATGAACAGTCGTTCCCTAAAAGCCCAGCGATTCAGAAACAGCCGCTAACTCGTCTTCAATTTGTGACGAATTACCAAACATGTCTTCAAAACGGGAACGATTGGCAAACCTTAGACGAACCTCACCAACATTGCCGTAATCGTTCTTTGCAACAATGATGTCGGCCACGTCCTGTGTGCTGCATCCAAATTCATCTTCTTGGATACCGTAATATTCTGGACGGTAGATAAACATAACAATGGCTGAAAAAACTTCTGCACAGAAACCACCTCGAAGGTCAGAAAGCATCGGTTTGTTACCAACACGATGCTCTACATCACGTGTCAACTCCGAGGTAATCATGATTGCGATATGCAACCGACTGGCGAGCTGATTGAGCTTCAACATTGACTGTTCTCTTTCGGTATAGGTCTGCCCAGCAATAATCCAAGCCAATCCGTCTATAATCAGCACCTGAATATTGTCGTTCTTTTTCATTCGCTCTACATGGGCAATTACCTCATCTACAGTAAGATTCACACCATATTCTATCCAAACGGGTGCTTCCTTCATTTTCTGAATAAACTCTTCTTGCACCTTCTCTTCCAACTTGAACCCTGCGTTCTGCAACAGAGAGACCGCATTCTCCATCTCTTCGGTTACTTGGGTTGACGAGGTATTTTTCACCCCCCAACCAAACTCTGTGGCGAACAGTCTTTCCACAACATAATCCTCTGCATGTTCAAGTGACAGAATGGCTGTTGGCACTTTGTTTATAATGCCCACATTACGAGCAATCGACATTGCAAAAGCCGTTTTGCCCATTGCGGGACGTGCGGCAACGGTGCATACCTGCCCGATGTGCAATCCACCATCAGCCATTCTATCTAGGCCGGAAATACCGGTGGACACCACCTCCGATTCTTTCTTTGGTGTTTGCGACAAAAGTTTATTGAGTTTCATTTTTTCTTTATATTTTCAATTTAATTACCTGTTCTACTTTGCGATTTAAAAAAAGCAATGTTTTTTCAACATCATCATATTCTTTCATTATCTCTTTTGAAAGAGCATTAACAGCTGAAACATCTCGGTGCGAAATGTCATTCCTCATGTTTTTAATTCCATTTAATTTGTAGGACAATCTTCTTCTTTCCTGTGGTATTAAGCAAGCGATATCCTCCAAATAATTAAGAAAAACATATAGCTTTGTTTGAAAATCTATTTTTGACAAGTATTTCTCGTTAACAAGTCTGAGTTTGAAGGGCTCTTTTCCAACCTTGGCTTCTGCTTTGCACTTTTCATTATATGCCTGAATATTTGTATTGAACCATTCAATATCACATTCATTAGACATCCCTCTTTGGTAGTGATAATAATTTAGCATCCCTTCTGCTTGAAAATGAGCAAACTTACAGAATTCCCCAAAGTTTATTTTGTGTTGTCTCACACCACATCTATACCGCAACATTTCTCTCCAATCTGAGATTAGTTTGATTCTAAGAATATCATCTTTAACAAACGAATAATCAATACCAATGGCTATTTCGTCAATTGCGTAGTCTAGTGCGAGGTACTTTTCTATTTGTTTTATTTTCTCAGAACCAAATCTCCGCATCAAATCCTGAAGTAGCCACTCATTCCCTGGTTGGCGGGCAAATTGTTCTATCTTATCAACGTGAGATAGGATTTTGTCTCTTCTTGTATCATCCATAATCATTCTGTATTAAGCAATTCTTCAAGTTCGGAGAAGACCGATAACAAATCATCATCTTTCTCGTCAATTAAGGATGGTAATTGTCCTTCATCTAAAGGTTTGACGTTTTGTGTATTAATATCGGGCTCTCGATTCCCATCGTTCGGCAGTAAAAATACTTCCGATTCCACTTTGGGGCGATTCTTCATGAGTGTCTGGAAACGCTCATTCAAAATCTTGTAAGTACAATCAGTTTCTCCCTTCACCATCCTGAGGTACATCAGTTTGCCTGCAATAATATTCTCAATATGGTGCGTACTCTTGCTTCTGACATTTCTCGTATTTGTTTCAGCATAATGTTTAGCAAATACTTCCTGAGCCTTCTCATATCCATTCATCTCCCAGTTGTGAATCAATGTCCGCAACTGTTTGATGTATTTTCTTGAGACATTTTCTTGCTGGTTGACGGTAAGTCCAGTCACCTCCTGCCGCATTCCTAGGTGACAAAGTCGAGTTTTGTCTTTGTTGAGGGTGAAGTGTTCTTCCTCTTCGATGATATGACGCATTGATTGGCAGAACTTCCCTTCGTCGGAAAATACATTTGTCATTCCGCTGAAGGTAATGTCGTCTGCATAACGAGTATATTTCAACCCGTAAGCTTTCGCTAATCGAGTAAGTTTTGTGTCCAGCCGCTCACAAATGATATTGGTGATTGTAGGAGATGTCGGAGCTCCTTGTGGGAGAACATGCCTACCCTCAGCATTGGTATAGCAACAGAGGTCGGTAATGACGCTTGCCACTTCTTCGTTGAGAGCAAAAGGTTTCGACATTAACCGATGGTACAGTCTTCCAGCAGTAATTGAAGGGAAGAAGTCTTTGAGGTCGATGTTATACACCAAACGTTGTCCAGTATGAACCTTTGCATTGTCGACCACCGAGCGGTGCTGCACGAATCCCATCGCCGCTGTATGAGGTGTATATACGCATTGTAGGATGAAATTCAAACCACGTTGAATGTATTTCAGCATTGGGACAGGCGCATCGATGGTGCGGAACTCGCCCTTCTTTTTCTTTGGAATCTGGAAAGTGGTGTACCTCTTTGATTCGTTTGAGGAAAATGCAAACCGCGTGAGTTGTTTCATGGTGATCATTGTAGAATGTTCACCATATATCCCAGCTAGAGTTACGTTCAGCAAATGCAGCAGGTCTTTCTTGGTTCTCATACAACTCCACAAATCCTGCACTCTAAGTGTGGTCTCTCGAATTCCCTCCTTAGATATGCCGGACACATCTCTATACACCGGCAATTGAATGAACACATTGCCATCCTCAACAAGTGTCAGCACCTGTGGATCCTTGACAGAAACTTCTTGATTGTCGAGTTTTTGCGGTCCTGGATTATCAATATGTTCTTCAATATTCATCTTCTTCATGGTTTTGAAGACCATTTACGATTGTCGCCCAGCTGAGATTACTTCAGATATCATCCAAGGATATGGCGCATCGAAGACGACCGAAGAATGACCGAGTCTTCGATGCACTATATAATAAATAATATCACACTACAATATAACAAGATACCTCGTCTTTCGTATGTGTAACATTGCAAAGCGGGCCAAGATGCCCGGAGTCTGCCGATAGCAGCAGACGTTGCCTATCCGCAAGCGGACAGACAAGTCTAATCCAGATATTTGGCGACAATCGTTTCAAAGGTCTCTTAGCATCAGTTTTTTTCTAGAGTACTGTGCCAAATTATTTCTCTATTTAAAGTGCAAAGATACGACTTTCCGTATTCTATGCAAATCTGTTTTCTCTTCTTTCGGATGCAAAAGTACAACTGGTATGCGCAATCTTTTTGCGTGCGATTTATTCTTCCACCTTTTTTTCCAAACGTGTCATTGGGACTTGTTTCAAATCATATTCCTCATGCAGATCTTCCAGATGTAGGTTCCGGATGATTATGACTCCATCCTGGCTGACGCTCATCAATTTCTTGTCGTCGGGAGAAAACGATACGTAAATCGCATATTGCTTTTTTCTTACTCCTTGAATCTCATCTCCGTGATCAGAGAAATGAAGTTCACCATGAACTTGTTCGACAGACCTAACATACACGTTCGAAGAGTGCATATGCCCCCATGTAACTTGATTATTGCAATATGGCACATATTGGGTGTCTGACAATGCCATGTATTTCCCCGATCGGCTAAATGTCAATAGATTTCTTCCTTCAAATATCCTCAAATCATCACCATAATCTGGTTTCCCGTATCTGGTTGCAGGATCACTATTATAGTATGCAAACGTGCCATTGGGACTAAAAAAAACTTTCCATATAGCTCGACCGTGAGGATATGGTTTTAATACCCAACCATCCATCTTCAAATCATATACTCCCACAAATCCATTATTAGACATCCCACAAATCGAAACATATCTATCATCAGGGGAAAATGCAGCATAATTTAGGAAATGAATATAAAATGGGAATTCTATTTCTATTGTACGGTTCCTAGTGACATCTTCACCGCTATTCAATTTATGGATTAATATTTTCGAGTGCCGCTCTTCCTGCAAATCGAACCCTTCTATATTAGGTGTCTTAATATTCAATATAGAACGTAATCTTTGTTTTATCTTTTTCTCAATATCTTTTGGCGCACGGAGTGTCCAGTCATACTTTTTTTCTTCATCTGACAGATACTTCCCAACGTCTTCTTTGTAATTATCCTGTATATTTTTTAGAAAATATTTTTTTTCCGTTATCCAATTACTATCTACCGCATAGTTCCCTGAAGGGCTGACAAAAACATAATTGCCAAGAAATCCTGGACGAACAAGGTTTAATGTAAATGGATCAACAATATCAATTCTTCTTTTAAGATCATCATATCTTACATAGTAATTCATACCACTCAAACCGACGTTTTGCTTGCTCTCTATTGCTTTATCCATCGTGAAAGGTATTTCTTCCCCACTTTCAATATCGTGATATACCCATCCATTATTTTTCAAAGTGACAAGATGTTGTCCATCATCTGAAAATAATGCACTCCTAAAAACATCTGTATTAACAACATCCTTGAAGGCTTCATTTATCACATAATCTGAATGTTCGTTGTATTTTTCATACAATATCGCACCACATCTAGAGGATCTGGCAAGTATCATACTGCCTGTTGTGGTCATACTTAGCACCTCCTGGTACCCGACAGGTAATTTAACCATATGATTACCCCAAACTCCATCTGTACGGATGAAGTATTCCTGACCGTCCGTATCCGAGTCTATCCCAAAACACCTTCCATCCTTTTCGACAATCGTTGTGTCTTTATCTAGTTTTTCCCCTATGGCAACACTCTTCCCACTTTGATCTACCAGAATGATATAATACCCAACATTATAGAATACATCTTCACCGGTACTATTATAGAATTTGAGTATTCCGTATGATTCTAACTTTGAGCAGTCAACGTTTGGATTATTGTCAATGTATTTGAAATCATCCTCTTGCCCTAAAATAAATACTGATAATCCATCTTTGTCTTGTTGTGTGTAATAGTATCTCCCTTTAGGAGTTCTGTATAACACAATATTTTCCAATTCTCTAATTATCTTCCCTTGTGATACTATTTTTATGTTTTTCTCATTTTTTAGTATCAGGAATTGTCCAGTTTCGATTATTTCATCATTGGACTCCAATAAAATTGGATTTTCTTCAACTCCAATCTTGATTAGATCATAATAGGTTCTATATGGATGAACTCGTTTGTTTTTATACAACCAATCATTGGTTGCCAATTCGTCATAATCTTGAAACATTCTTCTTGCGTACACTCCTTCTGATGTGTTGTATAAGTCGAGACTAACAACGTGGAGTTGTAGTGCCAATAGATGCGATAGTTCTTGGTTGTCGCTTACTTGTTGGTAAAATATATCGGCCGGATCTTCTTCTTTGATTTCTTTTCCATTAACCCGCTTGATGCAAGCGCGATTATCTTGTAAAAGGGAAGTCTTTTTAGCGGTTAAAATGTCTGTGATATTTACTTTAGCGTAATCACTGCTGTCAATTTCAACAATTAATGAGTCATTTTGAAAACAAACAAATTTCCCTTGCGAAGTATATAATACTTTTTCATCTTCTGATTCAAAGAGATATTTTCTGATGTCAAACCCAGCGTTTTGTGTATTACAATAAGTTATCCCGTCTGGTTGTATTTTATAACCATTACAAGTTATCTCTTTAGGAGTACGGGGATGTTTATAGAATACTATTTTTATCAGTTTTTCTTTGCAATCTTCATTTTCCTCTTCAAAAAGGACTGCAGAATCATTGTGGAAAACCTCATTGTGGTAATATCCAAGAAAGCAAAACTGAGAACAATCAAAAATGGCGTATTCCTTTATAATGTCATTGTTCTCACTCATTCGATCACCATTGGCGAACAACATTAAGTCCGCAGTCAGAGCTGTTACATTAATCGGAGAAATCCCATTTTCAACAAAATGTTCTTTTGTTAATGAATTAAGGAAGTATGTTCTATCTTTCAGGACAATTACAATCCAAGGACTATTGTCAAAACAAAATCCAGACACAATTTCACTTCCACCCAATCGAATTGCATCTTCTACATATATTGTGTCGGAATACTTCTCCCCATCAATACTGCAGGTTACAATATGCTCTCCTGCATTGAGGTGAATGTCGGACAAACTGTCGATTTCCTTTCCATCAATCAGTATCTGAGACATATTGGATGATAATATACGAATATTAAAACACGTATTGAGATATCCCTTATGGGGTGTAATAATAAATGGTCTTGATGGTCTAAGGTTTTTCATATCATTCTATTTTTGTTTTGCAAAAGAACACCTTGTAAACGCAATCTATTTGCGTAACATTTGATATTCTTGGTACATTTCAGTTATTCTGGCAACAACTATGTCTTGTATATTGCTGGGGGAAAGCACAATCAAATCCTCTCCGAAGGAGGTCAGTTCTCGGATAAGTTCATAGTTTTCAATACATTCTATCGAGAAGAATCGCCCGCCTTCGAGTGTGGGATATTCCTGACGAAGGGCTTCCTCGTGTTCGCCTTTGATGTTGCGTTGCGACTCGTGTATCGGTTTGGTGGCTACATAATCCTTTGAGTGGTCGCTCACCCAGAACACAATATCCAGCAATGGTCGCTCCTCATACAACGACACTCCTATAATATCTTCAAACCTCTCATTGAGGTCGCCCGTGTATGGTTTGTATTTCTTTGCAGGAAGCGGCACCACCTTGTCGATGCGGTCGAGGGCGAAGTTGAGCGACTTACCGTCGGTGGCGGCGGCTATGAGATACCAGCGACGGTTGTACTCCCTCAGCAGGTAGGGGTGCAGCTCCACCATGCGGTCCTCATCTGGCACTTCAAATGTATGGTAATGCAACTCAATCACCTGCTTCTGCGAGATGGCGGTGAAGATTTCTCCTAACAGGTTGCTGTTCTCCAACGGGTTCTTTGTGAAGGATATAATCTGTCGGTCAACTTTAACATTGAGGCTTTTCCTAAGGCGCTCGAGGCCGTCGAGGTTGGGCAAACCGTCGAACTGTCCTAGCAGCGAGAGCGCTTCACCGAGGAGGTATTTCTCGTCGTCGGTGAGGGCTTTCTTGAATATCGAGAACGACGGGTCGGCATAACGCAGGCAGTCTTTCTTGACGGTGAGCTTAGGGTTTCTCTGACTTGGGACGTCTATCTGGTATCGCTCAATCTCGGCGAGGAACGGGCCTCCGGCTTCGATATAGTTGATGTCGTACTGTATGGTGCGGATGCTGACGGGCTCGATGTCCATCTCCGCCAACTCTTCGTTGACCTTCTCCATGAGGTCGGCGATGGAGTAGTTCTTGTAGCGGTTGGCAAGAAGTTTGTCGATTATATAGTAGCGCGTTACGGCGTTTTTGTTTGCAGGCATAACTCTTGATGTTTTTTACGACTGCAAAGATACGAAAATTCTGCGCAATCTTTTTGCGCGAGAGAAATTATTGAATGCGTTAATGCGTAAATGCGTGAGTATTATATTCGGTAAACAGCTAATGGTTGCCTGGCGGGGAGGAAATAAGGGTTAAGGGTTAAGGGTTAAGGGTTAAAGGAGGGGCAAGGACTTGTCGGACTTGTCAGACTTGTGAGACTTGTCGGACTTGTCGGACTTGTGGAGTTGATAGGTTAAGGGGGTATCCGGATTTATGGATTTACGGAAAGGACGGAAATGGACGGAAAATGATTATGGGTTAAAGGAGGGGCAAGGACTTGTCGGACTTGTCAGACTTGTGAGACTTGTCGGACTTGTGGAGTTGATAGGTTAAGGGGTTATCCGGATTTATGGAATTACGGAAATGACGGAAAAGACGGAAATGAACGGAAAATGGTTAAGGGAGGGGCAAGGACTTGTCGGACTTGTCAGACTTGTGAGACTTGTCGGACTTGTGGAGTTGAGAGGTTGAAGGGTTCATGGTTCATGGTTCACGGTTCATGGTTCTTGGTTATCGCCTGGTGGGGAGGTTGGGGGTGGTGTGGATTGTTGGCGGAGTTTCTTTAGGCGGTGGAGGCGGAGGGCGTGGAGCTGGCGGTAGGTGGTGCGGAGGGGGTTCTTCCAGCCTATGGAGAGGTTTTCAATATGTAAGAGGAGTTCACGGTCGCGGGCTTCGTCGTTGTCGGGGTTGTTGAACTCGGCGGCTACGACGGAGGTGGAGACCTTGCGGGTGTCGGGGTTGTGCCAGAAGCAGTAGAGGTAGAGGTGGTCGGAGAGACAGTCGGTCCAGACGGTGATTGTGGTGCGGCCGTCGGCTCGGGAGGCGTGGTCGAGGTAGGTCTCGGCCATGCCTCTTGTGTAGTTGTAGAGGCAGATGCAGAGGCGGTCGGAGGTGGAGCCGCCGGAGATGGACCAGCGGAGGGTGAGTCGGGTGCCGTCGAGGTCGACGCGGGTGGGCTGGAAGATCTGGAGGGTGCCTTTGGAGAGGTGTAAGTTATTAGGATTGAGGACAGTGGCAGCGTTGAGGGCGTCGTGGTAGATGTGCTTGACGAAGGCGGATCGGGGGTCGAGGTCGCGGTGGGCGTGACGGTAGCCGACCTGATAGATCTTGCCGAAGATGGCGGC
>CACYJU010000005.1 GCA_902774845.1 uncultured Bacteroidota bacterium
GCGGATCTTTATTCTGGTCGCTGCGCTCAAAATCTTTAGAAAATCAATTCGAAAATCTTAGAATCTTTTTTCTTGTTTTCTCTTTTTTTTTCTCACACAGATAGCACGGATGGCACAGATATTTTTTTTGTTAAGGATTACGGAAAAGGACGGAAATAACGGAAAAGGACGGAAATGGGCTTGCGCTTCGCGCTCGCTGGGGTTTCTCCACGGACCACGCGGATCTTTATTCTGGTCGCTGCGCTCAAAATCTTTAGAAAATCTATTTTGAAATCTTTCAATTCTTTTTAACGCTCTTTTTTTCGTTGTGTCAAAAATATTTCTTTACTTTGCAAAAGTAACCCCCCCTTCGGGTGAGGAAGCATTAACGCAATCAAGCATTAACACAATCAAGCATTCAAGCAATCAAGATCATGTCTACCATCAATCTGCTTAACAGCCATCGGAGCATAAGAAAATACAAGCACACGCCTGTCTCTCAGTCGGTACTGAACCGCATCATCGAGGCTGGCGGACGCGCTTCCAACACGGGAAACATGCAGCTGTACTCCGTCATCGTGACGCGTGAGCCTGACCGCCTGGCGGCCCTCTCGAAGCTGCACTATGGGCAGGGGGCTACGGCGCCTTTGTTCCTCACTATCTGCGCGGACGTGAACCGCTACCACCACTGGTGCCGCCTGAGTGGCTGTGACGAGCCTTACGGCAACCTGCTGTGGCTGCTCTCGGCCACCGTCGACGCTTCGCTCTTCGCACAGAACATCTGTGTGGCGGCCGAGTCGGAGGGGCTGGGCTTCTGCTATCTCGGCACGGTGCTCTACAACACGGCACAGATAGCCGATCTGCTGGAGATACCGAAAGGGGTGGTGCCCGTGATAACCCTCTCGATGGGCTACCCCGACGAGGAACCCGACCAGTGTGAGCGCTTGCCGTTGGAGGGCATCGTGCACGAGGAGACCTACAGGCACTACAGCGACCAGGACATCGAGGAGATACACCGTCTGCGGGAGGAGTGGCCGTTCAACCAGGAGATGGTGAAGCTTAACGGGGTGCGCAACCTGGCCGAACTGTTCACCACCAAACGCTATCCGCGCAAGGACAACGAGGCTATCTCGGCTGCCTTGAAGGATTTTATTAAACAGGCGGGATTCTCGTTGTGATTGCTTGAATGCGTTAATGTGTTAATTTGTTAATGTGTTAGTGTGGGATAAAAAGGGTCGCTGCGCTCAAAATCTTAAAAAAATCAATTAGAAAATTTTAGAAAAAGAGTTGGATGATTTTTATTGGGATTTTGAATGATTTTGAGGCCTTTAGGCCGACCAGATGATAACTTTGAATGTGTTAATTTGTGAATGTGTTAATTTGTTAATTTGTGAATGTGTTAATTGCCTCCCTTCGGAGTCATTGTCTCTGCGGCTCGGCAATGAGAGTGAGTTCTCATTGTTCTCGCTCTTGTGAGACAATTGTGTGAATGTGTTAGTGGATGAGTGGATTTTGATTATTTGTGGATGGGGGATTATACATACTACGATTGTAAGCTCTGCGTTATATAACAGCGAAAAAAATCAAAAAAAGCATAACATGAACATTGAAATAAACCGCACATTTGACCTTCTGGACCACCTCGTGACCAACTATCCGAAGGACGATATCCTCGCCGGGAAGCAGAGTGGCGAATGGGTGAAATACAGCTGTCAGGATTATTACAAATATGCTCATTACCTGGCCTACGGCTTTATCGAGATGGGCTTGAACGAAGGTGACCGCATTGTGACGATCTCGCCCAACTGCCCGGAGTGGAACTTCGTCGACATGGCTATGGCGATGTCGGGCATCATACATGTGCCTGTCTATCCCACCTTGAGCACTGAGAACTACCTGCATATCCTCACACACAGCGAGGCGAAGGCGGTCTTCGTGAACAACAACACCCTCCTGAAACGTCTGCGTCCGGCCCTCGAGAAGATGGAGCACCAGCCGATGGTCTTCACCTTGGCTAACATCGAGGGGGAGCACCGCATGCTGGAGATACTCAAGGCTGGCATCGCAAGCAAGGAGAAGAACATGCCTATCATAGAGCAGCGCAAGCAGTCGATAAAACCCGACGACTGGTGCACGCTCATCTACACGTCGGGTACCACCGGCGCACCCAAGGGGGTGATGCTCTCGCACAGGAACCTCTGCTCGAACTTCACCGCCCACTCGAAGGTGAACACCATAGGCAGCAACTGTCATATACTCAGCTTCCTGCCGCTCAATCACGTATACGAGCGCTCGATGAACTACCACTACCAGTATCTCGGAGCCAGCATATACTATGCCGAGAGCATGGGAACGATAGCCCGCGACCTGGCCGACATCAAGGCCGACGGCTTCTGCGCCGTGCCGCGCGTGATAGAGATGTTCTACGACAAGCTCTACGCCGCCGGCAAGGACATGAAGGGGCTGCGCCGCAGGATCTACTTCCGCGCCATCAACCACGGATGCCGCTGGGATTACGGCAAGGTGAAATACAACCTCTGGTTCAAGCTGGGCCATATTGTCTACGATAAATTGGTTTACAGCAAGTGGCGCGAGAAGTTCGGCGGCCACCACATGGTGATAGTCACGGGCAGCAGCAGCATTCCGCCGCGATTGGTGAAGCTATTCTCGGCTGCCGGAATGAACATATACGAGGGTTATGGCCTGTCGGAGACCTCGCCGGTCATAGCGGTCAACAACCCGCACGACCACATGGTGAAGATAGGCACCGTGGGACCGATACTCTCCAACGTGGAGGTGAAGTTTGCCGACGACGGCGAGATACTCACCCGCGGACCTCATGTCATGCTCGGATACTACAAAGACCCCGAATACACTAAGGAGGTCATCGACGAGGAGGGTTGGTTCCACACAGGCGACATAGGAAAGCTGGTGGGTGGAAAATACCTCAAGATCACCGACCGCAAGAAGGACATCTTCAAGCTCTCTGCGGGCAAGTATATCGCACCACAGGTGCTTGAGAACCGCTTCCGCGAGTCAGAGTATATCGATCAGATCATGATCATAGGCGAGAACGAGAAGTTCTGCTCGGCTATCATCTCGCCCAACTTCAACACACTACACTACTGGGCACTCAAGCACAACCTGCACTATCGCGACAACGAGGCGCTGGTCAACATGGAGGCGGTGCATAAGAAGTTCCAGCAGATTGTGGACGGCATCAACCCCGAGTTCGCCGCCCACGAGCAGGTCAAGCGATTCCGCCTTGTCAGCGAGGAGTGGACCATCGCCAACGGATTGCTCTCGCCCACGCTAAAGATCAAGCGCAACGTATTGCATGAGAAATACAAGACTATCATGAACGAGATCTATCAGAAGGAGGAGCCCAAATCGAACCCCATCATCTCTGCCTTCAAGTCGATAGAGCTGCCCTCATTGAACCTGACGGGCAAGAAGAAGAGCGAATAAGACTCACCCCCCGACCCCCTCTAAGACTCACCCCCCGACCCCCTCTAAGACTCACCCCCCTGCCCCCTCTCTGGTTAGAGAGGGGGAGGAGAGAAATGATTTTTTTCTTCTGGAATTATTGTGCGGCTTGCTGTCGATTGAATATTTGGCTCAGGGCGCAGATCTCCTCTTCGGCAGGACCTACGACTGAGGATTTGCCGCCGTCGATCTCGCCCATAATCGTTGGTGCGCTCAGCACCTGGTCTTTCACGGTGATGGCTATACGTTTGCCCACATGGTCGGCGGTGATGGCTTTCCATTCTTTCGCGGCCACGTCGTTGAAGACGATATTGAGCTGAGGGTCGCCCCAGCCGCTTATCGTGGCGGTGGCTTCGGATATGGAGGTGCCGTCGAGCAACGGGGCAGAAGCTATTATCAGCAGCTCGAACGCCTCCTCGCCTTTAACCTTCTGCCAGCAGGCTCTTGCTTCGACATCCAGGTTCTGGCAGAACTCGGCGGCTTTCGTAGCCACAGCGGCGGTGTCGGTCGAGGCGACGCAGACGAAGTTTGGCCCTTCAACCTCGGGGTTCATCCATTCGTCGAAGAGGTGGCTTCCGCGGAAGTCGGCATCCATGACGGAGTGGAACTGCAGGTCTTGCGGCGTGAGGTCGCAACCGAACACCTCGGCGGGCGTCACGTGGCATTCTATCGCTTTCTCCTTGGGTGCCTGATGGCACGCTGAGAGGGTTGCAAGGCAGAAAAGCAACAACGTTGATTTGAGGATAGTGTTTTTCATAATATATAAGGTTTGTTAAACGGTCTTCGCGGTGAATTCGATAATCACGTCGTGCTCGTCGAAACGGATGTCCTGGAGCGTTATATGTTCGAGCAGCTGCTGCAGTTGGGGGTTCTTGTCGAGATGGAAGATCAGGCCGTTGTCGTCGACGGCTTCGAGCATGTCGGCTCCCGGCTGGTTCTTGGCATGCTCCAAAGCCTGCTTCACCATGAACTGGATGCCCATGCCGCCACCGTAGGAGAGGTAGACGGCGGTGTTGTCGACCCGCTCGACGGTGATGTCGAGCCCCACGGTGGTGCTTTTGAAGAGTACGGTCACGTCATATCCGACACGCACAGAGTGAGGGCTGTCGTAAGAGAAGAGAATCGACTTGTCGGTCTTGCGGTAGATCAGACTTTGTATTTCAAGATAGGATATACGGAACTGCATGGCTTGAATGTGTTAATTTGTGAATTTGTTAATGTGTTAGTGGGTTAATGGTTGTTTATAGGTTTATAGGTTGATATGTTGATAGGGAATGGGTAATGGTTAATGGTTATATTTGGAAACACAATGCAAAGATACAACAAATTGGGCGAAAAACGAATCGGGGGTGATGGGTTATGACTGGGTTTATTTTGAGTTTTGCGGATTTTTCGTATCTTTGCAGATGAAAAAAATATTCTTATGCAACTTAACGAACAACTGAAAAAACTGGTTTTCGACAAAGGGCAGCTGAAGCAGGACGTATACCAGGCAACGCTGCAGGCTTACCAGTCGTTCCGCACTACCGCCCAGGAGATCACCCGCCAGTTCCAGGAGGCCAACGCCTCGGCGGAACGCAAGATAAACTTCCAATTCAAAGACCGCGGAGACTTCGAATTCGAGATACGGTTCGCCGGCGACATCCTGATATTTATGATGCACACCAACGTGTTCGAGTTCTCTCGCGACCATGTGGTGATGAAAACGCCGTATATACGCGAGGACTCGAAGAGGTCGTACTGCGGAGTGATACATATCTACAACTTCCTCGCCGACTCGTTCACCTACCAGCGTGAGAACGACTTGGGATATATGATCGGACGTGTGTTCATCAACGCGGAGAACCACTACTTCATCGAGGGCAAACGGGAACTGGGTATGCTCTACAACAACTTCAACACGGCGGTGATATCGCCAGAGTCGGTGCAGAGCATCGTGGAGTCGGCTATAGAATACACCACGAACTTCGACCTCTTGACTCCGCCCTACGACGAGGTGAAGCTGGTTTCGGTGGCGGAGATGCGCACCAACTTTGAGAAGCGCTCGATAGTGACCGGAAAGCGACTGGGATTCCGATTCCAGTCGGATACGGATTAGGGATAGTTGAGAATTGATAGTTGATAGTTGAGAATTTTTTATTGGTCAAGCGGTGAAGTCGAGCGAGTTTATCAAGATACCTTTTTTCATCTGCCTCTGCCTTCTGCTGACAGGATGCTTTAAAGGGGGTACCGATATCGACCTGCAGAGGCGTGTGCATGTGGACGGGTTGAACCGAGAGGCATTCCTAAACCGATACGACAACCCCGACACCACGATTGACTGCAGCCTTGCGGCTTTGCAGTATATCGCTGATTCGATGCCCGACTACCACGACGGGAAGCTCCGTGCGTGGAACAACCTCGCCCGCGCCTACTACAATATCTCCATGCCCGACTCGTCGGCGATATATGCCGACAGCGTCATCAACTGTACGGTCGAAAGCAAGAACCTGGAGATAGAACGGCTTATAGCCAAGCTGACTCACGCCAGAGAGCGGCAACGCTCGTGCGATATAGCTGGCTCGTACCGGCTGCTCTATGACGTGGCGCAGTCGGATGTTTTGAAGAGTCACCGCAACGACTTTCTGTATAATTACGCCCGCAGCGAATACTACGTCACCTTGCTGAGCCTCAACTACCACTACCGCAAGGGGATGCAGAAGGACGTACAGTCGCTGCTCGACGAAGCCGAAAATATCGCAGGCACGCTGAAATGCGACTATGCGCAGGATCTGGTCATGAACTACGCCCTCGCATACGGTCACATCTCGCTCTGTTCACAACACATAAACCCGGAAGGGAACCTACGCAGGGCGCTGCAGTATGTCCTCACCAGCCTTGAACTGATGAGCGACAGCAACCGCTACAGCTTGCTGCATTTCGCAAACATGGTGCAGCTCACAGCCTCGATAGTAGCGAACCCGAACATCGACGACAGCACCTGGACGGCATGCGATCCTACCTTGGATTCTATCTGCTCGCTGCTGCGTTTGTTCGGTGTGGAAACCAGTCAGGACGACTACCTGGCGATGAACCTCTACCGTGAGTCGTCGAACATGTTTGAATATTATGGCGACCCTTACCATACACTAGGTGCGTTGGTGGCGACAGGAAAGCTCTGTCTCGACTATGGCGACACGCTGGCGGCACAGAGCTGGTTCAGGGAAGCCTACGAGAGACATCTCGAGAGCGGTCTCGCCGCTCCGAAATATGAGAGCATGCTCTACGACGGGCTGCTGAAATCGAAGGCTGCCTACAGCGTGGAGGAGGCGGGAGAATGGGCAGAGCAGTATGTGAGCCTGCAACATTTTATCAAGCAGAACGAAGAGAAAGACTTCCTGCTGCAGACAGAGCTCAGCAACGCACGCCGCACCATCTCCGACTATCGCATAGGTGCTATCATCATCGCCGTACTGTTGCTGTCGCTTGTGATACTCGCCCTGCTCCTCGCAGCACGTACGAGGGTGCTTAGGCAGGAGAAACAGCGGCTGCAGGAGATGCGCCGCAAGGATGTGGAACGCATAGCCAACGTGGAGACTTGCCTGTCGGTGATGCGTCACGACATCAACCCGTTCATCTCGTACCTGCAGAACAAAAACCTGCCGGAGAGCTTGCATCAGGAGGTGCTGTCGCAGCTGATACGCACCTTCGAGAACATCAAGAACTGGACGAACCTCTCGATACCGAGCGGATTGGTGTTCAATGCCACCGAATGCGACGTGGACGAGATATACGGTGAGGTGCTTTCGATGTATACCGCCAAAGAGGGGGTCGTGGTGAAGGCAGAGCGGAACGGGATGAAGCTGCATGGCGACCGTCTGCTACTCATTATCATGATACGGAACCTGCTTTCTAACGCTTTGCAACACACTTCGGAAGGGGAGGTGAGGCTGGATGCCAGAGTGAACGGGGAAGACGGCCGTTTTGTCGAGCTCACGGTGAGCGACACCGGATGCGGGATGACGGCAGACGAAGTAGAGAACCTCTTCCGCGCCGACAAGAAAATAAACGAGAGCCAGCCCTCCAGCCATTCGGGATTCGGGCTCATACTCTGCCGCTATATAGTGAAGAAACACGACGACAACACCCTGCGTGGCTGCCGCATCTGGGCCGAGAGCACACCTGCACCGCAAGCCGGACACGGCACCACAATCCACGTCTGCCTACAGGGAGTTTTTTAACGGAAACGATAACGAAAACGAAAACCTCTACAACTTTCAACCTTTCAACCTATCAACATATCAACAAATCAACACTTATCTCAATGGAACAGATAACCCTTCTCATGGTTGACGACGAGCCTATCATACGCAAGGCTGTGAAATATGAGCTCAACGAACACCACGCTACTATAGAGAGTATCGTCGACGACAACGGAAACACCGAAAAGCGGGAGATAGTGATGACCGAAAGCTACGCTTCGGGGCCGTTGCTCATGAACGCGCTTTCGTCGGCAGAGAGGCTGCCCGACTACATACTGGTTGATATGGAGTTCCAGGGTGAGCCCACAGGCGGGTTGCTTATCATAGAGAAGGTGCACAAGCTCTATCCCTCCATCAAGCTGATAGTCTTCTCCGGACGTTTCGACAATCCGCTGGCTACCTCCGAAGGACGCGAACGGCGCATAGTGGAGATAGGCAAGGTGGTCTTCGAGGCACTCGACCGGGGCGCCAGCGCTTTCGTGAGTAAGAACGCCTCTGGAGGATTCTCCATAGAGAACATAGTGAGGGCTGTAGAGAGCCTTGAACGTGGTGAAGACTACTATTTCAACTACCCCGTGATGCTCACCCTGAAGGAGGCGGCCGAAGAGTATTTCAAAGCCTCTACGGCGATGGCCGAGCAGATAAACATCAGCGATGTAGAGCGCCAGATTCTCCTCTATGAAGCTGCCGGCTGCACGGCACAGGAGATAGCTTTCAACATCGAAGGCAAGGAGAACGAGAAGTCGATACAGGAAAAGCAGAAAGAGCTGTCGCGCAAGCTCGACATAGTGAACAAGTCGGGCTCTCGCATAGCCAAAGCCATCCAGTTGCGTCTAATAGACATCAACGAGATAAAATACCTCAAGAGGTAAACAACCGTTACACTAGGTCGATTGAGTAGTGCAAGCCACGGTTCTCGCGGCGGGCGCGTGCCATCTTAGTTATGAGGTAGGCGCAGGCGATGAGGTTGCGCAGCTCGCTGAGTTCCTCCGTAAGCACAGAACGGTTGTAGAGGTCTTCGGTCTCACGGAAGATAAGGTTCAGTCGGTCGAAAGCACGTTGCAGACGCAGGTCGCTACGCACGATGCCTACATAGTTGGACATTATCTCCTGCAGTTCCTTTCGTGTCTGTGTGATGAGCACCATCTCTTCGTTGAGCACCATGCCTTCGGCGTTCCAGTCGGGAATCTGTGAGTTCAGGACGGTGAATTTGGCGTTCTGTATTTCAGAGATGGCGTGCATCGCGGCGTTGTGGGCATAGACGACAGCCTCGAGCAACGAGTTGCTCGCCAGACGGTTGCCACCATGCAGACCCGTGCAGGAGCACTCGCCGGCGGCATAGAGGTGTTTGATTGATGAGCATCCGTTCTTGTCGACGGTGATGCCGCCACACTGGTAATGGGCAGCGGGACGGATGGGAATCATGTCCTTGGTTATGTTGATGCCCAGCTCAAGACATTTGGCGTAGATGGTGGGGAATCCGTTGATGAGCTCGTTCTTGTCGATATGACGGGCATCCAAATATAGATGGTCGACACCAGCGATTTTCATCTCGTTGTCGATGGCGCGTGCTACGATGTCGCGTGGGGCGAGGGAGAGACGGCTGTCGTACTTCTGCATGAATTCGTTGCCGTTGTAGTCTTTCAGTATGGCGCCGGCACCACGCAGAGCTTCGGTGATGAGGAAGGCGGGCTTCTCCGATGGGTTGTAGAGAGAGGTGGGATGGAACTGCACGAACTCCATGTCGGACAGCACACCACGGGCACGATGCACCATGGCTACACCGTCGCCGGTGGAGATGATAGGAGTTGTTGTGGTGGTGTAGACATTGCCCATGCCGCCGGTGGCGAGAAGGGTTACCTTGGCTAGGTAGGTGTCTATCTCGTGGGTGGCGCTGTTGAGCGCGTAGGCACCGTAACATTCGATACCCGGCGTATGTTTGGTGACCCGCACACCGAGATGGTGTTGGGTTATGAGGTCGACAGCAAATTGGTTTTCCTTCAGTTCGATATTCGGATGGTCGTGTATGGCTTGCAGAAGTCCTCGTTCTATCTCGGCGCCGGTATTGTCTTTATGATGCAGGATACGGTACTCGGAATGGCCTCCCTCGCGGTGCAGGTCGAAACGTCCGCCACGGTCGCGGTCGAAGTTGACGCCATACTGCACCAGCTCTTTTATACGCTCAGGTGCCTCTCGGATGGTCATCTCGACCACCTCACGGTTGCAGATGCCGTCTCCGGCGACGAGGGTGTCGGATATATGTTTGTCAAAGCTGTCGGTGTCGTACATCACGGCAGCGATGCCGCCTTGTGCATATTTCGTTGAGCCTTCTGCGGCGTTGGTCTTGGTGAGGATGCAGACCTTGCCGTAGTCAGCCACTTTGAGTGCGAAACTAAGGCCGGCGATACCGGAACCGATAACCAGAAAATCAACTTCGTAGCGCATAGGATTTATTGTTGAGATGTTGATAAGTTAAAAAGTTCGTTTGTTTAAAAGGTGACAGTTTTCTGCCTGCTAACCGCTACCTACTGCCTGCTATCTGCTGACCACTGCTCCCTTAACATTTTCCAGATATGGGCGACGGGAAGCCCCATGACATTATAGAAATCGCCTTCGATGCGGTCGATGCCTATCATGCCTATCCATTCTTGGATGCCATAGGCACCAGCTTTGTCGTAGGGTTTGTAGGTGTTTACATAATAGTCGATCTCTTCGTCAGAGAGCTTTTTGAAATGGACCTTGGTTTGCTCGGTGAAGGAGACATTTTTGTCTGCGGAACGCAGGCTTACGCCGGTAAAGACCGAATGGGTTTTGTCGGAGAGGTTGTGCAACATGGCGACAGCTTCGTCACGATCGTGAGGCTTTCCCATGACCTTGCCGTCGACGACAACCACGGTGTCGGCGGTAAGCAGCACTTCGTCAGGATACAGCAGCGTGGAGTCGTAGCCATCGGCTTTGGCGCAGGCGAGAGTCTCCGCCACCTTGTCGGCAGGCAGGGTGGGGTCGACGACCTCTTCGACCTTGATGTCGACAATCACGACTTCTAAATTAAAAGTCTCCACCAACTTGCGTCGCCGTGGAGACTTGGATGCCAGAAGGAGTTTCATCTTCAACCTTTGCGTTTACGCACTTCGCCTTTTGATGGGATTTTGTCTTCTTTCGATACCATCTTTCCGTTCTCGAATCGGCCGATGTAGACCTCCACTCCACGGTCGTACCATTTCCAGGTGCCGTCTTTCTCACCGTCGACGAACGTGCCGCTCTCTTCGATGGTGCCCGCCTGGTTGTAACGTTCGTATTTGCCGTCACGCACATCCATCTTGTAGTTCTCCACACTTTCGACCTTTCCGTTGGGGTAGTAGCGGGTAGAGGAGCCGTTGAGTTTGTCGTTGGTGTAGTTTATCTTGTAGCGGGGCTGACCGTCTTCGTAGTAGCCGGTCCACTCGCCGTCTTTCTTGCCTCCGCGGAACACTCCCTTATAGTCGACCTTGCCGCTCTCATACCAAGCCGTCCAGGCACCGTCTTCGAAGTCGTTGAAGTATTTGCCTTCATGGAGTTTCTTCCCGTTCTCGTACCAGGTGGTCCACACTCCGCGACGCTTGCCGTCGACATACTCGCCGCTACGCCATTTCTGACCTGTCTCGTAGTAGTAGGTCCAAGTGCCCTCCTCCTTACCGTTGCGGTAGGTTCCCACGATACCTTTGCGGCCGTTGGTGCGCCAGTAGAAGGTCCACTCGCCTTCCTGCTCTCCGTCGACGAGACGGCCTTCCATATCTTTCTTTCCGTTGGCGAGATACCAGGTGGCCTGGCCGTTGAGTTCGTTGTCTTTGTAGGTACCTTCAAACTTCACCTTGCCGTTGGCGTACCACTCCTTTGTGGCTCCCTCGCGGCTGCCGTTGACGAAGTTGATCTCCTCGTTGACTTTGCCGTCGGCGAAGTAAGAACGGTACATACCATGTTTCTTGCCGTTGACCACAGCAATCTCGCTTTTCAGCTTTCCGTTCTCATGCCAGGTGCGGGTGGTGCCGTTGTCGTAGCATTCTTCAGCACATTTGGCTCCGTTGTCGTAGAATATACGCCACAGACCTGTCTTTTCGCCATCCTCGTTGTATGTGCCGCGCTGATAGACCTGGCCGTTCGGATGCCACCAGGTCCAGTCGCCCACACGGGTGCTGTCGGTATCAACCAAACCTTCAACTGCAGGTTTCTGCTTGGCCGAATCGTAGTATTTCTGGTATCTGTAGGTTTGAGCCTGCAAGGCTACGGTGGCTACGAGAGCCAACAAAAAGACAAGATTCTTTCTCATATCGAGTTGCTTACTTAGATTTTATTCACTGTAGATAAAGGCAATGCGAGGACGGTCTGTCTGCGAAGTGCCGTTCAGGACAGCATTGCGGGGTGTTGATCTGCGTCCATCGATGGCGATGGTGGTACCAGGGTCGGTGCCTGCCATCAGTAGCTGCTGCAGGTGACGCACAATCTGCATACGGTAGCAGTTGCGGTCGGTGTGGAAGCTGCCGTCGAAGCCGGTGTAGCGAGCCCCGTCGGTGGCGTCGCTCACCAGTGTGGCGTCACGACCTGATCCCTTATAAGCCAACAGACGTTTGGGCAGGGTGGTGGTGTCGCCGCTGGCCACCGGAAGCAGCAGCTCGGCGTAGTTCAATATTGCATAGGGATGCTTGGCCCTGAAGTTGTTATACCAAGCTGTGTCGAGCATATATACCACACGGGCGCCACCCATCGGCTTCAAGTAGCAATGAGAGCTGCCGCCTATCGTGTCGTTTCTACCATCTTCGGTGGCGAAGCGTGCCAACGTGCTGCCCTCGAACTTGTGTTTGAAGTGGTTGAAATGTTTTGTGGTGAGACCAACCTGGTGGCCAAAAATGAAGCTGTAATTTGTGGTGGCGCTATCCTTGCTGCAGTAAACCGTAACCCTGGTGTTAGACGCATTCATGTTGAGCGTCAGCACAACCGGCTCCTCGCTGTCCGAGTCGTTCATCTCGATACGCACGCCCTTCATGTCTTCAAGGAATTGACTCGAGGTGATGCTCTGGCCAGGCTTAACCAAAAGGTCGTAGATGTTGCTGTTCAGCTTCAGGGTGAGGGTCTGCACGTTGTTCTCCACATCCACCGTGCCGTCGTAGAAGCAGGTGCTGTAGTCGGTGGCGACGGTGTCGCCAGCATAATAGGAGCTGTTAGCGATAGCTTCGGCAAGCTGGTGGATCTTGATATGCAGAGAGTGGGTGGTGGCGGTGGAGGTGGTGTAGATGTCGCTCACGACTAACGAGAGGATGGCTGAGTCGACCTGTGTGCCTTCGGTGATGTTCAGCCCGTTGTTGTCGGAGATGGCGATCTGCGAGTAGAGGTAGCAGCGTGTGTTGCCTACGGTGGCGTCATCGTGCCTGCCTATAACTGCCTCCGAATAGTCAGATGTCAGGAGCGAGTCGTCATAAATCGTGTAACCTTCGAGGTAGACCGTGTCTCTAATGCCGTTATAGAGTGTTGCGGGGTCGACGAGAGCTGAACCCAACTCCGATTCCTTCTCTTCGCAGGAGGTGGCCAGCAAAAGTGCGCCCAACGCAGCCAAAAGGCCTACAGAGTAGTGAAGTATAGTGTGTCGCATTCTGTTATGCTTGATTTAATTCCGTTTGTTTAATTCTCCATATTCGCGCCGGCGAGCGTGTCGTACATCTCGTTGATTTTCTCGTAGAAGATAGCCTCGTTCGAGTCGTATTCCAGCACCGTGCGCTTCATCTCGTATGCATAGTCGATAAGTTCCTGCGACACGTTGGGTGACGAGATCACCACGCCGTTGGAGTAGGATATTGCCGCTTTCATCAGCGACATATAGTCGAGATTCTCATAGAGGCGTTGGTCTTTGGCGGTGGCGCCGTCGTTTTTCAGTTTCTTGTCTATCTCTGAGTTGAACTTGTCGGCGAAGTTGTCGTCGGTCAGGGTGACCACGCACTTGGTTCCGTTGAAGAAAGCGTTGTCTTTGTTGATGCGGCGCAGATAGAAAGGAATCAGTCCGCTGAACCATCCGGAGAAGTGCACTACGTGAGGACGCCAGGCTAGCTTGCGCACGGCTTCCAGCGTACCACGGCAGAAGAACATCAGGCGCTCGTCGGCGTCGGGGCAGAGCTTCCCTTTGTCGTCAATCAGAGGTCCGTTCTTGGTGAAGTACTCTTCGTTGTCGATGAAGTAGGTCTGCATGCGGGCAGACGATATGGAACCCACTTTTATGATGAGCTGATGGTCGCAATTATTCACAATCAGGTTCATTCCCGACAATCTTATCACCTCGTGCAACTGATTCTTACGCTCGCTGATTGTGTTGAAACGAGGCATGAAGACCCTTATTTCGCGTCCGTGTTCCTGCGCATATTGGGGCACGTATCTGCCGAATCGCGCATTTGCCGTCTCGTCTGTAAAAGGTACAATCTCCTGATTAACAAACAAAATTCTTCCTTTACTCATAAGTTTGTCTTATTTGTTTCAATATGCATTTACATCACAAGTGCGAATGCAAAGATACTAAAAAAATATAAATTTATATAAATGCCGAATAAGAAAAAAGACTGGATTAGCCACAATCCAGTCCTTCTCTTGTTTTTCGTCATGCCGAACAAAGACAGCCTATCTCCGCTTCCTTGTCTTTTTGACTTTTTTCTCGTTTTTCTCTTTTTTCTCGGATCTTGTGTTTCTCCTGTTTTCGTGCTTGTTTGGCTTGCCGTTCTTTTTCTTCGAGTCGTTATGTGCCGGTTTCTCATCATCGTCCTCGTCCACGAGCTCGAAGTCTATCTGCTTTTTCAGCATATCTACTCCCTTCACCCTTATCATCACAGGCGAGCCGAGTTTATAGCACTTGCCCGTACGGCGGCCTATGACCTGATAGTTGTCCTCGTCGAGCATGTAGTAGTCGCCCTTGAGCGAGCCGATGGGAATCATGCCCTCGCATTTGTTGCCTTCGATTTCGGCATAGATGCCCCACTTGCTGACACCAGAGATGAGGGCCGGGAACACCTGCCCGAGCTTGTCGCTGAGGTATTCAGCCTGCTTGTATTTGATGCTCGTGCGTTCAGCGTCGGCGGCTTTCTTCTCCATCTGGGAGCAGTGCTTGCAGTATTCCTCATACTCCTCTGCACTCACCGAGGTTCCGCCGGCGAGATAGCGCTCAAGCAGGCGGTGCACCATCAGGTCGGGATAGCGTCGGATGGGTGAGGTGAAGTGGGTGTAGAACGGGAAGGCAAGCCCGTAGTGGCCTATGTTCTCGGTCGAGTAGTAGGCTTTCGACATAGTGCGTATGGCGATAGTGTCAATCATATACTCCTCGCCACGTCCCGCGATGTCGGAGAAAAGGCGGTTGTACGAGTCGGCCAGCGCTTTCCTGTTGCCAACTTTCATCTTGAATCCCAGCTTCGACACAAACTCCACGAAGGTGTTGAGCTTCTCAGGGTTGGGCTCGTCGTGCACACGGTAGACGAAGGTTCTGGCTTTCTGAGCTTTTCCGCCTTTGTTTTTGGCTCGGTCCACCTTGCCTATGCGTTCGGCTACGCTGCGGTTGGCCAGCAGCATGAACTCTTCAATCAGCCAGTTGGCCTCCTTCTGCTCTTTTATGTATACCCCGATGGGTTTTGCGTTCTCGTCGAGACGGAATTTCACTTCCTGGCTTTCGAAGTTTATGGCACCCTCTTTGTAGCGTTCGCCTCGCAGTATGGTTGCCAGCTTGTGGAGCTCCAGTATTGCATTGGAGACCGCTTGATTGCTTGATTGCTTGATTGCTTGAGCACCATTTTCGATAATCTCCTGAGCCTCCTCGTAGGCGAGACGTTGGTCAGAGTGTATGACCGTCTTTCCGAACCAGCTGTTGTGCACCTTCGCGTTCTCGTCAAGCTGCATCACAACGCTGAAGCAGAGCTTGTCCTCGTTGGGTCTTAGCGAGCAGACGCCGTTGCAGAGTTTCTCGGGCAGCATCGGTATGGTGCGATCCACCAGATAGACGCTGGTGCCTCTCTCGTAGGCCTCGCGGTCGATAGCCGAGCCGGGGGTGACATAGTGAGACACATCGGCTATGTGTACACCTACTTCAACATACCCGTTGTCGAGCTTTCGGTAGGAGAGTGCGTCGTCAAAGTCTTTGGCGTCGGCGGGGTCTATGGTGAATGTGGTCACCTTGCGGAAGTCCTTCCTCCCTTCCAGCTCTTTCTTCGTCGGGTTCTTTATGGCGGCAGCCTCCTTCTCTGCTTCTGCGGGGAACTCCAGAGGAAAGTCGTAGTCGGCTAATATCGACTGCATCTCCACGTTGTTGTCGCCCGGACGTCCCAGCCGTTTCACGACCCGTCCTACGGGGTTGTTCATCCTCTCGGGCCAGTCGGTCATCTCCACTATGGCTTTCTCTCCGTCTTCAGCGCCGGCGAGGTCGCTGGGATGGATGAAGATGTCCACCACCATATTGCGGTTGTCGCACAGCAGGAAGGCGAACTTGTCCATCTTCTGGATGCGGCCCACGAAGCGGGTGCGGGCTCGCTTGATTATCTCCACCACCTCTCCCTCGGGCTTGTGCATCTTGCGCTGGGGGAACATCGACACCCTCACGGTGTCGCCATGCAGGGCGTGATGGGTGTAGTTGGGGGCTATCAGTATATCCTCACGTCCCTCCTCCTCGGGTATGACGTAAGCCTTGCCCGTCTGCTTCATGTCGATGGTGCCGACAAGCTGATTACGTGGAGTGTCGTTGATGTTCTTCGGGTTGATCTTGTATTTCCCTCGTCCTTCCTCCACCAGTATCTCGTCGGTGACCAGCAGGAAGATGGTGTCGTCGACTTCGGCACGCGACGCCTTGTCGTGGGCACCTACACGCGAGGCTATCTGCTTCGGATTGAAGGTGTCAAACGGGTTGTTCGCGAAAATCTTTATTATCTGTTGTGCTAACTTGTCGTTCATCTGGTTTATTTATCTTTTTTCAAACTTTTCTACCCTTTCCGGCTTGCGCAACATGGGCTTCTTGTCCAGCACCAGGGGTTTGATGAAGCCGCTGCGGATAAGGAAGGCCTGGTTGTTCGGGTCGCGCCCCATGAAGTTGCGGAACAGCACCGATGGGTCGTCGGTACCGCCACGCGAGAGTATCTTGTTGCGGAAGTCGGCAGCCGTCTGCTTGTTGAAGATGCCGTCTTTCTTGAATTTGGAGAAGATGTCGGCATCGAGCACCTCGGCCCACTTGTAGCCATAGTATCCGGCGGCATATCCTCCCGAGAAGATGTGGGTGAACGCAGGCGAGCTGATGGCTCCCTTTACCACAGGAAGCATCTCCACCATGTTCTTATGCTCAAACTCTTCCAGATCCTCTTTCAGCGGAGCCTGGAGGGTATGATAGGCCATGTCTATGTTGCCGTAGTTCAGCTGGCGGATGCAGGCATAACCCGAAAGGAAATTCTCGCTCTCCTTGATTTTCTTTATGTATTCGGCGGGGATGGTGTCGCCTGTCTCATAGTGTTTGGCGAAGGTGTTGAGGAACTGCGGCTCGTAGCACCAGTTCTCCATCACCTGCGACATCGTCTCCACGAAGTCGTGCTTCACGTTGGTGCCCGAGAGCGACGAGTAGGTGACGTCGGTCATCATGCCGTGCATGGCGTGACCCATCTCATGCATGAAGGTCTCCACCTCGTCGAAGCTGAGCAGCGACGGCTTGTCGCCCACCGGCTTGGTGAAGTTGCACACCACTTGTATGAGAGGTCTCACCTCCTTGCCGTCTACGTTGCTCTGTCCGCGGAATTCGGTCATCCAGGCTCCGCTCCTCTTCGATGCTCTGGGATACATGTCGAGATAGAGCACACCCATGAAGCGTGTGCCGTCGTAGACCTCGTAGACCTTCACGTCGGGGTGGTAGACCTCGATGTCCGCTGCCTCCACGAACTTGACTCCGTAGAGGGTGCCGTAGAGGTCGAAGATACCCTGACGCACCTTGTCCAGCTGGAAGTAGGGACGCAGCAGCTCGGCGTCGAAGCTGTATTTCTGCTTTTTCAGTTTCTCGCTCCAGTAGGAGAAATCCCAGCGTTGCAGCTCATATTCCACTCCATGGTCTGAGGCGAACTGCTGCACCTCTTTCACGTCGAGCCTTGCCTGACGGATGGCGCTGTTCTGCAGGTCCTGCATGAACTTGCCCACGGTAGCCACGTCTTTCGCCATCTTGTCGCTCAGAGCGTAAGCGGCGTAGTTGTCGTAACCCAGCATGCGAGCCATCTCCATACGCAGCTCGGCAATGCGGCGTATGTTGGCGTCGTTGTTGTTGGCATTCTTGCGGAATCCGCGGCTGTTGTAGGCGCGCCACATCTGCTCGCGCAGGTCGCGGTTGTCGGCATACATCATGAAAGGACCGAACGAGGGGTAGTCCAAGGTGAACACCCAGCCGCTCAGATTGCGCTGCTCAGCCTCCTCTTTGGCAGCAGCCACAGCGTTCTCTGGCAGACCGCGCAGGTCTTTCTTGTTAGTCACATGCAGGTAGTATTCGTTGTTGTCGGCCAGCACGTTCTGGTTGAACTTCTGGGTCAGCTGCGAAAGTTCTTCCGAGATCTTGGCGAAGCGCTCCTTTTCTTTCTTTGGCAGGTTGACACCGTTCTTGACAAACGAGCGGTAGGTGTCGTCGAGGAGCACCTTCTGCTCGGTGGTGAGGTTCAGCTTGTCGCGGTTGTCATACACTTTCTTCACCCTGGCGAAGAGTTTCTCATTCATCGATACCCAGTTCGAGTAGCGGGTTATCTCCGGCAGGATAGTCATCACCGCCTCCTGCATCTGATCCGAGGTGCAGCACTCGTTGAGGTTGAAGAGCAGCTCGGTGACGCGGTCCGGCTTCTCGCCCGCCTGGTCCATCGCCACGATGGTATTTTCAAAAGTGGGCTTCTCTTTCTGCTTGATTATGGCGTTGATGTCCGCCTCGGCCTCCTTGATAGCTTCACGGGTGGCTGGCACATATTGCTCCACCTTTATCTTCGAGAACGGAGGCGTTTGATGCTTTGTGTTCCAGGCTTCTAGGAGAGGATTCGACTGTCCATAGGCAGCCACCGATGCGGTCACCGCAAAAGTCATAATCATAATTTTTTTCACTATTTTATTCATGGTTATCATTATTATTTGTAAATTTGCACTCACAATAATAACCCGAATAACACGTTTTTATTTCATTCAGTGGTTAAAACTTAAAAGCAAAAAATAATATGAAAAAAGCACTTTTCACTCTTACACTCGCAGTGGTGAGCATTCTCTTCACCGCTTGCAACCAAAAAGAACTAAATCAACTCCGTGAGGAGAACGCTGCCCTTCAGGAGCAAGTGGGCGCCAAAGACGCTGAGATAGACTCCGTCTTCGCAGCTCTCAACGCCATCGAGGACAACCTTGCACAGGTGTCGGCTCAGTATGGTGCCGTTCAGGAACTCCGTCGTGACGGAGAAGGCAACACCAACGTGCGCGGCAAGATCACCGAGCAGATCTCCTCTATCGAGAACCTCCTCGCCGACAACAAAGCCAAGCTGGCTAACCTCAACAACCGTCTCGGCGCACAAGCCAAGAAGAACAAAGAGCTGCAGGAGTTCGTCACCAAGCTCGAAACCCGCATCGCCGAGCAGGAGCAGCAGATTGCCGCCCTCAATGAAGAGCTGGAGAACAAGAACGCCACCATCCGCGTGCTCAACCAGAATGTGGCTGACCTGACCGCCGCCAACGAAGAGAAAGACCACACCCTCGCCAAGAAGATTGCCGAGGCCAATAAAGCTTACTATGTGGTCGGAACCTACAAGGATCTTAAGTCGCTAGGTGTCATCGACAAGATTGGCATCAGCAAACGTCGTCAGCAGACCACCACCTCCATGGAGACCAGCGTTTTCACCGAGATAGACCGCACTCAGGTTTCCACCGTCACCATCAACGCCAAGCGTGTGAAGATCGTCTCCAAGCACCCCGAGGCCTCTTATCAGCTTGTCAACGATCCTAACGACTCGAAGGTGGTCTCCTACCTCCGCATCCTCGATCAGGAGCAGTTCTGGAAATATACCGACTACCTGGTCATCTCCACCCGATAATAGGAAAATAGTCTTTTTCAAGATAATGCAGCAGGGCGCCAATTTGGTGCCCTGTTGCTGTTTTATGGCATATTCATAGCAATACCTGTTCTTTTTGAAGTGGCGAGATTGTGAGTGGATTTTTATTCGTATATTTGCATCGTGGATGGTTAGGGAAGATTGGTGTGACGAGATTTGACATACTATATTTGTATTTTTGCAAAAATAAAAGAATATAAATTTATTAAAAATCAAAACCGACATGGAAACATACGACATTGAAGAAATTAAGTCAAAAGTGGAAGTGATGTCCCTTCGGGAGAAAATAGAATATCTGCGGGATGTTCAGGGGGATATAATGAATGAAATAGAGGAACTGGAATCGGTCGAAAGCGAGGTGGAGGAATTGTTGAGTGATGCCGAAGAGCAGATCAGCGAAAAATACGATAGCGAGATTGGTGCTGCACTCAACGACGTCATAGCTGCCCATCCCGGCGAGGCATGCACATTGATTCCCAATATCACGTTGGATATTGCGGGATTGAGGTTTTGTTTCATATTTTGGTCAGGAGAAGGTGTCAGCCAGCTATCTGTCGGTATTTTAGGACGAAAACAAATCATACGGACAGGTGATTTCAACGCCGAGTTTGGGGATATCGTCAAGCAGTTGTTTCCGGAAGCCAAATACAGAAACATGTTGTTCGATTTTAATCTGACAACAGAAGCCGATTTAATACCATTGGTAAAGGAGATAGCGGAGAAACTGCTGTCAATTAACCAAAAGATAGAGGATCTGGCGAGGAAGTATGGGGTTTGGGGTTAATTGATATAACCCGTGTGACAAGAGAAATCCAACCCGATTTTTATCTAGTAGAATTTAACAACGAATCAAAATTTAAAAACATGAAAACAGAAAACAAAACATATTCGCTTAGAGAAATCGCCAATTGGACTGCCGATAATTCGGAGGTTACTATACCAGCATTACAACGCGGACTTGTGTGGAAGCCAAGTCAAGTAGAACTTTTGTGGGACTCTATCCTTCGAGGGTTCCCGATAGGGTCTTTTATGCTTTCTGATATTATTGAACAAGACCAGCAAGGTAAATACTATTTGATGGATGGACAGCAACGATTTAATGCGATTAGTCTTGGATATAATACGGTGGAGAAACCTAGGGCAGTTCTATGGATTGATTTGGTTCCACCGTCTGTAAATAATAGCACCAGAATGTTTTGGATTAAAGCCACAACAATTCCACAGCCCTGGGGTTTCAAAAACGATGATGATTGCAGCCGCTTAAATACCAGTGAGAAAAGAAAAGCATTGGATAAGTTTGAACTTCAAGGGAATATTTACAATCGTGAATTTTCATTAAAGGAAACCTGGCCGATAGAAGCCAACTGTCCTATACCATTATGGTGTTTGTTGGAAGCATCAAAAAACACAAGTAATGATGCAGAGGCATTTGTGCGGAAAACAATAGAACTTTTTAGCACAACAGATTTTGCCTATTATAACAAGAAGTTTGATTTGGGAGAAAAAGCTTGTTATTATCTGAAGGAGGTGCTATTTCCTCGTATTGTTGCTCTTGACAATTACTACATAAACTGTAACCATCTCCCAAAAGAGGTAATGGAGTCAGAGACAATTACGGACACAACAGAACAGACAACTCTTGAGGTTCTTTTCACGCGACTAAATACGGGGGGGACCGCGATTTCAAGAGACGACTTGAACTATTCCGCCATAAAAGCATACTGGCCGTCTATAAAAAATATAAACGATGAACTCGCCGAAAAGTACATGAGTCCATCAAAGCTGGTCATGCTGGCATTCCGCTTGGCATTGACAGATAAAAATGACGATTCTTTGAAAAATGAATTAAGCATACGTCAAATTCGAAGTTATGCAAGAAAAGATGTTGAGAGAGAAAAAATTGCAAACCTCTACAAATTCCATTTGAATGAAGTCCTTGAGCAAATAGATATTTGGTTGGGCGTAGATGGAGAGAATCCAAACAGAACCCCAAGTATATTACGAACAATTATTGCCAGAAATTCTCCAGATGTGTATTTGCTATTAATGTATTTTGCGTATGAGAACATTAAATCACCCATCGAATTAACAACAACGCAAATCAGAGCTCTCGCATTCTGTTTACACTGGTTCACCGCAAACAATGATAAAAAAGGTTGCGTTCAGGAAATATTCAAAAGATGTAAAGATGGAATAAAATTCAACAACATACAAAAGGGCATATCTAGATTGATGCACGATTGTAAACTCTTGCATATTTATAGTCCAAAAGAAGTCATGGAATTTGTTTCCAATATAGGAGAGGAATCCAGTTGGAGGGTGTGGCATAGCGTTCCTGCACCTGCACGCGAATTTTTTGACAGAATATTCTGGAACAGTCATACGGAATCAAAAGAGATGCTTTTATATGCTGAACGGGAATACATAAACACCCACTTTGCCAATTATGATCCTGCAAAACAAGATATGTGGGCGGAATACAATCGCCCATGGGATTTTGATCATATTGTTGCACAAATTCGTATCAAAGGAAAGCAAGGGGATTTCCGTGAATATGATAAAGTCTGGCTGGATAGCATAGGAAACTTTGCAGCAATATCATATGAATCAAATCGCAGTAAGAGCGATGGGGAGGATTATAGTGAATATTATGCTAATCGTACCTCATTAGATTATAATAGCGATGTGGAGAAATTAAAATATGATTTGACTTATGATGCCTTATCGAGTGTTGAATTTGCGAACATCACCTATACCCGTTTCTGTAAAATATATGGCAAAGTGTTTGACTTGATTAGGGAAATTGTTTGTCAGACAACCCTTTCCGATACCCTTTGGGAAAGAAAAGTCTTGTTTGAAGAAGTGAAAAAATTATACCCCAATGCCATATTTCATTTCGCGGCTTCAGATCAAAATGATCACAAATTACAACGCGATCAAGATTGGGCAAGGCAGTGGGTTGGAGTCGGAATCGAGATGGGCAATTATATGGCATGCGTAGAGTGGGCAGCCACTAAGAAAGATGGAAAACCTTCTGGTGTGGAATGTGGCATAAGGAAAGCCCTCGGTACATCTGTAACCCAAGAGAATAAAGACACTCTTGGTGGAGATGATTTGTTGAATGAAGATAATGACTGGTGGTACAAATGTGTTGTGTATGATTCCTTTGAATTAGAAAGCATAAAAATACAGTTAGACAAATATTTACTGGAAATAGAACAAACTAACAAGGCCGTATAATCATGCTCCAATACATAGCCGATAGAGACATTTATACTGAAGTTCTTTTGTGGTGTTGGTCCAGTTGTGCATGACTTGTAGAATATGAATAATAGTTGACTTAAAAAGCAGGATTTGCAATTTCAAAAAAATGTATATATGACAATATTGGAAAAATTACAAGCTGATATGCAATACAATGAGCGACATCAGTTGTTTGCTCCATACGATGATGGAAATATGGGACAAAGGTATGCAGGCCGGTACGAGTTAATTGGAGAGGATGAAGAAGGTGAATATAAGCGTTGGTTTTTTGATAATGGACACAATTATACTTTATGTAAAAATTTAAACATGCTATATGAATGTGAACCTTTTCCGGCAGAATATTTTATCCATAAACATATTGAAAAGGCCATATATGATATTGTAACAAATAATTCTAAAGAGGAACAGCCATTGATTTTCTGCTATGAAAATGAGGTTGGATCCAGCAAAAACCCCGTTGTGTTGATAAAAGTAATTATCAACAGGGAGTCCCGTAATGTTTGTGTGACCAATATTTTCGTTCAGATGGAGAAAAGGCACCAATGTTACGGTAAACAATTGATTAGTAAAATATATGCTATATGTAAAATGTTTGGTTATCGATTATTCTTGACAGAAATGGTTGAGTCATTCTACAATAGAATGGTTCGTCGAGGTGCAAGAATAATTGAGGTGGGGAATGTGGTTGAAATAACAGATGACACAAATCTAACACCGGTTAAAGGCTAAAAAGTTCATCACAAGTTTGATGCTTTTATCGACTTTCAATTATCTTGAAGGAGGAAGTTCTAAAACCATCTTGACTTTAAAAAATAAAAAAACATGGAAGAGAAAAACCTTAATTGGGAAGAGTTTAATAAAGATAATCCATGGCGCAAAGAGATTTTTAACATTGACACAAATAATCCGGCTGCAATGAAAGATCTAATAGATGAAATTTGTAGTGGAAAAAGAAAGTTCATTTATTCTAAGGATAAAGGACAGATCAATGAAAAGCGGTTTGAACTATCTTTGTTGCCAAAACCTTATCGTGGAAATCTAAAAGACCCCAAACTTGTCATCTTGAGCCTTAATCCAGGTTATAATGAACGGGTGAAAACCAAACTGTTTAAGATGCTTAAATATGAAAATCAAAAAAGATTCATTGAAATATCCAAGAAAAACGCTTTGTTGGAATCCCGATATATAATATCCCCAGATGATGAAGTGGACGATGTTATGGATAATGGTTATTGGTCAGATCGCTTATCTGAATTAAAAAATGATGGTGCAGAAATATCTCGGATAGGATTGATACAATTCGTTCCTTACGCATCGGAACATTTTGGTTCATGGAATAAAAAGGAATTAGAAACTCAAAAGTTTACACGAGAAATCATCATGCGCCTCTTAACCAAGTCAAAGGACACACTTTTTCTTGTCATGCGCTCAAAGGACAAATGGAAAAAACTGATTCCAGAAATGGATAACAAGGAATACAAAGATAAGTTTCTCTATAATCAGAATCCTCGTTGCCAAAATCTGTCAAAAAACAATTTGAAGGGCAATTACGAGATAATTCTTGGTAAACTAAAGAAATACCCATGCTCCAATATATAGCTGATAGAGATCATTATACAGAAGTCCTCTCGCGCTGCGAGCAGGTTAAGCATGACCTTTGGATTGGGACTGCTGACTTGAAGGATTTGTATGTTAAGGGCGGTAGGGATGTGGTGCCTTTTCTTTCGGTGCTGGACAAACTGGTGAAACGGGGTGTGGAGGTGCGGTTGCTGCATGCTAAGGAGCCGGGGGAGAACTTCCGCGAGGACTTCGACAAGTATCCTGGACTCTGGTCTCGCATGGAGCGGAGACTCTGCCCAAGGGTGCATTTCAAGATTATGGTGTTCGACTGCTCGGTGGCATATATCGGCTCGGCGAACCTCACGGGTGCCGGCATAGGCATGAAGGGCGAGGGTAACCGTAACTTCGAGGCTGGCATACTGACAGACGACCCCATGCTGGTGGATGCCGCCGCCAACCATATCGACAGCGTCTGGCAAGGGGTACATTGCATGAAATGCCGCCGCAAAGACTTTTGCACCGATTGCGTGAAAGCATAACACCTCTCGCTATCAACACATCAACCTATCAACTTATCAACATTTAGACACTGTGTCACGATTTGACATACTGGGTTGGTATCTTTGCAAGCGGAACTTAAAACTCAAAAATCATGTTTCACTCAGATTCCAAACCTTACGACCTTGAAGTGGGCGAGTATGCCGGACTGCTGGCCAACCGCGAATATTGGGACAGCTACTCGTATGAGTGGAGCGGATTCCATACAATGGACCAAAAACTCATACATTTGGCGGGATTTGTAAATATGGGCGGCGACCTCTTGTGGGTCATAAAGCACTACGCCAAAGGCCGCTCTCGGGAATACAGGTTCTGCATACACAGCGCCATATCAAGGTATCTGTTTCGCATGATTTCGGAGGGACTGACGAAAGAGGAGCGCGCCAAAGACGATTCGGGCGTGAGGATGATGTTCCTCGACAGGGAGGAGCTGGTGGAGCTGCTGACTGAGGAGCTGAAACGCAAGGTGACATACGATCTGAAAACCATTCGCACCGCATGTGGCTGCGATGTGGTAAGGAAATGGTATGTGGAAAGCCCCAAGGTGTTTGATGACACCGTGCTGGCGAAAATAGAGCAGGCCCACAAACAGGCCCATCCCGACGAAACCGTAGAGGACAAACGTCGCTACTATGAACGCTGGCTCCACGAATGTATGTTTTGATTGGATTGTGTGAATGTGTTAATTTGTAAGTGTTAAAGATAAATGCAGAACTTTGCAGCCATAGATTTTGAAACCGCCAACGGGTGCCGGTCGAGCGTGTGCAGCGTGGGTGTGGTGGTTGTGCGTGACGGTGTGATGACGGACAGTTTTTATAGCCTTATCCGACCTGAACCGAACTACTACGCTTGGTTCTGCCAGGAGGTGCATGGCCTGTGCCACGAGGATACCGATGATGCCGAGGTGTTCCCGAAAGTGTGGGCGAAGGTGGCTCCGCTGATTGAAGGACTGCCGCTGGTGGCGCACAACAAGATGTTCGACGAGGGATGCCTGAGGGCTGTGATGGAGGTCTATCAGATGGACTGGCCCGACTATGAGTTCCAATGCACTCTTCAGGCATCGAGGAGGATGCTTCCTCACCTCGAGAACCATCAGCTACATACCGTCTCCGCTGCCTGCGGCTATATCTTAGAAAACCACCATCACGCCTTGGCCGACGCAGAGGCCTGTGCGGCGATAGCAATACGGTTGGGACTCTGCAAATAGAAAGATTTTGATTTGTGAATACCGAGACGGCGGGCATCCTTGCTCGCCGTTTTTTCTTTGAAAAATATGACACTTTTTATCACTATGACAAGATATGGCATAGTATGTTGTTATTTTTGCAAGCGGAAACAAAAAAAGAAAGGAGATAATAATATGAAAAAAGATGCTAAGAAAACGGATTCAAGCAAGGAGGAGTTCTTGCAAATGGTAGACGAAGCAATGGGAATTGCAAAGGAGGCAGGATTGGATCTGGTGCCGGCGGAAGAGGAAGAGCGGGACTTGCTTTCGGAGGTGGAACAGATTGTTGAGCTTGCCAGAGAGTCGAGATTGTCGCAAGAGTTCTATCGTGTTGCGGACAACCATATAAGCTATATCGCTGACAAGCTGAATCTGACGAAGAACCAGAGTGTGCTGCTTGCGTTGTTTGTAGACAATAGCGACGACAGCAGTATAGAACTGAGCGACCTGTCGAGGTATTTGGGTTGCAGCACGACGCGAATGTTACGTCTGTCGACAGAGATAGACGGACTTGTGGAGCGTGATTATATAAGAAAAGGAAAGACGAGGGGCGAAGTGAGATATCATGTGCCACAGGAGGTGCTGGAATCCTTGAAAAAGAACCAACCGATAACACGGCGATGTATAGAAAATCTGGACTTGACGAAGTTTTTTGACGAGATATCGGAGATATTCGACATGGTGAACGATGACGAGTTGGACATCGAGTCGGCGGAGAGACGCATCGAAGAACTGATGGAAGCCAACAAGCATCTGTCGTTTGTGGAGAAGGTTAAGGGACAGTATTGCGTTGAAAGACGTGATTTAATCATTCTGTTGATATTCTGCCACCTGTTCATCACGAATGCTGACGACCAGATAGGTTTTCACGACTTGGAGTTTATGTTCAGCAGATGGCAGATGCGCAGCATTCGGTCGGAGTTGACGGGGGAATATAGTTCGTTGCAGCGGGATAAACTGATAGAGTGGAGCAGCAACGGGGGCTTTGCAGACAGGGAGTATTTCAGGCTCACGATGAACGCCAAGCGGGAGCTGCTTGACGAGCTGAACCTGCCGTCGCTCTCGAAGAATAAGTTGAAGCGCGGAGTGATGAAAGCCAGCGACATCAACGCAAGGAACCTCTTTTATGACACGAAGGTGACGCACAGTATAGACGAGCTGGCGAGCCTGCTGGAGGAGGATAACTACCGCGACATACATGCACGGCTGCAGGAGCAGGGTTTCCGCTGCGGTTTCGCCTGCCTTTTCTACGGTGCTCCCGGAACGGGCAAGACGGAGACGGTGTTGCAGCTGGCACGGCGCACGGGACGTGACATACTTCAGGTGAACATCGCCGAGCTGAAAAGCATGTGGGTGGGCGAGAGCGAGAAGAACGTGAAGGCGGTGTTCGACTCGTACCGCCAGCAGGTGAAGAGTTCAGCCATCACGCCGATATTGCTTTTCAACGAGGCCGACGCCATAATCGGCAAACGACAGGAGGGCGCAGAGCAAGCGGTGGAGAAGATGGAAAACTCCATCCAGAACATCATCCTGCAGGAGATGGAGACCCTCGACGGCATACTGATAGCCACCACCAACCTGGTGCAGAACATGGACAAGGCGTTTGAGCGCAGGTTCCTGTACAAGATACGGTTTGACAAACCGACGGTGGAGGCACGGACGGCGATATGGCATGAGCTGCTTCCGGCATTGGATATGGCAGACGCCACGAAGCTCGCCGAGCGTTACGACTTCAGCGGAGGACAGATAGAGAACATCGCCCGCCACTACGCCATCGACGCCATACTGCATGGCCATACTGCACCTACGGCAGAGAACCTGACGGCACACTGCGACTCGGAGAGGATAAACCAGAAGAATGAGGGGAGGAAGATTGGGTTTTGATGTAAGAAGTAAGATGTAAGAAGTAAGATGTAAGAAGTAAGAGGGAAGAAGTAAGAGGGAAGAAGTAAGAGGGAAGATGTAAGAAGTAGGACGTGTCCAGGTTTAATGGGGTTGCTTTGGTTGAAAGTTAAGCAGTAAAAACAATATTTTATGGAACAGATTATTTCAAAAACAGGTCCCAGGAAGGTGTGGGACGGGGTGCCGGGATTCAGATCGTTCGATGAGCCCGTCAGCGTCAGGGAAGCGCTGGAAGCCATACAAGGAGATTTCCTTGTAGAGAAGCAGTCGTTGATGCGAATGCCTGACAGGGTTATGAGTTCGTTGCTCACGTACGGTCATGTGCCATCGGACGTGACGCTTTCGGATCTGTCGAGGATGATGGTGAAGAGCCATCAGGCTACGGTGAACATGCGAGACGACGAGACGTTGGGCGTGGTAGGTAAAGACTATGGAGTGGTGCAGAACGCGCAAGCGTTTGAGTTTATCGACTTTCTGTGCAATACCGATGTGGAGGGAGGTAAACCAATCATAGAGGCCTGTGGGCAGATAAACAACGGGGCTACGATCTATTTCTCGGCCAAGATGCCGACCAACTTCAGGATTAACGGTGATTCGGGCATAGAGGATTATGTGCTGTTCCACACCTCGCATGACGCTACATGTGCGGTGACGGTTGCTTTGACACCTATAAGGATGATTTGTCAAAACTGCCTGAGCGGGGCGTTGAAATCGCGGAACAAGATGACCGTGCGGCATTCGAAGAATGTGATGGACCGCATAGACCTGACCCGCAGCAGCAACAGGGACATAGTCTTGCAGTTGCTGGGGCTTAGGGAGAGGTATACCAAGGAGTTTGTGCAATCGTTGGACTACCTGCGGATGCAGCGAGTGAGCCATGAAGATGTGTTGGAGTTTGCCACCAGAGTGATACTTGACGAAGCGCGGCAGGTGGAGCAGGCACGGCAGAACAGATGGAACGTGCAGACGGTGGACACCATAGCAGAGCAGACTAAGAGGAGGATATGGGATCTGGAGAACTCGATAGAGAGCGGAGTGGGGCAGGGCGAGAACCGCGGCACCAAGCTGTGGCTATACAACGGGCTGACGACCTACTACGCCAACGATGTGTTCTGGGGAACGTCGAAAGACCTGCCAGAGGTGCGAGCCACAAGGAAGTTCAAGTCGATAGTGAGGGGAGCCGCCAACGACAAGGTCCAGAAAGGGTTTGAACTGCTGATGGGATGAGGTGTGGGTGTGTTATGATCGTAAAAGTGGTATGATTGTTTATAGTGGTAGGCTATGTATCAAGAGGTGTCAGATATTTTAAGGATTTCCAATGCCGACACTCTTCGCCAGATGCTTGCGCAATGTGAGGATGAGATTATGCGTATGGCGACGTATTGCGAAAATTGTTATTATTGGCCAAGAGATGTTGAGGACCGTGTTAAGGAAGAGTTGGGTACGCGTGCATGTATTCTTAACCACATGTTCGCCCTTCATTGTACCCCGGCCGAGGTGATGCGATTTGAAACTGTAAACGCTGCGTTGCTGCGTTTAGAACGTATGCATAGGTCATGGCACGATAAGTTGCAAAAACAGTTTTCAGCCATTCATGGGCTTGACGGAGAACCATTCACCGTAAGGACGGTCATAAATGGTGGTATTGACGAGAATACACCTCTTTACGTCATGGACGAGGATGCCTATTATGGTTCACGCTGGAGAGAGATGATAGATGCGATCAGTGAAACCTCTGTGATTGAAGCCATGTGTGATTCATGCGTGGAGATGGAGGACGGTGTCAGCTGGGCAGAGGGACCACTTTGCATTCCACAGTTGGAGCATGTGAAAGTCTGCTATCTCTTCCACGCACTTTGCACACACTTGGATTACTCTATCCCAGACGTGCTGAGAATGCAAACTTATCGCTTTGACTACAGCATGGATTGTACGGACTTTGTGACGTTAGATACAGAATGATTAATTGGCAACCTCCTTTTTGGGTAGGCTTATGAAGATACTATGGTGCAGGCATTGCTTTGAAAAAAATGCGTATAATTGCAAAAAAATTAAGTTTATAGAATATGGATACAAATCTTATCGAAAGGAGAAACGCTGAATATCAACCTCTCATAGAGTCGTTCAAAGAGAGAATTAAAGGACTTGAGCTTGAAGGGATAACGAGACCGCAATTTCGAAGCTGGCATTCTAACCGACGAACCCAATCTCGTTGACGCCGCCGCCGACCACCTCGACAACGTCTGGCAAGGCCGCCCCTGCAAGAGCTGCAAGAGGAAAGACTTTTGTGGGGATAGGATTAGGTGAGACTATAACGTCACTTGCATCTATAGTGGAATATTAGTACCTTTGCAAACATTTATAAACCTAAAATCAATACCACTATGAAAAAATACGACATCAGCGAGCTTGAGGCCGAACTGGAAGGCCTGTCCCTTTTGGAAAAGAAGTCGCATCTTGAGAATGTGCAGAACGATATTGAATCAGAAATAGAGGAACTGGAAACGGCAAAAGACGAAGTGGAAGAACTGTTGAGTGATGTTGAGAACCAGATCAACGAAGGCTACAAGTCGGAGATAGCCACCGCACTCAAAGGTTTTTCGTCTGATGTGTGCAAGCTTCTTCCCGACAATACGCTCGACATTGAAGGTCTGAAGTTTGAGTTCTATAGGTTCTGCGAAGACGACGACACACTACATATCTCCATCAGTGGTAGAAAAACCATCGTCAATACCGGCGATTTCAATGCCGAGTTCAAGGCATTCCTGCAGCCGATACTACCCGATGCCAAATACAAGGACATGCAGATATGCATCCACATTGACGACAACAGCGAGGTTGCAGCTCTGGTCAAAGGAATAGCTGAGAAACTAATCACTGAAGCGCCAAAGATTGTTGAGATGGGTGGGAAGTATAAGTTTGTGTAGGTATAACACCACAAAAATATGTCTATACAGGGTAATATTGGATGATAACTTATAACAAAACCTAATTAATCATGGAACAATTAAGAGAAAATCTAAAACGTTTGTATCACGATTTCTTTGTTGACATGAAGATTGATCAACAAACAGGCATTGTCAATGGGACAAATCGAAGGTTCACTGGATACCCATACATCGGGGGCAACTATATAAACGCTCCTGTTAAAATATTGTTTATACCTTTAGATGTGGGTGTAGATGAAAGAGAAAATGAAAACACATACCATACATTTGAAAGTCGAAAAGACATTTTCCCATCAGGCAAGCTTGATTTTAATCCACATATTGCGGGTTTATATGCAACTGCTCTTTATATTCTCAAGGAAAAAATGGGATTACAGGCTGCATGGGATGCTCTTTGGGGAAATAGAAAATATAATAATGTAAAAGCCATTAATCTGGCTTACGATTCTTTGCCCAAAGATCTTATGTCGTATGTGGCCTATGAAAATCGATTTCGTTTCGTCACAATTGGTAGAAAAGAAAGAAGTGGAGGCAACGATCGTGTTTGGATTAATCCAAAAAGAGAAGGTCAACTTTTAGTAACTGAAATTAATGCCTTCTCTCCAGATATTATTGTCTTTCAAGGAAAATATGGATTAGGCAATTGTCATATTGATGAACTAAAGGAGAAATATAAGGTTGTTATTGCATACCATCCGTCATGTTGGCAGCATAGGGCTAATAGATTAGAATACATAGTGGATCACATTGGTCCACAATTGTTATAAGTGAAAGGCGTCTTTTGTATTTTGTGTTAGAAACCATGTAATCTAAACATTATTATGAAAACAATAAAAGAACTTTAAAAACTACAATCACAAGTCGTTAATGAAATCTATAACCATGCGAGGAAACTAGGATTAAGTAATGATGACCTTGAACCAATAACGGACGGTGTTTGTTCCATTGAAGGCTACATAAATTCATCCCCTAAAATTATGTGGATATTAAAGGAACCTTATGATGATTTTGACGAAGATAAACCTAATGGAGGAGGATGGTCCATTACTGAACATTGTTTCGGGGGAAAAGATGATATATGGTCCCAGCGTACGTGGCAACCGATAATCTATGTCATGTATGGCTATCTACATAGCTTGATGTGGCAAGATATGGACTGGATAAGAGATAACAAGGATATGGCAGACGTTTTAAAAGACATAGCATATATCAATGTCAGTAAAATGCCTGGATATACTCGTTCAACATGGACCAACATCAGTCACTGTTATTCTTTGTGGAAACCCATTCTTGACAAACAATTTGATATATATGACCCCAATGTTATTGTTTGTGCAGGGACACTGTCATTTTTTAAAGAGGACTTTGTTAAAAGCGGTATGTTACAGATTGATTCGGTGCAAAGTGCGATAGATGTATATAGATTGGATAAGAAGATTATAATTGACGCATATCATCCGTTACAAACGAAAATAGACAGGAGCTCATATGTGGATTCAATTATAAAAATGCTTAACAAGTATTTTCCGAAAAGTTAATGGAATCGAAATGTTAAAATGGTATGAGAAAAAATATTATTGATAGAAGGAATGCTGAGTATTCTCCCCTGATTGATGATTTCAAAGATGAGGTAAAGGATTTGAATTTCAAAGGAATCACAGGTCCTCACTTCCCGAGTATTGGCGAATGCTATGAAGATGCAAAATATAAGTTTGCTTTTTGTGGTATGGAAACGTATGGATGGAACAAAATGCCGTATTTTATGGAACAAAAACCAGACTCATATTTGACTGAAAGTGATACCCTTCTTAATAATTATGAACATCTGACTTGGGCAGCAAACTGGCATGCAACATTTTGGGGATTTGTCTTCAAGTTTTTAGCCAAATTCTATAAGATGGAATTTGAAAAACTAGTCAATGATAAGAACGACTTTAACGCCCGTTCTCTTCTAAAAAGTTTCGTATGGGCAAATTCAAATGCTATTGAACGGTATGATGTAACAAGCAAATGGGAAGGTGCTGATCAAGCAGCATGGGAGTCTGTTAAAAGCGCCAGTAAAAGATTTGACGATATTAACCACATACTCAATTCATGTGATCCAAAAGTTGTTTTTATCATTTATGGCGGAGCAAATGAAGAATATATGCTGAATGAAAAAACAATAAGTGATATTTATGGCATTGACCCTAACCAAAGAAAAGGTTGGTTGCGATTGCGTCATAATAACCCTAAATATGACTATATTTATCTTCGCAGTACATCTACACACATTTTCCACTTGCCTCATCCTACCTGGATGGGTTTATATAGCGGTATAGGAATAGACGCTTATGTGGATTCGTTGATTCAAGATATCGAAAACTATCATATTTGGGATAAATTACCAAATTCGAATGATGACTGGAACATGAATATGGTGGATGAAGTCGAACCTTCAACTATCGATTTCAAATATCGACTGATTGCTTCGGTCGCACATTCTTTGGTTCAGAATAATGTGGTAATGTGTGGCGGTGATATGGTTAGATTATTCAATATGAACGGAATTCATACGCAAAGAGGTTCTGACTATTCAAACAACATTAGTCAAGGATCATATAAGCCCATTTCCAGTGCTTGGGCATACTATTATAATAGGGGTGATTATCAGACGGCATACGAAATCGCACGAGCTTTTGTTAATCAAAATGGAGAATATGCCTACGAATAAAAGGCTGTGATTATTTGAAAATCCAATCTTTTGAAGGAGTGTCACAATCTGGCACTCCTTTTGTTTTTCTTTGCATCTTGTAACAGGAAAGCAAAACTTATTTATTTACTTAAAACTTTATGATTATGAGAAATGTATTGCTTACGGGATTGTATTGGTTCTCCAGATTGCTCGGCGGAGATTCGCCCATCCGTCTCACTCCGAGAAAAGTACCTGTGGAAAATCATGCCCAGAACCGGAATATGACAAAGCGAAATGAAAAATTCTGAAACGAACCAATGAAACATACAATTATGAATATCGAAAGCATAAAACCAGAATGAACCACAAGAAGAAAACTTTGATATTTTGTGCAATGGCTTGCTTTGTTGCACTATTGGTTGTGGTTATCTGTCTGAATGCCGAATCACGATGGGTACGGATTCCGTTTGTATGACAAACAATCCGTCACCCGCCTAAGCGATCTCCACACCTGCTGAATTTTGCACCGAATTTGACTAAAAAATGACAAAAAAAACAGTAAAAAATCGATGATTTTGGGGCGAGAAAGGGGATGCAGCATGGAAGCCTATAAATTTACACACCTATAAACCAACCTGTTATCCTTTCGGCCGTTACACCGTTGCACCGTTGCAGTTCGTTTTTCATATAGGGGGATTTTCACTTGGAACTGCAACGGTGCAACGGCAAAAATGCCCTGATTCGTAATCATCTGATTACCAATGGATGTTAAATTCCGTGTGTTGTGGGAGTTGACTGGGAGTTAGTACGGAGTTGGTACGGAGCTAAACGAATTTTGAATTCCTAATTTTGAATTATGAATATAGACGGGGACTTTTTCAAGTTGAAAGTTGATTTTTTTTGTGGGAGTGTCACGATGTGGCACACCTTTTGTTTTTCTTTGCAACTTGAAAAAACAAACAAAACGTTTATGCATTATGAGAAATAAGGGATTAATGCCGAAGCAAGTGGACACTTCGATGATTAAGGACTGTATTGGAGTAAAAGAAGGGGTTGATGAGGATGAAATACGTAAAGGGGAATCGCATATACTGGAGACGCTAAATGCTTACGGAATAGGGGTTGAACGGATAACCGCAGAGCTGCGACTCAGCGTGATTTATTATGAGGTGTTCCCGTCGAAGGATTTTGGCTTTCTGGAATTGAAAAAACATTTGTATGATTTTTCCGTTTCGCTTGGCTCGATATACGCACGAATATTAGTGCCTGTTCCTGGCAAGGTGGCGATAGGAATAGAGTTTCCCAGAACTAATCCGCAGTTGGTCTCGGCTAAAGAGGTCTTCGATAGCGAGGCTTTTAGGGGGAGTGATGCAATCTTGCCCGTTGTTTTCGGGAAAACAGATTTGAACCAATACTATGTGTCGGACCTTACGAGAATGCATCATATTCTGATTGCAGGAGCCACCGGGATGGGTAAAACCATGTGCCTGAAGTCGATGATAGTTGGCTTGTTGTACAAGAAACGGAGTCCTGAGTTAAAACTGGTATTAATCGACACCAAGAGAGTGGAATTCAATGTATTTACGTCCCTTGATACAACTTTCTTTGCCAAAGAAAAAAACATTGATACCGACATTATTACTGGTACGATGCAATCAATAAGGATGATCAATGCTTTGAAAATGGAGATGGATAAAAGGTATGATCTTCTAAGAGAAACAGGTACGAGTAATATTGAGGACTATAATGAAAAACAATTCCAAAATGGAAATGAAGAAGGATGTCACTGTTTGCCATATATCGTGGTTGTAATTGATGAATTTGCGGACCTGATGCTTACGTCAAGAAAAGAATTGGAAGAACCCTTGGTAATGCTTGCTACATTAAGTCATAGGGTAGGTATCCATTTGATTATGTCAACCCAACGTCCAACAACCAATATTGTGACTGGTTCGATATTGGTCAATTTCCCTATTCGGGTGGCATTTAAAATGGCAATACCATCGGAGTCAAGACGTGTTATAGGCAGAGATGATGCGGTTTGTCTGATTGGTAATGGAGATATGTTTATCTCCACGCCGTCTGACAATGAACCAATACGTTGTCAAGGGGCTTATGTGTCCGATTCCGATACTGCAAACATTGTGAGGTTCATTAATGGACAAAATGGATGTTTGGATGATGAATATTATCTGCCAATGATGGGTAAAGAGGAATGAGTCGTGTGTGTGTTTCGACATGTGTCACGATGTGGCACACCGTTTTTGTTTCTTTGCAACTTGAAAGAACAAACAAACTTAATTATTCACTTAAAACTTAATGATTATGAAAAATGTATTGATTGCAGGATTTGAAATGTTTCTCAAGAAGTTGATGGGAATTCCACCGATAAGGCTCAATCCGAGGGCGGTGGTAGTGACGGCATGCCTCGCTTTTATGGTTGCAACTCCAGTGGCGGCGCAGAAGACGGTGCGCTACGAGGGCGTGATGATAATGCCAGGAGATCTGGATCAGATGCGGCAGTTGATGTCGGTGTCTGTCGGTGACAGAGGGGATGGGTACTATGATTATTATGAGAACGCAGACGGTGACAGGGTGAAGCACGGGAAGTTCTTATTTATACATAAGTACTCGGCATCGGTCTGGCAAGTACTGTATGGGCAGTATAAGGATGGCAAAAAGACAGGAGTGTGGGTGGTTAAGGACTCGATAGTGACAAAAGAGCGAATCAAGAAATATGCACTCTATGATGTCCGCGCTACCTATGAGAACGACTTGCTGAATGGGGCTTTTAAGTGCAAGAGATGCAAGTCAGGCAGCTTTTATATTCTGGAATGTAACTTCGTGAACGGACGTATGATTGGGGATGCAACATTCTCGTATGTTCCCAACGTGTCGTATGAGGTGAAGGCATCGACGTTGCAGGGCAAGATGGATGAGGCAGGACTGCCGACGGGAGTCTGGACGATGACTGACAAAATTGACGTGGAGGTGATACAGAAGAGGGTGTATGTGCAGGGAGCGTGCATCTATGTGGAGGAGAGGAACCAAGCTACGGGAGAACGGTATTCGTTATTTGGTGTATTCCCGGACATGAAAAAAGTGTCGGATGCGGATAATGTAAAAGTGCTGGAAGAGAGTATTGAATATAATGGACAGGTGGCGAAAAAAGTAAAAGGGTTGAACCGGTCACCGGACGGGTGGTCAAATAGAATCTATCAGACGCAGGCGAACCAGGCTTCTATAGGAAAATATGAGATTGGGAAGCTGCTGGAGGATGTGCTTCCCAGTGGGTGGCGAGACGAGGAAGATGAACTGGGCAAGCAGATGAAGGATTGGGAGTGGCACTATGCGGTTGAGTAATAGGAGCGTGCTTGCACAATGAAAATGTAAAATATTATTCATCTAGAACTTAATGATTATGAGTAAAGTATTCAGAATTACACCCAAGGCGGTGCGCAGGGTTAACGGAACGGTGCTGACACCGGAAATGACGGTTGTGGTCACGACCAAACAACACACATTAGACCCCTTCTATAATGGGGCTGAGGAGGTGCAGGAGGCGTACATGCGGATGTACGGATTCGACTACAAGAAGGCCGGCTGCTGCAAAAGCTACTTCACGTTTGAGAGGCTTGATTAAGGGGAATATGGATGAGTTAAACCACTCTGCACAGAAAGTGCAGAGTGGTTCTCTTGGAGAAAAAAGACCAAAGACATGGGAACGCTGTATAAATTAAGATGCCCGATATGTGGCCAAGAGTTTGAATGGCATGAGGGGCCTGGGATGCTTACGGAAGTGCTGCATTGCGACAAATGTGGCAAGGAGATGTGGACAAAGGAGCCGCTGATGGAGTTTGAGCACATACAATGTGCCTGCGGAGGAACCTTCGACAAGGAGGTGCCCTTCATCTGCCCCAAGTGTGGAAGGGAACTGGAGCATCCAAGGGATTGCGTGTTGGAAGTGAGATGTTGGGATTGAAGGAGAATTGAAAAATAGGTATCTTTGCAGATTAGAACTTACCTTAAAGTATAATGCAAAGGACCACATAGATGAATCCTAGAAAAGACTTTTCCCCCCTTGAAAAAATGAGAAAATGGTAAATGTCCAAGCGCTATTATGTCGTAATTGGACAATGCAATAGTATGAGGATTATGGCGTTATAGGTAATATGGAGAATATCAACGACAAGATAGTCATTTATCAGACGGAGGATGGGCAGACCGCTATTGATGTGCGGTTGGAACAGGAAACGGTTTGGCTGACAGCCAACCAAATGGCCTTCCTTTTTGACAGAGATGATAAAACAATTAGAAAGCACATTGACAATGCAATAAAGGAGGAATTGTCCGATTCAGTGGTTGTCGCAAAATTTGCGACAACCACTCCGCATGGTGCCATTGAAGGCAAAACACAAACACGTTTGGTCAATTACTACAACCTCGATGTCATTATTTCTGTGGGTTATCGGGTTAAGTCTAAAAGAGGTGTGGATTTTAGACGTTGGGCAAACCGCGTGTTGAAGGATTATCTCGTCAAAGGATACGCCATTAACGAGAAACTGCGCAAGGAACAGATAGGTGAGCTGCGCCAGCTGGTGGGGATGCTGGGGCGTACACTTCAGAGCCAACCGCTGCTTTCGAACGATGAGACCACTGCGCTGTTCGATGTGGTGACCGATTACACATACGCCCTCGACACTCTCGACAGCTACGACTACCAGCGGTTGACCGTGAACGGTACCACTAACGAGGCTGCTTTTCATGCCACCTACGAAAACGCTGTGCAAGCCATAAACTCGCTGAAGGAACGCTTCGGCGAAAGTAGCTTGTTCGGAAACGAGAAAGATGATTCGTTCAAAAGTTCAATCGGGCAGATATACCAGACGTTCGACGGCGCAGAGCTTTATCCCAGCACCGAGGAAAAGGCAGCCATGCTACTATACCTCGTCACCAAGAACCATTCGTTCAGCGACGGCAACAAGCGTATCGCCGCCACTTTGTTCCTGTGGTTTTTGAACAACAACCATATCCTTTATCGCGAGGACGGCAGCAAGCGCATTGCCGACAATACACTTGTCGCTCTCACGCTGATGATTGCGGAGAGTCGTCCGGAAGAGAAGGACGTCATGGTGAAAGTGGTGGTAAACTTAATAAACAAGAATAACTTATGAATCCATTGAAGAAATACATCTGGCTGGTGGATACTGTGATGAGGGCAGGGGAGAAGGGGGCTACTTTAAACCAGATCTCAAACGCCTACGCCTATGACGACGAGATAGGCGGCGGAGGGGAGTATAACCAGCGGTCGTTTCATAGACACCGCAAGGAGGTGCAGGAACTGTTTGGCATCGAAATCGAGTGCTACAGTGACGGCAGTCAGTTCCGCTACCGTGTGGCCGACAGCGGCAAGGAGGGATATTTCCGTCGCTGGCTGCTTGACTCGATAGCCGTGAACCGCATTTTGTGGACTGCGACCATAGGGAGCGACCCGCAAAAAAGCGACAGCAAGGATGTAGCGCCATATATAGCCATCGAAGAAACGAGGTCGGAGCCGTTGCCGATAGTGCTGCAGGCGTTGAAACAGCAGCAGATGGTGCAGTTTGACTACCAGCCATACTGGAGCAAAGAGGCTGTCCACTATTTCAACTTCCAGCCTCATGCGTTGAAGATGTTCGAGCGGAGGTGGTATCTCATAGGCCGCTATAAAGAAGAGATGCCGCATATCATACTGGCGTTGGACAGGGTCTCTGGAATGGAGCTGCAGGAAGAATCGTATGAGAGGGATCCGGATTTCGACGTGGAGGAGATGTTCCGCGACAGCTACGGTATCATCCTTAAAGCCGACGAGGTTGCTGTGGAAGAGGTGTGGCTGAAGGTGGATCCTTATCAGGCGAACTATGTGCGGTCGTTGCCGCTGCATCACTCGCAGTTCGAGGTGAAGCAGACGGACGAGTTCTCTGTGTTTTGTATGAGGTTGCGTCCGACGTTGGATTTCATTCAGAAGCTGCTGTCGTTGGGAAGTACGGTGGAGGTGATGAAACCAGAATGGTTGAGAGATGAGATGCGGAAGGAAATAAAAAGTATGCTGGGAAAATACAAATGAAGTCACAAAAGAGACAGACTAAAACACCTGCTTGATTGCGTTAAAGCGTGAGTGGTAATAAGATATGGAAATAGGTGGGAATTAAGAACTATCCTGCTCACACCTTAGCACATGCCTATATTAGCACTCTCACTTATGTAATGACCCTGTGAAATGTTAATTTTCGTGCAAGAACGAGAGCAGTGATAAATATTATCTTTGCCGAGTCGTAGCCGAAAATGACACCACCCGTCGGTGGCAACTTGGGCGAAAGCGGCGTTAAAAAATCTTAATTTTGATATTTGGTAAGGTTGATGTCTTGACTTTACTATGACTTAACTATGACTTTACCATAACGTAACGAAGGAAGAAGGAAAAATTATGATGGAGGATGTCCTGCACTGAAGGTGGTATGGGTGGTGTATACAAAGTGTATAGAAGGTGTATACAAAGTGTATAGAGGGTGTATACAAAGTGTATAGAGGGTGTATACAAAGTGTATAGGGGACTGTACACAAACTGTATAGAGGACTGTATACAAACTGTATACAAATTGTATGAAAAATAATATGAATCAGTAATTTATGATTAGATTTGGGTGTTTATCATAAATGCTTTTTTTCTCACGATAAATAACCTTCCAGTACCTTTGTAGCCGAAATCAATCGTTCAACTGTCTTCATACATGGAAGCCATATTCAGCAGAGTCGATTTGATTTGAGTTCTTAGAGATTTTGGTTTAAGGATTTCGACTTTGTTGTCGTAGGTGAGCAGTTCATGTATGAAATCCGGTGTGGGACGAAGAAAAAGGCGGAAAATACTATAGTCGTCGGTAGTGGTGATTTCTTCCTGACTATCGTGCAAAGGCAGCGATCGCAGATATTTGGCCGAGACGTTGTTAACCTTGAGTTCTATGATTTGCGGGGGAATCTTGGCATCAAGGAAAACACCGAAGAAACTGCCAAAGAAGTCGGTCGGGTTGAAGTTGTCTGGTAGTCCAAATGTGTCAGCTTGGAGCTTCAAGTCTGACATGCGGTCGAGGGCATATATCTTGCACTTGTCGAGAGTCTTTCCGCCGTAGAGGTACCAGCGTCGTTTGTACATCTTTAGACATACTGGCATGAAGTCATTGTAATACAGCTCATCTTGTTTTTGGAAACGAGTGTATAGGAAGCTTATTTTGTGGTTCTGCTGTATGGCTTGAAGGCATAGTGTGAGGTTTGGCTCCGACGACGGAACCTCTTCGAGGATAATGCGGTCGCGGATTTTGTCGTTCTCCGAAAGCAGGTTGTTGAGCGAGATCGACTCAAGCAGCCATTTGCGGAATGGCGAGGTGTGGCGTATTGAGTCGTTATCGGCGATATAGTATCGATAATTGTCGCTGTGGCAAAGAATTTCTATATCAAATATTTCGGCAATATCGTGACGGTGGTTGTGGAAAGTCCGGATGTTGTATTGTCCGCCACCCGAGATAAAGTCAGATTTTGTATATTTGTTGCTGATTTCTTCAAACGTAAGTCCATATTCTCCAGCATGTGAAAGTGTGTCAATCAGCCATATATATTTGTTTAGGATATTCATGATAAGGAGTTTTCTTCTTTTGCAAAAATAATATTTTTCTGTGGTATGAAACAGATTTGCACACCTCAGGTGTATCTTTGCAAAAAATTCAAAACGATTAACAAACAAATGGAAAGATGCAAATGGTGTGGCCGTCCGATTCAAGGAATCGGCGTGTCCGACGGATTCATAAGCTTCAGCGGACGTTACTGCTCAGAGAAATGCAAAGAAGAACATCGTCAAAGCAAAGCCGCAAAAGGCAAATCCGGCAAATCAAGCCTAATCTGGTGGATAATAGCCGCAATAGCGCTAGCAATCCTCTTTATGGCAAAATGAATTAATAATCAATAAAATACAAGTATTATGGCACAAATTGGACGTGGTTACGGTAGCGAGTTTCAGTTGTTGAGATTTATTGGACGACACAGAAATATGCTCGAAAAACTTATTTCCGAACAAATAGGTGTAACGGGAACTTTCAATTGGCAGGATTTTGAATACGCTAATCCCGAGTCAAGCATCGCGTGTGACTCCGAACTCAAAGGATTGTCGTTTCTTAAGGGTCATCCCAAGTATGATGAGGTATATTCTGAATATCTCAAATATAACATAAATCGATGTGACTCATGGCAGAGTTGGGACGCGGTATTTACCCTAAATGGTGTGATTTATCTCGTTGAAGCAAAGGCGTACGCAAAAGAGATAGGCCCTAAAGATAAGATGCATGGTGACAATTCCAAGGAAGCAATCAGGAAATTTATGGAGGACATGCTGCCCGATCTCCCGGTTTCGGAAAAGTGGATGCGACGTTACTATCAGTTAACTAACCGTCTTGCCACAACTGCGTTACTGCAAAAACATGGGGTAGAAGCTAAAACACTCTGCATTTACTTCGTGAATGGCTATAGGAAAAGAATCGAGGTTTCGCGTAAACTAATAGAGGTGGATAACAAGAATACATCCAAAGAAGAGTTTCAGCAAGCCATAAAAACAGAGCTATTCGAGTTGGATGTTAAAGAATCACAGGTATCAAACCTTTTAGCCCCACCGGTTTTTATAGACGCTGAACGCGACTATTCAAAATAGCATTAATAAAATTATTAACCATCAAAATACAAGTGTTATGGAAATATTCGCAAAAAATGAAAAAATTCAAAGTCTTGAGAATTGGAAAAATAACATCTCCATCAGTCAGTGGAAAGAGGGTCGTAGTGCATATTCGCTTGCGAAGTATTTTATTAGTCATAAGAAAGATGCAGAAGACCTTATACAGTCGATGTTAGAATTTGTGTCGGAAAGGGAAAATAAAGAATTAAGCATTAAAGATGTTGTCGCAGAGATTGAACATGCTTCTAAATTCGATGACTATAGGAGGGATAGAATGCAGGATTTAGCCATTTACAATAATAAGGGGGGCTACTTTCCTTTTTTTATGGGCATTGAAGCTAAAGTTGATGAACCGTTTGGTGATACGATTAAGGTTGCAAAGAAAAAAATAAAATCACCCAGAGTAGTTGACTTGATATCCAAGTATGTCCCTGGAAAAAATAGTGATGGTTATCGATATCAACTTCTGCATTACCTGGCAGGTTCCGTTTGCGAGAATTCGGATTTGATATTGATGCCTATTTTGGTGTTCAAAACGCATTTATACAGTAATATGCGTGGAAAAAAAAACAAAGAAGAATACGATAAATTCTTTGGCGAGTTAATGGATTTTAACAGAATTGAAAGCGAAGAAGATTGGAATGTTTATTATGTAGAGTTGGGTGTCAAGCATGTTTACACCTTTTACATTGAAATAAACTACGAAGATATGGATGGTAATAACAAACTTATCAAATGATGAACAGGGATTTTTATTACGCAGAAAGAAAACGGCAGATAGAGTATATGCGTAAATACGAATTTGCCGAAACGAATTGTATATTGTGCAGTCGCGATTGTATCAACAATCTTTACTCAAAGATTCAAGAGGATGCCATAGAATATTTTAAACGGTACGATATTGCTTGGTGGCAATGTAAAGGCGAGAACAATATCCCATCTGGACATATAGTTTCTTCTCAAATTCATTGCCTCAACCATCTGTTTGATATCCGCACAGATAAGGATGCGGTGAAACTTATCTCAGAAAAGGCAACAAGTATGCAGTTCGACGAGATATTGCCATCTCTCATTGACAACAAAGAAAAAAATTCATATATCACGTTTGAGTTTGCATTGGATAACGATAAGCTGCTTTGTGAAAATGATAAGGGAAGGAAAAGGGGTACGTTATGTACTTCTATTGACGTGATGATTATGGCTCGAAAGGGAGATAGAAAATGGCTGATTCCAATCGAGTGGAAATATACAGAAACTTATAAAAGGGAAGATAAGACAAATGAAACACGCGAGTCAAGGTATTCAAAATTAATAGAAACCTCGAAAAGACTCAGAATGCCAGAAGATGGCATCCCTCATTCCGTCTATTTCATAGAGCCAAACTACGAGCTGATGCGTCAAACTCTCTTGTGCGAGCAGCTGGTGGCAAACGGCTATGCTGACGATTTCTTCCATATAAATGTGATTCCAGCTGGCAACACAGAGTTGAGAGACGCGGTAGAAAAGGAGTTTATTCCTATGCTTAAAGACGATTCGAAATTCAAAATTATCGATCCGCAGGACTTGCTTTCTCCGCTTGAGGAAAAGAATATGCACCCGGAACTGATAGAGTACCTCAAAAAAAGGTATTGGTATAGATGAACTCTGTACCTCAGTCAGCGCTAATGTGCGTTTGAGAAAGTTGAATTGTAGGTTATTTCGACATTAGGTTAGGAATTTATGACAGAACAGGATTATAGAAATTATTTGATAGGACGGACATTTGAAGAGCCTGCAGGGTGGATGAATGACTTGGTTGCGTCAACTGATTGGCGGCATCGGTGGTTCGCAGCAAGGATGCGCTGCGGTTTGAATCGACTTGCGTCCGACTCCTCTGCCGATGTGCGGGTGGAGGTCGCTTGGCAGAAATTCAGATTGGACGAATTGTCCAAAGACCCCGACCCTCGAGTCAGCTGGGCCGCAAAGCGGTGCGAGGCGATGAGCTGGGAGGAGGTGTATGATAGATACACAACCTTCGAGATGGATTATGAGGGGTTGCTCGAGTTGTTGAATAACGTCCATATCGGTGGACTTGTGAGTTCCGACGAGCGCAATCGTGCGTTCAGACGTCTGTTCGACGAAGGTTGGCCGCTCGATGGGGGTAACATGCGGATATGGATAGAAAAAACCTGCTGCCCCGAACTGGTTTGTGCGACTCTGAAACGGGAAAAATGCAACTTGGAGAGAACGCTGATCCTGACTTCTCATAACAGAAACGGTCGGGAAATAAGGGGTGTGGTTGCGGAGCAACTCGGTTTAGAACGGAGTGAGATCACATCCTCAACCCCTGAAGATCTCAGCGTTATGCTGCTACGCAAATATGCCGACAAGGTCGGATTGAACCCGTTGTTCACCATAGTGGAGGACTCTGCCGACGATGATGAAGTGTGCAGAAAAGACCTTATCGACAGTGCGTTCGCATTGATGCTTGATCATCGTGATGCGATGGGAGATGCAAATTCTTTGTTCGACTGGATCATCGATGAGGAGGGAAACGCCTTTTGGACGAGTGGCGTAAGGGTATGCGATATGCTGTATTACTACAAAATCACCGACGAAACAAAGCGGCGATGGCTGATAAAAAGCAACTGCTGGATGTCGCAATGGCGTGATCGTATCGACGAAATCTACCGTTGCGGTGATGAGTCGGAACAGGAACGCTTGGAGCGCGACCTTCTCGCCTACCGTAATCCGAGAAAAGCCGCCAACGCATTCAAAAACAGATGGTGGATAACGGATGCCTTGGATGCGATTGTCGCATGGGAACCTGAATTGGCCGATGCTCCGAAAAGCCAGCAGTTCGAAATCGTAAAATATGCGGTGGAACAAATGAGAAAGAACGAACTTGACAACATGTTTGATATCGAACTATGAAGATTATTCACATATCTGACACTCACGGCAAACACCGCGACCTCGCCCCTCTGCCCGACGGCGACGTGCTGGTACACAGCGGCGACTGCTCCTTTGCGGGCAGCGACAACGAGGCACTTGATTTCCTCAACTGGTTCTGCGGCCAACCGCACAAGCACAAAGTCTTCGTTGCAGGAAACCATGATGTTGCGATGTGGGACGCAAAAATCGAAGGCCTTCCCGATAACGTGCATGTTCTCTCGGACAGCAACATCAGCATCGATGGCAAACTCTTCTACGGTGCTCCAATGCAGATGGGAGTTAAGAACGGCAAGCTTAAGGTCGTCGAGCAATACGATCTGATTCCCCGAGGCGTTGACGTTCTGATAACTCATCGACCGCCAATGGGCATTCTTGATCTCGACAGCGCTGGGCGTCATTTCGGTAGCACAAAACTATTCGAGCGAGTTTCTGAACTGAAGCCCCAGCTGCATCTTTTCGGTCACGTCCACAGCGCGTATGGAACAACGTTGTGGAAAGACATCACCTTCGTCAACGGAAGCGTGGTTGACGACCACTATTCCCTAATGACAAATCAACCAGTGCAAGTGATAGAAATCTAATGTGTTACAATTGCTGACAAGTTGTGAATAACTTCATGTCTCACAATTGGGATTTTTAATCTATCTTTACACTCTCAAAACATCATCAAAAAGTAGCACACTATGCCGTATTTCACCCATTTACACGTTCACTCGCACTACTCGATTCTGGACGGCATGTCCAAAATACCTGACCTTATCAAAAAATGCAAGGCTAACGGGATGTATGCTATGGCTCTCACGGACCACGGCAACATGTTTGGCATCAAGGACTTGGTGGATACTGTGAATAAGGAGAACGGTAAGGTTAAAGACAAGATAAAAGAACAGGAGGCTATCCTGCAGAACGACGGGGCCAGCACTGAAGAGAAGCAGGAGGCGGAGGCGAAGATGGAGTTGCTGAAAGAGCAGATATTCAAACCGATACTGGGGATTGAGACCTACTGTGCCCGCCGCACTCTCTACGACCACGACAAGAACGTGACGGAGGTGAACGCCGAGAACGGAAAGGTGCGTATTGTGGACCGCAGCGGATGGCACCTGATCCTGCTGGCGAAGAACAAGCAGGGCTACAAGAACCTCTGCAAGCTGAGCTCGATAGCCTATATGGACGGCTTCTACGGCACTCCGAGGGTGGACCACAACGTGCTGGAACAATACCACGAGGGCATCATCTGTTGCTCGGCCTGTCTGGGTGGCGAGGTGCCGCAGAAGATACTGGCGGGTGACCTGGAAGGGGCTGAACAGAGTGTGCTGTGGTTCAAGAACCTCTACGGCGACGACTACTATATCGAGCTGCAACGCCACAAGACCGACAAGCAGGGTGCTGCCACCGACACCTACGAGAAGCAGGTGAGGGTGAACGAGGTGCTTATTGGGCTGGCGAGGAAACACAACATCAAGATCGTGGCTACCAATGACGTGCACTTCGTGGAGGAGTCGCACGGCGACGCTCACGACCACCTGATTTGCATCAGCACACAGTCGGACTTCAACGACCCGAACCGCATGCGATACACCAAGCAGGAGTGGCTGAAGAGCCCTGATGAGATGGCTGCCATCTTCGACGACCTGCCGGAGGCGCTGGAGAACACGCGTGAGGTGGTGGACAAGGTGGAGGTCTATAGTATCGACTCTGACCCGCTGATGCCCATGTTCGACATACCTGAGAGTTTCGGAACGGAGTTGCAGTGGCGTGAACGCTTCACGGAGGAGGACCTCTTCAACGAGTTCACCCAGAACGAGAAGCACGAGGTGGTGATGTCGCAGGAGGCGGCGGAGAAGAAGATAAAGAAGCTGGGCGGCTACGAGAAGCTGTACCGCATCAAGTTTGAGGCCGACTACCTGGAGAAGCTGGTGTGGGACGGCGCTCACATGCGCTACGGCGAAAACCTGACGGACGAGCAGAAGGAGCGCATCATCTTCGAGCTGCACACCATCAAGACGATGGGATTTCCGGGATACTTCCTCATAGTGAGCGACTACATACGTGCCGCCCGCGAGGAGCTGGGTGTGAGCGTGGGACCGGGACGTGGCAGCGCCGCCGGTAGCGTGGTGGCCTACTGTCTGAAGATCACCGACGTTGACCCGCTGAAATACGACCTCCTGTTTGAGCGTTTCCTCAACCCCGACCGTATCTCGCTGCCCGATATCGACGTGGACTTCGACGACGCGGGTCGTGGTAAGGTGCTGGATTGGATTACGGAGAAATACGGCAAAGAGAAGGTGGCTCATATCATCACCTACGGCAAGATGGCCACCAAGTCGGTGATAGCCGACGTGGGACGTGTGGAGGGTGTGTCGCTGGACACGGTGAACCGCATCAAAAGCTATATCCCCGACAAATTCCCCGACGGCATGAAGGACGCAAGCGGCAAGGTGCTGGAGAAGGCTCCCAAGGTGAACCTGGAAAACTGCTACAAGTATGTGCCGGAGCTGAAAGCCATTATGGAAGGCACCTCCAACCCGATGGACAACGAGTTGAAGTCGATGCTGGAGTATGCCGAAGAGCTGGAAGACACCAACCGCCAGATAGGCATCCACGCCTGTGGCGTGATCATAGGTGCAGATGACCTGACGAAGTTCGCTCCGATATGCACCATCAAGGACAAAGACACTGGGCAGGATGTGGTGGTGACTCAATATGACGGTCATGTGGTGGAGAACGTGGGTCTTATCAAGATGGACTTCCTCGGGCTCAAGAACCTGACCATCATCAAGGACGCCCTCGCCAACATCAAACGGCGCCACGGGATTGATATAGACATCGACCACATTCCTATCGACGACGAGAAGACCTATAAGCTCTTCAGTGAGGGCAACACCGTAGGCACGTTCCAATTTGAGTCGCCCGGAATGCAGAAATACCTGCGTGAGCTGGAGCCTCATGTCTTTGAGGACCTTATCGCTATGAACGCTCTCTACCGTCCGGGCCCGATGGACTATATCCCCGACTTCATCGAGCGCAAGCAGGGCCGCAAGCCTATCACCTATGACATACCCTGCATGGAGAAGTACCTGAAGGACACCTACGGCATCACGGTCTATCAGGAGCAGGTCATGCTACTGAGTCGCCAGCTGGCGGGTTTCACGAGGGGTCAGAGCGACACCCTGCGCAAGGCGATGGGTAAGAAGCAGATTGACAAGATGAACGAGCTGGAACAGCTCTTCTACGAGGGGGGTGAGAAGAACGGTCATCCGCACGAAGTGCTGCATAAGATCTGGGAGGACTGGAAGAAATTCGCCGCCTACGCCTTCAATAAATCGCACGCCACCTGCTACTCGTGGGTGGCCTACCAGACGGCTTACCTGAAAGCCAACTACCCGGCTGAATATATGGCTGCGGTGCTGACCAGCGGTCAGGACGATATAACCCGCACCACTCAGATAATCGAGGACTGCCGCAAGCATGGGATAGACGTGCTGCTGCCGTCGGTGAACGAGTCGGAGAAGAACTTCGCCGTGAACAGCAACGGACAGATAAGGTTCGGCCTGCAGGCCATCTCAGGTATGGGTGAGGCCGCCGCGGAGGTGATCATAAAAGAGAGAGAAGAGAACGGTCCTTATGTCGACATCTTCGACTTCCTGGCACGCGTTGACCTGCACACCATAAACAGGAAGAACGTGGAGGTGCTTGTGAAAGCTGGTGCTTTCGACGGACTGGGTACGATGCACAGGGCTCAGTATTTCCACAGGGAGATAGACAACGAGAACTGTCCGACGTATCTGGAAAAACTGGTGCGCTGGGCGGTGAGGAACCAAGAGAACGCCGACTCGTCGCAGATGTCGATATTCGACATGTCGGACGAGATAAAGGAAGAGCAGCATCCCGACGCACCTCAGTGTGAGCCGTGGAGCACCATAGAGCAGTGCCGCAACGAGAAAGAGGTGATCGGCTTCTACCTCAGCGCCCACCCGCTCGACGAGTTCATGTACGAGATGAAGAACTTCGTCAACACCCAGGTCTCGGCTCTGAATGAATACGAAAAGATAAAGCTGACGAAGATAACCTTCGGCGGCATGGTGGCTGACATCAAAACCGGCATCTCGCAAAAGAACGGCAACCCCTACGGGAGGATGACGATAGAGGACTACTCTGGCACCTACGAGATAGCGCTCTGGGGTAAGGACTACCAGCGCCTGAAACTCTATTTCGAGAAGGGTCTGTTCGTCTACTGCACAGCTTCGGTGAAGAGTTACAAGCGGAAGAACGATGACGGGACCTTCACAGAGTCGCCCCCGAAACTGAACATAGAGGACATCATGCTGCTGGGCGACACGATGGCTCGCTTCGCCAGAGGTCTGAACATCGCGATACCGCTGAGCTGCGTGAATAAGGAATTCTGCTCCAAGATGTCGAAAATACTTGCCGACAGCAAGGGTTCGATACCGCTCAAGGTGTTCGTGACGCATAACGACATGTCGCTTACGATGATGCCGAGAGGTCAGAAGGTCGACGCGAAGAAATTCCTAAAAGCCATAAGCGGCATGGATTGCATATATAACGTCAAAATAAACCAGTGATGACCATTGCACTACAGACCCCTGTGACCATCCCGGCGACAAAGCTGAGAATCGACCATAAGTGTCGACTGATGCTTATGGGCAGCTGCTTCAGCGACGCCATAGGCGCACGTATGGAGGAATGTGGGTTTGACGTGCTGTCCAATCCGTTCGGCACGTTGTATAATCCGCTGTCGATAGAACAGTGCCTGAACCGCAGTATGGAACCTAAGCCGCTGGATGCCGACGATGTGGTGTTCCACAACGGCCTGTGGCACTCGTGGCTCCATCATGGCAAATACTCCAATTCGGATCGCAACGCTCTCCTTGCCAACTGTCTGGACTCGATGCATAAGGTGCATAACCATATCCAGCGGCCTTCGGTTTTGCTGTTCACCTTTGGCACCGCATACGTCTTCAAGCACGACGGGAGGGTGGTGAGCAACTGCCACAAGCTGCCTTCGTCGCTCTTTGAACGTACAAGGCTGACTGTCGACGAGATCGTTGCCGTGTGGAGGCCGCTGTTGCGGAGGTTTGCTGACGAGGGACATCGGGTGGTGATGACCGTCAGCCCCATAAGACATTTGGCTGACGGTGCCCACGGGAATCAGATAAGCAAGTCTACGCTGCTGCTGGCTGTGGAACGCTTGTGCGAGGATGGGTTGGCAGAATACTTCCCGGCTTATGAAATTCTCCTCGACGAACTGCGCGACTACCGTTTCTATGCTGACGATATGACACACCCGTCGGAGTTGGCGGAAGAAATTGTGTGGCAACGGTTCCAGGAGACCTATATGTCGAAAGAGACCATAGATCGTTGTCTGAAATATCAGAAGCTCGACAGGATGAAAAAACATCGTGCTATGCATGGCGACTCAGCGGAATATGAGAAATATGAGAAGAAACTGGCAGAACTGGAGTCCGAACTTGGCAATCAAGCACTAACACACTAACACATTAACACAATAACGCATTCAAACATATCTAATAAATCATGAAAAACATAGCAATAGTAATGGGTGGCTACTCAGGTGAGCACGACATCTCAATCAACAGCGGCACTCAGGTATACAACACTCTCGGAAAGGAAAAATACAACGTGGTGCGTGTGGTTATCGAGCGCGACGGCTGGTATGGCCTCGACGACAACGACAACCGCCTGCCGCTGGACAAGAACGACTTCAGCGTGATGATGAACGGGGAAAAAATCTCCTTCGACCTCGCTTTCATACTCATACATGGCAATCCAGGTGAGAACGGCGTGCTGCAGGGCTATTTCGACATGCTGGGCATACGCTATACCACCTGCGGTTTCTACACCTCGTCGCTGACTTTCCACAAGGGATACTGCAACGCGCTGGTGCGGAGCTTGGATGTGGTGAATGTGGCCAAGTCGGTGCTGCTCTACAAAGGGCAGGATGTCGATGCAAAAGCGATAATCGGTCAGCTGGGATTGCCCGTGTTTGTGAAGCCTGCCACGGGCGGAAGCAGCGTGGCTACGACGAAGGTGAAGAGCGAAGAGGCGTTGCTGCCTGCCATAAAGGAGGCTTTCACTGAAGCCGACGAGGTGATGGTGGAGCAGTTCGTCAAAGGGCGTGAGTTCGACTGCGGTGTCTTCCGTTCGACGGACCGCAAGTATGTCTTTCCGATAACCGAGATTGTGCCTAAGGGTGATCATGAGTTCTTCGACTACGACGCGAAATACAATGGATTCTCCAACGAGATAACGCCAGCCGAAGTGGAGGAAGATGTTGCGGCGCTGATTCAGCAGACCTCGGACAAGCTCTATGATATGATTAACTGCAGCGGCATTGTACGTTTCGACTACATCTACGACACCGAGCGGAAGATGCTCTATTTCCTCGAGGTGAACACCATACCGGGTCAGAGTGCCGAAAGCATCGTGCCGAAACAGGCCCGTGCAATGGGCATCAGCACGAAAGAACTGTACGAGATGGCAATAGAGACTGCGCTGGCGAACTAAAATCAAGCTGTCAAACGTAGTTTTGTAAGTTTATAATTCACAAATATGTTATTTGAAAACTCGATAGTAGGACCTATACATAGTCGGAGGCTCGGCTCCTCGTTGGGGGTGAATCTGCTGCCTCTCAAACATAAATACTGCTCGTACGACTGCATCTATTGCGAATGTGGATGGAACAAGGAGTCGGAAGCACAGGAGAAGGTATTCGCTACACCGCAGGAACTGAGAGAGCTGTTGCAACGACGCTTGGAACAGCTGAAGAAAGACAATGCACAGGTGGACTCGTTCACCTTTGCGGGCAATGGCGAGCCGACACTCTATCCTCAGTTTCCAGAGATGGTGGATATGGTCATCGAGATGCGTGACCGCTACTACCCCGATGCCGTCACCACCTTGCTCACCAACGCCACACAGTTGAAGCACAAGGCAATATTCGATGCGGTACAGAGGCTCGACAATCCGGTGCTGAAGCTCGATGCGGGTACGGAACGTATGCGTCAGCTCATCAACAAGAACAACGATATGGGCTGCACTTGGGACGAGTTGCTCTCAAACCTTATCGCCTTTGGAAAGAAGGGGATAATCCAGACGTTGCTTTTCGACGGACGCAGCGACGGGGTGACTGTGAGCAACATCATCCCTGAGGAGTTTAACCCCTATCTGGAACACCTGAAAAAGATAAGGCCAAGGTATGTGATGTTGTATGCTTTGGACCGTGCGACACCAGAAAAAGACTTGCGGAAACTCAATGTGGAAGAACTGGAAAGGTATGCACAAATGATTAGAAGAGAGGGAATTGAGGTGAAGGTGTATGGCTGAGAAATAAAAAATATTTGCTAATTGACAGAAAAGATGTATCTTTGCATCGTGGTTTGATAAAAAAGGTCGTTTGGCCGAGGGGCTAGGCACAGGTCTGCAAAACCTGCTACTCCGGTTCAAATCCGGAAGCGACCTCAAAAAGAAAAAGGACTTCAACTGAAGTCCTTTTTCTTTTCTTGGAATTAGAAGCTGTTTAAATTTGATTGATGAAATAGAAACAGATTTTCACTTTCCCCTTGCGTCGTTCAGCACTTCCTGCATCGCTTTTATCTCATCTCGATAGCGTGCCGCCGCCATAAAGTCCATCTCCTTCGCGGCGAGCTGCATCTTGCGTTGTGCCTCGCGGATGTCTTTGCGCAGTTGTTCTTTGCTGCGAGGGTCAATCTTGACTGCCTGCTGTCCGCTATCCGCAGCCTGCTTCCCATACTCCTGTCCATCTTCTGCTACCTTCGTTGTGGGTACCGCTGGTGTGTTCAGGGCATACGGCGACGCCGCTATATTGGGCACGTTGGGTGGCTCGGGGGCTTTGTATTCGTCTCGCTCTTCAGCGGCTCTCTCTATCACCGAGGTGCTGCCCATTATCGCCTCCGTGCTTTTCACTATCTGGCGTGGCACGATATGGTGTTCGAGGTTATAGCGTATCTGTTTTTCGCGATGACGGTTGGTTTCGTCTATGGCTCGTTGCATACTTCCGGTTATCGTGTCGCCATAGAGGATGGCCTTGCTGTGCACGTTACGTGCTGCACGGCCTATGGTCTGAATCAACGCTCGGTCGCTGCGTAGGAATCCCTCCTTGTCGGCATCGAGTATCGCCACCAGCGACACTTCGGGCAGGTCGAGTCCTTCTCTCAGGAGGTTGACTCCCACCAGTACGTCGAACACACCCATACGCAGATCTCTCATTATCTCCACACGTTCAAGTGTGTCCACGTCGGAGTGGATGTATTTGGTGCGTATGCCGAGGTTTATCAGGTATGACGATAGCTCCTCTGCCATACGCTTGGTCAGGGTGGTGACGAGCACACGCTCTTTCTTATATACGGTCTTCTCTATCTCGTCAAGCAGGTCGTCGACTTGGTTTATAGCCGGTCGTACCTCCACCACGGGGTCGAGCAGTCCTGTGGGTCGTATCACCTGCTCCACGACCACACCTTCGGCCTCCGCCAGCTCGTATTCGGCTGGGGTCGCACTGATGTATATCGTTTGGTGGGTAAGGTTGTAGAACTCGTCGTAGGTGAGAGGACGGTTGTCTAATGCCGACGGTAGGCGGAACCCATACTCGACCAGAGAGGTCTTGCGGCTTCTGTCGCCTCCATACATGGCTCGAATCTGAGGTATGGTGACATGACTCTCGTCGACCACCAGCAGGAAGTCGTCTGGGAAATAGTCAATCAGACAGAATGGACGGCTGCCTTCGCGTCGTCCGTCGAAATATCGCGAGTAGTTCTCGATGCCGCTGCAGTAGCCCAGTTCGGCAATCATCTCGATGTCGTAGTTGACCCTCTCTTCAAGGCGGGCGGCTTCGAGGTTGCGTCCTTGCTCTTTGAACCAATCACGGCGCTCGAACATGTCTGTCTGTATCTGATGCAGCACCTCGGACATGCTGTCTTTCGAGGTTATGAAGTTGCTGGCAGGGTAGATGTAAGCATCTTTAAGTCTTTCGATACGGTTGCCGCTAACGGGGTCAAAACTCTCGATGCTCTCTATCTCATCATCCCAGAAGCAGACGCGATAACAGAAGTCGGCAAACGACGGAAAGATGTCTACGGTGTCGCCCTTCACACGGAACCGTCCGTTGACGAACTCTATCTCATTGCGCACATATTGGGCATCAAGCAGCGAGGCGAGCAGGTGGTCTCGCACCAGCTTGTCGCCTACTTTGATATGTATGGTGCTCTCTTTGAAGCTTTCGGGATTTCCTATGCCGTAGATGCAGCTCACCGAGCAGACCACTATCACGTCCCTGCGTCCACTCAGCAACGCTGATGAGGCGCGCAGACGGAGTTTGTCCAGCTCGTCGTTTATGGCGAGGTCTTTTTCTATGTAGGTGTTTGTCGAGGGTATATAGGCTTCGGGTTGATAGTAGTCGTAGTAGCTCACGAAATACTCCACCGCATTGTTTGGGAAGAATTGTTTGAACTCTCCGTAGAGCTGCGCCGCAAGTGTCTTGTTGTGGCTCATCACCAGTGTCGGACGGTTCAGCTTCGCAATAACGTTAGCTACGGTGAACGTCTTGCCCGAACCGGTGACGCCGAGCAGTACCTGAGCCCGCTGGCCAGCGTTGATGCCGTCTACCAGTTGCTGTATGGCTTCTGGTTGGTCGCCCATAGGCGCAAAGTCCGATCTCAGTTCAAAGTCCACGGTTTATTAAGGTGTTAATCGTTTGATGCTAAATGATCCACTGCGTTGATTCCGTCCATGGCCGACGAGACTATTCCGCCGGCGTAACCTGCCCCTTCGCCACAGGGATAGAGTCCTCGCAGTTGCGGGTGCTGGAAGTCGGCGCCACGTGGTATCCTGACTGGCGATGAGGTGCGGCTTTCTACCGCCAGCAGTGAGGCATCGGTGGTATAGAATCCATGCATCTTGCGGTCGAAGTCTTTGAACGCCTGCTGCAGGCTTTTGACCACAAAGGCTGGCATCAGCTCGTGTAATGGGGCCGACATGCTCTCTCCCATATAGTTGTTCTTACCAAGTCTTGATGTTACTCGTCCTTCGCAGAAGTCTGTGAGACGCTGTGCCGGCGCGACTGCGTCCTTTCCGGTCGCTGCAAACATATTCTTTTCTACATCCTCTTGGAATCGTAGCAAGGCCAGCTCTCCGTATTGTGCGTATTCCGGCACGTCGTTCATAGAGACGGTAACCGCTATTCCGCTGTTGGCAAAGGGCGAGTTGCGTTTCGAGTTGCTCATGCCGTTCACCACCTGATGCCCTTCGGCGGTGGTGGCTGGCACGATGATGCCACCCGGACACATGCAGAACGAGAACACTCCGTGTCCCTCCACCTGTGTTGTGAGGCTGTACGCCGCAGGCGGTAGGAGAGGGGAGTAGTGTTTTGTGTGATACTGTATCGAGTTTATCAGTTCCTGTGGGTGTTCCACCCTTACGCCCAGGGCAAATGGTTTGGCTTCGAGCTGCCATCCTCGCTCATGGAACAGGTGATAGATGTCGCGTGCCGAATGGCCGGTGGCGAGTATCACGGCTTTGCCCTCATAGCGGTTGCCGTGCTGGTCAACTACGCCGGTGATTTGCTGACTGGCGCCTACTGCCTGCTGCCTGCTAACCAAATCCGTCACGCGGCAGTCGAAATGGTATTCGCCCCCGTGTTCCACTATGGTCTCTCGCATACGTGCTATGATGGGGCTCAGCTTATCTGTGCCTATATGGGCGTGGGCGTCGATGAGGATCTTCTCGTCGGCACCGTGTTCGATGAATTTCTTTAAGACGAGGCTGATGTCGCCGCGTTTGGTGCTGCGGGTGTAGAGTTTGCCGTCGCTGTAGGTGCCTGCGCCGCCCTCTCCGAAACACCAGTTGCTGTCGGGGTTCACCTGATGTTCCTTGGTCAGCTTGGCTATGTCGTATTTGCGGTCCGTAACCGCCTTGCCGCGTTCAATTATTATGGGTTTCAAGCCCAACTCCAACGCACGCAATGCGGCGAACAGACCTGCTGGTCCGGCTCCGACGATGACTACGGGCTCTGCGTTGCGACAGTCTTTATAGTCGGAGCGGTAGTCTGGCTGCGGTACCGTCTCGCCTGTGTCATAGACCTCCATCACCGTGTGGTATCTCACCCCACGGCGCGAGTCGAGGCTGCGCTTCACAATACGCACGCGCTCGTCCAGTTCCGCCTCGCGGTACTGTTCAGGTGTCAGGTCAACATTCAGCAGTTTCATCGTCGTTAGCGTTAGCCGTAGTAAGTTGTATAACGGAAAAATTGGCTATTTATTGACAGATTTGTTGATTTTATGTACTTTTGCACCTAATATAAAACCTACTAAACTCAAATAGCAGACAGTAATCCCACTAATACATTCAAGCAATCAAGCAATAACGCATTCAAGCATTTAAACGTATTAACATATCATCATGAGACAACTGAAACTTACTGCGGCGCTTTTGGCCGTGACGATTGTGGCTGCCGGATGTGGCGGCTCGAAGAACGAGACTCCTCAGAAGGAGACTCCCAAGACATTGGTGCTCTACTATTCTTTGACCAATAACACCAAGCAGGTGGCGGAGGAGATAGCATCTCTCATGGGCGCTGACATAGAGCGTATCGAGGCTGTCGAGCCTTATGACACTGCCTTCCAACCCACGATAGAGCGTTGCATGAAAGAACGTGAGCAGGGTGTTTTGCCACAGATTCAGCCTTTGAATGCTGATTTGTCGCAATACGATGTCATCTTCATCGGCTATCCTGTCTGGTTCGGCACCTACGCTCCGCCGGTGATCACCTTCCTCACCAACAACGACCTGAGCGGAAAGAAGATCGTCCCTTTCTGCACCTTCGGCAGTGGTGGACTTGAGTCGAGTATGAGAGACCTCGAGGCGGCTCAGCCCAATGCGGAGATACTGCCTGGCTACGGTGTGCGTGCTGCACGTCTGGAGGCTATGCCTAAAGAGGTGGAGCAGTTCCTTGTCGCTGGCGGCTTCATCGAGGGCGAATACACCGCACCTGAACCGTTCGGCGAGATACATGAGGTAAGCGAAGAAGAGACCGCCGTCTTCAACACTGCCGTAGACGGCTATCCGATGCTCAACGCAGAGGCCAAGACCGTAGCATCTCGTCCCATCGCCGACGGAACAGAATATCTCTTCATCGCCGTTGACAAACCCCGCAAAGCCAAACCCAAGATGTCACCAGGAAATGAAGTCCAAGTCTACGTGACCGTCATAAACGGCCAGTCACCGGTCTTCACCAGAGTGGTGCGATAAAAAGCCTAGCCTTCAAACGTGAAGCTGAACATCAGGGTTCTTGTTTTGAGGTAGTCGGCGGAACGGCTGTAGATATCGTCGTCTTCAACCCAGAGGTTGATGATGCCGAATCCGGCTTTGACGTCGATGGCGAACTTCACATATTTGAGGAAGAAGTCTAATCCAAACCCTATGGTATAGTGCACTTCGTGCGGGTTGAGTCGCACGATGGCTTCGTCGTTGTTGTTCTTGTTCTTACGCAAGGAGGCGAAGTCGAAGCCGTAGGTGATGCCTCCCGTCACGTATGGACGGAAATTACGCCAACGCATGGCTCGGTAGCGGAACTCAAGTGGTATCTCGCCATAGACGCTTTCGACGTTGCGGCGTATGTCGAGGTGTGGATGGGCGTCGAAGAAGGCGCTCTCCCACGAGTAGCTGAGCTCTCGGTTGATGATGGTCACGCCTGGCAACAGGCGCAGGTTGAAGTACTTCCAGATGCGCAGGTCGCCTATGACGGCAATATGGAAGCCGGCGTTGTAGTAGGAGGTGACACCCTGCATCGAATCCCTCAAAGCGCTGTTCTCCGAGAACTTCAGGTCGAACTTCGACTGTGTGTAGCCTACCTGTATGCCGTAGTGCAGCAGTCGTCCGTCGAACGAACTGAGGTTCGAAATCTGACTGTGAGCCGTAAGGCCGAAACAGCAGCAGAGGATTATGATCAGTAGCCTTTTCAATTATTCAAGCATTCAGGCAATCAAGCATTCAAGCAATCAAGCAATCAGACATTCAGGCAATCAAGCATTCAAGCAATCAAGCAATCAGGCAATCAGGCAATCAAGCGTTCTCAACCTGTTCCATCTCGCCGCGGAGCGGGGTTTCGAGCATCCGCTTGACGATGTCTGGGTTGTCGCCGTAGTTGCCTAGGATGTGCATCATCTTGGTGACGGCGGCTTCGATGGTGATGTCGTGTCCGCTGATGACGCCTATGCGCTCCATGTCGCAGCTGGCGGCATACTGGCGCAGCTTGACCGAGCCTGCCTTGCATTGGGTGACGTCGATAAGTACGATGCCGCGGTGGATGGCATCTTGTAGCGAGTTGATGAACCAATCCTCGGTGAGGGCGTTGCCAGAACCGTAGGCCTCGATGATGGCACCTTTGAGGCCTGGTGTGTGGAGGATGCTGTCAACCAGCTCTTTGGTTATTCCGGGAAAGAGCTTCAATACGGCTATATGCTCGTCGAACTGCTTCCATACCTTCAGCTCTCCTTCCGGTTGCGGCATGAAGAGGTGTTTCTTGTAGGTGAGCGTGATGCCTGCTTTGGCGAGTGAGGGGTAGTTGTACGATTTGAAGGCGTCGAAGTTCTCGGCGCTTACCTTCGTGCTGCGGTTGCCGCGGTAGAGGCGGTTCTCGAAGAAGACGCATACTTCGGGGATGACCACCTCCTTGCAGGCGGCTATTTCTAAGGCGCATACGATGTTCTCACGTCCGTCGCTGCGCAGCATGCCGAGTGGCAGCTGGCTGCCGGTGAGCACCACCGGCTTGCCAAGGTTCTCGAGCATAAAGCTCAGAGCCGAGGCGGTGTAGGCCATGGTGTCGGTGCCGTGGAGTACGACGAAGCCGTCATATTTATCGTATTCACGCTTGATTATCTCCGCGATGTCGACCCACACGCGGGGGGTCATGTTGGAGGAGTCTATGATATTGTCCAGCTGGCAGGAGTCGATGGTGTAGTCGCAGAGCTCGAGCTGCGGTACCGCCTCGAAGATGCCCTTCAGGGCGAAAGGATGGAGCGATCCGTCCTTGCCTTGCACCATTCCGATGGTGCCGCCGGTATAGATTATCAGAACTTTGTTTTGCATCGGTTACGTATTGAACACCATAAAGTAACGCCTTTAGTCGCCTTTTATTTTAGATGAATTCTTTATAAATGTTAAAATGATCTGGCGACTAGTGTTGGAAATCCGCATGGAGAAATTTCTGATTTATGGTGCCGCAGGTGCTATAAAGGCTGAACAATGAAATGTATATATGGCTCGTTTACTGGGGTGGTTCGATGTTTCGATTTTTATTCGTATCTTTGCAGTCGCTTACGAGAGTTACGTTATTATATGGAGAGTAAAGTAATGGAAACTGCACACAGAACAAGCCCGCAGATGCGCGACACATTGATTGCATTGCGTAGCAGAGCAACCGAACTTGCCGCCAAGTCGGAAGACGAGTTCCTTTTGGCTGATATAGTCGCAATGCTTAGTGGTATTAAGTTGCCGTGTACTTACACAAAAGAGGAGTTCTCGACCATATTAAAAGAGGCAGACGAGGATTACAAGACTGGTCGATTTGTCGTACAAGATGAACTTCGCGAAAAATATGACATATAAAATCCACAGGTTACAATAAATCAAAAATCTATATCACAATGAAACAACGTTTGTCATTAGTCCTGATGCTGTTCGTCCTCTTTGCCGGGACGGTGTCAGCACAGAAGTATTCGTACAAAACCTATCCTAACGACCCGCTGGGTGTACGCGAGTATACCCTTGACAACGGTCTGAAGGTGTTTATGAGCGTGTATAAGGACGCTCCGAAGGTGCAGACCTATATCGCCGTACGTGCTGGCTCTCGCAACGACCCGCACGAGACCACCGGTTTGGCTCACTACCTGGAACACATGATGTTCAAGGGCACCCAGAAACTCGGTACCACCGACTGGGAGAAAGAGAAGGTTCTCATCCAGAAGATTGAAGACCTCTTTGAGGCATATCGTATGTTTGACGACGCCACCACCCGTGCCGCTATCTACCACAAGATCGACAGCCTGAGCTACGAGGCTTCGAAGCTGGCTGTCGCCAACGAGTACGACAAGGCCATGACCGCCATCGGCTCGACAGGCACCAACGCTTTCACCTCGAACGACTACACGATGTATGTGGAGAACATACCGAGCAACCAGATTGAGACCTGGTGCGAGGTGCAGGCCGACCGCTTCCAGAACCTGGTGCTGCGTCTCTTCCATACCGAGCTGGAGACCATCTACGAGGAGAAGAACATGAGCCTCACCAAGGACAACCGCAAGGCTAACGAGGCTATGTTCGCTGCCCTCTTCCCGCACCACCCCTACGGCACCCAGACCACCCTCGGCGAGCAGGCTCACCTGAAGAACCCGTCGATGCGCAACATACGCAACTTCGTCGCCACCTACTATGTGCCGAACAACATCTGCATCAGCATGGCCGGTGACTTCGACCCCGACGAGGCAATAAAGATTATCGACAAATACTGGGGCAACATGAAGCCCGGCAATGTGCCTGAGCTGAAGTTCGAGCGTGAGCAGCCCATCACCTCTGTCATCACCAAGACCGTCACGGGTCTGGATGCTGAGAACACCATCCGTGCCTACCGTCTGGACAGCGGCAACGGCAGCCACGACGCTATGCTGGCTGACCTGCTGGAGAGCGTGCTGAACAACGGCAAATGCGGTCTTATAGACCTGAACGTGAACCAGCAGCAGCGCTGCATGGGTGCCTACGCTGGCACTTATACTCTCAACGACTACGGTGCATTCATGTTCGGCGGCCAGCCCATGCAGGGTCAGACCCTCGAGCAGGTGCAGGCTCTCTTCGACGAGCAGATCGCTCTCGTGAAACAGGGCAAGTTCGACGACTGGATGCTGGAAGCTGCCATCAACAATATGAAGCTCGCCATCATGAAACGCGCCGAGAGCAACAACAGCCGCGCCAGCCAGATGGCCTACGCCTTCGTGGAGCACCGCAACTGGGGCGATGTCTGCAACGAACTGAACGAGCTCTCCAAGATAACCAAGAAAGAACTGGTTGACTTCGCCAACCGCCTGTTCAAGGACAACAACTATGTTATCGTGAACAAGCTGCAGGGCGAGCCCGAGCCTATACTGAAGGTCTCCAAGCCTCCTATCACTCCGATTGAGGTGGGTCGCGACAACGAGAGCGCTTTCTTGAAAGAGATAAAAGCTCGTCAGGTGACTCCTATAGAGCCTGTGTTTGTCGACTTTTCGAAAGACCTGACCAAACGTAAGCTCTCCAACGGCACCGAGATGCTCTATGTGCAGAATAAGGAAAACAAGACCTTCAACCTCATCTATCGTTTCGACTTCGGCGAGAGAGCTGGCCAGTTAGGAAAGACCCTCGACCTGGCTGCCGACGTGCTCGACTACCTCGGCACCTCGAAACATACTCCTGAGCAGCTGCAGGAGGAGTTCTATAAGCTTGCCTGCAACTACAGTGTGAGCGTGGGATCTGAGAATATCAACGTCAGCATCAGCGGCTTGAGCGAGAATATGGAAGCTGCTATGAGACTCGTTGAGGAGGTGCTCTCTGACGCTCAGCCCAACGACCAGGCTCTGCAGATGCTCGTGGCTCGTATACTCAAAGGCCGTGAGAACGCAAAACACAACCAGCAGAGCTGTTTCCGCGCTCTGGGCAACTATGGTATCTACGGCGAGGATTCGCCGAGCCTCGATATGCTCAGCGCCGATCAGCTGAAAGCTATGAAATGCAGCCAGCTCACCGACGCCCTGCATTCGCTCTGCGGCTATCAGCACCGCGTGCTCTTCTATGGTCCTGAACCTGACGACGTCATCGCCAAGACTATCGCAGGCATACACAAGACTCCTGCCAAGCTGCAGAAGGCTCCTGCCAACAAGAAAATCACCCCGAAGGCTGTGTCTGAGAATACCGTCTATTTCGTTGACTACAACGCTAACCAGACCTACATGCGCGAGCACTTCCGCGGTGAGAAGTTCAACACCAAGAACGAGGCTGTGATGGACATCTTCAACGAGTACTTCGGTGGCTCTATGAACGCCATCGTCTTCCAGGAGATGCGAGAGAAACGCTCGCTGGCTTACAGTGCTCAGAGCTACTACATCACCCCGAGCGACAAGGACGGCTATTTCACCAACGCTGCCATCATCGCCACTCAGAACGACAAGCTCATCGATGCCATGAACGCTTTCAACGAGCTGTTCGACCAGATGCCTGTGGCCGAGGCTAACTTCGCTATGGCTAAGGATGCTGAGATTAGCGGCATACGCACCTCGCGCACCACCAAGATGGGCATCATCAACAGCTACCTCTACTATGAGAAGATGGGCTTCGACCCCAAGAAACCGCGCGCCAAGATACTCTTCGAGGCCTACCCGAAGGTGACCATGCAGAACGTCATCGACTTCAACAAGAAGTACATCAAGGGCCAGAAGAAGGTCTATATGTGCCTCGGTAAGGAAGCTGAGATGGACTTCAACGCTCTCGGCAAGTTCGGCAAGGTGAAGAAACTGAAGCTGGAAGACATCTTCGGATACTAAACTACCAAGGGATTGAATCTTATCAAGCTCAAAAAGACAGAACGCAACGGCAGCATCATTGCTGCCGTTGCTATTATTGCGCTTTCTCTTCTGCTCGGATTGCGTACCATTAACGACTATCCGGCTCACATACATGCTTGGGCTCAGGGCGACTGGTACGCCATTTCGTTAGGCTTCCAGAACAACGGCTTCGACCTTTTCCACCCTGAGACAAATATTTACAACAAGCAGTTTCCTGGTTGGTGGAAGGTCGACTATGGCAATACCGTCACCTCTGTCGATTTTCCGATACACGGTTATATCATTGCTCTGCTGATGAAGTTCTTCGGCACGTCGGCTCCGTGGGTCTATCGTGGCTGGACTCTGCTCTGCAGCGTCTTGGGTCTCTGGTTCCTCTTCCTTCTGGGACGACGGCTCACTTCGAGGACGGTGAAGTCTCTGCTGGTGGTTATGCTGGCGGCCACATCGCCTCTCTTCGTCTACTACTTCAACAACTACCTCGTCTCGGCACCTGCGCTGGAGTTGGTGTCGGCCGGTCTCTGGGCATACGTGAAATACTACCAGACCGACAAAGGCAGAAGCTGGAACCTATCTATAGCGTTCCTTACGCTCGCCACCATGATGCGCACATCACATGCGGTGGTCCTCATAGCGGTCTTTTCGTTTGAATTGCTGCGGGTGTTCCGTAAAGAGAGTCCTTTCCTTAAACGTCTGCCTGCGGTGGTGGTGTCGCTGCTTCTTATCATCGGATATATGTTGTGGAATGCCCATCTGCGGAGTCTCAACGGTTCGCTGTTCCTTAACGAATTGGAGCTGCCTCGTGGGTGGGATGATGTGGTCAATGTACACAACAATGTGCGTGAGCGTTGGATGTACCGCTATTTCAGCAAGCTGCAGCAGATCATTATGGCATGCATTGCAGGTTTGGCGTTGATTGGCATACTATTGAGGAGAAGAGGTCGGATGAGGATACAGCCAGAAAAACTGAACATCGGATTTCTGCTGCTTATCTGGTTTGTAGGTGAAGTGGCTTTCTGTGTGGCTATGATGCGTCAGTTCGTCGACCACGACTATTATTTTCTCGACAGCCTCTTCCTGCCTGTCCTGTTTCTGATGTTTCTCGCCTTGCGGCAGCTGCCGCAACTGCGCAGACTGCTGGCTCCGGTCGGTTGGGTTGCGCTGATTCTGCTCGCTGGTACGATGTACAACAACGCAAAGCATGAGCTGATAAAGTCTAAGGCTGAAAAAGACCGCAGTGTGGAGTGCTTCGCCAACTATGATGAGTCGGACGTCTGGCTCGACGAACAGGGGGTTCAGCGCGATGCTCGAATACTCTCGCTCTTCTCCTATCCTCAAAACACTCCTTTCATACAGATGGGCCGCAAGGGGTACAGCATGATGTGGTTGGATGATGATATTGTCCAGCAGGCTGTAAGCTTCCCGTACGACTATATCGTGGTCGAAGACTGCAAGGTGCGGGAGCTGTTTGACATCAAGGTATGCGGCTTTATGAAATATATGCGACGTATCTCTGGCAACGGACGTGTCTCGCTGGCTGTCATGGAAGATACTGTGGTCAACCGCACCGTCGACGACTTCTTCTATGAGCCTGACTATGTACAACTTTACAACGGACACTTCGCTGTCAACCGCTCGGAGTGGTTCCCTCTGATGCTTAACTATCGTGCCGAGTTCCGTGAGAAGGATGGCCGTCTGCGTGTCGTCCCTATGAAATACTATGGTGGCGACGATATCACATCTCATTTCGACACTATCGCCTCCTGGGGCTTCAACGCTGTGAGGGTCTGCCTCGATGTGATGGATGAAACTCTTGACACCGCAGAGGCTTATGCCGCCACCCGTCGTATGGTCCAGCAGGCTGCCGATGCAGGACTGCGGGTCATGCTGCTAATAAAACCTCCATTGGATGACTATTGGCGCTCTTACACCATTGGGCTGCTGAAACGGCTTGCCGACTTGCCCGCTCTCTGGGCTTACGACTTTTTGAACGAGCCGCTCTATTTCGACCCTGTTGTCGACCGACCAAAGGAGGATGCGATTAAGATAGTACGGGAATGGCGTGACATGGTACGCCGTTATGCTCCGCACCAGCTTTTCACTGTGGCCACAGCTGAGCCTATAGAGGTGTTTGAATGGGACCCTTCGATGCTGCCTGTCGATTTCATAGAGATGCATACTTACCATCCGCTGCGTGTGCAATCGGAGATGTGGTGGTACAGTCACTACTGTGGCAAGCCCTGGATGGTGGGTGAGACTGGTCTTCCTGCCGACGGCGACAGAGTAAGCTATGTCGAGCAGGAACGGTTTATGAAAGAGACCTATATCTATGCACGGGCAAACGGTGCTATAGGTTACGGCTGGTGGGAGTTTCAGGATTGCCTTTCGGGAGTCAACTTCGAGGCTCAGTATACAGGGCTGCGTGACGTAAAGGGACACCGCAAGCCGGCTGCCAGTTTGGCTGCGTCGCTTCGTTCCCTCTCTTTCGGTCAGGATGAATGTATCATGCCAGTAAACTATTACAATATGCTCGCCTACCGCAATCTCGCCATCACGGGTGCGGTGGTGGATGAACATGGACACCCTGTCGAGGGGGCTGTGATACGAGGGTGGAACGACGACTGGAGCGTGGGGGTGAACACTTACTCTGACGGTAAGGGTCGGTTCCGCCTGGTGTCCAACGACATTTGTACCCATTTTGAGGTATCGGCTTCTGGATGCAGCAGGGTGAAGTTCGACAACTCAAACCTCTTCCCGACAAACCTCTCGCTTCCTGACCGTCATAGGGAGTATCAGTCGATACCGCTTACAGGATGGGACCTATGGTATTATAGTGAACCGATAAATGAAGGCTGTATGCCGTCGAATAAAAAAGACTTCGCGGCGGAGAAAGCGCTATCACGAAGTCTTGGAAACGTCAAGTTAAAACGGCTGTAAGAGCTAATATATTTCTTTAATCGTCTGCGTCAATCCGTTGATGGTTATCGTGTCGCCTGGTTTCTTGCCTTTCAGGGCTATGTATACAGGTGTTTGGGCGGAGATGGCGTAGTAGTCTTCTTTCTTGCCGTCTGTCTCCACCTGGAATTTTCCTAAGCCTATGCTCATGAAGAAGCGCTGGCGGTCGGTGATGACGATAGCGCCGTGGTCGGCGGTGTCTGAAGGCTGCATTTTCAGCAGGTCACCCAGCACCCGCAGGCCGGCGTTGGCGTTAGCAAGCTGTTTGGCATACATGTCGCGCGAGTGCATCATCTTGGTGCGGTACGAGTCGTAACGGTCCACGTTGGCGCCGTAGTCGTTGCTTTGCTGCTGTGCCGAGTCCATCTCCTGCTTTGCCACAAAAGCAATCTGCTCCTGATGTTTGATGCAGGAGCAGATCACTTGTTGCCTATGCTCTTCCCTAGTCATACTAGTTTCCCTAGTCATACTAGTTATCTGGTTCTACCAGGATAGACTTTCAGGGCCTCTTCGAGGCATTTGATTGCAGCCTTGAGGTCTTCGATGCAGATGCAGTAGGTGATACGAGCCTGATGACGTCCGCGCTCGGGGTTCTCATAGAATCCGGTGGCGGGAGCCAGCATCACGGTGGCACCGTTATAGTTGAAGTCTGTCAGCAGCCACTGGCAGAACTTGTCGCTGTCGTCAATGGGCAGGTCTATCACTGTGTAGAACGCACCTTTCGGCATCGGGCAGAAGCAGCCTGGTATCTTGTTGATGCCGTCCACGATGACGTTGCGGCGTGCCACATACTCCGACTGCACTTTGTCGAAATACTCCTGCGGGGTGTCTACGGCAGCCTCGCCAAATATCTGTCCAAAGCTCGGGGGCGAAAGACGGGCTTGTGCCAGACGCATTGCTATGGCGTAGACCTCGCTGTTGCGAGTCACCATGCAGCCCACGCGGGCGCCGCAGGCACTGTAGCGTTTCGACACCGAGTCGAACAGGATGGTGTTGCGCTCCAGACCTTCCAGCTGCATCACGCTGAAATGGGAGTGTCCGTCATAGCAGAACTCGCGGTACACCTCGTCGGCAAACAGGTAAAGGTCATATTTCTTCACCAAGCCGGCCACTTTCAGCAGCTCGTCTTTGGTGTAGAGGTAACCCGTCGGGTTGTTGGGGTTGCAGATCATGATAGCCTTCGTGCGAGGGGTGATGACCTTCTCAAAATCCTCAATCGGAGGCAGTGCGAAACCAGAGCGGATGTCGCTCGGGATGGTGACGATCTTTGCGTCGCACAGCTTGGCGAAGGTGTTGTAGTTGGTGTAGTAAGGCTCGGGGATGATGATTTCGTCGCCGGGGTTGAGACAGACGGTGAAGGCCATCTGCAGGGCCTCGCTGCCGCCGGTGGTGACGATAATCTGGTTGGGGGTCACGTCGATGCCGTGCTTGTGGTAGTAGTTGCACAGGGCTCTGCGGTAGGAGGGGATACCTGCCGAATGGCTGTACTCCAGGACTCCCTTCCACTGTGGCAGCTCGCGGGCGGTGTCGGCCAGTGCTGCCAGCGCACCTTTCGGGGTCTCGATGTCGGGCTGGCCGATATTCAGGTGATAGACGTGTATTCCGCGGCTCTTCGCCTCGTCGGCGAAAGGAACCAGCTTGCGGATTGCCGACTGCGGCAGTTCGTAACCTTTGTTGGATATTTGTGGCATAATATTAATTATTGATTTTGAATTTGATTCGGGTTATCCTTTGAAGAGAAAAGTGACAGTGCGGCATCGGATTTCGGTCCAATTCCGCACTGTCGTCTATTTAAATGTCAGAATGCCTAACGCACTCACGCATTGTTTCTTATTTCTTTTCTTCTACGGGGTTTGACGGGGCTTCAACGGTGCCTTTGATCTTCAGCACCAGGCGCGGGTTGTCTACTGCGTTCGAGGTGACGGTGATGGTCTTGTTGAATCCGCCCACGTTGTTGGTGTTGTATTTCACCTGGATGGTCTGTGATTTGCCGGGCATGACGGGCTCTTTTGGCCAGATGGGTACGGTGCAGCCGCAGGAGGCTTTCACGTTCGAGAGGATAAGGGGCTCGTTGCCGGTGTTGGTGAACTTGAACTCGCAGGCGCCGTCGCCACCCTTCTGTATCGTACCGTAGTTGTGTTCCATCTCGGTGAACGAAATCTTCGCACCCGACACGTTCTCGGGTTGTGCATCCTGTGCTTTGGCCACGCCGAAAGTCAGTACGGCGACAAGGCTCAATAAAAACAGTTTCTTCATGGTTATGATTTTACTTTTAGTGATTTACTTGTGTTATGTTTTTATAAAACGATTCTTCTTTAATTTTGTTGCATCCGAGGTGCAAAATTACATTTTTTTTAGTTTTTGTGTCTTTGGGGATTTCTTTCCCTCGACTATTCTTTTGTAACGCAGAGGTCGATTTTATTGCAAAAATCTCTCAAAAGACAATCTTTTTCATCATTACTTTTCACATTTTCATTTTTATTTGTACTTTTGCAGCCGTTTTCAGAACCGAAAGAAGTTCTAAAATGCTGTCCCATGGTGTAATGGTAGCACATCAGATTTTGGTTCTGCTTGCCCAAGTTCGAATCTTGGTGGGACAACGAAGAGCATCCGATTGAGGATGCTCTTTTTTTGTGGCTTCTTTTGAACACGGATCTCTCGACTCACGAAGTGACGGTGAGCTCCGCTGAATCGAATAAAATGTAGCGAACAATTTTCACGGATTCTTTGATTCTGGTCGCTTCGCTCAAAATCTTTCGAAAATCTATCTTAAAATCCATAGAAAACCATTGACGTAATCGGATGAGCCGTTAACCATTTACTCCGAAGGAGGCAACCATTAACCACTAACCGTTAACCACTAACCATTAACCAAAAAAGTCACCACCTCGAAGGTGCCCTACGGTTGGTTTGGTAGCAGAAAAAGTGTAATTGTTGTTTCATATTGTACTACTTGTGCTACCACAAACTCCAAATACACCGGATTTGTCCTCCCAGATTTTTTCCCCCTTGTTGTTGAAATACACCACATGACCGTTAAGACGAGAGGTCACGAATTGTAATTCGTAATCAACAGCAGCAGCTTCAAAATATTCAGTGAAAGGTGTCTCGTAAATAACAGGTGCCAAAGTATTGCCATAGATGTCCACCAAGCCATACTTCTCATTAAGTTTCGTATCTTTAAGTTCAACCATAAATACATCATCAAAGATGGATTTCAATTCATCATATTGAGGGTAAATGGCAATTCCTTTTTTGTTAGCCAAGCCCTTTTCCCAACCTTGGTGAAGAACGAACCCGCTGCCACACTTCTCAATAAAATCAAATTGAGGCTCTACAATAATAGTGTCTCCAAAAATGAGTCCATATTTAAAAACATCCCAATCCTTTTTTTCACTAATAAGCCAAATTCCATCACCCAATTCGCGTAGTCGTCTATATGAATGCGGCGTTTTATTGACAAAAACTTTCCAGTATTCGTCCGTAACTTGCTCGAACGGATAATTGCATGGGATTACTGTTTCCCCAATTTTGTTTATAAATCCATATTTTCCGTCAATCATAACACATGCAATTCCATCGGAGAATAAGTACGCTTCGTCATACTGTGGAGGTATCACAACCTCGCCCTTAAGGTTAATGTAGCCCCATTTTTCTCCCATGGGTACGGAAAGTAACTCGTTGTCATTGTATTCTTCTTTCATGTTATTGGATGTTTAAGTATTCGCATAATTGGGTTATTTCGTCTCGGTGTATTCTCTCCTCGGATTTCAAACGGCTCTGCATTGAGCATACAAAAAGATGCGACCCCTCAAGTTTGGTTTTGCTGTCATCACCGTAGTTAATTCTTCTGTTATCATTCAACAATCCATTGATGCGATAAAGTGTTCCCTTTTCTCCAAGTCGTCTCGGCAGTTCAACTCGTTCCAAATCATAGCCCATCCACGGTGCATCCGGTTTTGTCCCATAATAGAACGCCGATGATTTGTTGGCATGGATTATCAGTTGGGGCTTCAGCCGTTCTAATTCACGCTGAGTTACCCTGAGTATTTCTGCTTTTAGCTTTAATGGAACGTACTTTTCAAATTCGTGTTTCTGTTTCGTTACCCGTAGGGGGAAGAGGTCAATGTAGCCAGCATCGTAAAACGCAAGATTTCTTTTCCACAGGTTCCAGTATCTGCCAGAGCAATCATGAAAAGGGATTGGTTCAGCCTTTTCTTTCCCATCGAACGACGGATTGACACCTGAAAGCAAAATTCCGCCACCTTTATTGCCGATACAAAGCCAAAAGCCTCGCTTCAAAATATCTTCAAGTTCAGGATACCGTTTTTTCCAAGATTCTCCTTGATCGTTTTTCCAGCGGTCTATTGCCGCATTATATTCTTTTTCTAATCTCATATTGTTGCATTTTTGTTGTTAAACTATGTCGAAATGCAAAAGACAGAAAAAATTTTGAACCGACCAAATCTACGAACAACTTTTTTCAGAAATAATGCCGTTTTAACAAAGAACCGTCAAAATTCAGAGATGCTTAGGAAATCTTTTAACATTTCAACCTTTTAAGCGAAGCAAACCTTTTTTAGCTTCATCCACCCACTCAAGCACTCAAGCACTCAAGCATTCACGCACTCCCCCACAATCCCATGTATCCGGCAATCCTTCTTGCCCAGCCCTTCTAACAGCTTGTAGTAGTTGCCTTCCTTTTTCTTCTTTGTCACCTCTCCGCTCACCTCGCCTTCTGGCCCTTTCCATTCCGCTCCGTTGCAGAGCGTCACGTTGAACGCTATGATTTCATACTTCCTCACTTCTCCTTTCCTGTCCACAGGCAGCACCACATCCCGCATCTCTCCGTCCGACACAAACACCTCTGTCTTCATACATCTCATCACTCCCTTCTCGTCAAACCCTACAATCTGGTAAACCACCACCTCTCCCGTAGCTGCTCCTATCTTGTGTTCCGTCTCGTTGAACACCATCCTTAGCTCTGTCGACACATGCCTGCCGCTCTTCTCGTTTAACACCCTCTCAAACAAATTCATGTCCACTCCCTTTAGCTTCCCTCCCACAACAGTTTGGCTCATCATCGCCGACGAGCATATTATCGTCCTCACCTTGAATGCGTCGTTCTCCACCTTCATTAGGTTCGCCTTCAGCACGGGCAGCCACAAGCCCGTAAACTGCGTGGCCTGAGTGAATCTCTCTCTAGTCCTCTTTTGCTTTTTCGTGTTAGGGTTCCTCATCTTGCTTATCGCACTTGTGATCACCTGCCTCCCTCTCACCACTCTGTATTGGTGGCCGCCTACCTGCCCGTGCCACAGCGTCGTCACCGGATTATGTTCTACGTATGCCATAACTCTTATTTTATGATTACCTCCGCAAAGATACAGATTTTCCATCAATCTACCAGATGAAAATCATTCACAATCTCCCAAACTCCTATCTCTCAATCACTTCGACACCAGTTGTCCTCCTCTTGCCAAGCCTCTATGAAGCCTTCAGCCCCCATCCGTTACCTCCTTTTGACCCCTTTCTGATAGTATATTCTACCAAGAACCTCCCTAATACCTCCCTAATAGCTCCCTAATACCTACCATATATAATGGTGATTATAAGCACTTTGCTTAGTGTTGGCAAGCAGTTGTCTTAGATTTTCTTTCGCACTGTTAATGAGTTGTTTACCTCCTTGCTATGTAAGTAATATGCCTCCTCTCGCTCTACATCCGCAAGTTATGAGTTGGGTGGTGTTGAAAAATGATTGTCGGTGATGGGGTTGGGCTTTCGGGATATTCGTATTTTTGCACTTTGAAAAAATAGTACTATGGAAGAAGAGATAATCCACCTGAAGGATGTGCTGATAAGCTACGACGAGGAGGCACCTATACTGTCGCATGTGAACCTTTCGCTGAAGAAGGGCGAGTTTGCCTACCTGATTGGCAAGAGCGGTGCCGGCAAGACGTCGCTCCTGCGGTCGCTCTATGCGCAGCAGTCGATAGAGGGGCTGGAGGCCAATGTGTGCGGCTTCGACCTGCTGAAGATGAAGCGTCGCCGTCTGCCGCTCCTGCGGAGGAAGATTGGCATCGTGTTCCAGGATTTCAACCTGCTGAACGACCGCAACGTGTATGACAACCTCTACTTCGTGCTGCGTGCCACTGGATGGAAGAAACGCAAGATGATTGACCAGCGTATCATGGAGACGCTGGAGTCGGTGGGGTTGGGCGGCAAGGCCTCGTCGCGCACCTACCAGCTGTCCGAAGGTGAGCAGCAGAGGGTGGGCATAGCGCGTGCGCTGATAAACAACCCCGAGCTGATTCTCGCCGACGAGCCGACGGGCAACCTCGACCCCATCACGTCGTCGGAGATCATGCAGCTGCTCACGGACATAAACAAGAACTCGGGCATCCCCATGCTCATCTCCACCCACGACTTCATGATGATCGACAAGTTCCAGGCGAGGGTGATATGCTGCGAGAACGGGACGGTGGTCGATCCGGAGTGAGGGGGTGATTGCTTGAATGCTTGATTGCGTTATTGCTTGAATGCTTGAGTTGGTTGGACAATAAAAAACGATTAATCACGTTTGTAGATTTGTTCTTTTTAAACTTTCGACTATGAAAAAGCTACTCTTAATAATCCTCGCAGTATTGCTTGCGGCACCGGTGGTGTCGGCTCAGAACAAGGATAAGAAGGGCAAGAAAGAGGTGTCGCCCATAATAGAAGGACGCCAGAAGGTGAGAGAAACCGACTACGACTCGGTGTGGAAATTCACCACCTTCGACAACAAGAAGAAATACTACTGCAACTTCGACTACAGGACGATAGTCGATATCGTGGCGCAGAAAAACGCCGAGAAACTGCAGGTCTGGGGCGCGTTCCAGCCGGTGATGAACTACCTGCAGACGGTGCCGCGTGCCCCGCTGAAGATGTGCGCTGTCTTCGCCATCAACCCCAACATCACCGACGAGAACCACCGCAACGCACTGGTGGAGGCCGCCCGCGAGGACGCGCAGTCGGCTTACGTCATCTTCACCGACTGGGCTCAGGAGAAAGAGATGAAGAACAAGTTCTCTTTCAACGTGGCACAGGTGGACTACCGCTACTGGAAAGGCAACGCCTACTTCCTGCAGGAACCTCCGACCGACGACATCATCGTGCTGGGCTATGTCCTCTATTTCGGCACTAAGAAAATAAACCTCTTCCCCAACGCTACCGAAGGGGCTCAGACTTTCAACGACATCAAGTTCTTCCCCAACGACGCCACCATCATGGATTCGTACATACCGCTCATCGACCAGCTGGCAAACTACCTCAAGGAGAACGACAGCTTCGAGGTGCTGCTCACCGGATATACCGACAACCAGGGCACTAACGCCTACTGCACGGGTTTGGCTCGTCAGCGTGCCACCGAGGTGAAAAAGCAGCTGCTCAAACGTGGCATCGCCGACTACAAGATAGAGATAGACCCCAAGGGTGCCGCCGACCCCATAGGCGACAACAGCACCTACGAGGGCCGTATAGCCAACAACCGCGTGTCGATAAAGATTCAGTAGTTGGAGACTTGTCTAACCTGTCCGACCTGTCCGACTAGTCCGACTAGTCAGACAAAAAACAATCAACCACCATCACAAATAAAGAGACATACAGACAGTTATGCGAGACAGAGGGCGAGAAGATCCCTCTGTTTTTGCAATATTGGTGGATGGAGACCGTCTGTGAGGGCAAGGAGTGGGATGTGGCGCTGGCTCGCGACGAGGGCGGTCGCCTCCTGGCCGCTCTCCCTTATCTCATAAGACGGCGTATGGGCATGCGCTATGTGCTGGAACCTCTGCTCACCCAGTTCTCCGGTCCTTACTTCTGCTTCCCGTCGGATATGTCGGAGCGCCGCCGTACTGACTACGCCCACCGCGCCGCCGACAAACTGATTGACAGCCTCGCCGAGCTGAAGCTCGACTACTTCCTCCAGCGGTTCTCGCCCGAGGTGACCGACTGGCTCCCGTTCTACTGGCGCGGCTTCAAGCAGACCACCCGCTACACCTACCGCCTCGACGACATAAGCGACCCCGACCGTGTGTTCGAGAACTTCGACCGCACCAAAGAACGGCAACGCCGGATAAGGCAGATCGCCGACCTCTATAGTGTCGACACCCAGCTTGACGCCGCTACCTTCGTGCGCTTCCACGCTAACTACTGGCGCTCTCGCGGAGAGAAAGATCTCCTGCCCGAAAGCTTCATGCGACGTGTGATAGAGACGGCCTCCTCGCGTGGAGAGGGAATGACCCTCGCCCTGCGTGACTGCAAGGGTGAGCTGGCAGTCGCCTGGTTCGCTGTCTACGACCGGAACTGCGCCCACGCGCTCCTCTCGGCGAAGGCTCCGTCGGTGAAGTCGGCCGACGTGAGCGCCCTGCTCGTGTGGCATCTCATAAAAAGCCTCTCGGCTCACACCAAGGCATTCGACTTCGAGGGCAGCATGGAACCTTCGCTGGAGTATTTCTACCGCTCCTTCGGAGCCCGTCAGGTGCCGCTGATGGAGGTGACGCGTGTGGGTAACCCGCTCTTCCCGTTACTCTTAAAGCTGCGCCGATGAACATAAAGCTCATAGTTGTAGGCAAGACCAACGTGGCATACGTGCAGCAGGGGCTCGACGACTATATGGCACGCTTGAAACACTACATCCCCTTTGAGATGGTGGTGATACCGTCGCTGAAGAACGCCGCCACGCTGAGTGCCGACGAGCTGAAAGAGAGGGAGGGTCAGCTGATACTGAAACAGACGGAGAAGGCCGACATGACCGTGCTGCTCGACGAGCACGGCAAAGAGCACACGTCGGTGGGGTTCTCGGAATATCTGCAGCGACAGTTGAACTCAGGCATACGCACGCTGGCCTTCGTCATAGGCGGGGCCTACGGCTTCTCGCCGGAGGTGTACAAAGCCGCCAACGGCAAGATCTCGCTCTCGCAGATGACCTTCAACCACCAGATGGTGCGCCTCTTCTTCACAGAACAGCTCTACCGCGCCTTCACCATCCTCAACCACGAGAAATACCATAATGAGTAGGCGTCGAAATTCATAAAACTTTTTTGAGGGGAAGTACAATAATAAAACCAATAGTGAGTTTATATAAGAGATTGCGACAGTAGCTCAGTTGGTAGAGCGGCGGCTTCCCAAGCCGCAGGTCGCGGGTTCGAGCCCCGTCTGTCGCTCAAGTGAAACCTCTCTTCCTTTTCCTTCTTTCGTTATTCTGCCTGCAGGCTTCAGCCCAAAGGCTGGATGTCATATCCCAAAAACGACTTTTTGCGCCTGGTGACGAGGGTTGCTTTTGGAGGATACCTGCTGTGCTCTGTCTCGACGACGGCACCCTTATCGCCACCTGCGATAGAAGGAAGGCAGACGAGGGAGACCTGCCTCACGATATCGATGTGGTGATGATACGCAGCTGCGACAACGGAGCTACCTGGAGCAAGCCTGTGACCATCGCTGAAGGCAAGGGTTTAGGCAAAGGGTATGGAGACGCTGCGTTGGTGCAGTGTGCCGACGGCGAGGTGGTATGTACCTTCGCTGGAGCGGCAGGCTTCTGGGAGTCGACAGAAGAGAACCCTATAAGGACCTACGTGTGTCGCAGTGCCGACAGAGGCATCACCTGGAGCGAGCCGGAGGATATCACCTCCACGCTGTGGGGCAGCCAGGCAGTACAGTCGCAGGCACGTGGCTATCGAGGCTCGTTCAACGCCTCGGGCAACGGACTCTGTCTGACGAAAGGCAGGCATAAAGGACGCATCATGTTCGTCGCTGCCATGAGGCGTAACGTCGTGTGGGCTGCTGACAACTTCGTGGTCTACTCAGACGACAACGGTCATACATGGCAGGTCTCGGAACGAGCATTCGAGGGTGGTGACGAGGCGAAGGTGATAGAGCTGCCCGGCGGCAGGGTGCTGATGAGCATACGTCAGAATGGCGCCAGGGGATATGCTCTCTCCGACGATGGGGGAGAGACGTGGTACGGCCAGGGTCATTGGGATGAGATGAGAACCAACGCCTGCAACGGCGAGATGTTGAAGGTAAAGAAAGGGAAGAAGGACATCCTGTTACATTCACTTCCCAACTCGATGCAGCGAGAGGATGTCACGCTGTTCGTAAGCCGGGATGGCGGCGCAACCTGGCCAGAGAGCCATCTGATCATGCCAGGCCCGTCGGCTTATAGCTCCATGACGCAGCTCAAAGACGGCTCCATAGGCATGTTCGTAGAGAAACTTTTAGAAGGAAAGACGGAACTTTGGTGGGCGGTGATTAGTGAATAGTGAATAGACAATAGAATTTATTAGCTCTATTTAAGTAATTGCCCAGTCCGGGCACGGACCCAGGTGGCTATTATTTCTAAGGCCTCCTGAGAAAAGGTTTCTTCTATCAGCATGTATTCAGAGGGGAGGCCTTTGTCGCAATGCTGGAAGAGGTGGTTGAGGCCGTCAAGTTGTCTGACTGTGAGCAGGTCCGGCTTGACTGACTTTGTGATTGCGGCGAGGTTCTCGATGGCAGAGACCTGCAGGTCTTTCGAGCCGTTGAGAGCCAGCACTGGGCACTTCACTTTCTTAAGGTATGGGGTTGGGTCGAGCTGTACAAAACGACGCATCCAAGGTATCTTCATCTGGGCGGCCATCTGTGAGGCTTCGAAGGCGGAGAGGCTGATTTTCTTGCGGTCGGCTTTGGAGAGCCATTGGGAATAGTGGCTGGCGAGGGCTTTGTAGAGGGAGTCCAGTTCGCTTTCTCTGTATTTCCCGACAGCGTCGAAGCACTCTTTAAGGAAAGCGTCGCGGATGGAGACCAGCGAGCTGTCGACGCCGCCGGCAAGGAAGAGGTCGCGGTTCTGCTGACGCAATATTGAAGCACCGTCAACACCAGGTCCGGCGAGCATCACTATGAAGGCCACGTGGCGGTTGCGCGTGGCGATGATGGGAGCTATCGAGCCCCCTTCGCTGTGACCGATGATGCCCACCCGCTTGCGGTCGATGCCAGGCTGCTTGCGCAGCCAGTTGAAAAGCCACTCAGCGTCGTCGGCGAGGAGGTCGGTGGTCACGTTGGCCACGTCGCCAGTGCTTTCACCTGTGCCGCGGTCGTCGTAGCGCAGCGAGGCGATGCCGCACCTTGCCAGATAGTCGGCGAGGACCAAGAAAGGCTTATGTCCCATCAGCTCCTCGTCGCGGTTCTGCATGCCCGAGCCAGAGATGAGGAGGACGCAGGGAACGTGTGAATTTTGGAGGGTGGAGCTATCAGGGATGGTCAAGGTTACGCCGATGTTGACCTGCTCACCGCGGCTGTCCTTGTGTTTGAGTACCATCCGTTTTTCGCTGTAGGGGAAAGGTTGCTTCGGCTCCTGAGGACGGACGGGGGTATAAAGACCCAGCGACGGCTTGAGGGAGATGTCGGTGTTGAGCAGACCTTGGTGGAAACGGCCAGAGAAGGAGGAGTCGGAGGCAGCGTAGCGGAGGGTCATCTTCACTCCGAGAGACTTTATCTGCAGGCGCAGGGTGTCGTTAGAGAAACTCCAGGAGGAGGGATGCATAGGCTCGGTGCTCTGCATGGGACTGTACAATACCGGCGACAAGGCACCTGTGGAGTCTTGGTCGAAGGAGAGGTTGAGTGGCAGCGAGGCCTCTTCGATCATGCCCAGCCACCATTGTCCGCCAAAGTGCGACGGCAGCTGAGCCTGCGACGTCACCGCGAGGGCGCAGGCGAGGATGAGGGGCAGGAGCTTGTGGGTGAGTTGAAAATTGAAAGTTGAAAATTGAGAATTTGTGTGTGTTTTCATGCTTCGTCCTCTTGTATTTGACTCAATATGCCGAGGTAGTTGGTGTAGCGTTCATCCGAGATGGAGCCGTCGTCCACCGCCTCTTTCACTGCGCAGCCTGGCTCGTGGGTGTGGGTGCAGGTGTTGAAGCGGCAGCCGTGGAGGCGAGAGCGGATCTCAGGGAAGAAGTGGCCCAGCTCCTCAGGCTTGATGTCCACCATGCCGAACTCCTTGATGCCAGGCGTGTCTATGAGGAAAGCGTCAGACGAAGGCAGAGGGAAGATCTCAGCGAAGGTGGTGGTGTGCTTCCCTTTCTCGCTCCACTCGGAAACCTCGCCCATACGCAGGTTGAGCGACGGCTCTATGGCGTTGAGGAGGGCCGACTTGCCCACGCCGCTGTGTCCGCTGAAGAGGACTGTCTTGCCGTGGATGCTCTTTTTCAGTTGCCCGATGCCTGTGCCTTCCAAAGCCGAGGTGACGAGCACAGGATAACCTATCTTCTCGTAGAGGTTTTTTAGAGAAGATAGCATGTCCATCAGTTCGATGTCATAGAGGTCTGCTTTGTTGAAGATGATGCAGGCAGGTATATGGTAGGCCTCTGCGGTGACGAGCAGGCGGTCGATGAAGCCGGTCGAAGTGCGAGGCAGCGCCAGCGTCGCGACTATGCAAAGCTGGTCGATATTCGAGGCTATGACGTGAGTCTGCTTGGAGAGCTTGGTGGCTTTGCGCACTATGTAGTTGCGGCGGTCGAGCACGTTGTTTATCATGCCCGTGCCGTCGTCCTGAAGCAGGAATTCCACCTGGTCGCCCACGGCCACGGGGTTGGTCTGTTTGTTACCTCGCAGACGGTAGTTGCCTCGCAGACGGCAGTCGAACGAAGACCCGTTGGAGAGCACCTTATACCAACTACCCGTGGTGCGTGTTACCAAGCCCTGCATTTTATCCTACTTTCACGGGGTCGGTGGTGAACTGGATGCCGAGGCGTTTGAAGATCTTCCTGTCCACCTCGCTGAGCATCTTTGTGGCGTGCACCTGGCACCCTTCGAGCTGAGGCAGGCAGTCGAGAGCCTTGCGGCAGTTAGGGTCGGAGAGGCTGAGGATGGAGAGGGTGACGAGCACCTCGTCGCTGTGGAGGCGCGGCGCTTTGCTGTGCAGCATGTCGACCTTGGTTTTCTGTATTGGGGCGATGGTCTGCTGAGGAATGAGCTGTAGCGAGTGGTCTATGCCAGCGAGGTGTTTCAGGGCGTTGATGAGGAGTGCGGCGCTTGCTGAGAGGAGGTCGCTCGAGTGGGCAGTTAATATGGTGTTGTCGTCTAGCTGAATTGCAGTCGAGGGTGCCTTTTCCTGTTCCTCGCGTTTGTGAGCTGCTACGGTGGTCGGGCGGTCATCGGTGGAGAGTTTCAGCTGCTTCATCAGCAGTTTTATCTTGTTTATCTCGTCCTCTGTGGCTCGTCCGTCAGCGAAGTTACAGAGGGTGTTGTAGTAACGGCGTATTATCTCGTCCTTCGACGCCTGACTGCAGACATCGTCGTCGGAGATGCAGAAGCCTGCCATGTTGACCCCCATGTCGGTGGGCGACTTGTAGGGGTTCTCACCATAGATGCTCTCGAAGATGGCGTTGAGGACAGGGAATATCTCTATGTCGCGGTTGTAGTTGACTGCGGTCTTGCCGTAGGCCTCAAGGTGGAACGGGTCGATCATGTTGACGTCGTTGAGGTCGGCAGTGGCTGCTTCGTAGGCGACGTTGACGGGGTGTTTCAGTGGGATGCTCCAGATGGGGAAGGTCTCGAATTTGGCGTATCCGGCCTTCACACCGTGCTTGTTTTCCAGGTAGAGCTGGCTGAGACATACTGCCATCTTGCCGCTTCCGGGGCCAGGAGCCGTCACCACCACCAGAGGGTGGGAGGTCTCGATATACTCGTTGCGTCCGAATCCCTCGTCTGAGCAGATGAAATCGACATCGGTAGGATAGTTTTTTATAAGGTGTAGGTAAGCCACCTTGATGCCCATGCGCTCCAGACGCTCGCGGTAGGCTACGGCGCCGCTCTGTCCGTTGAAATGAGTTATGGCCACAGCACCTACCTGCAAGCCACGGCTCTGGAACTCGTCGCGCAGACGTAGCACGTCGGCGTCGTAGGTGATGCCCAGGTCTGCGCGAACCTTGTTTTTCTCGATATCCTCGGCGTTGATGGCGATGATGATTTCGAGTTGGTTGCTGAGCTGCATGAGCATGCGCAGCTTGCTGTCGGGCTGAAAACCCGGGAGGACACGACTGGCGTGGTAGTCGTCGAAAAGTTTACCGCCAAATTCAAGATAGAGTTTGTTCCCGTACTGCGAGATGCGCTCACGGATGTGCTCTGACTGTATCCGAAGATACTTGTCGTTGTCGAAACCTTGTTTCATGATGTTGCTTATTTGAATGATTATTAAAAATATATGGTGGTTTAATCAGTCAATTAAGCGAGCAAAGATAGGATAAAAAAATGAAAGGTGCAAATTTGGGGTTGCGGAAAAGGTTAAAAGAAGATTCCAAATGTTGGAATATGAAATATTTTCGGAAACGACAGGCGGTCTTATAAGATAATCCTAAATAAATACCCCGTTAACTGAATTCAGTTGCAAGTCATAGAAGTGACGACTAGAATCGGCAACCACATAGAGAGATGATAGAGAAACCATATAGAGATGATAGAGAAACCATAAAGAAGACATAAAGAAACCATAAAGAAACCATAAGCAAACCATAAAGAAACCATAAAGAAACCATAAGCAAACCATAAGCAAACCATAAAGAAACCATAGAGGGAAGATGTAAGATGTAAGAATGAATTGCCTGAATGTGTGAATGCTTGAATTTGTGAATGTGTTAGTGGGGCTGGCGCGGGTGTAATGATGTATTGGTGTTAATGCGTTAGTGGGGGGAAGAGGGATTCGCGGATCTACGGATTAATGGATCTACAGAAGATGTTAGATGTTAGATGTGTGCTCGTGGGTTTGGGAGAATGTTTTTTGTGGGAATATGCTAATATAGGGGGATTTTTGTCTGTTTTTGCGAAATTGTGTATCTTTGCAGACTAAAACAAAGGTACGTAACGTTCTTTATAGGTGCGTAAAACAACCATATAATGATTGGTCAACGGCAGATAATGAAGCAACAGCAGAAGCTGACACCGCAACAGGTGATGGTGCTGAGACTGCTTCACATGCCTATGCACGAGCTGATGAAAGCCATAAAAGAGGAGGTGGAGAAGAACCCTCTGCTCGAGGCAGAGTCGATGCAGATGGAGTCGCTGTCGGACTTTGTGGACAGAGACCGAGGGGAGGTGGATGACGACGACTTCGACACCCGCGCCTATTCGGCTGGGAACGGCGAGCGCGAGGAGAGGGAATGGCAGGTGGCGAGCGAGCCGACCTTTGCCGAGACCCTACATTCGCAGCTGGACATGAAGCAGCTGAGTGAGACGGAATCCGTGATAGGACATGAGCTGATAGGAAGCCTGGATGACAGCGGATACCTGACGAGGGACCTCGGAATCGTGGCGAACGACATAGCACTGTATAAGGGGCTGGATGTGGAGCCGAAGGAGGTGGAGAGGGTGCTGAAGATAGTACAATCGATGGATCCGGCAGGCATAGGGGCGAGGAGTCTTCAGGAGTGCCTCTCGCTGCAGCTGCACAGGATAGAGAGTCCGAACGCAAGCGAACGGCTGGCTACGGAGATAGTGGACCGATGGTTCGCTGCCTTCACACAGCATAAGTATGACCTGATAGAGAAGAAGACGGGTGCGGAAGAGGGGGCTCTGAGAGAGGCGCTGACGGTGATACAGAGGCTCAACCCGAAGCCAGGGGAGTCGTCGGACAGCATGGGCGGCAAGGCGGCTGCGGTGATGGCGGACATGACGGTATACGTGCAGGACGGCAACGTGACATTCCAGATAAACGACAAGTATATACCCAAGCTGAGGGTGGACAGCAGCTATCTGAGCATGCTGGACACGATAGAGGCAGGGGGAGCCAAGACGAAAGAGTCGGAGCAGACGGCAGAATTCATAAAGAGCAACGCCGAAGAGGCTACGTCGTTCATCGAGGCGCTGGATCTGCGGCACAGCACGATGGTGAAGGTGATGAAAGAGATAGTGAAACGTCAGAAACGCTATTTCCGGAGCGGGTCGATGGGAGACCTGGAGCCGATGTTGCAGAAAGAAGTGGCAGAGGCTACTGGACTGGACGAGTCGACGGTGTCGAGGATGGTGAACAGCAAATATGTGAAGACGCCCTACGGTATGATGCAGCTGAAGGAGCTGTTCAGCAACGCGATAAAGACAGACGAGGGCGAGGAGGTCTCGTCGCGTGCGGTGAAGGAGGCTCTGAAAGAGGCTGTGGAGAACGAAGACAAGAAGAAACCGCTGTCGGACGAGGAGCTTTCGGCATTGCTGAAGACGAAAGGGTTTCCTACAGCCCGCAGGACGGTGGCAAAATACAGAGAGGCGATGGGAATACCGACGGCACGACTGAGAAGAATGATAATAGGCGTGGTGCTGTTCTGCATGACCACCCTCGCAACAAGCTTGAACGCCCAGAGTGCGGGCGACCAGAAACCGGCAGAGCCGAACAAAGAACGCTCACAGATGCCTGCGGTGTTGTGGTATGGCAACAATATGTCGGATGCTAAGGTGAGGCTGAAAGAAATGCCGCTGGACTCGCTGCCAGATGAGATAAACATAAGGCTCCTGAGAAAAGGTGAGCAGTTTGTATTTCCCGTGAAATGCCAGAAGTCGTCACCTTACGGATGGCGGTGGGAGAGACCGCACCGCGGAGTGGATATAGCATTGAAGACGGGCGAGCCTATACACTGTGTGTTTGACGGCGTGGTGAGGATAGCAAAGCCGATGGGAGGATATGGAAACCTGGTGGTGGTGAGACATTATAACGGACTGGAGACGGTCTATGGACACCTTTCGAAGATAAACGTGAAGCCACGCCAGGAGCTGAAAGCGGGCGACGTGCTGGGATTGGGTGGCAGCACGGGCCATTCGACAGGTCCGCACCTGCATTTCGAAGTGAGGTTCCAATATGAGACGTTTGACCCGGAGTGGCTGTTGGATTTCTCGAACTACTCGCTGAGGACACAGCGGCTGCATCTGGACAAGTCGTACTTCGGTATCAAGAAGCCGAGAGGACGCAAGGGTGAGAGCATCGCCTATAAGGCAGACAAGAGTTTTATTAAAGAGCCGGAGAGACGGGGCCCCAAGGAGATGTACTACGTGATAAAGAGCGGCGACAGCCTGGTGGAGATAGCCCACAGGTACAGCACTACGGTGGAGAAGATAAGGATGCTGAACGACGGACTGCCCAAGAAACCTAAGCCGGGAACGAAGATAAGGGTGAGGTGATGAGATTGCTTGAATGCTTGAATGTGTGAATTCGTGAATGTGTTAATGCGTGAATTTGTGAATTTGTGAATGCCTAAGTGTGTTAGTGCTTTAGCTTGTTAATTTGTAAACCATGGAAAATAAGAAAACGAACCTTTCGGATTATGACCCCAACAGGATTCCTGACGGGGGACAGTATAGGATAGCCATAGTGGCGGCAGAATGGAACGCAGAGATAACTGACGCGATGCTGAACGGAGCATACGAGACGCTGCTGAAACACGGTGTGACGGAAGACAATATAACAGTAAGGAGAGTGCCCGGCACGTTCGAGCTGACATCGGCGGCAGATATACTGCTTACGAAACGCTGCGACCTGGATGCGGTTATATGCATAGGATGTGTGATACAGGGAGAGACGAGGCATTTCGACTTTATCTGCGAGTCAGTGGCCAACGGACTGGCGAACGTGTCAGTGAAACACACGCGGCCTGTGATATTCAGCGTGCTTACGACGAACAACATTGAGCAGGCACGGGAGCGAGCTGGCGGAAAGCATGGGAACAAAGGAGTGGAAGGAGCCGTGACCGCGTTGAAGATGTGTGAGTTTATGAATGCGTGAATGCGTGAGTGATTGAATGCGTGGGTGCATGAGTGAAAGATTGAATATTGGAAATTTAAACTGGAAGCTGATTTGAAACCTAGAGTTGTTTTTATGGGGACACCCGATTTCGCGGTGTTGTCGCTGGAGGCGATAGTCAAGGCTGGGTATGAGGTGGCAGCGGTGGTGACGGTTCCTGACCGCAAGGTGGGCAGAGGCCAGAAGGTGGCCTTCTCGCCGGTGAAGAACTATGCGTTGGAACATAACCTCCCGCTGTTGCAGCCAGAAAAGCTGCGGGATGAGGATTTCATAGGACGGCTGAGGGAGATAGGTGCAGACCTTTTTGTCGTGGTAGCGTTCAGGATGTTGCCACAGGTGGTGTGGAGCATGCCGAAGATGGGGACATTCAACCTGCACGCCTCCTTGTTGCCACAATACCGAGGAGCGGCACCCATAAACTGGGCAATAATAAATGGAGAGAAAGAGACGGGTGTGACCACCTTCTTGCTGAACGAGAGAATCGACGAAGGGGGCTTGCTGATGCAGAGGAGTACGCCGATAAGTGAGAACGAGACAGCGGAGACGCTGCATGACAGGCTGGCAGAGATGGGTGCGGAGATGGTGGTGGAGACCATCAAAGGATTGGAAGATGGGAGCTTGAAGGCACGCCCGCAAGTTGAATGCGACAACCTGAAGCCGGCACCTAAGATATTTAAGGAAGACTGTGTGATAGACTGGAGCAGAGGAGGAGAGGATATAGAAAGGTTCGTGAGAGGGTTGAGTCCATATCCGTCGGCGATGACGGTGATGAGTGACGAAGGAGGGGGAGTCCACTCATTTAAGATATATGAAGTGAGCTATGAGAAAGCCGTGGGATACGTTGAAGGAGCGGTTGAAAGTGATGGAAAAACATGTTTAAAGGTAGGTTGCAAAGACGGATGCATCAGTATTTTGAGCCTTCAGATAGAGGGAAAACGCAGAAATTCGATAGAAGAATTCTTGAGAGGTAGCCGTGTAAATAGCTGGAAAATAGTAAAATAGAGAAGATTGTTAATTTCGTGTGAAAATATTTTATTTTTTTTCTTGCATGATAATCAAACATTTTCATATATTTGCAAGCGAAAAAGAATACAATTATTAACCATTTAAAAAACAAAATCAAATGAACAAAACTGAACTCATCAGCGCAATCGCAGCAAAAGGTGGTCTGACAAAGACCGATGCTAAAAAAGCTTTGGACGCTTTCGTAGAGGTTACCAAAGGTGGTCTGAAAAAAGGTGACAAAATCGCTATCCTTGGTTTCGGTACCTTCAGCGTAGCTCAGCGTAAAGCTCGCACCGGTATCAACCCCGCTACCGGCAAGAGCATGAAGATCAAAGCTAAGAAAGTTGCTAAATTCAAACCCGGTAAGGGCCTCGCTCTCTAAGCTAAATCTTAATCAAAAAAGAAAAGCCTGTTGGTTATCCAGCAGGCTTTTCTTAGTTTTTGTTGAATACAAATTGTAGTATGTTGGCACCCATCTGAAGGGCTTTGAGGTGGGATGCCGGACTGTCGTTGTGGACATCGATATCCTCCCAGCCGTCGCCCAGGTCGCACTCCCAGGTGAAGAGGCAAACCATCCGACCTTCATGGAAGATGGCGAAGGCTTTGGGCGGCATGTTGTCATGCTCGTGTATCTTAGGCAGTCCGTGAGGGAAGTCGTATTTCTGATGGAAGATAGGGTGGGAGTATGGCAGCTCGACCCATTTCTCTTCGGGGAACACTTTCTGCATCTGAGCCATGGCGAACTCCTTGAGGCCGTAGTTGTCGTCGATATGCAGGAATCCGCCGCTGACAAGATAGGTGCGGAGGTTGTCTATGTCTTGAGGAGAGAAGACGATATTGCCGTGTCCGGTGATATGGACGAAAGGGTAGTTGAGTATGTCGGCGCTGCCTACATCGATGGTGGCATACTGAGGGTTGAGGTTCATGTTGAGTTGAGAGTTGCAGAACCCTATGAGGTTTGTGAGGGAAGTGGGGTTGGCATACCAGTCGCCGCCACCATTATATTTAAGAAGCGCAATCTGAGTCTGGGCGTGAGCGGAGCAGGAGCAGAGAGTCAGCAGGATGACTCCGAGCAGGCGACGGTATATTGCGGTGTGGGTCATAGTCTCAGTTTTCAATGTTCAACTCGTTGATTTGACTTATAGCGCAGACGGCGACGAGGGCAGCGGTCTCAGTACGAAGACGGGAGGGGCCGAGCGTGACGGGAAGGAAGTTGTGGGAGTCGGCGAGAGAAATCTCCTCAGGGGTGAAGTCGCCTTCAGGACCGATGATGAGTACAGCGTCGTGAGCGGGAGGGCAAGCACGACGTATGGTCAGAGGGTTGGGGTAGTGACCGTAACAGATCATCTTGACGGCAGAGAAGTCCTGCTGGATGAACTCGGAGAAAGCGGTCTCGGGGTTGATGACAGGCAGGTGGAGATGGAGCGACTGCTTGAGAGCGCTGACGGCTATCTTGTTCAATCTGGAGCTGTTGATGCGGGATCGCTCGCTGTTGTGGGTGATAAGGGGGGTTATCTCGTCGATGCCTATCTCGACAGCCTTCTCAAGGAACCACTCAATGCGGTCGGGGTTTTTCGTGGGGGCCACGGCGATATGGAGATGGTGGTTGGAGCGAGTCGGTTGAAAGGAGCGGGAAGTCACCTGGACAGAGCAGGCGGAGGTGTCGGCCACGAGGATAGAGCCTTGGACCAAGGTGCCCTTGCCGTCGGTTATGGAGATGGGGTCGCCCTGTCTCATGCGCAGAGATTTGACACAGTGGAGGGATTCTTCGTGGGAGAGTTGAACCAGGTCGGAATCAAGGTCGGGATGGAAAAAAAGTTGCATCAGTTGTAGGATTGATTTTTTGCAAAAATACATCTTTTTTGATGAATGACCAGATGTTTCGGAATAAGATTATGGTAGAAAGGGTCTGTATTAATATGTATTAACAGGTGTTAATATTTTTGTAGGGTAATGACGGAGGCAAAGTAGTACCTTTGCAAGAAATCAATAGGTGATATTGATTAGTGTAAAATATTGTCGTTCCAAACAAAAAAAGCCATGTCCGTACAGAAAGATTTGTTTTTAGATTTTGGCGTAAACGAGACCAATGCTCCAAAGGCAACAGAGGTGGAGAAGAAAAAGAAAGAGGCTGTGCCGCAGAAGCCAGCAGTGCAGGAAAAGAAAGAGGCAAAAGTGTATGCTTTTGACGAGATAATGAAATCGTCTACCGACTATTTCGGAGGGGACGAACTGGCAGCGTCGGTTTGGGCGAACAAGTACGCTCTGCGAGACGGGGAGAAGATATATGAGCTGAACCCCGACATGATGCACCGGCGCATAGCCAGGGAGTTTGCCAGGATTGAGAAGAACTACCCCAACCCGATGACGGAGGACGAGATATACGGATTGCTGAAAGACTTCCGATATGTGATACCCCAGGGCAGTCCCATGGCAGGTATAGGAAACAACTTCCAGGTGGTGTCGCTGAGCAACTGCTTCGTGATAGGCAACAGCGGGTGCAGCGATTCGTACGGAGGCATAATGAAGATAGACCAGGAGCAGGTACAGTTGATGAAACGCAGAGGGGGAGTGGGGCATGACCTGTCGCATATCAGACCAGGAGGCAGTCCGGTGAAGAACTGTGCGCTGACATCTACCGGCATAGTACCTTTTATGGAACGATACAGCAATACCACACGAGAGGTGGCACAGGGAGGCCGCCGCGGTGCGTTGATGCTTTCGATATCAATCAAACATCCCGATGCGGAGAACTTCATAGACGCAAAGCTGGAGCAGGGAAAGATAACGGGTGCCAATGTGTCGGTGAAGATAACCGACGAGTTTATGCACTGTGTGCAGACGGGAGAGCCGTTTGTGCAGCAGTATCCTATAGACTCGAAAAATCCGATGGTCAAGAAAGAGATAGACGCCAGGGCGTTGTGGAACAAGATTATAGCTAATGCTTGGTCGTCGGCTGAGCCTGGAGTCCTGTTCTGGGACACAATAATAAAAGAGAGCGTGCCGGATTGTTACAGTGAGTTCGGCTACAGGACGGTGTCGACCAATCCGTGTGGAGAGATACCCCTCTGCCCATACGACAGCTGCCGACTGATGGCAGTCAACCTGTACAGCTATGTCAAAAAACCCTTCACGAAGGAGGCGGAATTTGACTATGAGATGTTCCGCAAGCATGTGGCGATGGCGCAGAGGATGATGGACGACCTGATTGATTTGGAGCTGGAGAAGGTGAATATGATACTTGAGAAGATAGAGTCGGACCCAGAGGACGAAGAGATAAAGAGGGTGGAAAAGAACCTTTGGCTCAACATTAAGATGAAATGTATGGAGGGGCGTCGTACGGGACTTGGAATTACAGCTGAAGGGGATATGCTGGCAGCCATGGGTTTGAGATACGGAACGGATGAAGCTACCGACTTTGCTGTGAATGTACAGCGAGAGCTGGCATGTGCAGCATACGGGTCGTCGACGACCCTGGCAGAGGAGAGGGGAGCGTTCCCAATATATGATGCGTCGCTCGAGAAAAACAACCCATTCATCAAGAGGCTTGCCGAGGCGGACAAGAGTCTATATAACAGGATGAAGAAGAACGGTCGCAGGAATATTGCGTTGCTTACGATAGCCCCGACCGGCTCGGTCAGTATCTGTACGCAGACCACTTCTGGAATAGAGCCTGTATTCCTTGTGAACTATAAACGTAGAAAAAAGATCAACCCCAACGACAAGGACACCACCAAGCACCGTATAGTGAAAGATGAAAACGGGGACCTGTTTGAGGAGTATAATGTGTTTCACCCCAAATTTATCGACTGGCTGCGGATAAGTGGGTACAATGTGGACGAGGTGACATCCATGAACGAAACTGATTTGGCATCGGTGATAGAGAAGTCGCCATACTACAAGGCCACGTCGGCTGACATAGACTGGGTGAACAAAGTGAAGATGCAAGGTGCAATCCAGAAGTGGGTTGACCACTCAATAAGTGTGACTGTGAATATCCCGAAAGAGACCAGCAAGGAAATGGTAAGCCAGATATACATGACTGCCTGGGAGTCGGGATGCAAAGGTTGCACAATATATCGTGAGGGTTCACGCCATGGAGTGCTGGTGTCGAACTCTGAATCCAAATCGAAGGAGCAGCAGTTTCAGGAAACACGAGCACCCAAGCGTCCGAAGAAGCTCGACGCAGAGATTATTAGGTTTAAGAATAACAGCGAAGACTGGATTGCCGTGGTAGGTATGTATGAAGGTCATCCGTATGAGATCTTTACGGGCAAGGCGGATGCTTTCGTGGTGCCTAAATGGGTGGAGAAAGGATATGTGCTCAGGGTGAAAGAACAGGGGGCGGAGCATGCAAGGTATGATTTTCAGTTCTTGGACAAAGATGGTTATCGTGTAACCATCGAAGGATTGTCTCGAATGTTCGATCAGGAGTATTGGAACTATGCTAAACTTATATCTGGTATCTTGCGTCACGGAATGCCAATCCCGAATGTGGTGGAGCTTATCAGTAAGCTGAATTTCACCGTCGACAGTATCACCACGTGGAAGAACGGTGTGGCCAGAGCGCTGAAGCGTTATATCAAAGACGGAGCGGAGACAGGTGAGGCTTGCCCCGACTGTGGAAGCCAGCTGGTGTACAGCGGAGGCTGCAAGAGCTGTCCTAACTGTGGGTGGAGTAAATGTAGTTGATGGCAATCGTACCCTAATAATAATAATATATGTTCCGTGCGGCTCGCCTTTTGGTGAGCCGCTAGTTTTTATGGCAGATAATTTTATGGTGCAAGTGGTTGATATAGGGTGAAGTATAAAATTGCACACAAAAAAAATGTTTAAAAAAATTAAAAGTTGAGAAATTTTTTCATAACTTTGCCACTCCAAAAGGTAGTTACAGAAATAAACGTTTTATTCACTTAATAAAAAGTATTATGTCACTTTTATTAGCTTTATTGGACATCGCCGTCGGATACCTGGGAGCAGGTATCGGCGCAGGCCTCGCCGCTGTAGGCGCAGGTATTGGTATTGGTAAAATCGGTCAGGGTGCTATGGAGGGTATTGCCCGTCAGCCCGAAGCCGCTGGAACCATCCGTTCGACGATGATCATTGCAGCCGCTCTTGTTGAAGGTGTGGCATTCTTCGCAGTGGTTATCTGCTTGCTTGTGTCGCTCAAATAGTTTTAGGCCAAGCAAAGCATTTCAATCGTAGGAGCGGCCTTGGGCTGCGATTGGCGTCTTAGTCCGCTCCTTTTATGTGAATCAACAAAACACAACTATATGAACAATCCTTTGATAAGCCCAGGTATCGGTGTCTTTTTCTGGATGCTGGTGTCATTTGGTATCTTGGTGTTCATCCTTTGCAAATGGGGATGGCCGATGATGCTGAAAGCTTTGAAGAACAGAGAGACAGCAATAGCGGATTCGCTGAACGCGGCTGCCAAAGCCCGCGAGGAGATGAAACTCATCAAGAGCGGTAAGGAAGAGGAACTCCGTCTTGCGAAACAAGAACGCGATGAGATCCTGCACAACGCCCGTATGACCAGCGAGCAGATCATTGAAGATGCGCGCGTCAAAGCCAGTGAGGAGATCTTGAGAATGAGAGAAGAGGCTATTGAGAGCATCAACAATGAGAAACTCAGAGCTATGCATGATCTCAAGAATCAGATTGCAACCCTCTCAATAGATATTGCAGAGAAGTTGATAAAGGCCGAGCTGGTCAGCAGTGAGGCTGCCAACACTCTGATTCAGTCAGAACTGGAAAAAACAAATCTGTAATTGTTAACCGCAGGCATAAGGACCTATAAACAAGGTCTGAGGGCTTGATAAATTTTTCCAAAGTGGAAAGTTACAGAATTAATATAAACTATGCCAAAGCGCTCTTTATGCTAGCCGGTGAGACCGGTAAGCATGACGATGTGGCCAAGGATATGCGGATGGTAAGTGATGTGTGTAGGGAGAACCATGTTCTCAACACCATCTTCAACAATCCGATTATCCGAGAGACCAAGAAGATGGCCATCGTTGCAGAACTTTTTGGAGAAAGGGTGTGCAAGGAGACGTTGGCATTCCTGAACTTCGTGGTAAAGAAAAACCGTACGGTGAACCTGCGAGGAATCGCTGAGGCTTACCTCGAGATGTATCGTGAGAGTAAAAACATTATTCTTTCGAAACTCACTACTGCCTTTGAGGTCGACGAGGGAGTCAAAACGCAAGTTTCCAATATGGTGGGTTCGCATACGGGCAAGACTGTTGAGCTGGAGACGTGTGTGGACAAGAGCATCATTGGTGGACTCATGGTTGAGTTCAACAACACCATGTTCGATGGAAGGATAAGCAGCAAGATTGCCAAGCTGCGTCTCGAATTCAACAAGAACTACTACGAGAGTAAGCTTTAAGAACGAAAAATTAACTAATAAACAATAAAACGTATGTCAGAAATCAAACCAGCCGAAGTATCGGCGATTCTGAAAAAACAGCTGGCTGATGTCAATCTTGACGTGGCGTTGGAAGAGGTCGGCACGGTGCTCACCGTCGGTGACGGTATCGCACGTGTGTATGGTCTTAACAATGCCCAGTCGGGAGAGCTTGTTGAGTTCGCATCGGGCGAGCAGGGCATTGTTCAGAACCTTGAAGAGGACAATGTCGGTATCGTGATGCTTGCCGAGTCCAACTGCATCAACGAGGGCGACACGGTGAAGCGTACCAAGCGTATCGCATCGGTCAAGGTCGGAGAGAAACTTGTTGGACGTGTAATCAACACCATAGGTGAACCTATCGACGGTAAAGGTCCCATTGAGGGAGAACTGTTTGATATGCCTCTTGAGCGCAAGGCTCCTGGTGTCATCTATCGTCAGCCTGTGGAGCAGCCTCTTCAGACGGGTATCAAGGCTATCGACTCGATGATTCCTATCGGACGTGGACAGCGTGAGCTTATCATTGGTGACCGTCAAACAGGTAAGACGGCTATCGCCATTGACACCATCATAAACCAGAAGAATTTCTACGATGCCGGCGATCCGGTGTATTGTATATATGTAGCATGCGGACAGAAGGGTTCGACCGTTGCCAATATGGTGAAGAACCTCGAAGAGAAGGGCGCTATGGCCTACACAATCGTTGTGGCTGCCACAGCTTCGGATCCTGCAGCTATGCAGTTCTACGCCCCGTTTGCAGGCGCCGCCATCGGAGAGTATTTCCGTGACACAGGCCGCAATGCTCTTGTGATTTACGACGACCTGTCGAAGCAGGCTGTAGCCTATCGTGAGGTTTCGTTGCTTCTCCGTCGTCCGCCTGGACGTGAGGCTTACCCCGGCGATGTGTTCTACCTGCACAGCCGTCTGCTTGAGCGTGCCGCCCGTATCATCCAGAACGACGATATAGCTGCTCAGATGAACGACCTGCCCGAGTCGTTGAAAGGAAAGGTGAAGGGTGGTGGCTCGTTGACCGCATTGCCCATCATCGAGACTCAGGCTGGTGACGTCTCTGCCTATATCCCGACTAACGTGATTTCCATCACAGACGGTCAGATATTCTTGGAGACCAACCTCTTCAACTCTGGTGTGCGTCCTGCCATTAACGTCGGTATCTCGGTATCACGTGTGGGTGGTAAGGCTCAGATCAAGTCGATGAAGAAGATCGCAGGTACGCTGAAACTCGACCAGGCGCAGTACCGTGAGCTGGAGGCTTTCTCAAAGTTCGGATCCGATCTCGATGCTGCTACCAAGGCGGTTCTCGACAAAGGTGCCCGTAACGTGGAAATCCTCAAGCAGCCGCAGTATTCTCCTATGCCCGTAGAGGATCAGGTGGCTATCATTTTCTGCGGAACCAAGGGGTTGTTGCAGAAGGTGCCTGTCGACAAAGTGCGTGATTTCGAAAGCGAATACTTGTTCTTCCTGCGTCAGAACCATGCTTCTGTGCTTGAGAACCTTAAGAAAGGCAAACTCCTTGACGAGGATCTCGAGACCCTGAAGAAAGTGGCTCTGGATTTCGCAGGCAAGTATGCGAAATAAAGGAAGATAACTGGATGATTGGATGTCTGGAGTCCCCGGACATCCAATGTCCAGAATTAATCGAATACAAAACAATAGTCAATGGCTAATTTAAAGGAAGTTCGCACGCGTATAGGTTCGGTGAGTTCGACGCAGCAGATAACCTCGGCAATGAAGATGGTTTCTGCCGCCAAGTTCCGTAGGGCGCAAAATGCGATCCTGGGAATGAGACCTTACTCGGCTCAGCTTAATGAGATCATGAACGACATCGATGTCGAAGATGGTGTTGTGACCCCATATCATGACAATCGAAAAGTGGAGAACGTTCTGCTTGTTGTCGTCACTTCGAACAAGGGATTGTGTGGAGCTTTTAACTCGAACGTCATAAAGGAGGCTACTGCTCGTGTCAACTATTATACAAACGAGGAGAAGGTCTCTGATTTGCAGATGATAACCATCGGTAAACGTGCAACGGAGTTTTTCGGTAAGCGTAATGTGAACGTGGTGGGGAGTCATGATGAACTTCTGGATAAACCGTCGTTTGATACTATCGCCACTTTGGCAGACAGTGTGATGCAGTCATTTTGCGATAAAAAGTATGATAGAGTGGAACTTATCTATAACCAGTTCAAGAATTCGCTTGTGCAGATTCTTTCGACTGAACAGTTCCTTCCGGTGGTGCCCAAAAGTGCCGCATCAGTGACCTCGAAGCGCAATGACTATATCTACGAGCCAAGCAAGATGGAGATCTTGCGCGAGATGGTTCCGTTGACGTTACGTTCGCACTTCTACCGTGTTATCCTCGACTCGCTGGCAGCCGAGCATGGTGCTCGAATGAATGCTATGCAGAAAGCTACCGACAATGCCACTGAGTTGCTCAAAGAACTCAAACTAAGTTACAACAAGGCACGTCAAGCTGCAATTACGAACGAAATCATAGAGATTGTGAGTGGTTCGGAGGCCCTGAAAGGCTAATTGTAAGCAGAATTGTAACATATTCAAAATGTGTCAGATTGCTTTGCTTTCTGGCATTTTTTGTATTTTTTAATATTTCTTTTGTTACTTTGGGGACCAAAAAACGTAACAATCAATAAAATATTAGTATATTTGCACTCTGAATAGAAAGTGTGAAAAATCCATGGAAAGAAAGCAAAAGTTTATAGTTCCGATCATTGTTATGTTCCTGCTGTTTTTCATGATAGCATTCGTGACTAACTTTGCAGGTTCGATGGGTGTGATAGTCAAGAATCAATTCGGTACGTCCAACGCCTTGGCACAGCTTGGCACTCTTGCCAACTTCATCGCATACGCCTGCATGGGAATTCCGGCAGGTATCATCCTCAAACGCAAGGGCTATAAATTCACTTCGTTGCTTGCCGTGACGGTAGGATTTGTGGGTGTTGGAATACAGTTCCTGGCAGGACCCATGGGCAGTTTCGCTGTGTATGTCAGTGGTGCTTTGGTGGCAGGTTTCGCCATGTGTTTGCTCAATATAGTCGTCAACCCGATGCTTAACACGCTCGGTGGTGGCGGAAACAAAGGTAATCAGCTCATCCAGTGGGGCGGCACCATCAACTCCACGGGTGGCACACTTGCGCCGATTCTGCTTGGCTACCTTATCGGAGGTGCCGTGTCTGACGCGAAGGTGAGTGATGCTGCACCGGCAATGATTATCGCAATGGCAATCTTTGCCGTTGCTTTTGTTGTGATATTCTTCACCAAGATTCCTGAACCGCACCTGGAAAGCAAGGCTGACCGGGCAGTGAAGGTAAAGGATAGCCACAGTCCGCTCAGCTTCCGCCATTTTGTGCTGGGAGCCATTGCGATTTTCTTCTATGTCGGTGTAGAGGTGGGTATACCTAATACGGCCAATCTGTATATGACGACCTCCACCGATGGTGGTGGATTGGGACTTGGTGCGGACCTTGCAGGGTGGTTCATCGGAGCTTATTGGTTTTTGATGCTCTGTGGACGATTCCTTGGTGGTGTGATAGGTGGCAAGGTGTCGAGTAAAACGATGCTCTCTTGCACTGCCTTGATAGCCGTCGCTTTCATACTCTGCCTCATCCTGATACCTGAAACGGCTACGGTGCATCTCCACGGTGCTGACGTGCCGATGAAGATCGCCTTTGCGACATTGTGCGGTCTTTGTACTTCGGTCATGTGGGGCGCTATCTTCAACCTCTCCACCGAGGGGCTCGGCAAATACACTCCGATGGCCAGCGGCATATTCATGACGCTCGTCTGCGGAGGCGGAATAATGACGCTGCTTCAGAACGCTCTGGCCGACAAGATCGGATATGTCGGAAGTTACTGGCTGGTAGTCGCCGGCTTCGCCTACATACTGCTTTACGCGCTTGTGGGAAGCAAGAATGTGAACAAAGATATACCTATTGAGTGATAATCAGCAGTTAGTAAGAAATAAAATACATCAGAAATACACTTCAATCGATATGGTAAAAAGGTTAATATCCTTGATTTTGATGATAGCAGCGCTACATTTTGTGGCGCAGGCACAGTTTGATGTGGTGACAGTGAATTTGAATTCCACAACAAACGGAACATCGGGACAGATGACTGGTACCACCCAGTATTTCGTTTTTGATGATGATAGCGGTACCGGTGGAACGTATTCATCGGGTATAGACTATACATATACTGTTTACGGTACATGCCCGTCACCTCAGGTTCTCTCGATCTATGTTGAGGTTTTTGATATTGACCCGTCCGATACAGTCTTTATCTATGATGGTTCTTCTACAGCCTATCCTTTAATTGTTGCTGCGAATAACAGCAATAATATTCTTTCAAACAACTACTATGTGAGTTTGCGTAATAATCAAAATGCTCTCACTATCCGTTTAAAATCCAATAATGATAGTCATGTGGGACAGGGATTCTCGTTCTTGTTCAAGTGCTCAATCCCGTGCGAGTATTCTACTCCCGTAATAGATAGTGTATTTGACAAGTATGTGGATGGAGAACGCATAGGGGTTGGATATATGAAAGAGGTTGTTGAGTATGATACTTCCATCGTATATGTGAACGGAGAGCCCGTGGAAACTTATCATGCTAATCGTTTCCGTACAGCAAACCTTTGCGAAGGCGAGTGTATACAGTTCCGTGGACATGGTGAGTATGGTACCAGTACAGGCACCTATACTCCAACTGATGCCACGACGTCCTTCAGGTGGTCGTTTGGCGCTGGTGAACCGCAGGTGGGGGTTGGATTGACAAATACTGGTGTTGTTTGCTATCCTGAGGCTACATGCTATTATGTCACATTGAGTCTTCTCGATGAGCATAACTGTGCCTCCAATGGTACTGCGACATTGTATGTTCGTATAGCTCCCAACCCGATTAAGACGTTAGGAGAGCTTGAGACGATATGTGCTAACGACTCAATATTGGTTTCTGTGGGTTTCGACGAGACATCTATAGTCTCCATGGAGCACATAACCATAGAGAATCACCGCACAAAAACAAACAATACCAAGACGTTTATTCCGGATGGACCTAACTGCTCGACACCTTGTTACGATGCTTCAGTTTCGTTTGATGAATTTCCTGCGGGATCGACTATCACTTCGGCCTCGGATATCTGTTCAATATGTCTTAACTACGAGCACTCATTTATGGGTGACTATCGTATCCAGGTTTTGTGTCCCAATGGACAATCATCTGTGTTGAAATATGGGTCGAAGTGTTCCGGGGGGTCAACATATGCATGTGATCCGCTTGTACCGGCCAACGCTCCCGAAGGTAGCTATGGTGGCAGTGGTACATACACGGGATTCCCCTATGGTGGTAGTTCCGACTATAGTTATGATGGTAATGGTGGCGGTTATTGCGATTCGGTATTCAACATGTACGGCGACGGTCTGGAGTACTGCTTCAGTCGTAATGCCAACTACACTTTGGCAGATGGATACCCTGCCAATGATAATACAACTCTTTCTACGCACTATATCGCCAATACCAATAGTGACTATGAGATAACGGTTAATCATCGATATGGGACTATACCTCGTCCGTACGTCGAAGCTGGCACAAGCTGCGGGACACTTTCGGTGACCACCAAAAAACCAAGTAATAGAGAAGCGAAGACAGACTATTATATGCCTGCACAGGACTTTGCCTCTCTTGTGGGATGTCCTCTGAATGGTGAGTGGACCATGCGTATCTGCGACTTCTGGGGTTCTGATAATGGTTGGGTGTTCAGCTGGTCGATGGACCTCTGTAACGCTCAAACTGACAACTACAACTGCCAGTATGACGTTAAGATCGACTCGTTCCGTTGGGCTGCTGATCCACGTCAGGGAAGCAACGATCATGGTGAATACCGTGGTCTGCATATCGTTCCTGCCGAAGGTGAAGATTTCTCTGCCATAGTCTCCACTGTGGACACTGCTGGAGATTTTGACGTTTACCTTACTGCTGTCGATGAGTTCGGTTGCAACTGGGATACCAGCCTTGTGTTGACTACCAATCCGTTGCCTAGAACGGTCACGATAGTTAACAAGTGCCCTGACGAACCTTATACGTGGGTGGATGGAAATACGTATGTTGAGCCGCCAATGCCGCGTCCTGAATGGATATTCCCTGCTCAGACTGGATGCGACAGTATAGTTTCTTTGCAGATAGTGAACGATAAGATACCAGAGGCGCACATGTCAGTAGTCCCGAGTTATGTCTCCTACGACAACCATGAGGTGACTCTCTATGATGCCAGCGATGGTAGCTACAGCCGCACATGGTACTTCGACGGGGAGACTAGCAACGAGGCTATCGCAACATTTGACTATCCCATCGAGAAAGACTCGCTGGAGGTTATGCTGGTCGCAACGAGCAAATACAACTGTCCTGATACGGCCTATGTGACTATCCCGATGGATAAGACCCTGATTTTCGTGCCTACGGCCTTCACTCCCGACCGTGACGACAACGCATACTTCTTCATCAAGGGTAATAACATACTTGATGACGCACAGGTGTATATCTACAACCGTATGGGTGCTTTGGTGTCGTCGTGGGTTGGCTTCGAGGGCAGCTGGGATGGTCATCACGGCGGCAAGCGTTGTGCCGGCGGAGTCTATTCGTGGGTGGTGAAATACCACTCCTCGTTCGAGCCGAGCAGGTGGCATTATAAGACCGGCACGGTGACGTTGATACGATAGATTATCCTCTTTTTAATTTCAGGTGATCATCTCGATGGTCACCTTTTTTTATCGTCTCCAGAACTTGGGTGTCAGGAGGATGAACACCGTGAGGCATTCCAATCGTCCGAGGATCATTATGAAAGAACAGATGAGCTTGGCTGCAGAGGGGAAGGCTGCGTAGCATCCGAATCCGCCGCTGGGGCCAAGTCCTGGCCCGTAGCCTGTGATGCAGCCTGTGGTCGCCCCTATCGATTCGGTGGCTCCTACACCACAGAGCATGAGCGTCATAGTGCCGAGAAGCATGGTGAACATGTAGACGAAGAAGATAACCATCACGTTTGTGATAAGCTCCTGGGAGACGGGACGTCCGTTAAGACGGACGGGATTGAGCGAACCTGGGTGCATGTCTGTGTGGAGGAGGGTTCGCACGTTGCGTATGAGGATGAGTATACGCATGCTTTTGAGTCCGCCAGAGGTGGAGCCAGCCATAGCGCCACAGAGTGAGAGTATGATGAAGAGGCAGTTGATTGGAGTCCACCAGAGCGAGGTGTCGTCGATGAGGGTTCCGCTGGTGGTGATGACGCTTACGGTCTGGACGAGGCCGTAACGTATGGAGTTCTGCCAGTTGTATGACATGCCGAAGTGTAGCCCTATTATGACCGTTATGACGGCGAGGAGGGTTAGTCCGAGGTAGAAACGGAACTGGTCGAGACCACGCCGCACTCTGTTGAAACGGAGGAAGAGGAGGTCATAGAGTAGAGCGAAGCTTATGCCGCTCACCAGCATGGCTGCCGCCACAATATACTGCTGGACATGGGTGAGACGCGAGATGCCATCGTTATATATGGAGAATCCGCCGCTCGAGATGTTGGTGAAGACCAGGTTGGCGGCATCCCAGAGTTGGAGGCCGCTGACAATGAGGATGATGATGAAGAGGATGGTGAGAAGCAGGTATATGGAGAGCATCCGTCTTACCGTCACACTCATTTTGATGGAGGTCTTGCCCGTATTGTCGGCTCCCGACATCTCGGCTGAATAGAGGCTGTATTTGTTGATACCCAGACGGGGGGCGATGGCGAGCACCATCATGATGATGCCGAATCCGCCTAGCCATTGCGACATGCTACGCCAGAGGAGGATCCAGGAGGGGAGCGACTCCACGTCGGCGAATACGGTGGCACCGGTGGCGGTGAGTCCTGATACCGATTCAAAGAGGGCGTCGGCCAAGGATGTGAGAATGCTTGAATGTGTGAAGGTGTGGGTGGTAAGGTGTGTGATAAAGTAAGGCAGGGCACCGAACAGGCTCAGCGCAATCCACATGAGGGTGACCATGAGGTAGGCTCTGCGTCGGTCGGAGACGGAGGTGAAGCGTCGGTTGGTGAAGAGAAGTATGGATCCGGCTGCGAGGGTGATTCCTGAGGAGATGAGTATGTCGAGTACAGAGCTGTCATGGAAGTGGAGGGTGGGGACAATGCATGAGAGCATAGCTACCCCTTCTGCCAGGAGCAGGATGCCTATGAATCTCATTATGAACCGCCAGTCAGCCATTTTTTATTTTCTTACAAAGAGAGCTAGGAGGGCGAAGATTTCGATGCGGCCGGCAGTCATGAGGAAGGCAAGGAAGAGCTTGGCGAGGGATGGGAGGGATGCGTAGTCGAAGGTGGCACCCATGGAGTTGATAAGCGGTGAGGGACCGAGATTGCCCATATTGGCAGCCGAAACACAGAGAGACACGGGGATGTCGCAGCCACAGAGTGTGAGGACAAGCCCACCCATGATGACGAACAGCACATAGAGGAAGACGTACCCAAAGACTTTTTCAACGTAGTCAGCTTCCATGGGATGTCCGTTGATATTGACGCGGAAGACGGCATTGGGATGGAGCATGCGGGTGAAGTAGTTGCTCACATATTTAATAAGGATCATGAGACGCTTGAGTTTGATGCCTCCACCGGTGGAGCCAGAGGAGGCGCCTGTGAGGATGAGGACGAAGGTGACGGCCGAGAGCCACTGAGTCCATACGGCGGGCTGTGGAAGACAGTAACCGCAGGTGGAGATGGTCGAGGCGACATGGAAGAAAGGATATGATATGGATGTTGCGGTATTGTTACCTGAAAGAAGCAGTGCGACTATGCAGCTGCCTACGGCAACGAGGTAGAGCACTGTGTAGACGCGGAACTCCTCGTCGCGCCACAGAGAGTTCAGCCGGCCGCGTATGAGGTAATAGAGCAGCGCCACGTTGACTCCGCTGAGGAACATGAATACTGTGAGCAGCGTGGTGGAGAAGGGGGTGAGCGCTGTGATGGCGTCATGTGAAGGCAGGAATCCTCCGGTGGAGACGGTGCTGAGGGCGAGGCAGAATGAGCGTTCTATGCTGTTGCCGCCTATCAGGAGTCCGACAAAAAGCAGTATGGTGAAGAGTATGTATACGGTCCACATATAGCTCACCGACGTGGCGATGCGGGGGTGGAGCTTGCGTTGCACCGTGCCTGAGAATTCAGCGCTGTAAAGTCGTAGCGAGCCTTCGCTGAGACGGCGTACGGTGGCTATGAGGAAGAGTATGAGACCGAGTCCGCCTATCCATTGGGTGAGGCTGCGCCACAATAGGAGGCTGTAGGGGAGCTGTTCGGGATGGGAGAAGACGGAGGATCCTGTTGTGGTGAAGCCTGATACCGATTCGAAGAGTGCGTCGGCCACGCTGGTGGTGGAGTGGGTGAGGAGGAAAGGCAGAGCTCCGGCGAGGGGGATGATGATCCATGCTACGGCGGTGATCCAGAAGCTCTCGCGGTGATGCAGCTCATAGCTTTTGTCTCTTCCGGAGAGGAGGAGCGAGAGGAGGGCTGTAGGTACGGTTATCGCCAGCGTGAGAGCGAATCCAGGGGCGGCGCCGTCGTGGCTTAGGAGGGCAACGGCGAGGGGTATGAGCATGAAGAGAGAGATGACAGAGAGGAGCATGCCGCAGAGGAAGAGCAGCAGGCGGAAGTTGAACCGCGAGGGGTGTAGTATGAGCTTGGATTTGTTGATGGCTGCGGTTTCGTATTATTTGAAGAGACGTGCTACCTGTTCGGTCACTTTCGGGAGCGAGAAGACCACCACGCGGTCTTTCGCTTTCAGCTCGGTGTCGCGTGTGGGCAGGATGCACTCCTTGCCCCTCACGATGCCGCCTATGGTGGCCCCTTCGGGGAGAGAGAGTTTGCCCAGGGGTTTACGTGATGCCTGCGACCAGCGGCCTACCACAAATTCTATCACCTCGGCGTTGGTGCCGCTGAGCCACTTGCTGCTCACTGCATCGGCGTTGACTATAAAGCGGGCTATGTAGCTGGCGGTGATGAGCTTCTTGTTGATGATGGTGTCTATGCCGATATCCTGAGAGAGGGTGATGAATCCCGTGTTCTCGACGAGGGCTATGGTGCGCTTCACCCCGAGCCGCTTGGCATGCAGGCAGGTGAGCACGTTGGTTTCCGACGAGTCGGTGACGGCTATGAAGGCGTCGCATTCCGAGAGTCCTTCGTCCTTGAGCAGGTCTATGTCGGTGGCGTCGCCGTTGATGATGAGGGTGTCAGAGAGGGCCTCACAGAGTTCGCCACAACGTTGACGGTCGGCCTCGATCATGGTTATCTGCATCGAGCGGTTGAGTGTGAGGGCAGCGTAGCGTCCCGTACGGCCACCTCCGGCTATCATGACTCTCTTGACCTTAAGAGATGTCTTTCCGGCGAGTTTCTTTATCTCGTCCATGTCGGAGGAGCGGGAAATGAGGTAGGCGAGGTCGCCTTGCTGCAGCACGAAGTCGGCATGGGGGATGATCGTCTCACCGTTGCGTACGATGGCCACGATGCGGGCTTGGAGTCGGCTGTAAATCTGGGAGAGCTCTTTGACGCTGTGGTCGATAACGGCGGAGTCGTCGTCGAGGCGGATTAGCGACATCGAGAGCAGGCCTCCCGAGAAAGAGAAAAACTCGGTGGCAGCACTGTTGTTGAGCAGGTTCGTTATCTCCTTGGCTGCTATACGTTCGGGGCATACGAGCTCGTCCACGCCGAGGTCGCGAAACATCTCACGGTGCCGGTCTGCAAGCAGTTCAGCGTTGGTGATGCGGGCTACGGTCTTCTTGGCTTTGAGTTTCTTGGCAAGGATGCAGGTCATGAGGTTGATCGACTCGTCGTGGAGCACGGAGAGGAAGAGGTCGCAGTCGCCCACGTTCGCTTCACGCAGCACGCGAGGTGAGGTCGACGAGCCGGCTATGGTGAGGAGGTCGGTCTCGCTCTCGAGTTTCTTTAGGAGTTCGGAGTGAGGGTCGACCACGGTGATGTTGTAGTTGAGTTCGGTGAGTGATTTGGCGAGGTAGAAACCGACTTCGCCGTCTCCGGCTATGATGATGTTCATGTTTTATAATGCGTTAATGCTTGAATGTTTGATTGCTTTAGTATGATAAATTTGGTGACAAAATTGCAAAGGTACACGTTTTATTAGAATACATGAAAAAAAGTTGTTTGGTGTCGATGGAAAGTGATTTTTTTTGATGGTTGTTGAACGAAAAGTGTTCGAACCTGCAAAAGGGGGAATGTTTAGGAAACAGTTGCTTTGATATTACGTTGATATTACGTTGACATTACGTTGACATTACGTTTCTCTTACGTTTCCTTTACCCGACATCTTTTAGTAAAGTCGTGGTAAAGTCGTGGTAAAGTCGTAGTAAAGTCGTGGTGAAGTCAAAAAGTCAATGCTAACGAAAACCAAAACGAAAAAAAAGAAAATTTAACACAGATTCCGCCTAAATTAACATTTCGTAGGGTCATTACATAGTAGATAACCTTAACGATAACCCTAACCTTAACCTTAACGATAACCTTAACGAAAACAAATTAAACTAACACATTAACGAATTAACGCAATAACACATTCACAAATCCCTCCCGTAAAGTCAACGTAAAGTTATAGTAAAGTCAAAAAGTCAACGCTAACGAAAACCAAAACGAAAAAAAAATAAAATTTAACACAGATTCCGCCTAAATTAACATTTCGTAGGGTCATTACATAGTAGATAACCTTAACGATAACCTTAACGATAACCCTAACCTTAACCTTAACGATAACCTTAACCAAAGATTTAAAAATTGTTTTTTTTAAGATTTTGAGCGAAGCGACCCTTATGAAATGTGTTTATGCGTTAGTGGACTTTGAAGTACAATAATTCACACAGATATCACGGAAATCACAGATATTTGTTTTCCATGTCTTTAAAGATATGGGGATAGGGTGAGGATTGACAAAATACTACTTTGGGTGTACTTTACCATTACTTTGCCTGCTCTTTGAGTAAAATCTGGGTGAGTCGAATGTTGTTTTCAGTTTGCTGAACCTAAGGAGAAAAGTTTTTTGGCGAAACGGCTTGCGTTGTTGATAAATTGTTCATAACTTTGCAATCTACTTTCTGTTGTAAAGGGGGAGCATAATTTTAAACCAAACTTGCTGTGTCATAGTCAATTGACGGATTCGTTGATGGTAACACATTAATAATTAATAAAAAATAAGATATATGTCCGATTATTATGCGCTCATAGGACAAAATGGGGATAGTGTAATTGATTATAGTACTGGTAATCAACCTGATACCCCCCCCTATTTTAATTCAGGACAAACAAACCCGCGGTTCCTTAGCATCAATACCGTCACACGTCTATTCATGATGGTGGTGATGGTGCTAGCCATCTCACAAGCATCTTCCGCCCAAACGCTCTATTCTGGATTTATCCCACTATCCGGCACCAACCAAAATATTGACGATAGTGATGGTAACCAACATTTCGGCAAACTTGTTGATGGAAATACGACTAACAAATGGTGTTTAAAACTAGATCCGTGGGCAGCATCCTTTGTGGAATTCAAGAGCAGTACCGCTTTTACGCCGACACAGTGTATACTAACCACTGGTGACGACACTCGCGACAATTCCGGACGAAACCCCAAAACCTGGAGGATCAAGGGAAAGCTAAACTATTGCGATGAATGGGTAACGCTTATTGAGAAAACAAACGACAATAGCATGCCCGCAGCAAATAATACCTCTGTAACATTTAACTTAACCAATACAAATACGCCATGTAGATACTTCCGCTTTGAAATTGACGCCATAAAAAACGGCGTTGTATTCCAGCTTGCCGAGCTTCAGTTCCGTGGCTCTGCATATTCTGCCCCACCAGAGACAGCTCCATGCGACCTGAATTTATATATGTACGACGGCTTGAATTATAACATCGAATGCGGTAGCACATACTATTTCTACGACTATGGTGGACCAAGTTGGGGTTATCGCCGAAACCAACACCACACAGCCACATTCATCTCCACAGGAGAAATTACCTTACATTTCAACTCATTTACATCAGGAAACAATGACAAACTAACAGTCAAAGACGGCGGAACCACCATCCTCAACCAACACTCTGGATCAGCGATTCCTGCTGACCAAATTGCATCCAGTGGAACCATGACTATCGAATGGAATACGGGATCTTATGGTCAATGGGAAACAACCCCTATTGGCTGGTATGCCACTATCACAGCGTCTAACTGCTGTTCCCACAACCCCACCCTCGCCTGCACTGGCAGTGACCTCCCGTTGGGTTCCAATCGAACACTCAGCGTGACTGGCGGCAACGGCAGTGTAACCTGGACAGCCACACCTGCTGGAATTGTCAGTTTCAGTACAACGAGTGGAAGATCAACAACGGTGACGGCCAATAGCCCAGGAGAAGTGACAGTCTCCGCCACTGTGACGGGCTCCGGCGACTACTGCCCCGCCGTACTGACCTGCATCATCAATGTGCCTATCCCCACACCAACAATCACGCAGGCAAACAACCCCTTACCACAATGTGGGACCGAGAACGCCGTCCTTACGGCAAGCATTGACGGTTCATTCCCATCGGGATACAGCTATCACTGGTATTCCGACGAAGGATGCACCAGCGAGATAACAAGCGGAGTGGATGGAACCAACAACAATACGCTGACCATTTCTCCAGCCACCGCTGGCACAATCATTTACTGCCGACTGGAAAAACACGAGGAAAGTACATCAACAGAAATTGTGGAATTCAGTTATACAGGAAGGGTGCAGACTTACTCCATGCCCATAGGAGCGACATCACTTAAACTGGAAGTATGGGGAGCACAGGGTGGAGTATATAGCAGTGGAACACCAGGTAAGGGCGGTTACTCAGTCGGAACACTATCGCTTGCTAATTTAGGCACATTGTCGGAGCTGTACGTTTACGTTGGTGGGCAAGGCTCTGGTTCTAATACAGCCGGAGGCTGGAATGGAGGAGGAAAAAGCAATTACTACGGAGGTTCGGGTGGTGGAGCATCCGATATCGCCACAAGAAACACCAACTGGAACACGAACGACCATTATTACAGCAGAATAATTGTCGCTGGCGGGGGAGGAGGAACTGGCTATAGTTCAACGGCAGGAGGCAATGGTGGTGGTACTAATGGTGCACAGGGGGGAAACGGATCTGTAACTGGAGGATCTGGAGCGACCCAAACATCTGGCGGTACAAATAATGCCGCAGGCTCATTCGGAACAGCCAATACCACTCACTCAAATAACGGTGGTGGTGGTGGTGGCGGCTGGTATGGTGGCTCATCTGGAACGGGAGGGGGTACCGACTCTGGTGGTGGCGGTGGATCCGGGTATTTTTACTCTTCGACAACGGCAACCAGTTATCCGACGGGATGCTTGCTTAACTCCGATTATTGCCTGACAGAGGCCTCCACAAACGCTGGTCAAAACTCAGGTAACGGCAAAGCGAAAATCACTGCAACAATTTCAACCTCAACAACCATCACAGGACCAACAGCAAATATCGCTATACAATGCTGTGGCCTCGAAGCTGAAATCCAATTTGGTGACCCAGAACCGTAACACCCAATAACACACTGTATAATGCCATGTTAGAATAGTAAGGTGTAAGAGGGGCACTTTGGGTTCATGGTTCATGGTTCATGGTTTGTGGATTTATGGAATTATGGATGGTTGAAGGTGTAAGGGTGTAAGCGTGTAATGGGGTAGGGTGTAATGGTGTAGAGTGTAATTTTAAGATGGTGTAATGGTGTAGGAGTCTGGTTTTATTGTGTGAAAGGTTTTCTAAAGATTTTTAGAATGATTTTCTAAAGATTTTGAGCGGAGCGACCCTTATGAAATGTGTTTATGCGTTAGTGGTTGAAGGGAATTACGGATGGTTAGGTGTAAGGGTGTAGTGGTGTAATGGGATATAAAAGTTAAAGGTTAATGGTTAAGGGTTAAAGGTTAAAGATGGTGAAGGGGTGTTTTTCGTTATCGTTATTGTTATCGTTAAGGTCTATGTAAAGGTTAGAGGTTATAGGTTAAGGGTTAGAGATTAGGTTTATTGGTTGTTTAACTTTTTCTTGTTTTTTCAAAATTATGACAAAGTACGGGGTTGGGTCGGAGTTATAGCGTAGCCATAGGGGAGTTGAATTAATGTTATCGGAGGTGTTTTCGTTAAGGTTAACGTTAAGGTTATCGTTATCGTTTTGCCTCCCTTCGTGAGTCATTCTGCTACGGTTCGGAAAAACAAGCGAGCTTGTTCTTCGCTCACCTTAATCGCAGAGTCCATTATCGTTTTTCGTAGTCTTTTTCGCCTTAGTTTAAGGGTAGGAATTAGCTCTCGAAATTTAACCCGAAAAGGGGCGTTTTTGCTATTTTTCTCAGGTTGGTAATCGTATGTGTGATAGGGTGTTATATATATTTATATATATTATTGAAAAAAAAGTCGTAATTTTGCAGCACTTATGAATACAAAAATAGACGCAACAGAACAGACATTTTTGGAGAAGGCACAGCAGCTTTGTGCCGCTGACGAGCAGTGCTCGGCTTCCGTTATGAGAAAACTGGCTGACTGGGGATGCCCTATGACCTCGGCGCCGAAGATAGTGGACGCACTGATCGCGACCGGCTATATCGACGAGGCACGCTATGTGAGCCGCTACTGCGAGAGCAAGGCATTCCACCAGAAGTGGGGCCGTATCAAGATCACCTCGATGCTGAGACAGAAGCACATCCCGGGTGACGTGATAGCCAAAGGCATCAAGGTCATCGACGAGGAGCAGTACAGAGAGGTGCTGAAAGGGGTGGCGGAGACCAAATGGGCCACCTATACCGACGACGACGAGGAGAAGAACATGAACAGGCTTACGGCTTTCCTGCTGTCGCGTGGTTACGAGATCGAAATCATTAAGGAAATAACAAAAGACTTCATAGAATGAAAAAGACTATTTTAGCATCATTGCTTATGATGGCGGTATCGATGCCGCTTTATGCACAAGAAGAAATAGAGGCCGCTCCCGCACAGGAGGCTTCCGAACAGGTGGCTGAAGAGCAGCCCGCTGAAGAAGAGGCTGCAGCTGAACCTGAGAAAAAAAACAAAGGTGAGTGGACCACATCGTCGACTCCGCAGCTGAAGATCGACGAGGCCTACTACAACAACTGGTCGGCAGCGGGCAACGCTCGACTGGCTATTACCGCCGCCTTCAACGGTACTTACAAGTATGTCAACGGAAAGAACATCTGGGACAATATTGTGGACCTGGCGTTTGGTATCCACTGGCAGGACCTGGACGGCAAGAACACTCCGCTGCTGGAGAGCTTGCGCAAGAACGAGGACAAGATAGACCTCACGAGCACCTACTCACGAGCCTTGAAAAACTCGTGGAACGTGAACGCGATGGCCAACTTCAAGACCCAGTTCTACAAAGGTTATCAGTATGGTGAGGACACTGCGCTGATCTCGAACTTCATGGCTCCAGCTTACCTGACCACTGCACTCGGTTTCGAGTACAAGAAAGATTGGTGGAACGTGTCGCTCTCGTTCCTGACCGGCAGAACGACGTTCGTCTGTTCCGACTCGTTGATAAAGAACGGTTACAACTATGGTGTCATCCAGGATACCGACTTCCTCACCACGGGCCACTACAGACATGCTTACTTCGGACTTGGTTCGTATGTCAAGTTCTACATGAAGAAAGACATCGCGAAGAACCTGAACCTGTATGTGAGGGCTGAGCTTTTCTATGACTACATGAAACGCAGCAACCTGCAGAGAGAGGCTGGTATCCGCAATGAACTCATACAGAACGGATATGCCAACTGGAACTACGGTAAGAAGTTGGGCTACTGCCTGTATCACGAGATGGACTTCGACCTGGAGGTGAAACTGGAATACCGTTTCAGCTCGTGGCTGGCAGCCTATGCCGGATTCCAGATGAGATATGACAGTGACTTCCGCTCGGTCAACGAATGGGGACAGAACGTGACGAACAAAGGCGCCATGGGTGCGCTGCAGTTCTTCCAGACAGCTGGATTGCAGATCTACTTCAACTGGAAGACTCCGAAGGAGGCTTAATGAATGCTTGAATGCGTTAATGCTTGAATGTTTGAGTGCGTTAATGCCTAAGTGCGTTAGTTTGTTTATCTGTTAGTTCAGTGTAAAGAAGATGGGTAGTCCGATAGTCACACTCACGACCGACTGGGGGGAGAGCAGCTTTTTTGCCGGGATGGTGAAAGGTCGCCTCTATTCGACGATACCCGACGTTAGGGTGGTGGACATCACCCACGGACTGAAGAAATATGACCTGATTGCTGCCTCGTTCGTGGTGAAGAACGGATGCAAGGATTTCCCGCAGGGGACGGTGCATATCGTGGACGTGCTGTCGGAAGAGAAGGAAGGACAGGGGTTCGTGGTGGTGCAGAGCAATGGACAGTACTACGTGTGTACTAACAACGGACTGCCGAACATACTCTTTGGCGAGGAGCGGGGGAAGGTGGTGGAGATAGAGCCCTACTGGGCGTCGTCGGCTTATAACTTCGCAGCCTACGATGTGTTCTGTCCGGTGGCGGCAAAGATAGTCAACGGAACGCCGATAGAGGAGTTGGGCAAGGTAGTGGACCTGTCGGGCGCTATGTTGCCTACCTACATGGTGATGGGCAACATAATAAAGACCCACGTGAGGCATATCGACAGCTACGGGAATGTGTATCTCAACATCACCTACGACGAGCTGATGGGACATCTGAAAGGCAGAACGTTCAAAATGAACATACGAGGGGCGGAGATAAACGACATTAAGGTGGCCTACGCAGAGTGCAAACCTAAAGCCGCGCTCACGATATCGTCTACAGGATATATGGAGATAGCGGTGTACGAGGCCAGCGCGGCAGATGTGCTCGGAGTGAAGATAGGCGATCTATTGAATATCAACATAAATTAGAAAGACATGTCATTATTATCTATACGGAACTTGCACGCCGGAATCGGCGACATGGAGATACTGAAGGGAGTGAACCTGGAGGTGAACGCCGGTGAGGTGCACTCGATAATGGGACCCAACGGTAACGGAAAGAGCACGCTGGCAGGCGTGATAGCCGGCAACCCAAAGTACCATGTGACCGAGGGCGAGGTGATATATAACGGACGTAACATACTCGACTTGCCGGTGGAAGTGCGTGCCGCCGAGGGAATCTTCCTGGGGTTCCAGTATCCTGTGGAGATACCTGGAGTGAGCATAGCCAACTTCATGAGGACAGCGGTGAACGAGCAGCGCAAATACAGAGGCCTTGACCCACTGAGCGGTAGCGAGTTCCTGAAGTTGATGGAAGAGAAGAAGAAGGTGGTGGAGATGACCGCGTCGCTGGCCAACCGTTCTGTGAACGAAGGCTTTTCGGGGGGCGAGAAGAAGAAGAATGAGATATTCCAGATGGCGATGCTCAATCCCACGCTCTCGATACTCGACGAGACCGACTCGGGTCTGGATATCGACGCTTTGAGGATAGTGGCCTCAGGTGTGAACAAACTGCGTTCGAAAGACAATGCCACGATAGTGATAACCCACTACCAGAGGCTGTTGGACTATATAGTTCCTGACTTTGTGCATATCCTCTATGAGGGCCGCATCGTGAAGACCGGTCCGAAAGAGCTCGCCCTCGAGCTGGAGGAGAAAGGTTATGAATGGATTAAGAAAGAGCTGGAGAAATGATTAGGAAAGACATATTGCCCGAAGCGCTCAAGGGAGTGGACTTCTCCGACTTCTGGAACGACGACTTGATACGTCCGGCTGAAGGGAAGACGGAGGAGATCCAATGCTCGTGCAATATCCCCAACCTCGACACCGAGCGGCGCACGATAGTGAACGGCTATGGCGACGGGCTGGAGATAAGAGTGGGTGAGAGGCAGATGGTGGAGCGGCCTATTCAGATACAGTCGGTGGTGCATACCGACTACAAGTCGCTCGTCGAGCTGCATAACACGATAGTGGTGGGGGCAGGTGCTCAGGTGAAGATAATCCATTGCGACGACACCATAGGCGACACCCGCTCGCTGAGCAACAACGAGACCACGATAGAGATAGGAGCGGGAGCGGTGGTGGAATACTACAAGCTGCAAAATATCAACAACCGGTCGGGATTGATAAACAAGACCCGTATAACGATGGCCGAAGGGTCGACACTGCGTACCAACTGCATCACATTGAACGGAGGCCATATCTACAACCACTACGAGATAAGGATGAAGGGTCCGCACTGTGAGCTGCAGGCCGACGGACTGTATTTGATAGACGGCGAACAGAAGTGCGACAACTACATCTTTGTGCAGCATGACGCACCGCACTGCAAGAGCCGAGAGCTGTACAAGGGCATACTGGACGACCAGGCCAGAGCGCGGTTCAACGGACATGTGCTGGTTATGGACGGAGCTGCCAAGACCGAAGCCTACCAGACGAACCGCAACATTCTTCTCACCGACAAGGCACATGTGGAGACCAAACCTTTCCTCGAGATATATAACGACGACGTGAAATGCTCGCACGGCAGCACCGTAGGCCAGCTTGACGAGCAGGCACTCTTCTATATGCGTTCGAGAGGTATCAGCGAGCGAGTCGCCACCACTATGCTGTCGTATGCATTCTGTGACGAGGTGATAAGAGAGATTGGCATACCAGAGCTGAGGCTTGCCATAGAAGACATGGTGAAGAAACGCCTCCACGGCGAGCTGCTGCCATGCAGCAACTGTGCGCTGCAATGCAGCACCCCCTGCAACGGAGCAGAGGCACATTTCGACATAGACATAACAAAACTCTGAACGATGAAGAAAAGGCTCAAGGTCATGATAATGCTTATGGTGGTTCTTCCCGCTGCCGTTTTTGCGCAGGAGGAGGGGGTGACCTGTGGGCCGAAGTTCAAGGCGGCAGACCAGACGATGTTTGAAAAAGCCAAGAGTCTGGCTCAGAGCAAAAAATACAAAGAGAGCCGCGAGATGCTGCACAAGCTTTCAAGCAAGTACCCGTCGGCTCCAGACCCTTACTTCTATCTCGGCATGATAGCGGTGGAGAAAGACTACAATGCGGCCGGCATCAGACGCTATTTCACCAAGGTGATAGCCCTCTGTCCCAACTATCCCAATGCCCTGGCCCACTACTACAAGGCCATTGTGGACTATACCGACGAGAACTATGACGAGGCGGTTGCAAGCCTGAATGTCTACTTCGACATAACCAACCAGCAGCGCAAAGCCGAATATGAGGCAGTATATGAAGAGGCTTCGAACTACCTCTATTGGTCGCAGTTTCTGGCAGAGGCCAACCGCACGAAAGTGCCGTTCAAGCCGTATGTGGTAGGAGGGGTGTCGTCGAAACACAACGAGTATCTGCCCTATCTCACCCCCGACGGAACGGCGTTCTACTACCTGCGTCAGGCGCCAGAGGAAAAGCCTGCCACTTTCTACAAACGAGAGCTGGAGACCAAGATATGGCGCCTCTATCGAAGTGACCGACGTGACACCAGTTTCACCGAAGGTGTTGAGATGCCTTTCCCGTTCAACACCACCGAGAACGAAGGGTCGCCTACGATGACAGCCGACGGCAAGGTGATGTACTACTCTAAGATGATCATGAAGAACGGACAGAGCAACTGCGACATCTTCCGTACCACCTACGAGAAGGGAAAGTGGACGGAGCTGGAGAGTGCTGGACTGACGGTCAACGGCGACAAGTCGTGGGAGTCTCAGCCCTCGGTCACAGCCGACGGAGAGTACCTCTATTTCGCCTCGAATCGAGAGGGTGGTATGGGCGGTACCGATATATGGCGTTGTCATAGACTACCCAACGGTGAATGGAGCAGGGCCGAGAACCTAGGACCTTCGATAAACACACCCGGTAACGAGAAATGCCCGTTCATACATGCCGACGGCAAGACACTCTTTTTTGCCTCCAATGGATGGCAGGGTTTTGGCGGCTACGACATGTATTTCATCAACGTCAACGACACCTACCTGCAGCGTCCGACCAACATGGGACTGCCCATCAATAGCGAAGGCGACGAGATATGCTTTGGAGTGACCTCCGACGGACAGAAAGGCTACTATGCGGGCAAGCCGTATGAAGGTGTTGCGGGACGGGGAGGCAGCGACATCTTCTTCTTCGACCTCTATGCATCGGCCCAGCCAGAGCCCATGAAGCTCAGCCCAGCCCGTGTGGTTACCTCCGACGGCAAGCCGGTCGTGGCCTCAGTGTCGGTATACCGCAAAGGGGCCAACAGGATGAGGTATACCTCAGACAAGGAGAGCGGCAGCGTCTCTATGATGCTCTCAATGAAGGAGGACAACTTCGTGGTGGCTACGGCGAAAGACTATGTGCCAGCAGTGCGTATGATAAAGGCGACCATGGTGAAGCAGTCGACCTTTGTGATTCCCGACATGCAGATGCAGCCCATAAAGAAAGGCGGCAAGTATCCTATTTCGGGCATACAGTATGCCACCAAAGGTCTTTCGGATACCGGCAAGACGATACTGGACGCCTATGTGGAGTTCCTAAGGGAGAACCCGATGGTGCATGTAAGGATTGAGGGAGTCACCGAAAACATAGTGAAGGCCGTGTACGACTATATGATCTCGCAGAAGTTGCGTCCCGAAAGGCTTTCATATAAAGCCGGCGGCAGCGCAGAACTGCAGTTTGTAGTGACACAGAAGTAGACGAAGTACGTTCAAATATTGCACAGCAATCAAAAATCTTGGAATTATAAGGAAGAGAAAACTCACGACACAGCCATTGTGGCGTGTTTTTACCTATCTCCGCTACTATCCTAAGTATATTCTCCTCTGTCTGCTGTTCGACATCTTGAGTGTGTTGTTCAACCTCTCCTCGTTTGTTTTTATTGTGCCGTTTGTGGAGCTCCTTTTCGGAGGCACCGAGATGGCGACCCCACACCAGTTCTCCCTCAACCAGAGAGACATGAGCGCCTGGTTGGAATGGCAGCTGCACCAGTGGAGTGATGCCCATGGCATCTTCTTCTGCCTTACGGCCATAGCGCTGGCGTTCCTGCTCTGCTCGCTGCTTTCCAACCTCTTCCGATTCCTGTCGTTGTGGAGTCTGAGTCCTATCCGTAACGGGGTTGTAGAACGTCTGCGCAACGATATCTTCCACAAGATAACGATACTGCCCGTAGCCTTCTTCAAGCGTCAGCGTACAGGCGACATACTGAGCCGTATGTCGAACGATATAGCCGATATCGAGTGGAGCATAGTCAGTTCGCTCCAGTCGTTTCTGAAGTCTCCGGTCAATATTATAGTCTTCTCGGCGACGCTGATATTCATCAGTCCGATGCTGTTCCTTTATTTCCTTCTGGTGGTGCCGGTGTTGCTGTTTCTGGTCGGTGCGGTGGGGAAGAGTCTCAAGCGCAACTCCATCAAAGGACAGAACAAGCTGGGAGCGGTGTTTTCGATAATAGAAGAGAATATTGCAGGCATACGTACGGTGAAGGCGTTTGAGATGGAAAAGGTGCAGAACCGCCGTTTTGTGGAAGCCATAGGCGACTATACCCGCCGTATGAACCATGTGGTGACACTTAGAGAGCTCAGCAGTCCGCTCTCGGAATTGCTCGGCACCATCGCTATGGCGGCGATACTCATAATAGGAGGGAGTTACGTGATAGGCGGTCACATGAACGCCTCGGTGTTCATCCTTTTCGTGATTATCTTCGCCCGACTGATTCCTCCGGTGCAGGCTATGGTCCGAGCTTACAGCAGTATGCTCAAGGGCAACGCCTCTGCCAAGAGAGTCATGGAGATCCTCGCCGCCGACGAGGTGATAGAGGAGGCTCCGGACGCTGTGGTGGTTGAGTCGTTCGAGTCGGAGATTACCTATAAGGATGTCGAATTCTCATACCAAGACGACGAAGAGATGACGGTGCTCAGCCATATCAACCTTGTGGTGCCCAAGGGCAAGGTGGTGGCTCTGGTTGGACATTCGGGTTCAGGGAAGACAACACTTGTGGACCTCTTGCCTCGATTTTACGACCCCACAGCGGGTGCCATACTGCTCGACGGAGTCGACCTGCGTAAGCTGAACATAGGAAGTCTGCGTCGCCTTGTTTCGGTCGTCTCGCAAGACTGCATACTCTTCAACGACACGGTGGCCAACAACATTGCTTTTGGAAATACCACGGCCTCCCTCGACGACATACGGAAGGCGGCGAAGCTGGCCTGTGCCGACGATTTTATCTCAGAGCTGACTGACGGATACAATACTGTTATCGGTGATAGGGGACTAACCCTCTCAGGAGGACAGCGTCAGCGCATAAGCATAGCCAGAGCGTTGCTTAAAGACGCACCCATACTGATTCTCGACGAGGCTACGGCAGCGCTTGACAATGAGTCGGAGAAACAGGTGCAGGCAGCGTTGCAGACCCTTATGGAGAACCGTACAACTATAGTCATCGCACATCGCCTTTCTACTATCAAGGGAGCCGATGTGATACATGTCCTGGATCACGGAACTATCGTGGAGTCAGGCAGTCACGATGAGTTGCTTGCACGTAATGGAGCCTACGCAAAATTACTATCACCTCAGCTATAACAATAATGGTATAGCACAACAAAAAACAGCCACCTTTTGGGGTGGCTGTGGAGTGGAAGTTATCGGATTCGAACCAATGACCCCCTGCTTGTAAGGCAGGTGCTCTGAACCGGCTGAGCTAAACTTCCATTCAGATTCGGTGTCCCGAAATCGGGTGCAAAGGTACAACTATTTTTTTTATTTCACACAAAAATTTTCAACGACGCCCAATTTGTTGTTGCAATAATTACGCCTTCAAGTCCGTTATTACCTCTAAAGTTTACCGTTATTATATGCAGAAGAACATAGAAAAACTCTACGAAGTATACCTGAAGTCTCGTACGGTCACCACCGACTCGCGAGCGATAACCCCTGGCTGTATTTTCTTTGCATTCAAGGGATCCAGCTTTGATGGCAATGCCTTCGTCCCGTCGGCCATAGAGCATGGAGCGGCGTTGTGCGTCACCAGCGACAGTCAGTATGCCGACAACCCCAAGTGTGTGGTGGCTGACGACGTGCTGGAGGTTCTTCAGCAGCTTGCACGGCATCATCGTCAGCAGCTTACGATACCCGTCATAGGCATCACCGGCACCAACGGCAAGACGACCACCAAGGAGCTCCTTTCCACAGTCCTGCGCCGTCGTTATCGTGTCCACGCCACGTCAGGCAATTTCAATAACCATCTGGGAGTGCCCTTGACGCTTTTGTCCATACCGTCAGACTGCGAGGTGGCGGTGGTGGAGATGGGAGCCAACCACCCGGGAGAGATAGAGTTCCTATGCAATATAGCCCAGCCCGACTTCGGCCTTATTACCAGCGTCGGGAAAGCCCATCTTGAAGGGTTCGGCAGCTTCGAAGGAGTGGTGCATACCAAGACCGAACTCTACCGATTCCTTGATTCGAGGAAGGGAACCATCTTCGTCAACGCCGACAACGAGATCCTGCTCAGAGAGGCACAGCGTTGCTCCAGTGCCTCATTGGTTACCTACGGAGCCGCCAAGGCCGACACCGTGGCCACCTTCATAGGAGCAGACCCCTATCTCACGTTCTATGCCGAAGACGGTGATCAGGTGTACAATATCACCACGCATCTTTTTGGTGGTTATAACTTCGGCAACGCCTTGGCCGCCCTGGCTGTAGGCCGCTATTTCAAGGTCGACTATTTCGACATCAAGCAGGCGCTCGAAGACTATATCCCCTCCAACAACCGTTCACAGCTGAAGCGCACAGCCCACAATCAGCTGCTCCTGGACTGCTACAACGCCAACCCCACCAGCATGGAGGCGGCGATAAGGAGCTTTGCCGACATGAAAGCAGACCATAAGGTGGTTATGCTTGGCGGTATGAGGGAGCTTGGAGCCGAATCAGATGCTGAACACCACAAGCTGGTTGAGCTGTTGAAGACCCTCCGTTTCGAACAGATGGTATTGATAGGAGAGGAGTTCGCCTTCGTTCAGAATGATGCGCGCTTCAACTGGTTTGCCGACAGCACCGCAGCCAAGAGCTATCTCGCCTCCCATCCTTTGGCTGACGCCACCATCCTGCTGAAAGGCTCTAACAGCACCAAGATGTGGCTTCTCGAAGAGGTTCTGTGATGAATTGAGACCCGAAAATTGAGAAGTTTGCTCCATATTAGGAAAGTGTGCTGGCTTTTTATAGTCCTCACTCTCTTATGTGGTATTGGGAGGTCACAGTCTTCGAGGGTGGCCTTCTGGAATGTGGAGAACTTTTTCGACACAAGTAACGACACCCTCACCAACGATGACGACTTCACCCCACAAGGTGCCAACCACTGGAGTTCGGCACGTTTCACCCTGAAACGCGATAACCTCTACAAGGTGATAGTTGCTCTGGGCTCGCCTATGGTAGTAGGACTTGCCGAAGTCGAGAACGACTATGTGCTCGACCAGCTCTGTGCCGCCACTCCTCTACGTAGGCAAGGATATGACTTTATCCATTTCGACTCACCCGATACACGTGGCATCGACTGTGCGCTGCTTTATCGTAAAAAACAGTTCCATCCATTTCTTTCACAGCCTGTTTCGGCCTCCGACAGTGCCTCATCCTATTTCACCCGTGATGTCCTCTTGGTTGGAGGGACTACAGAGCAGGGCGACAGCCTCTATCTGATGGTCTGTCACCTGCCGTCCAAGCTGGGAGGTGATCTGGCCGACCGACACCGAGCACGCATAGCCCGAATTATACGAGGGGTCGTTGATACCATCGTGACGGCACATCCCTCTGCTACTGTGGTGGTTATGGGTGATTTCAATGCAGACCCCAGCGAGGAGGCCTTCCGCACCGCTTTTGGTTTCGAAGACTCTGACACCAACCTTGAAGGGCTCACAGACCTCATGTACACACTGCCCGAAGGCGAAGGTACCCACAACTATGCAGGCCGCTGGTCCTGTCTCGACCATATCATGGTGAGAAGACCTGATAGTCAGAAGGAAAAGGGACTACCGCAAGTCCATGTCTATAAGGCGGATTTCTTGTTGAAGCCGCTTCCGCGATCCAATACCTTCCGTCCGTTCCGCACCTATTCTGGCCCCAATTATCTTGGTGGTTTCAGCGACCACCTGCCAGTCTATATCGATTTATACTAAATCGATTTTTCTGCCGTTATTATAAATTATGGCAGAACTGAATCCCCTATTTCGAGAGTTGGCGCTTATTCTGGTGACGGCGGGTGTCATCACCGTGATTTTCAAGTGGCTGAAACAGCCGTTGGTGCTAGGATATATCGTTGCGGGATTCTTTATCGGCCCCCATTTCCCTTGGTTTCCTGTTATCACGGGCGACGAGAACCTGACGCTCTGGAGCGATATCGGAATCGTCTTCCTGATGTTTGCCTTGGGATTGGAATTCAGTATCAAGAAGTTGAAGAAGGTAGGAGGCACGGGAGCCATAACAGCTTTCACCGAGCTGATACTTATGTTCCTCATAGGCAACGTGGTGGCCCGACTGTTGGGGTTCTCCACCATGGAGGGGGTATTCCTTGGCTGCATGCTCTCTATCTCCTCCACCACCATTATCATCAAGTCTTTCGACGATCTCAAACTCAAGCAGCAGAAGTTCACCTCCACCGTCACAGGGGTGCTTGTGGTGGAAGACCTTATAGCGGTTCTCCTCCTCGTCATCCTTGGTACCCTTTCGGTAAGTAAGACCTTCGATGGCGGACAGCTGGGAATGAAGATGCTCATGCTTGCCTTCTTCCTAATCGTCTGGTTTACCTTCGGTATCTTCCTTATACCCACCTTCTTGCGCTGGATGCGCCGTTTCATGACCGAGGAGATACTCTGCATAGTGGCGGTGGGGCTCTGCTTCGGTATGGTGGTGTTGGCTGACGCCGCCGGCTTCTCCACTGCGCTCGGGGCTTTCGTCATGGGAGCCATCCTGGCAGAGACCATCGAAGCCGACGTCATACACAGAGTGGTAACACCCATCAAAAACCTCTTCGGGGCGGTCTTCTTCGTCAGTGTCGGCATGTTGGTAGACCCGTCGGTGCTTGCCAAATACTGGTTGCCGGTACTTATCATAGCGCTCACTGTGGTATTTTTCAAGTCGCTTTCGGCGACTTTGGGAGTGGTTCTTTCAGGGCGGCCGCTCAAGACGGCCATGCAGAGTGGATTCTGCTTCTGCCAGATAGGTGAGTTCTCGTTCATCATAGCCGGTCTGGGTCTTTCTTACGGAGTCATCCGTGACGAGCTCTATCCCATCATCGTCTCGGTGTCGATAATCACCACGTTCGTGACTCCTTACATGATAAAGGCGGGGCTTCCAGCCTATGAGTTTCTCTGGCCCAAGCTGCCGTCGCGTTGGCGCGAGGCGCTTGACCGTTATGCCTCCCAGTCGAAGAGCTCAGACTCAGGAGTGTCAGTACGGCTTTTCCTGAAAAAGCAGTTTACTTCGATCGTCCTCTATGGGGTTATTTCGGTGGCGTTGCTGCTGCTCTCTATGGTTTTCTTGAAGCCGCTCCTCAACAAGCTTTTCGTCACCTCCTCTGGGGAGCCGTCTATCTGGGGTAATCTCATAGGTTTGGCGGTCACCATCGTGGCCATGACCCCGTTCCTTTGGGCGTTGGCCCGCAAGAACCTAACACGGTCCAATGTAAAGTCAATACTTGAGGAATACCGTTACAGTCAGGCTGTGGTCATACCGGTCATACTGTTGCGCTACTTCCTGGTCATCTTCCTTCTGGGTGTGGCCATAGGCCGTTATATCTCTTTGGCATTCGGCCTGATTCTCATCATAGCCATCTTCGTCTTTATCGTAGTTCGTTTTTCGGGTAAGGCCAACGGGTTCTACAAGCATATAGAGTCGCGGTTCATGTCCAATTTCAACTCGCGGCAGGCGCAGACGTCATTCAAGATACCAGCTTCGATGGAGCATCAGTTCTCGATGGAGCGAGTGTCGGTGACCCAGTACTCCAAGTATGTGGGAGTCTCGTTGTTAGAGTCGGGCTTCCGTCAGAACTATGGAGTGAACGTGGTCTCCATAGAACGCGGAGAGAAGATCATGGACCTTCCGCCCAAGGAGACTGTTGTGATGCCCTGTGACCGGCTCACCGTCATTGGCACAGAGGAGCAGATATCGCGCTTTAGGTCAGACCTCGAAGTGGAACCATCCATACTCATACGAGACCATTCCGACAACGAACTCAACATCTACCGATATGTCGTCGTAGACTCAGGGCCGCTTGTTGGGCAGACCCTCTCGCATTCAGACTTCCAGCAGCGCCATCACGGCATGATAATAGCCATCCAGCGAGGCGATGATTATATCGTCAACCCGCCGGCAGACTCAGTCTTCCAGCGAGGCGATGTGGTGTGGTTTGTCTCGCCTGACGAGATCTCGCTCCGCAGTTTTATGGAGGAATAAAATACAACCTTAACGAAATGCATCAGCATTCATGAGCACCTCTGAATCAAATTTAATCAAGCGAATAAAACGTTAACCTTAACGAAAATAAAATCCTACGCACCTACACCATTACACTGTTACACCCTTATACCATATTTAACCCTTAACCTTTATCACTAACGCAATCACGCATTTACGCAATAATGAAAAAAATCATTTTAGTTCTGTTTCTTGCCTTCAGCACCTTTGTGCAGGCTCAAGACAAAGGCTTCGAGATCTCCAAGAACCTGGAGATTTTTGCCAACGTCTATAAGAATGTCCACCTCAACTATGTCGACGATGTGGACCCGGGCAAGCTTATGAAGACAGCCATCGACGCTATGTTGTCGTCGCTCGACCCCTATACCAACTTCTATGCCGAGAGCGACATGGAAGATGTCAAGTTGCAGCTCCTTGGTGAGTATGGCGGAGTGGGAGCGCTCATACATCAGCAGGATGGCAAGATTTACATTGCCGAGCCTTATGAGGGACTTCCAGCCGACAAGGCCGGACTCAAGGCTGGCGACCGTATACTGGAAGTCAACGGCACCTCCACAGAAGGCAAGACCACGTCCGATGTCTCGGGAGCTATGAGGGGACAGTCGGGTACCGACGTCAAGCTGAAGCTCTCGCGCGATGGTCGTACTTTCGACTGCACCCTCACCCGTCAGGAGATAAAGCTGCCCAATGTGCCGTATAGTGGCATCCTGCCGTCGGGCATAGGATATATCAAGCTCAGCGAGTTCACCCAGGAGGCTGGAAAGAACGTGCGAGAAGCCTTCCGTCAGCTCAAGAAAGAGCGTCCGGACATGCCAGGACTGATCATCGACCTGCGTGGCAATGGTGGTGGATTGATGAACGAAGCCGTTGAGATAGTCGGCATGTTCGTCAAGCGCGGAGAGCTGGTTGTTGAAACCAAGGGCAAGCTGGCATCAAAGAATGTCAAGAGCTACACACGCAACGTACCTGAGGACCTCGACATACCCGTGGCGGTCTTGATAGACGGCTATAGCGCTTCCGCCTCTGAGATAGTCAGCGGTAGCCTGCAGGACTTCGACCGTGCTGTGATTATAGGCAGCCGCTCGTATGGTAAAGGATTGGTACAGAACATACTCCCCATGACCTATAACACCCAGATGAAGGTTACCGTCTCCAAATACTACATCCCCTCGGGGCGTTGCATCCAAGCACTCGACTACTCCCATCGCGATGAGAACGGTCGAGCCACCAGGGTACCCGATTCGCTCAAGACGGCCTTCAAGACCCGTAACGGACGCACCGTCTACGACGGCTATGGCATAGAGCCTGACGTCGAGGTCGAGCAGGAGTATATGTCAGCCCTCTCTGTGGTCCTGGTACAGAAGTTCCTTATCTTCGACTATGTCACCCAGTTCGTGAAGACACATCCCACCATCGCGTCCCCGTCGCAGTTCGAGATCACCGACGAGATCTATTCAGACTTCCGTCAGTTCCTTGCTGGCAAGGAGTATACCTATTCCACCTCCACGGAGAAATATCTTGAAGACCTCAAGACCATAGCTAAGGAGGAGAAGTATCTCGAAGCACTTGACGGAGACATCAAAGCCCTCGAAGCCAAGCTCAAAGCCGATAAGGCCGACGACCTCACCAAATACCGTGAGGAGATAAGCGAGATGCTCAAGAGCGAGATCCTCTCACGCTATTATTACCAGAAGGGTAGGATAGAGGGGTCTCTCGTACATGATAAGGATGTCCTCAAAGCCGTAGAGATCCTCACAGACAAAGCTCAATATCAGAAAATCTTGACAAAGAAATAGTTAACGTTGACCTTAACGTTAACCATAACCTTAACGATAACCTTAACGAAAACGATAACGAAAAGACCTCAACCCATTTGAACCTTTATAGCCACACCAACTAGTTTCTTAATAACACATACATCCATTTCAAATACCCCATGAATCATGACATTTTTGAACAAATTCCACAAGGAAGCCGTGCTCCGCAAGATGAAGAAAATGTCCGCATTGCGTCAATCGCAGATGAGCTCGAAAGAGTTTGCCGAATACATGCGTCGCAATCTGGAGATGGCTCAAAAGATGTCCTCCCATTAGAACTGGAACAGCGTGCATCAGAGCGCTGGGCCAAGGATAATTGTTGTTGGGTACCAATGACGAATATTTTAGACTTAGGTTATCCTGGACCTAGTGGCAATGAAAATGACACCTACGTTGATAAGAATGATAACGTAGTTTACAAGGTGAATAATCTCTTCAACAGTGGAAGCATCATAACACACTTGAGGAAAATGGTTATGCACAATAATATTTTTCCAGAAACGGCCTATTCATTTTACGGTTTTGCAGGTATAGAAGGAAGGTCGGTATTGCCAATTTTTAAACAGAAGTGGGTTGTTGACTCTCGTCCAGCTACACAGATTATGATTGATACATATATGGCTGCTATTGGTTTTGAGAATGCGGGGTATGAGGGAAGGTTTAAAAATAGAAATTACGAAGTGTGGGATTTGCTTCCTCGAAATGTTCTTGTGGATGGAGATGGCGACATATATGTCGTTGATGCAGAGGTAAAACATCTATAATTGAGGAGAGTTAGAATTAATTACAAACAGGTTCACGCACTAACGCATTCTCGCAATCAGGCATTTATTAACCCATTAACGCATTAACTAAGTTGCTTTTCCGCGCATTCTACATACTCTTTCTGGCCCTCCTTGCCGGCAGTGCCGTCTGCTCCAACTTCATGATGAATCTGGCGTGGACGCTCCTTTTTGTGAACTGGCTTGTAGAAAGGGATTTCAAACGTAAGTTCGCAGACTTCCGTACCAACGGACTGCTCCATTTCGCCATCTTCTATTTCCTGCTTTCTGCTATCTCGCTTATTTGGACACGGGATCTCTATGCCGGGCTCGACGTCCTGCGTCAGACCCTTCCCCTTCTGGTCGTACCTTTGGTGGTGCTCACCTCACGTCCGCTCACCCGTCTGCAGTGGCGTCTTGTGGCCATAGGCTATGTGGGAACCCTTCTTGTGGTCACCGTCATAGGCTTCATACGGTGGCTCACTATCCCCGACCTGCCCTATCGACAGATTGTGCCCTTCATCTCGCACATCCGCTTCTCCCTCAACCTCGTCTTCGCCATCATCCTGCTTCTCTTCGCCGTACTCAAGGCTTTCGACCGTCGCACCTTCCTCTCATCCCCCTTGCTCTATTCCGTTGCGCTCCTTCTGGCGCTCTGGTTCGTCTTCTACCTCTTCCTTCTGCAGTCCTATACGGGGTTGATCATACTTATCGTCACCTCGCTGGTGTCGATATTTTTCGGATTCCGGCATCTCACCATGCGTCCGCTGCGGTGGACCCTTGTGCTGGCGGCTTTGTTTTCTGTCCTCGCCTTCACAGGTATCGTAACATATTATGTCAACGACTACTACACACCCCGGTTGGCACATGTGGACCGCTCACGTGTCACCCGTAACGGCAACCCCTATAGTTTCGCCCGAGACGGCCTGGTCGAATGTGGACGCTATGTCAACGATTTCGTCTGTGAGGGAGAGCTACGAGCCGAGTGGTCTAAGGTGAGCAGGATGTCTGTCGACTCTCTCACGCCAGTAGGCTATCCAGTCCTGCCGGCATTGGTGCGTTACCTCAATGCTATGGGAGTCACCAAGGACAGTGCTGGCGTCGCTTCGCTCACGAAGTCCGATATTGCAGCCATAGAGCAGGGGGTGGCCAACCCCGTATATGCGCAGTCCACCAGTCTACGCAGGATGGTCTATGTGATGCTTTTCGAGTACGAGAACTACCGTTGCTATCATAATGTCAAGGGTTTCACCATGTTGCAGCGTTTCGAGCTCTGGAAGGAAGCCTGGTTTATAGCGTGTGACAACTGGCTCTATGGCGTTGGAGTGGGCAGTGTGAGGTCGGTGCTCGAGAGTCAGCTTGTGGCCGATCAGTCACCCCTTGCCGACCGGCACATGATGCCCCATAACCAGTATCTTACTATCCTCCTCACCTTCGGAGCCATACTTTCGGCCTTGCTGCTCGTATGCTTTATCTGGGCACTGGTGAGCCGACACAATCTGCGCAATCCCCTTTTCCTGGCCTGTTTAGTTATCGTCTTGCTCTCCTGCCTTACCGAGGACACCCTCCAGACCTGTGCCGGCGCCCTCTTTGCATCCCTATTCCTATCCCTAACATCCAGGCGAACGACTAACGGTAAACTTAACGAAAACGAAATGCTTTAGCATTCATGAGCACCTCTGAATCAATTTTAATCAAGCGAATAAAACCATAACCTTGACCTTAACGATAACGATAACCTAGACAAAAAAACTAATTTAACTAACACAATTGTCTCACAAGAGCGAGAGCAATGACTCCGAAAGGAGACAATCACGTAATAAACCCATTAATATGTCAAACGAGTTCCTTATACAAGCATACGAAAATAGTAACGTCCGGATTGTGTGGGACGATGAAAGACAGGAGTATTTCTTCTCTGTTGCCGACATAGTGCAGATACTGACCGACAGCAACGATGTCAAGCAGTATATCAAGCGTATGCGCTCTCGCGATCCCGAACTTGACTCCAGGTGGGGTACAATTTGTACCCCTACTCGAATGCTCGCTTCCGATGGTAAATACTATCGAACCCAAGCCGCCACAATAGAAGGTCTTCTACGCATCATTCAGTCCATTCCTTCCAAGAAAGCCGAGCCTGTGAGGCAGTGGCTGGCGCATGTCGGAGCACAGCGTATCGACCAGGTCATCGACCCAGAACTTACATTTCAGATGGCCGTTGAGGATTATAGGAGGCAAGGTTATAGTGATCGCTGGATCAACGAGCGTATGAAGTCTATTAGGATGCGCAAGGAGTTGACTGACGAGTGGGAACGGTCTGGGGTTCATGATAATAGGGATTTTGCAGTGCTTACCGATATTCTTACTAAGGCATGGAGTGGCATGACTACGGGAGAATATAAACGTCATAAAGGGCTTACTAAGCAGAATCTTAGGGATAATATGACTAATGTGGAGTTGGCTCTCAATACCCTGGCTGAGGTCGCAACCACTGAAATATCGCGTCAGCGCAATCCGAAAGGCATTAAGCAGAGCCGTCAGACTGCAAAGGCAGGGGGACGAATTGCGAGGAATGCCAGGCAAGATCTTGAACAGGAATTAGGGCATAGTGTTATCTCGTCGCAGAAGGCCTCAGACTATCTTGCTCCTACTGATAAAGGCGATACGAAGAAGCTGAAAAAATAACCTTAACGATAACGAACGACCATAACCTTAACGTTAACCTTAACGATAACGATAACGAATAACCTTAACGTTGACCTTAACCTTAACGAAAATACACCCTTACACTATTACACCAATATACCTTCCTTTACCACTAACACATTAACACACTAACGCATTTACGCAATCAAGCACTAACTAATATTACTAACGCAATCACGCATTCACGAATTCACGAATTCAAGATGTACCTCTACCATACCCTTCCTAACGGACTCCGTATTGTCTTCCGCCAGACCTCTTCAGCTGTCGCCTATTCAGGTGTTTACATCAATGTGGGCTCGCGTAACGAGCAGGGACCAGAAGAGGGAGTTGCCCATTTCATAGAACATTCCATCTTCAAAGGCACCACCCATCGCAGGGCATACCATATACTCAACCGAATCGACGGCGTCGGAGGCGAACTTAATGCCTTCACCACCAAGGAGGAGACATGCATCTATGCCTCTTCTCTAGCCGAGCATCTGCCACGCTGTCTTGAGCTCTTCAGCGATGTGCTTTTTAACTCGCAGTTCCCGTCCCACGAGATAGAGAACGAGAAAGACGTGGTGATAGAGGAGATTAACAGCTACCGGGATCAGCCAGCCGACCTCATCTATGACGAGTTCGAGGAATATTTCTTCGAAGGGCATCCGTTGGCACATAATATCCTCGGGACCAAGAAGAATGTCAAGGCATTCACCCCTGAGTTCCTGAGAGATTACCTGAGGCGCAATTACACACCCGACCGCATGGTCCTCACCGTGGTGGCGAATATCGATTTTAAGAAACTTGTCCATCTCGCAGAGAGGTTTTTTACAGCACCCGCCGTTGAGTTGACGCAATCAAAACGTCCCATTCCCATAAAAAAGCTATCGGGGTCGCAAATACACAAGTTCGATAAGTCCATCTCCCGACGCACCCATCAGGTTCACCTCCTTTTGGGATGTCAGGCACCCGACCTTTTCGACGACCGCAAGGTGGCTTTCTCGTTGCTGAACAACATTATAGGCGGACCTGCCATGAACTCGCGGTTGAATGTGGCGGTGAGGGAGAAGTATGGCTTCTGCTATACTATCGAGTCACAGTATGTCCCCTTCACCGATACCGGCCTTTTCTACATCTATGCTGGAGTCGACTCTGGTGCGGCGGAGCGAGCTAACGAGCTCATCTTCAGAGAGCTCAGACGGCTTGCAACAGAGCCGTTGACCAGCACTCAACTTAGAGCAGCCCAGAGGCAGTATATAGGACAGATGGCCATCAATAACGACTCCGCCCTCAACGAGATGCAGTCCATAGGGAAGGCCTATATGAATTACGATAGGGTCGACACCATCGAAGAGATGTCGAGAGATATCATGGCCCTCACGCCCGATGATATCCTTGCGGCCGCTGACGCCCTTCTGCAACCCGATTCTTTCAGCAGACTTATCTACCGATAGATTTTATCAACAAAAGTTATCAACAGTCGTATGTTTCACGAGAAACATGCGGCAAGTTTTTCGTCTGTATCGATGTTTTAAGGTAATGAGCTGTCTGTGTTATCAACAATCTTTTCAACAGTCGTTGGCTCTAATCAATGAACCCCGAACCTTGAACCCTGAACCATGAACCAACCTCTTCCCTCTTCCCTCTGACTTCTTCCCTCTGACTTCTAACTTCTTCCTTCTTCCTTCTTCCTTCAGACTTCTTCCCTCTATCTTGCCTTTATTTCTCCTTTATCTTTCCCTTATGGTTACTAAGTACACCTCAACTCATAATCAAGAATCCAGGGTTGTAAGTCATTAACCCTGAATCCTTAACCCTGAATCGAAAATAACCCTGAATCCTTAACCCTGAATCGAAAATAACCCTGAACCCTTAACCGTGAACCATAAACCAACCTCTTCCCTCTTCCTTCTTCCTTCAGACTTCTTCCCTCTTCCGTTATCAACACCATCCTGTTGGCTCTTTTTGTAAATTTATAAGTTTTTAACTTGCATGTGTGGAAAAATTGCTTAAATTTGCAGTTTTGGATTAAGTGGGTATTGAAAGTATCCTGCTGTCCTAAATAATATATATATAGCAAGTTATGTCGGTTATGACATGGCAGCTTGCTACGTGGAATGTTAGTAAAATGTTATTTAATATAAAAAAGCACCCCAAAAGACAATAAAAAACCACCAATTATTCACTAAAAGTTAACAAATCTCAATAGTACTGCATTGCATATATGGGCAAATTGGCATTCATACTACGTTTTATTCTTTCCGTATTTCCGGCGGACAGGGACGAGAATCGTCGGCATATTCATGTGGTGCGTAGGGGAGGTAAGCAGACTCACCGAGGGCAGACGGTGGCGAAGATTTGGATAGAAAAGGATGGAAAGAAGTGCGTAGAAGTGGCGTGGTCGCTTCTGGATGCTTCGGAAGAGAAAATGATACTCCAAGCTATTGATGAAAACTGGGCCGAGCTAAATAAGCTTATAGATCAGGTTTTTGACGGTAAGAAAGTACAAGTTAAACGAATCAAATAAACTCAATCATGTGCAAGTATAAGGACACAAATCTTGGAATCAAGAAACTCGATTTTGGAGAGAAACGAGGGATGATGGCAGTGTATCTGACAGATGGTCGTGTGGTTATGGTGCCAGTTGGTATGTTCCCCGACATAAAGCGTCTCAACCGTCAGCAGCGCGAGGATTGGATGGTTCTGGATGACCAATATTTTACTTTCGAGCACGACAGCCGAATCTACTCGATTAAAGACGTACTCCATATCTGACACCACCAATTTAACTCCCATCTGGCTACGCACTAACTCCGCACTAACTCCGACCTAACTCCGTACTTTCCGATAGGAAGCAGCCAACCCAAGAAAAAGTTTAACCATAACGATAACGAAAAGATTAACGATAACGAAAACCTTAACCTTAACGATAACCCTAGCGATAACTTAAAACTTACAGCTAAAAACTAATCTTTAACCTTTAAGACACCATGAGCGAAAGTGACATATCAGCGATTCTTGTAGATTACTTCAAGGACAAGCCCGTCAAGAAGGTGTGGCTGTTCGGTTCGTTTGCGCGCAAAGAGCAGAACGAGAACAGCGACATTGACTTAATGGTTGACCTCGACCATACAGACCCCGTCGGATTCAAGTTCTTCGGTATGTGGAGTGACCTTGAGCGGCTGCTTGGACGCGATGTGGACCTAGTGACCGAGGACGGCTTGGAGGATTTTGCCAATGAAAGTTTCCACCACGATAAAATACTTGTATATGAGAGAGCCAATTAGAGACCGCGAGCGGCTCCTGCATATTATCAGCGCCGCCGACTTTGTGATTGAGATAACAGGGATTTGCAATAGATAAACAGAAAATAACACGTTGAAATAAAAATAGTTATGGAAAAACCTGTGTTTTTGAAAGTGGTATCGGCCGAATATGTCAGGGACTACACCCTGCGCCTCGTGTTCAACGATGGGGCGGAGAAGTTGGTGGATTTCACGCCGATGATGCAGAAGGGCATTTGCCGCAAGCTGCAGGACCTAGACTATTTCCGCTCGTTCAGGCTCGATCCTTTCACGGTTGATTGGAACAACGAAATTGGTTTTGCCCCCGAGGCTCTGTATGAACGGGGCGTGGCGGTGTGAAAAAGGAAGCAAAGCAAACAGCAGAAAAACAACAGATAAACAGAAATAACACGCTACGATATATGAAAGAGTATTATCAAAGACGAATGAAACACGAATGTGATACGAAGGTGAGGATGACAGAGAAGGGGATGGTGGAGAAAAAAAATGAGGGGGATGTGAAATGGGAGAAGGGGTTGTGTGTATTTAATAGTGAAGGGAATCACGAAAGTGGTACCGCACAGGTATTACTCACATATTACTCACATATTACTGAGATATTACATAGAACTATGGCAAAGCAAGGACAAAGCAAGGACAAAGCAAGGGTAAGTCTATGTCCTGCCTGCACAAATCGTTTTTCCAAGATTTGTGTACGGCCTGCGAGCTTGATGAGCAAAGTCTATGGCAAGTCTATGTTTGGTAGAAGAGTGTTGGCGGCGGTTGCTTTGGTTGTGATGATGGGGTTGGGTGTTACTGCTTGGGGTCAGACACCTCCTCCGGCCTCCTGGGGAAGTATGACGGATGGCGCTATTTACACTCTGGATTGCGGTACGACTTACACCATAACCGAAAACACAACCGATGCAAATAAATATGTCCGTTTCCAGACCGACGATGGTTGCAAGATAAAAGTGACACTTGTAAGTAGAACCTTCAATAGTGGTGGCGGAAGGTATGACGAGTTGTATATAAACAATGGAAATACTGGTACATCGGAAAGTGGAACCAATTGGTATGGAAATACTTATGCTCCAATAGGTGCAGTCTTTGCTTCCACAGGCAGTGAGGTTACCGTTTATTACCATAATGGACATAATAATAATTCCAGTTTCCAAATTCGAGTAGAATGTACTTGCCCCCCAGAAAACTCCACATGCATCGATTTCGAAGATGGTTTTTCGTTTGATGGTTGGTCATATGGAGTACTGAATGGTAATTTGAACAATAATTACATTCCGAATGTGTATACTGACCAGCCGGATGGGAATGGACTTCGTATCTACGCGGGAAACGGAACGGGGACAACGCATGCTGTGCAGATATTACCAGATATCGCCGATATACAACGTGGCGGTACAATGACATTCAATGCATGGTGGCAAAACACGGGTAGAGGAACATTGAGAGTTGGTTATCTAGTTGGGACAACAATATATTGGTTTGCAGATCCGGTGACACCTCCTACAGCGATAGATAATGCTAGTTGGGCAACAGGACAATATAGTGTAACTATACCAAATGATATGCCAGACGGGGCTCAATTGGTGTTTGGATGGGAGTATTCTAGTAACAATAGAAATAGTTATGTCGTTATTGACAACATCTGTATTCCGATAGAGCCGGCCACACCTCATCATCTGTACTATAAGTGTGCTGACAACTCGTCACCATCGAATATAGACGATGTTTATGCCGTCGCTGCTACAGTGACGAGCGAAGTGCCCAACTGTTCTAGCAATTGTTTTCTTGGTTGGAGTACCACTCCGGGAGGCTCTGTTGTGTATACTGGCGGAGAATCGATTGATTTGCGGGACAACGATGTGACACTCTATGCCAAATACAATTCCACTCCGATATCGCTGACAATCCCTAACGCAGAAATATCAGGCGGTTATTGTTATGTTAACGCTTGTGCCGGAAACACAATAAACGGAGACAACAACAAAATATTAAGTCCAACTGTGAGTGGTTTGGCAACTCCTTTAACATATCAATGGATAGTAAACGACCACGTGTCCGAGAGTCCGGATACAACTACGGGTGAAACTTGCACAATCGCAACTCTGGCTCAGATGGGCTACGATGTCAGGCTTACGGTTACAGGCAGCGACGGCTGCAAAGCCAGCTTACCTATTCGTGTAAGGGTGTCAAAAGGTGTCAATCCGGTAGGAACCGTCCCGACCTGTTTCGACGATATGGCTGATCCGCCAATTTGTGTAGGAGAAAGTGACACCATTTTCTTGTCCGAACCTGACGGCCAGGGAGACTTTACAATTGACGAGCCATCAATCAATATCTACGCAACCCTCGGTAAGGGTGAGACCACCTTTATTCCAGACGGAGAATGCAATGGAACAAGGTGTTATGAATCAACAGTAACCTTTGATCAATTCCCAGACGGAGCAGAGGTAACAGGACCAGATGACATTAAGTTTTTGCGCATTAAAATGGAGCATTCATATTTCGCAGATGCGCAGATAAAACTCATTTGCCCGAATGGTAGTGAAGTAATGATTCTTCCTGATTTATGGCGTGGGGGGGTGAGTCTTGACGAAGATACGTATACTTGGCCATACAGAACAATGGAAGCTAATGGACAAGCGCGTTACAGAAATGGTAATAGGTGGGAGTATGTAAACTACACGTATTACGTTGTATATAACAATGGAGTTTATAGTTTAACTAGAAATGCTGATGAAGCAACTGTATTTTTTGGAGAATCACCAACGGATGAAGAAATACAGGCAGCAGCAAATTCTTTGTCTTTACCTGATTGGAATGAAAATGGTAGGACGTATCAATTTTATTCGATAACAAGTTATACGCGTAGACTTAGGGCCATTGGAATGGGCGTGCCAAACCTTAGCGATGGCGATGCTTCGCATATATGCGACCCTGGCAGCAATGAACAAGGAACTGGTTGGGATTATTGTTGGTCAAATTCTACTGTTGACGGATATGAGTATGCTGAGGGTGGTGGCATTATGTGGAATTCTGGAAACATGGTGGCAAGTGCTGATGTTGATTATGTTGTAAAGGCATCAGAAATGTCATCCATGTCGCAAATATATCAGCCATACGAGGACTTCTTTCCAGCGTTGGACGGTTGTCCTCTCAACGGTACATGGAAAGTAAAAGTTTGCGATGGCTATGAGGGTGACAATGGATATGTATTTGATTGGTCATTGGGGTTGTCAAGCAGCATAATGCCGAGTTTGTGGAGTTTTGATGTTAATCTTGAACAGCGCGACCTGTCCTGCAGTAGCGTACATTACGATGGTTCTTCGTATGATGGAGGTATCATTATCAAGCCAGAGTTCGGCGACCAGTCGTCAGGCGACTGCGACCACCCCGATGCTGGCGGAAACTGCCACCTGCTTTTTACCGACAACTATGGCTGTCAGACAGAGATAAGCACCGTTATCAAATTTGCCTTCGACTCGACTTGGGTTGTCAAGAAGAGCGGCAATGAAGTTCAGTCGTTCTGCTATGGCGGGAATATGAGCGCTGTGGAATATGTGTATGGTGGAACGAAGACGGATGCTGTAAACATAAAATGGTGGAAAGAAGGTGCTGGGGCAGGCGATACCGCCAGATATACCGTGATAAACTCTACAACCAATGGAACGACACAGAATCTTTCAGATAATGCAAGAGTGCGTGTTGCTGCAGGAAACAACAGTCCAGCTGCCCCACTTTTGCCATACAAACATGCGATATTTATAGAACAAACAGCCACCTTGCAACCGGGAGTGTATCACTATGAGATAACGGCGCAACCTTGCGCCTCGGGTTGCGAACACTGTAAGCCGAATACTAAAACGGGAACTATCACTGTATGGGAGGTCCCCACGGTAAATGCGGGTGACGACCAGTTGATATGCAACGGTTCACCGGCATCTGTTACCCTTACGGCGAGTGGGGACGGAGGCTCGGGTGTACTGACATATACGTGGACACCTGGCCCGTTGTCGGGAGCAAGCGTGACTGTGGAGCCGGCCACAACGACGACGTACACGGTGACAGCCGCTGACGAGCATTGCTCCGCTACGGATCAAGTACAAGTATCAGTCTCCCACCTCGACGCCGAAATAATTATAGACAACCTGTGATTAATGAAAAACATAAAAATAACCCATCAAAGCAAAAAGGATTTCAACATTTGGTTAAGCCGTAGTATAGTCGTAGTATAGTCGTGGTATAGTTGTAGTATAGTCATGAAACAAGCCTTAGCTCAAAAAAAAAACGAAAAAAATAAGAAAATTTAACATAGTCGCTGACTAATTTAACATTTCATTAGGTCATTACATAGTAGAAAACCTTAACGATAACCTTAACGATAACGATAACGAAAACGATAACCTTTAACGATAACCTCTTCAATAACCAATAACCTCCTCCATGTCCAGCGAGAAAAAAAATATGATTATCGATTCCATCAAGGCCACCAGCCGACGTCTTGTGCCCGAAGGGAGCCGCGTCATCCTTTTCGGCTCGCAAGCTAGGGGCGACGCACGTGACGACTCCGACTGGGACATCCTCATACTGCTCGACAAAGACCGTATCACCGGCAGTGATATCGACAATATCTCGTATCCGTTGAGCGAGCTGGGGTGGGACTATGGCACGATGATAAACACAGTGCTCCTCACCAAGAAGTCATGGGATCGCGACACTGCAAATCCCTTCCACGAAAATGTAACACACGACGGAATAGTATTATGGGCCTGACAGAAGAAAACAGACGCGATATTGTGAACTATCGCATAGAACGAGCCAAGACGGCATTGGAACAAGCCAAGACGAATGTACAGTTCGGCTATCTTGAGGTTGTGGCAAACCGCCTTTATTATGCAGCCTACTATGCAGTGTCTGCCCTGTTGATTGCATACCATATTCCTGCGCACACTCACGACGGGAACATCAACCAGTTCGGTTTGCATTTTGTCAAGACAGGTATTGTGGACAAAGAGTGTGGCAAATTGCTGAGACGACTTTTCTCGATGAGGTTGACGGGAGATTACAGTGATAGGTTCGACTTGCTCGAAGAAGATGTCGTGCCGCTGATAGAGCCCACCAGCAAGTTTATAGAATTACTATCGACCTTGGCAAAAGCAAACCTTAACGATAACGAATAGATCAACCTTAACGATAACCTTAACGAAAACGAAAATACACCCTTACACCATTACACCATACAGTCAATCAAACCAACAACAAAACATAACACCCGCGTCATGAAACACTTTTACAACGACAGCCTTATGAACCGAGAGAACAGAGCGAGAGATTATTCCAGAGAAGAAAAACAACAAACTATGCAACATAACACCTACCGCGAGGCCTCAGGCCCTCGCCAGTCATCCGTTTTGTCATTACGTAAATTAGCAGCAGTCCTATTGCTGTTAGTGGCTACTGTATTGCCACATATGTCGTGGGCTGACCCAGATACCATTCTTTGTGAGGGAGAGACCCTTAGACTCACGGCAAAGGTGGATCCAAATCATCTTGGTCTGACACCATATGACTATGAATGGACAGCTACGCATACTGGTGAGACGGGTTATAATCCAGGTTTGCCAGGTACGGGACTTATAACGGAAAATACGAGTGCTACGTCGAATAGTATAATTGTCTCGCCGCGAAATAAATCAGGTAATACATATACTGAGTATACCTATACCTGTAGGGTAAAGGATGCACATGAATGTTACAAAGATGTAAGTGTTACGGTTAGGGTGTACCCGTTGCCTACGATAAGTGTTGATCCGTCTGCGCCGGTTATTTGCCCAGGTGGTAGTGTTCAACTTATAGCAAGTGGAGTTACGTCATCACCTACTTATTTATGGGATCCATCAGCAGACTTGTCGTCATCGACTGTATATAATCCAACTGCCAGTCCGTCGGGCACAACAGAGTACACGGTAATAGGAAAAAATAATTACACATATACGCATGGTGGCAGTCGAACCAAATCTTGCTCGGATACTGCAAGTGTGACGGTTACGGTGCGTCCGGAATTAGTGCTGGCTGATGTCACAGGCGGCGGCACCTACTGTATGGATGCGACAGTTACCCTGACGGAGACCCCGACATCAGGCTCTGGAAGTTATAACATTGTGTGGAAGAATGGATCAACAACATTGCAGACTAATAATGGGGTTGCGAGTAGTAGTTATACACCCAGTACATCTACAGCGGGGTCATCTATAACATATACGGTGGAAGTTACAGATGCAAATTGCCCAGACCAGAGTGATAGTAAAACTGTGACGGTGACAGTGTACAACGCGGTGACGGCGGCGCCGACAGCGACGAAGAGCGACTACTGCTCGAGCGAGACGCCGACGCTGAACGCCAACCCCGTTACGACTAACACG
>CACYJU010000006.1 GCA_902774845.1 uncultured Bacteroidota bacterium
ATGGTGTATGGGTGTATGGGTGTATGGGTGTATGGGTGTATGGGTGTATAGGTGTATGGGTGTATGGGTGTTTTCGTTGGTAGCTCAACTATTATCTATTAACTTCTTCCCTCTAAACTTTAAACTGTAAACCGTAAACTGTAAACTTTAATTAAACAGTTCTTTCATCTTATCGAAGAAGCCGCGTTCCTGACGGGTGGGGTTGGGTTGGAAGTTGGGAGACGACTTGAGCTGCTCGAGCAGCGCCTTCTCCTCCTTGGAGAGGCTCTTAGGCACCCAGACGTTGACGCAGACGAGGAGGTCGCCCCTGCCGTAGCCGTTGACCGACGGGAGTCCTTTGCCTTTGAGACGGAGCACCTTGCCCGAGGGGGTGCCCTGCTCTATCTTGACACGGACCTTGCCGTGGAGGGTGGGTATCTCGATGGAGCCCCCCATGGCAGCGTCGGAGAAGGTTATGAAAGCGTTGTAGTAGAGGTTCTGCTCCTGACGTTCGAAGAGCTCATGACGCTGCTCCTCGACGACCACGACGAGGTCGCCCGGCACCCCGCCGCGAGGAGCTGCGTTGCCTTTGCCCGTGATGGCGAACTGCATGCCGTCGGTGACGCCCGCTGGCACCTTGATGGTTATCACCTCCTCTGACTTTACTATACCATCGCCATTACAATCGCGACATTTATCCTTCACCACACGTCCCTCACCGCCACAGTGAGGACATGCCGATTGGGTCTGCATCTGACCGAGTATAGTGCGGCGCACCTCGGTGACCACACCAGTACCATGACAGTGAGGACAGTTTTCTGGCTGGCCAGTACGGGAGCCCGTACCGCCACAGGTCTTGCATTGCACATATTTGGAGACCTTGACTTTCTTCTCTACGCCGTTGTCAATCTCCTCGAGGGTGAGCGGCATCTTGATGCGAAGGTTGGTGCCACGCACCACCCGACGACCTTGTCTGCCGCCACCGAATCCGCCACCAAATCCACTGAATCCGCTGAATCCGCCGCCGCCACCGAAGAAGTCGCCGAAGAGGTCGCCGAACTGCGAGAAGATGTCGTTCATGTTCATTCCGCCACCGCCGAAGCCGCCGGCGCCGTCGACGCCCGCATGGCCGAACTGGTCATAGCGAGCTTTCTTTTCGGGGTCGCTGAGGACGCTGTAAGCTTCAGCCGCCTCCTTGAACTTCTCCTCCGCCTCCTTGTCGTCGGGGTTGCGGTCAGGGTGGTATTTGAGAGCCAGCTTGCGGTAGGCTTTCTTCAGGTCTTCGGGTGAGGCGTTCTTGTCAACGCCCAGAACTTCATAATAATCACGTTTTGTTGCCATCGGGGGGGATGTAAGAGGTTAGAGGTTAGAGGTTAGATGTAAGAGGTTAAAAGTTAAAAGTTAAAAGATAATAGATAATAGTTCAAAGTTCAAGGTTCAAAGTTCAAGGTTATACGGCGACGACCACTTTGGGGTGACGGAGGATCTTGTCGTTGAGGTAGTAGCCTTTGAGGACCTCGTCGATGATATGGTTCTTCTGAGCCGGGGCGGGAGCGGGAATCTGTGTGACCGCCTCGTGCAGCTCAGAGTCGAAAGCTTCGCCTATGGTCTTCATCTGCTTGATGCCTTTCTGCTGGAGTATAGAGATAAGCTTGTCATAGATGAGTTTTACACCCTCGCGTGATTTGTCATCCTCAGCGAGTGCAGCGAGAGCGCGCTCCATGTCGTCGACCACGGGGAGGATAGCCTTCGCCATATCCTTGTGACCGTTGAGCTGGAGGTCGACCATCTGAGCGCTGGTGCGCTTGCGGTAGTTCTCGTATTCAGCATAGGTGCGGAGATATTTCTCCTGCATGGCGGCCAGCTGCTCAGCCAGCGGATCGGCCTCGGGAGCGGGGTTGGCAGCAGGCTCATCGGGAGTCTCAGCGCTTTCGGCAGCTTCAGGGGTGTCGGCGTTTGCGGCCTCCTGGCTTTCGGCAGCAGGCTGCTGCTGCACTTCCTCTTCGGTGCAGGCGGTATTCTCCACTTCGGGGTTTTCTTTCTTGTTCTTATCCATATTTTTTCTCAGTTTCATTGTATATTATTTGTAAAAAAGGAAGGCAGACAAGTACAATGCCACGTCACAAGGATATGACAATTTGTCAGTAGCAGCAAGAGCGAGTAGCCGCAAGGAAGAAGGAGAATGTCACCAGAGGAAGACGTCGGACCAGAGCTGCGGGCGGCGTTCGATCTCCCAGCGGAAGCCGACGAGCCGCTGCCACTCCTCAGGCAGCTTGGCGTCGGGATAGGTCTGCATGTCAGGTTTGCCGAAGGCAGAGACACGCACCGGCTCGTTGTTGCGGAAGTAGACACGCATGTCGGTGCTCACTCCAGCGTTGACGCCCACGATGCTCTTGCGCGGCTGCTTCACCAGGACGCTGTCGACGAAAGAGATCACGGTGTCCTCCTCGGTGAGATAGTAGCACATCTGCGCGTTGGAAAGGATGTCGACATAGGAAGGCTCGCCCTTGACGAAGTAAGCGTCCATATTGCGGCTCTTGACCTGGTTGAAACGACGCGAGTCGAGCCGCTCGATGAGCATGCAGTTGCTGCGCAGGTTGACCAGCTTGAGTCCGGCAGAGTCGTGGGTGGCGAGTATGGTGTCGGCGGTGCATTGCATACTGTCGTACCAGAGGATGGGGTCGCCGAAGAGAGTCATCAGCGAGTCCTTGACCCAGTAGTTGCAGGAGTCGCAGAGCGACTGCGAGTCGGCCCTGTAAGACTTCACGTGGCGGAAGACTTTGATGAGCTCAGCCTCGTTGTCGCCGTTGTTGAAGACATAGATGGTGTCGCCATGCATGAAGAGCGAGTCCTTCGGCTTCTCGGCGTCGGCTTTCACCACGAGGGCGCTGTCGGTGACGAAAGAGAAACGGCGGTGCTGGTCGGTCTGCCCATAGCGTCCGGTGCAGGTGAGGTTGTTGGCGGTGTCGAAGATGCAGACGTTGCGGATGGCCTCGCCGAAGCGCCGGTTGTCGTCGAAGAAGAGAGTGTCGCCCGTGAGTATCTTCGAGCCGTTGACCACCCGCGAGCCCTCGTAGGACCAGGATTGGCGGGAGGAGGTGTTGTAGGTGCCGTAGGTGCTGTAGATGACGGTAGAGTCGCTATAGATGACCGTAGGGCCGACGAACATCGCATCCTCGGTCTTCATGTTGTAGTAGAGCGTGTCGGTGAGCAGGCGCGAGGAAGAATCTCTTAAAGTCACGTCGTCGTATATCTCGAAGTCCTCGGAGTCGGAGAAATAGAAACCCTTGCGGCTGTCGAGGGTGCGAGAGCCGTTGACGGTATGGCCCCACCAGAAGTAGGTGGCGCGGTTCTCGTTGCGGTCGTAGGACATCTGCGGGGTTTTGAGTATGGTCTTCCCGTCGACGAGTACCGCCGAGTCGCCCCAGATGTTGACCACCCTCGTCTGGCCGTCGTAGTACATGCTGTCGCCGGTGATGGTGGTGGTGTCGTTGAGGATAATCTTGATATGGCGGTAGGCGGTGAAGTCGTTCTTCTTGGTGTTGAGGAGGGCGGAGTCGGCATAGAGCCACATGCCGTCATGCTCGGCCTTGACCTTCTGATAGAGAATCCAGATGTCGCTGTTCTCGGGATGGCGAGTACCCATGCCAGCCTCGTAGGTGATAAGCTTCTGAGCGTGGGCAGAGAAGCCGAAAGCCAGCATGAAGAAGATGAATATTTTGAGGTACTTAGAGGTCATTGCAAGAGGAAAGAAAGTGCAAAAGTACACATTTTATCCGACAAAGAGATTGCAAAGTCAAGAGAAATACATATATTTGCAACATGAATCAAATGAAAATAGTCCTTATCACCTTCTTTCTGTGTCTTTCGGCTTGCGTGTCGGCGCAGAGCTGGCTGCCAGACACCACGGGGACGGGATGCCAGCTGGTGAAGCATGAGGGCTATGTGCTGCTCTACGACGAATATCACGAGCAGGCACGGTGGGTGGCTTACATGTTGACTAGAGAGCGGGTGCACGGGACCGTGCCACGCAAGGGGAACGACCGCTTCCTGCCCGACACGACGGTGAGGAGCGGAAGCGCCCTGCCCGAAGACTACAGCGGGAGCGGGTACGACCGAGGACATCTGGCGCCGGCGGCGGACATGAAATGGAGCCAGCGGGCAATGCGTGAGAGCTTTCTGATGAGCAACATCTCGCCCCAGGACCATGCCTTCAACGAAGGGATATGGTGCAGAGCCGAAGAGCTGGTGCGCCGCTGGGCAGAGGAATACGACACGATATACGTCATCACAGGGCCGGTGCTGGAAGGCGAACTGCAGCAGTTCAGAGGACGGGGAGGCAACGTGATAAGCATACCAGAGCGGTTCTTCAAGGTGGTGTACGACCCCAAACGCAAGCAGGCGATAGGACTGCTGATGGAGAACCGCAACGTGAAGCGACCGCTACAATCGTTCGCCGTAAGCGTGGAGGAAGTGAAGCGAGCAACGGGGATTGAGTTTTTGAACGAAAACGATAACGAAAACGAAAAAGAAAAGGGAGTCTGCATCTCTTGCTGGAAGTGGTAAGGGAATGCTTGATTGCTTGATTGCTTGATTGCGTTAGTGGTGCGTGAAACTTGAAACCTGAAACCTGAACCTTGAACTATTTATTATCTATTAACATTTAACTTCCTACACCCTTAACCATTAACCCTTAACCTTTAACCATTAAACTATTATCTATTATCTATTAACCATTAACCATTAACCCTTACCCCCTCATTCCCATGCATCTCAATACCGACACTTTGGCTTTTTTCGATGAGTTGATGGTGAACAACAACCGCGAGTGGTTCAACACCAACAAAGAGCGGTGGCTGGCAATCAAAGACGACTTCGAGCTGTTCACCCAAGCCCTCATCGACCGGATGACGCCGCTCGACCCGTCGCTGGGCAACCTGCAGGTGAAGAACTGCACCTACCGCATATACCGCGACATCCGCTTCTCACAAGACAAACGGCCCTACAAGACGCATATAGCCTGCTTCCTGCCCAGCGGAGGGAAGAAGAACCTGGGAGTGCCTGGCTACTACCTGCAGGTGGGTCAGGAGGACTATGGGCTGCACGGCAACTGCTCGCTCGGAGGCGGCATCTTCATGCCCTCGCCTCAGGCCCTCTACGCCATAAGGCAGGAGATATTCTACTGCGTCGACGAATTCAAGGCTATCATGAACGAGCCGAAATACAAGAAATACTTCGGGTCGGAGTTCTTCACCACGAAGAAACTCACACGGGTGCCGAAAGACTTCCCGTCCGACTGGCCCGACGGCGACCTGCTGAAATATAAAGACTACACGACAGCATACACCATGCCGAACAAATACCTCTACAGCGACGAGCTCCTCGACCGCGTGGTGGAGGTGTTCAAGGCCAGCGTGCCGCTGAACCTATTCATACAAAGGGCGATGAGTTGACCTTCTTGTCAGCCTTCTTCGGGGATGGCGGGCCAGGGGTTCTTCTCGATGCCGGCCATCTGCTCCATACGCTCGTGGGCGACGACACGCAGACGGTCGACCTCCTCCTTGCGCGAGTGTGAGCGGTCGGGCATGATAGGCTCGCCTACATGGATGGTCATCAGCGGCACCTCCTGCGGGCCGAACCACTTATGGATGCCCTTGCGCTCGCGGTAGGTGATCATGCAGGGGACCATCGGACAGTTGTACTTGTAAGCCATCGTGAAAGCCCCCTTGCGGAACGGACGGAGCGGCTGGTAATAATCCCAACGCACCTCCTCGGGGAAGACCAGTATCCACTCGCCCTTGGAGTGATAGTGGTCGAAGGCCTCGTCAAACTTGCGCAGGCCGCCCATGGTCTCGGGTACGGGGATGCCTCCCACATAACGGACAAACCAGTACTGTCCGCCGTTGAAATGGGGAGCGTACATCGGAATCCAGATATTGCGCAGAGGCTGCAGAGCCTGCTTCACGGCGGCGGCGTCGAACTGGTAGACATGGTTGCAGATGGCCACAGCGCCGCCTTTGAGCTGCTTGCGGTAGGGACGCAGGTTCTTGCGTCCACGCACACGCAGGCCGTACTTCAGCTTGTTGGCCACGTTGATGACGAACCAGATGAAGAGCGGGCCGACGAAGTTGCGCTGGATGAGGTAGGAGAAGGAACGGTCGATATAAGGATAGGTCTCGTCAAACTTATACTGGCGCTTGCCCTTCGAGGGCTTGGTCACCGTGACACGATGCTCGTAGGGGTTGCCGGTGGGATAGTTTTTCTCGGGGTCGAGCGGAATGTAGACGTTAGGCTGGGTTTCGAGTATTCCGTAATTCATAGAGGTAGATATTGAAAGTGCAAAAATACAAAAAAAAGTGTGACCGGCAAGGGGTCACAGGGTCAGTAAAAAAAAGAACGGGCAGCAAGAAAGATGCCGCCCGATGTGTGGGATTTCTCTTAAGAATGTTTATTTGACCTCCGAGCAGACCGATTTCTGGGTGACGGTTATCTCCTCCCCTTCGAATCCAGGCTGGGTGGTAGAGTGGTCGGCGTTCAGGTCGTCACATTTCCCCGACTTTATGGTAACAAATGATGTGGTCGTGGAAGCCTCTAACATTTCGGGCGAAGAGGTGGTGACGGTACACGAACAATCTTTCGATTTGTCGCACGAGACGAACGCGAGCGAAAGGGCGATGCAAGCCAAAAAGAGAAGTTTCTTCATACCTGTATTGTTTTATTCAAAAAAGAAAAAAGGGGAACAGAGTTCCAGCCTTTTTTCTTTTGTCTGACCTTGGAATAACGATTAGATCTCTTCGCAGACAGCCGTCTGGGTCATCGTAGCAGGCTCGAAATCGTCATCGCCAGGGATATTCATCGTCTGGGTGGCGTTCATGTCTTCGCATTTGCCCTTCTCGATGGTAGCGGTCTGGGTGGTAACGATAGGAGCGCCACCGCCAGGATTGGTCTGAGTGACGGTGCAACGGCAGGTTTTCGATTTATCGCATGAAACGGCAGCGAGAGAAAGAACCACGCAAGCCAAAAGGAAAAATTTCTTCATATCTTTATGTTTTAAATTTGTTTCCATACAAGAAAAGAGGAGAAAAATCTTCCCCTCTTTCCATTCTGATTTGTTTCGATTGTAGCTTATTCAGCAACAACTTCTTCAGCAGCAGCTTCCTCAACAGGAGCCTCAACTGCGTCCTCAGCAACAGCTTCTTCTTCAACTGCTACTTCTTCGATAGCCTCCTCAACGGGAGCCTCTTCAGCGGTCTTGTTGTTGTTGCAAGCGGCGAAAGCGAACATACCGGCAACAGCCATCAGAAACATAACTTTTTTCATTGTCTTTAAATTTAAAGGTTAAACGATTCAAATTTAATTTTGGGTCAACACAACTGTGTATCACCGTTTTTCGAGTTGCAAAAGTACAACCAATTATAATGTCGAGTGGAATTTAAAATGTGAAAAAATCTTAATTTTTTGTTAAATTATTTTAACTCAACATCTTACAACCTACTCTACAATGCCGTTTTTTTCTTATGGGAGGGGTACCAAACCGTTGAAACCCATGAAAGCCATAGCCAAAATGCCAGCCGAGACGAGTGCGATAGGCACACCTTTCATGCCCTTCGGGACGCCGGTGAGCTCAAGCTGCTCACGGATGCCGGCGAAGATGACGAGAGCGAGTGTGAATCCGACGGCGATGCTGGCCGAGTAGATCATGCTCTGGGCGAGGTTCATGTGTTTAGCCACCACGATGAGGGCGACACCGAGCACAGCGCAGTTGGTGGTGATGAGAGGCAGGAAGACTCCGAGAGCCTGATAGAGGGCGGGGGCGATCTTCTTGAGCACTATCTCGACCATCTGGACGAGTCCTGCGATGACCAGGATGTAGACGATGGTCTGCAGGTATTCGATGCCGAAGCGGACAAGGATATATTCGTTCAAGATCCAGGTCACCAGGGTGGCGAGGAGCATGACGAAGAGGACGGCGCCTCCCATGCCGACAGAGCTCTTCACATCCTTAGAGACACCCAGGAAGGGGCAGATGCCGAGGAACTGGGAGAGGACCACGTTGTTTACAAAGATGGCACCGATGATAAGTGCGAAAATGCTAATTGACATAGTTGTTTATTGTGTTAATGTGTTATTTCTTGAATGCGTGAATGTGTGAATGTGTTAATGCGTTAGTGCTAACCGTTAACCGTTAACCGTTAACCGCTAACCGTTACTCAATCCATCCCAGTACGTCGCCTTTCTTGACCATCTGGCCCTGCTTGACGCAGGTGCCCACGATGCTTCCAGCCTTGGTGGCGGGCACCGACATGATGCCGTACGAAGCCTCGATGAAGCATACGACGGCGCCGTTGGCGTACTGTGTTCCGGGAGTAGGCGGCACGGAGGTGTCCTTGAAGTCCATCTCCCACATCAGACGGCCCGTGGCGGTGGCCACGATAGGCACAGCGTTGGGACGGTTGAGGTCGATATAGTTGAAAGCACGCTCCGAAGCCTGAGTGGGCGCCAGCATCGTGGGCCCGTTCTTCTCGGCACGCAGTTTCTCCACCTCCTTGTAGAAACGGTCTTTAGCCACGCCGCTCTTATAGTCGCGATATTGACGGTCGTGCATGGCCAGCTCGAAGAGCTCCTCGTCGTCTTCGCCACGATCCCATCCGTTCTGCTCCATCTCCTTGATATACTCAGGCAGCGCGTCGGGATAGAAATCCTGCGGGTTGCCGTCGTAGAACTCCTGACCGCTCTGCTTGGCGAGCTCTATGATCTCGGGGGCGAGAGGACCAGGCAGACGGCCCGCACGTCCGAGTATCATGCTCCACGAGTCTTTGTCTATCTGGCTGAAACGCGGTTTGCCCTGAGCCATCGAGAGGAGGTTCATCACCGCGATATTCTTGGTGTACTGGCTGAAGGGGGTCACCAGCGGAGGATAGCCCAGCATAGGCCAGATGTGCTCGACCTCCTGGAAGAGCTGTACGGTGAGTTCCTCGAAGGAAACCTCAGGCTTGCCAGCCTTCTTGAGAGCCATATTGATGGCGCCATGGACGCCACGCAGGTCGCTCATCATCGAGCCCATCATGCCGCCCGGAAGTCCACATCCCACGAGGAGCGAGGTGCTGATGCGGTTGCCAGGGTTGATATAGAGACCGAGGAAGTCGTCGACGAACTCTTGAGTGAGACGGCGAGCCTCCATGTAAGCATCCATATTGATGTCCTTCACCAGGAATCCCGCATCTTTCAGCATAGCCTGCACCGAGATCACGTCGGGATGGACCATACCCCAGGAGAGAGGCTCCATAGCGCAGTCGATGACGTCGGCGCCCGCTTTCGCCACCTCGAGGGTGGAAGCCATCGAGAGGCCAGGGCCCGTGTGACCGTGATACTGCACCTTGATATGCGGATATTTGGTTTTTATCTCGTGTACGAGCTTACCCAAGGTGGCGGGACGGCCTACGCCGGCCATATCCTTGAGAGCTATCTCGTCGGCTCCAAACTCGACCAGCTTGTCCACCAACCCCATGTAGTACTCCACCGTGTGGACGGGCGAGTGGGTGATGCTGAGAGCCGCCTGCGAGATCATGCCAGCCTCCTTGGCGTACTTGACCGAGAGCTCGAGGTTGCGGTAGTCGTTCAATCCGCAGAACGAACGCATGATGTCCACACCCTGAGCTTTCTTCACCTTGCACATGAGCTGACGCACATCCTTAGGCACGCCGTACATGCGGAGGCCGTTGAGAGCGCGCTCGAGCATATGGGTCTGTATGCCGGCCTTGTTGAACTCTTTGGTCCAGGCGCGTACAGCCTTATTGGGGTTTTCACCATACATGAGGTTCACCTGTTCGAAGGCGCCGCCGTTAGTCTCGATGCGGTCGAAGCAGCCCATCGCCACAATCACAGGAGCGATCTTGGTAAGCTGGTCGACACGAGGCTGGTACTTGCCCGACGACTGCCACATATCTCTGTAAACAAGACTGAATTTTATTTCACGTGCCATAGGTCAAAAGAGTTTAGATGAGGTAAAAATCAAAGTGCAAAGATACATAAAAAATAAGAAATATAAAAAAATAAAAAACGGGGATAATAAAAAACAGACAATATACCGCTTTCTACCGCAGGATTAAAGACAAGAAAGAGAATGTGTTAGTGGTGTGCCCGCACAGGGCGATATTAAGATTTTGTTAATGCGTGAATGTGTTAATGTGTTAGTGGGTGGGACAGGTGCCAGTTCCCTGTCCAATGTGAATATCATTGTGTTACAATATTACTTCCTTATATAGGGGTGCTTTGAACCTTAAAAAGGTACGAAAAAAAGTTGAAGTGAACTTATGCAGTTACCCACTTACCCACTTCGGACATTTGCGTTCTGCAAATGTACAAGAAAGTGTTAAATTATAATTTTATAATAATATAATAATTTTATTATATTATTATAAGTTTTTAGTTTCTGCAATTTTGAAATTGCAGATGTCAAAAGTGGGTAAGTGCATAAGTGGGTAACTAAAAAACTTCAAAAAACATGCCGAAAAGTGGCTCTATGTCGGATTTTTTATGTACTTTTGTAAGCTGATTATAGCGGAGACTCCGGAGGTTACGGATGTTCCGGAGAAGAAATTTGATTGCGTGAATGGGTCAGTGGGAGGTTGATAGGTGTTTGATGGGAGGTTGATGGGAGGTTCTACCGAATTGCTTAATGGCCTCCCTTCGGGAGTCATTCTGCCTCGGTTCGGAATAACAAGCGAGCTGGTTTTCGTTATCGTTATCGTGTTGGTTTTGTATTTCGTTTCGTTTTTATTTACTATTTTTGCAAAACGAAAAAAAAGGTTCTATAATGAATATCGCTATAATTGGATACGGGAAGATGGGGCATGCGGTGGAGCGGTGCGCGGTGGAACGTGGACACTCTATCGCCCTCACCATCGACACCCCGGAGGACTGGGCCGACAAAGGCTCGAAGCTGAAAGACTGCGACGTGGCGGTGGAGTTCTCGACTCCCGCCACCGCCGTGGAGAACATCATGAGATGCCTCAGAGCGGGCGTGGCCGTGGTGTCGGGCACGACGGGATGGAACGACCGCCTGGAGGAGGTGAAAAACGAATGCGCCACCCTAGGCGGCACAATCTTCGTGGCGTCGAACTTCAGCATCGGCATGAACATCGTGTTCGAACTGAACCGCCAGCTGGCCCGCATGACCAAAGGACTCCCCTCCTACTCTGTCGCCATAAAAGAGACTCACCACATACATAAACTCGACGCTCCCAGCGGCACCGCCATTCACCTGGCTGAAGGGATCATCGCTGAACATGGGGGAAATTGGGAATTAGTTGGTAGCAACTCAAGCAATCACGCATTCAAGCATTCAAGCACTCAAATAATCCCCATCACCGCCATCAGGGAGGGCGAGGTGGCTGGAATACACGAGGTGCGCTATGACAGTCCGCTCGACACCATCACCCTCATCCACGAGGCTAAAGGTCGCGAAGGACTCGCCCTCGGCGCTACCCTCGCCGCCGAATTCTTGGTGGGAAAGAAAGGTTTTTTTACGATGCACGACCTTATAAAAAATTGAAATCAAAGAATCATAAAATTCCGCTGTGGGTGGTGATGACGCTGCTGCTGGTGCTCCTGGGGGCGACGGCGGTGGCGAGCTCGCTGATGGGTGTGGCCAAGCTGCAACCTTCGGAGCTGCTCCACTCGCAGATATTCCTGCAGCTGAGGCTGCCCCGCATACTGCTCTGCATCCTCGCGGGCGCGGGCCTCTCGGTGTGCGGCGCCGCGTACCAGTCGGTGTTCCGCAATCCGCTGACCGACCCCTACGTGCTGGGAGTGTCGTCGGGGGCGTCGCTGGGGGCGTCGCTCGCCATCCTCTTCGGCCTGCAGAGCCACATCTGGGGTATCGGCATCTGTGCACTCGCCTCGGCGCTCTTCACCGTGTGGCTGGTATACCGCATTGCCTCGATAGGCAACCGGCTGCACACGACCACCCTGCTTCTCACAGGTGTCTGTCTCACCTTCCTCATCACGGCTATGATCTCGTTCATCATGGTGTTGAGACAGGACAAGATGGACAGCATCATCTTCTGGACGATGGGCAGCTTCGCGAGCTCGTCGTGGTTTGACATAGCCCTCGTGGCGCCGGTGGTGCTGGTGGGGGTGTGCGTGGTGCTCTACTACGCGAAAGACCTCAACCTGCTGCTCGCGGGAAGCGAGACCGCTAAAAGCCTCGGCGTGGAGGTGGAGAAAGTCAAACGGATACTGCTCTTCTTCACGACGCTTATGGTGGCTTTCGTGGTGGCGAGCTGCGGCGTCATAGGGTTCGTAGGACTGGTGGTGCCCCACTGCCTGCGACTGATACTGGGACCAGACAACCGACGCATCGTGCCCTGCACCATCGTCGCCGGCGCCCTCTTCGTACTGATCTGCGACACACTGGCCCGCACTGTGCTGCAACCCTCGGAACTGCCAGTGGGATCGCTCACCGCCCTCGTCGGCGCCCCACTGTTCATATACCTGCTTTATAAGAATAAGAAACAGTACTGATAATGGTTAAGGATTAAGGGTTAAGGGTTAGAGGTTAAAAGTTAATAGATAATAGATAATAGATAATAGATAATAGATAATAGATAATAGATAATAGTTAATAGATAATAGTTGAGCTACTAACAATAACGTTAACGATAACCTTAATTTATGGTCGGCCTAAAGGCCTCAAAATTATTCGAAAATCTTATTTAAAATCCTTCAACTCTTCTTTTTAAAACTTTCTAATTGATTTTTTAATGATTTTGAGCGAAGCGACCCTTTTTCAATGACGCCGAAGGAGGCAATTAACAAATTCACATACTCCCACATTAACAAATTAACGCATTAACGCATTCACAAATTTGTCTATAAACGTTCATAATCTATCGCTTCGGTTTGGCAGGAAGGAGGTGCTGGCTGGCATCGACCTCGCCGTAGAGACGGGGGGCTTCTATGCTATCATGGGGTCGAACGGATGCGGTAAGACGACCCTCCTGCGCTGCATAGGCGGACTCCTGGAACCCTCAACAGGCGTGGTGAGGCTTATGGACCGCGACCTGAAGAACTACAACGCTCGCCAGCTGGCCCAGACGGTAGCCATCGTGCGTCAGCACGCCTCCACCGACATGGAGTTCTCTGCCTTCGAGATAGTGCTCATGGGTCGCAACCCCTACCAACACCGGCTGGAGAACGAGTCGCAGAGCGACCGCGACATAGTGGAGGAGGCCATGCAGATGACGAACACCTGGCACCTGCGGCACTCTAAACCCCACGAGATGAGCGGCGGCGAGCTACAACGTGTCATGCTGGCCCGCGCCCTCGCTCAGCAGACTCCCATCATGCTTCTCGACGAGCCGACTTCGAACCTCGACATCGCACACCAGTACGAGATCATGTCGCTGCTGCAGGAGTTCAACCGCACTCAGAAGAAGACCATCCTCATCGTGGTGCACGACCTGAACCTCGCCTACCGCTACTGCCCGGAGCTGATACTCCTCCACGACCAAAAGATCCTATACCAGGGAGATATGAAAGAGGGCCTCACACCCGACCGCATAAACACCGTCTTCGGAGTGCAAGCCGCCATCACCGAAGGGAATATTGTTACGAGGAAGAGGTAATGGTTAAGGGTTAGAGGTTAGAGGTTAGAGGTTCAAGTTCTGGTCGGCCTAAAGGCCTCAAAATTATTCGAAAATCTTATTCAAAATCCTTCAACTCTTCTTTTTAAAATTTTCTGATTGATTTTTTTAAGATTTTGAGCGAAGCGACCCTCAAAGTTCACAAAAAAAAAGCCACTTTTTGAGCGGCTTTTTCTTTGTGGAGTAGATGGGACTCGAACCCACTACCTTTTGATTGCGAACCAAATGCTCTACCAGATGAGCTACTACCCCACGTTGTTTCGAGTTGCAAAAATACTAAATTAGTTTGAATGTGTGAATGTGTAATGGTGTAATGGTGTAATGGTGTAGAGGTGTAAATGCGTTAGTTGTTATTACTGGGCGTCTCTTACCAGGCGGACGGAGTTGGCGTTATAGTAGCTGTGGTTCCAATCGATCGAGAACTGGCCATCCTCGAAATTGAGCACTCTCGGAAGATAGCCGGTGCCCTCTTCGACAAGGCTCACGGTGCTGGTGTAATAGCGACCTATGAGTCCGGCCGAATGGTAATAGTCGGTATCGGTCCTATATCCGGCAGCGGGCAGGAAGATGCATCCATTAGCCTCAAGCAACGTCCACTGTGTCGAGTTGTAGGTGTTGGTCGCATAGGTGGTGCTTGTCGCATTGATGCCCGTCGGCAAGGTGACAGCGTCGGGATGGTCGTAGACGTCGGGGAAGATGATGAGGCCATTGACACCGTTCACGTTCGCCTTGACAAATCGGGCATTCTCCACGCCGTTTACGGTGGAGGCGCTACGAGCGAAATAGAGGTACTCCTGCTCGCTGCGGGTCATAACCCTCCACATGTTGGGTGCATTTCCGCCGTTAGAGATGGCGTTGAAGACACCCCAGTCGGCATTCTTATAGGTTCCCGTAAGGTTGTTTCCTGCAGAGCTGCCAGGCCAATAATGGACTCCCGTCGTGCTGGTTGAATAGGGCTGGTAGGCTGTGGCGCCGCTGTTCCAGCCGCTGGTGCCGAATCCGAAGAGGTCGATCCAGCCAGCGTAAGAGGGCGAGATGGTGCCAGAGGAGATGTAGTCGTACTGATGGTCGGCAAAACGCCATGTGCCCTCAGCGGTGCCGCCGGTGGCCACAGCGTGGGTTCCGGCGATCTGGTATTGAAGGTTGCCTTTCGAGAAACGGATCTGCCTGCCGGCACCCACCGAGAAGAGGGAGGCCGACTCACCTATGGCATCGAAAGGTCCGATGGCCAGATAGAGGGTGTCGACACTCGGGCAGCCATCGCCGTTAGTGTATTCGTAGGTGTACCTTCCAGACAGTTCGTAGGTGGTCGAATGCCAAGTGTAGGAGACCTCGGAGGTCGTCATCACCTCGACATTATGAGTGCCATAATACATGGTAAGGTTCAGGGTCACCACGCTGTCGCATCCAGCAGCGTTGGTGAGCGTCTGAGTTGCCGAGCTCTCCGAAGCGGTGTATGTGTTGCCGTCGATCCAGGTAAAGCTATCGCAACCGTTCTGCACGTCGGTGGCGGCGTTGCTGACGTTGATGACCAGATGGAGGGTGTCGGTGCTGGCGCACCCGTCGAGGTTGGTGTAGTTGTGGGTATAGGTGCCGCTGGCGTTGTAGGTGGTGCCATGCCAGAGGTAGCTGTCGCAAGAGGTCTGGCTCTCAGCGTTATAGGTGCCGCTGTCGATGGTGAGATGGAGGGTCAGGATGCTGTCGAAACCCAAGAAGTTGCGAAGGATATGGCGATAGTCGCCCGAGGCGGTATACTCGGTACCGTACCAGTTGAACCGATCGCATGCGATAGCCGTAGTGTCACCCTCGCTCCTACCGAGGATAGCGATGATGCTGTCCTGATAATGGACTATCGAATCGTAGACGTGGGTGATGGAGTCGAACCGATGATTCCAGTCGTTTATCACATCGTTGAGGGTGCGCAGGTTGACCGCATCAAGGTCGTCGGTGGGGTCGCTCACCTGCTTAATCTGGGTGTTGGCCGCATTGCCGATGGCGGCGACATCGGCGAGCGACTGCGACTCAGAGGTGAGGTATCCAGCATCGTTGTCCAGCTCGCTCACCGCCGTCGGGATAGTCGGGGTGTTGATGAGGTCGTTATAGTCGTTGGTACCCCCTATTGCGGGCAACTTCACGAAGCTGCCACCCGTCAAGAAAATAGTGTCGTTGCTGATGCTCAAAACCTGCATCTCCTCATAGGAAGTGAGGAATCCAGCATCGTTCTCCAGCTCGCTGGTCCTGGTCGGGATGGTCGGGGTGTTGATAAGGTCGTTATAGTCTTTATCCCATTCAGTGAAAAGAGGGTCAAGTTCATCAAAGTTGACTCCACTTATAATGCTGTCTGCGACACAAGCCCTCAACGCATAAGGCACGCTAGTCAGCTGTTGGACTATAGTCAAGGTATAGTTTGACCCACCTGTCGGATCAACCTCACTCTTGATGAAGAAAGGACCTGCCGCCCAGTCGATACCTTCGAGGCTATTGGACGAAGAGCCTATCGTCACGGTGAAGAGACCGTTGGCGTTGGTGGTCACCGTCTGACGGTCGCTGTAGACAGCCGTCCCGTTCTCGGAACCCTGAAGGATGGAGATCTGCACTCCCACGTCGCCGTTGCAGACGAGCCGTCCGGTGGCGTCCCTGACTACAGCTTGATAGGTCATCAACTGCGGCGCCTGGGCTTTTGCCGACAAACCGCCTAAAACCGCCGCAATTAAAAAGAGCATTACTTTTTTCATGTATGGATGTATTTTTTTATTGCTTGATTGCTTTATTGCTTGATTGCCTGAATTCATTTGTCCAATCACTAATCACTAATCACTAATCACTAATCACCAACTCACATCTTCACTATCCTATAACTGTTTTCAGAGCGACCCACGGAGAGGCGCAGCACATAGCTGCCCGAGACATAATCCTTCATCTCGATGTTCTGTTCCGACCCTTGGAACCGTCCTTTCTGCAGCAGTTTTCCATCGATGCTATAAAGCTCGTAGTTCATATCCTGGACATCGTTTCCTATGCTCACAGTAATCTTGTCGGCGGTGGGGTTGGGATAGACGCTGACGTCGAAATCGAGAACCTGCACACCGTCAATCTTCAACTCCTCGATGGTATATGTCTGCTGGACACCCTCACGCAGGTTAGCCGCCTTAGCGCTGGCGTTGGTCACCTTGCTGTATGCGGTCATAACTGCCGGCTGTCCCATCGTGTAGCTCATGCTTCCGTTTGAGCCGCTGACGTCGCCTCCGGCAATCCCGAAGGTCGACTGCGCCATAAGGCCGACACCCGGCAGTAACAATGCTACAATAAGAAGTGCTTTTTTATTCATAATATGGTGTATGGGTGTAATGGTGTAGGGGTGTAAAGGTGTAAAGGTGTAATGCGTGAATGCGTGAATGTGTTAGTGTTTTGGATGCGGTCACTGTTCACTCTTGTTGACTGGTTCTGTTTCTTCGGGAGCTGGGGTCTGTTCCGGTTCGCCCTCGGGTTCCTCCTCATCTGAGGCTTCAACGTCCAGGTAGTTCTTCTTTGTTTCCCACGACTCCTCTCCTTTGTTCTTGTCTTTTTTCTTCCGTTTCGACTTGACCACCTCTTCGTCGTCCTCATCCTCCTCGTCTTCCATAAAGCCGTCGTCCTCATCCTCGTCGTCGTCCAGCCAGAGGTCGTCTTTTTTCTGATGCTGCATAACATGGCCTATCTCCTTGCCGAAGGGGACACCCATACGCAAGGTCACCTCCAAACCGCGACTCAGACGCTGGTCCAATGCCGGCAGCTGGTCAAGGCTGGGATTCAGCACGGTGACATCGCCACTCTGCTCCCTACGGGAAAAGCTATTAGAAAAACCCCAGTTGTAGCCCACCTCGCCCGAAAGGATGATGGTCCATCCGAAGCCATAAATCGGGTATTCCAAGCCAGCACCACAGAAGATGCCGAAGTCATGCGTCCTCATGCTGCTCCGCGAGAGCTGCATCGCGATGTCGCCCGTGTAGTAATCGGTATACTCGACGCCGCCGTCCATCACCACGTTCCATACCGGCGCCGCGATGATGTAAGGCGAAAGCAAGGTCTTCTTTATGGTGAAGTTGTACAGCAAGCCCAGACGGGTGTCGATGCAGTTTGCCCTCAGGCGGTAGTGGACATCCTCCCATTCGAGGTCGGCGCCCTTGCCAGCATAAGCCACCTCAGGTCGGAGGGAGAATCCCACCTTGGTGCGGAACTGAAGCCAGGCACCAGCCACCGCGTTCACGGTCATCTTGTGGTGGTAGACGTAATAGATGGGGGCCGTAAGACGGTAGTCACCCATGCTGACGCCAGCCTTCACACCTCCACAGAACATCTGGAGGGGATGCTCCACCTGAGCCGAAGCGCCATAGGACAAAAGCATCACGAAGGCCAGAGCGGCCGTCAACCTAAACCTTGATATGAACTTTATAGAATGCGTGATTGCTTGAATGCGTTAATGTGTTAGTTTGTTTTCCGCCGACAGTCCGTCGCCGTCTTTAAAGACCCTGTAGCTGTCGGGCTCTATGATGACTCCGTTCTCGTCACGTTTGTCTCGCATCACGATGGCGTACGAATAGTCTTTTATCCCGTTCTCCTGCTTTATGCCAGAGATGACAGTCACCATATCACAGCTCCAACCCAGAGTTTCGTCCATAGCTTTCTCTATCGTGTAGACCGTGATCTTCTCCCCCTCCCCTATGACGTGAGCCTCCTTGGTGGCACCCGTCGCGTTATCCTGCCATTCGCTGTAGCTCGCCACATTGCGTCCGTTTTGGTCAGCCACCACCCACTTCATATCATAGAACTCGCCGGCAAAACCGTCGGAGGCATAGACCAACTTCACAGGCGAAACCATATACTCACCGTCTACATTCACCGGCGTGAAGCCTTCGTATATCGGCATATACTGACGCAGAGAATCCTGCTCGTCCAACGACAAGACCCTCTCGGGTATCCTGTCGTTCAATACCGGCAGCAAGATAGTCTCTCCCGTGTCTTTCATGCACGATGCCAAAAGCAGGCACGCAGCGGCGATATATAGACTTTTTTTCATTGCGGGAATTCGCTATTGTGTTAATCTGTTAGTGTGTTTGCGTTTCTTATCTCAACAGGAGTACCTGACCCACGATCTCGTGAGTCACGTCGGGATAGACCTCGGTGACGTAGATGATGCGGTAGACGTAGCTGCCCATCTCACAAGGCGTGCCGTTGTGTGCACCATCCCACCATTCGTTGATGTTATCGGTGCGGAACACGAGTGCACCACTGCGGTTGTAGATATCCATCTTGAACGAGGTGATACCCGTGCCGACAGCACCGAACTTACGGTTGATCTTCAGGTCGGGCGTGAAGACATTGGGTACATAGAGCGCCTCGCGCAACATCGGAACCACAACACGGGCGGTGTCGGTACACTGTTCGGTACCCACAATCAGCACCACCACCATCGAGTCGTTATCCTCGTTGGCGACTCCCGAGATCTCGCTCTCGTCGCCATAGAAGAATCCGTCGACATACCACTGACGCCAGGTCTCGGTCTTGGTCTTGTCGACCGCCGACCAGTCAAGCAGTTCGTGGTAGAGTGCCACCGGGGTGACCTCCATAGTGGCGTCGACAACCGAAACAGGCTCAAGCGAGATGGTGTCAGACACAGCGCACTGCATCAGTCCTTCATATCCAGCCAGGACGGTGAAGTGGGTGTAGCGGTCGGGTGTGACAGTTACCGCACGGTTGTTGGCCTGGTATTCCAGATCTGCGAGCGAAGGCACCGAACGCCACTGGAAGGCGGTGGCCTGAGTCTGAGCCGTGAGGGTGTAGTTGGCAAGGTTGCAGTCGTATTCGACATCGATATGCACCGGCGGACGCGGCACCACCAAGAGGTAGAGCGTTATCACGCTGTCGCATCCGTTAGAGCTGGAGATAGTCTGCTCGTAGGTGCCGGTCGACACAAGCATGCGGTTGAAGAACATATAGTTCTCACCGTCGCAGATGGTGTCGCCGTAGAAGGTAGCCTGACTGTAGTGGATGGTGAGGTGCAGGTGCAGCAAGCTGTCGCAACCATAGCGGTCGGTCATCATGTATTCTGCCTCCGCACTACTGTCGAACGACTGACCGTACCACTCGTAGTGGTCACACGACGAAGCGGTGATGTCGGTCTCCGAAGGCTGATGTACGGTGAGCGTGTAGGTGTCGTTGACCGAGCATCCGTTGGCGTCGACGAAGGTCACCATGTAGGTGGTGGTCTGTGCCGGCGATGCCACAGCCGTAGAGCCGTTGATGGTCAATCCAGTGGTGGGCGACCAGATGTAGTCTTGCTCGCCGTTGGCCGACGAAGCCTGAGCCTCGAGGGTCACCTCCTGACCGAGACACATCTCGTCCTCCTGGACGGTCTGTCCGTTCTCGTCGCGGCTTACCAGATCCATAGCAATGTATGAACCAGGTATGACGATGTCGACGTAAGCGGTGTCGCGGTTCTGGCAGGCGTCACGCACGATGAGGCGCACACGGATGATGGTGTCGGTCAGCGGCTGCATGAAACGCTGCAGACTTGAGGGCGACTGCTCGACGAAGAAGAAGTTGCCAGAGCAGTTCTCGCTAGCCACGTCGGTGGTCACCTGCATGGTTGCTGACGAGAGGTCGGGCATGCTGTACTGGCAGTTGCCCATAGCCACCGAGTTGGTGACTCCCATGTTGACCAGAGCGTTCACATCAATATGCGGTGCTACTGTATCGTGCACGTTGTAACGGAAGTTCCATTCAAACACCACGCCGTCGCAGTCGACGAAGTTATACTTGTAGTTTCTCCAACCGTCGCAGTCGGTACCTCCCTGGGTAACCACAGCCGTAGGAGTGGCTATCGGACGTCCACAGACATCCTCGACCGTAGGCACTGGGAAGTTTTCAAGTGCGTCGGCAAAGCAAGCCACGTTGCCCGAAGTCGGAGGTTCGACTCCCACGATATGCGGCAAGGTGGTGTGGTGCACCACGTAGGTGTAGACCCAGTCGTGGGTGTTGCCTGCACAGTCGGTATAGGTATAGGTGTAGACTATATTACCGTGACAGCTGTTGTTGGACACATAGTCAGAGCTGTCGATGGACATCGATACCGGACTCAGGACATCGCCGCACTCGTTGACCACAACAGGAAGTGTGGGCTGCATGGCAGGCGAGTTGACATCGTAGCACTCGACGGTCTCAGTGGTAGTCACCGTCGGGAAGGTGAAGTCGGGAGCAGACACATTATAGATGTAGTTCCAAGTGTAGGTCTCACCGTGGACGGTGTAGTGATACTCGTATGTTATCACACCGCAGGTGTCGTTATAGTCGACAGAGTATACGATAGTCGAGTCGTTGTTGAACGGTATCGTCTCGCCGCATACCACAATGTCAGGACGCTGGCTTGCGGTAGGACGGGTAGCATAAGAGACGCAGTTCACATCGCGGGTGCTGTCGGCAGGAGCCTGGAACGGCTCGGGACGCACGTCGCAGACATAGTACCAGTCGTAGGTACGACCGTCGCAGTCGGTGTAGCGATAGAGATACGACACATAACCCGAATCGTGGGCATTGAGATAGGAGGTGCGGCTTATCGAGTCGGGCACTATCACATCGCCACAGTGGTTGGTCAACGTATCGGGTTGTGGTTGATAATCCATAGCTGCGTTGGCGCAGACATAGGAGACGGTGTCGTTGTCCGGCACTATGAGTTCGGGATGGACAATATAACGAGTGTATGTGAGAGTGTCGCTCAACGTACCGGAGCAGTCGGTATAGACATAGCGGAAGGTGCGGTTACCAGTACAGTTATTCGGGTCACCGTTGGTGTGGGTATCCACCGAATCGATAACTGGGACTAGCTGCACTCCGCAAGCGTCGACCACAACGGGAGTCTGGTTGGGACGGCCAGCCGAGTCGAAGCAAGGCACCGTATCGTGATCAGGCGAGAAGCCCTGTACCACCGTCGGCATCAAAGCCTTGTCTATATAATAGGTGAACGACCAGTGGTATACCAACTCGTTGGATGGGTCATCGGTTCCAGGTATGTAGGACGGGTCGTAGTAGTTGTAGTTGTAAATAACCGTATCCTTACAGTTGTGGTTGGTCCTCACTATCGAAGAGTCAGCGTAGGGTTCGAGCACTCCTCCGCAGACATCTATCACACGCGGCATCTCAGGACGCACCACGAGTGTGTCGCAGTTGACGTGTGCTTCAGTAGACACCGGAGGATTGCCCACCTCGGGCGACTGGAACGGGTTGGTGTGACGTACGACGGTATAGACAAAGTTCCAGTCGAACTCGTTACCCGCACAGTCGGTATATATATAGTGGTACGTGCGAGTGCCGGTCACCGTGTCGTGTGCCGCATTGGCCATAGTGTCGGCGTAGGTCACCAGGCGCGGGCTCAACGTATCACCGCACACCGAAACTATCACCGGAAGGTCGTTGCCTGTGATGGTGTCGCCATCGACGAAACACTCAACGTTCTCGGTCGTTCTGGCAAACTGGTGAGTAATGGGGTTCTCAACCTCGTAAGGAGCCGTAGTCGGAAGCACCACATGGGTGAAACTCCACACCAAGGTATCTCCACCACAGTCGGCATAGGTATAGTTGTATACGATGTTACCGGTGCAGTAGTTGTGAGCCACATAGTCGGAGCTGTCGATAACCAAGGTCGGAGCGTTAGTCGACGCGGAGTTGATGGTGTCGCCACAGCTGTTGATCACCACAGGCAGTGTGGGAGCCGAGAGCGGCGAGCTCACATCGTAGCACTCTATAGTGTCGCGGGTGGCCACATCGGTCGGGAAGCTGAACTCTGGCGGATCTATGGTATAGATGTAGTTCCAGGTGTACTGCTCTCCGTGGATGGTGTAAGTATAGGTGTAGGTAACCATACCGCAGGTGTCGTTAAAGTCGACCGAGAAGGTGGTGTCAGGATATTCGCCGCTATCCCACATACGGTCTTGCGGTATGCGCACACCGCAGTCGTCGATGATAGGATACTGAGCGGTGGTAGGCACCGAAGCCTGAGCCAGACAGTTCACCGTACGGCTGCTGTCGGCGGGTGCCTGGAACACGTCGGGACGCACGTCGCAGACATAGTACCAGTCATACTCCTGTCCGTCGCAGTCGGTATAGCGGTAGTGGTACGACACATAACCCGAATCATGGGCATTGAGTGTCGAAGTACGCCCTATCGAGTCGGGCACTATCACGTCGCCGCAGGCGTTAGTCAGCGTGTCAGGTGACGGGACGTAGTTCATCGCCGCATTCACGCAGGTGTACGACACGGTGTCGTTCTGCGGGATAGTCAGCGCCGGATGCTCCACATAACGTGTATACTCCCACGGAAGTATGTTGGTGTGGGTACAGTCACGATAGCGGAAGGTGTATTTCACGTAACCGGTGCAGAGCGGATTACCACCGTTCATGTCATGATGCTCGTCCACGATAGTGTCAAACGGAGTGAGCGTGTCGTTGCAGGCATCCAGCACCACAGGCATGAGCGTAGGCAGTGTTGCATCGGCAAAGCACTCCACGGTATCCTTGTTCGGATTCACCTCCTGCACTATCACCGGCATCTGAGTGCGGTCGATATAATAGCGGAAATACCAGTGATAAGCCAGCTCGTTAGCCGGGTTGTCGACTCCGGCTATATACGATGGGTCATAGAAGTTATAGTAGTAGGTCACCGTATCCTGGCAGTGGTGGTTGGTGCGCACAACCGACGAGTCGGCGGCAGGAGCCACCGGATTGCCACAGACGTCAACCACCGTAGGCAACTGAGGACGCACTGCAAGCGAGTCACAGGTCACATGAGCGACCGTGTCGACCAGCGAGGTGGGATTCATCGGGTCTTGCGGCACCTCTGTAGGATTGGTGTGACGCGATACGTTGTAGCGGTAGGTCCACTCAAAGCTGTTCTCTCCAGAGCAGTCGGTGTACACATAATGATACGTGCGCGTGCCCGTGACGTTGTCATGGCTAGCGTCTGTCAGGGTGTCGGCGTAGGTAGGCATCGGAGTAGCCAAAGTGTCACCACAGACAGAGACAATCACCGGAAGGTGAGCGCCCCAGATAGTGTCGCTGTCGGCATAGCATGAGTCGAAACACTGCACTGCACCGCTGGTCGCAGCATAGTTGCCGGTGTTGATGTCAGGCAGCTCGTGAGGAGGTGTCACAGGTGCGATGATGTAGATATAGTTCCAGTCACCCGAACGGGCGCAGTCTTCGTAGTGATATGTGTAGATGACGGTGTCCTTACAGCCGTTGCTCTTGATGGTACGGACCGGACCGGTAGGAGTTATCACAGCATCGATGCCAACACATCCGGTATGAGTGACCACTGGCAGGTCTCCTATGGCAGGAGGCACCGTGTCGGCTATACACTCAAGGCTGGTATTAGTCACGTCGGCAGGTATGGTGAATGCCGGCGGGTTGTAGATGTATGCGTACGTCCAGGTATAAGTCTGAGCAAACACCTCATAGGTGCTAGTGTAGGTTATCATGTAGCAGCCACGGTCGGTGTCGACGCTATCGCGCACGAAGTCGCTGAAGACCACAGGCTCGCCACAGACAGACTCACTCGGCTTGACAGGAGTCACTATCTGCCCCACACAGGTCACCGCCACTGTGTCGTTGGGATAGCCGTCGAAGGCAGCAGGCTTGATGACATGCTTGCGCTGCCAGATATATTCGCGACCCGAGCAGTCAGTATACTTCCAGTTGAAGGTCACAGAACCATTACCCGTTCCGTCGACATTGATGATAGCCGAGGCGTCGGTCACGGGGTTGCCGCCGCCGTCAAGTATCGGATTACCCGATTCGTCCACCGGTATCGGAGTCACAAGACGTCCGCAAGCGTCGCGCATCTCACCACTCGGCGTGTTGAACGACACAGCCTCCAATGCCGAGTTGGTACACGGCAGAGTGTCGACCAAGATGGTCGGATTGCTCATCGCAAGTTCTGGCAGTGTCACGTTGTATGTGAAGGTCCAGGTAGTGTCGTGACCAGCTCCCGGAGCCTCGCAGTCTTGATAGGTATAGGTGAAAGTGGTGGTATCCATACAGGTGCGACCAGTCATCACCGGTGTCGGTGTGGTGGTCACAGGCACCACGGTATTTCCACATCCATCGGTCACCGTAGGCAGCACTATACGTGTGTATGAGTAGTTCAATCCCACAGCGCTGTCCACACAGCCTATATTGACACTCGTCGGCACATTGGAGATGGTGAACGAGTGCTGAGGTATATGTACTGATATGTCTTGATATACGGAGTCTTTGTTTCCGCAGAGGTCGGTCACCACGTAGTAGCGACGCACCTTGTAGCCGCAGGTCACACTGGCAAAGACGCTGTCGCGGTTGCTTACCGACAAATCGTTGATTGGAGTACATTCGTCAGCGAGTGTCAGCGAATAGGGAGCCGCCGACAGTGCAGCCGGGGTAGTAGCTGCCGGATAAAGGGTGGTCAAGTCAGAGGTACAGCCGTCGAGGTTCACCTCATCCATAACATGGGTGCCGCCAGCTGTGAGTACCGTAGGAGCCGTAGTGTCTACAGCGCTTATGGTCATGCTGTCGGTCACCGAACAACCATGGTTGTCCATAACAGTCACCCCTACCCTATAATTCACACCACAGTTGTGCGGGATTGAAGCGGTGTCACTAGTGGTACCGTTGGGTGACACACCAAAGTCGAGTTGTCCACCATAGGTATAGGTGTAGGTCACTGTCGGGTCAGACCCTCCCAATGTAGTGTTGAACGAGAGGGTGTCGCGGTTCGGACATATCGGATAGGTGTCGGTAGCCAAATCATAGCTGCTGGCAGCAGCATTGGTAAGCGTCGGTGTGGGTACCGTCTGCACGTATATCACCTTCGACTTAACCGAGGTGCAGCTGCCACGCGTCACACTCACCGTCACAGTCTTGTCGCCTGATGTGGTCCAAGCTACAGTTATCACACGGGTGCCGGCACCGCTGGTTATGGTGCCGCCGTCGACAGTCCAGACATAGGTCTCGCCTGTCATAGCAGCTGTCTCGCTGATAGTCATCTCACTGTTCGTTAGCGAGGTGGTCGAGCTGATACAGACGGTGTCCTTACCGCTCACGCCACCCACTTCGGTCACGATGACCGGCACCACGGTGTCAGCCACGTTGAAGGTGACGGTGACACTCTTCGCATCGCAGACAGGCGACTGGTCGCTCAGTATGTTGAGCACATAGCTGGCGGTGTCCGTAGGATGTCCGGAGATGATGAGTGTGTCGGGTGCGTTGTCGTGGTGGTGTACATCCACTGTCACGCCACCGTCGGTTATGGTGTTGGTCTCCAGATAGGAGTTCTCGAGCTTTATCTTTATAGGTGTTATCGACTCGCCCAAGCAGATTGACTGCTCATAGTCGCCAGAACCTGTGGCCTGGCTTATCACCGGGTCGGGATTGAGGACGATATGCACCTTCGCGGTATCGGTACAACCGTTGCCGTCAGTCACCACCACCTGATAGGTAGTGTCGGGCGTACCTGGGTTGAGTGATAGCGGATAGGTCGGGTCGGTACTGGAGAAGCCAGCAGGCGTCGAAGTCCACACGCTGTGGGCTGTGCCGCTGGGGTTGTTCACCGTCACCGTAGTAGCCACGCTGTAACCATCGCAGGCCGAAGTGTCAATGATGTTGGAGTTTGCCGAGAGGTTGGTCGAGATGGTCAGCTTGTTCTGAGGTATGACCACCTGCACGTGCACCTGAGCACTGTCGCTGCAGGTGTCCTTCACAGCAATCATTACATCTATCGTATCGTTCTTGAGCGGGTTCTGCAGGTATTCGGTCAGCGCTGCCGGGCTCTGCTCGATGATGCGCAGGTAGGCATCGCTGCAGTTGCCGTGGGCGTTGGCGAGCACCGTGGCGCTCAGGTCGGGTATGACGTATTTACAATCGCTGTCCTTAGGAGTTGCGGTCACCGCAGCTATGGCGTCGACGGTCGGTTTGGTCGACGGGAACTGGACGTAAATCTCTTCGTATATCGAATCTTTGTTTCCGCAGAGGTCGGTCACCACATAGTAGCGGCGGATCTTGTTGCCGCAGGTGACGCCGTTGGTCATCACGCTGTCGCGGTGCGAGAGGGCGAGCTGCGATACCGGAGTACAACCGTCGGACACCGTGACGTTGAGGGTGTCGAGCAGTCCAGCAGCCGTCTGCACCGTAGGATGCGCTGTGGTCAAAGCCGAGAGGTCGCAGCCGGTCACCGTCACAGGAGCCAGCACGTGGGTGCTGGTCGGAGTGGTGAAGGTGGGAGCGGTCACGTCTACGGCATGCACGGTCATGCTGTCGGTCACAGAGCATCCGCGGTTGTCGGTAGCGGTCACCCCTACCCTATAGTCTACACCGCAGTCGAATGGCACGGCGGCGGTGTCGCTGTTGGTGCCGTTGGGCGAGGTACCAAAGTCAAGCTGTCCGCCGAACTGATAGGTATAACCACCAGGCTGCACGGCGCCGCTCACCGTAGCGGTGAACGAAAGCGTGTCACGGTTCGGGCAGATGGTCACCTCATCGCCACCACCGGCATAGGAACCCATATCCAGCGTAGGCACTGCCTGCACATGTATATGTTTGCTCTTCACCGAGGTACAGTTGAGTGTGCTGTGGGTCACTGTGACAGTGACAGTCTTGTCGCCGTCAGAAGTCCACTTCACCGTGATCTCTCTGGTGTCGTTGCCGCTTATGATAGAGCCGCCGTCGACAGTCCAACTCCAAGAGTCGCCAGACCCTCCAGCCGTCTCACGGATGGTCATCACCGTGTCGGTAAGAGAGGTGGCGGAAGTGATACAGACGGTGTCTCTGTTAGCCACGCCGCCCACTTCGGTCACGATAATCGGCACTATGGTGTCGGTCACGTTGAAGGTGACGGTTATATTCTTCGAGTCGCATGCAGGCGACTGGTTGCTTATGGCGTTGACCGTATAGCTTCCGTTAGCCGTGGGCTTGCCGCTGATGATCACCGTGTCGGGTGCGTTATCATGATGGTGTACGTTGACAGAGATGCCGGTGGCAGAGGCAATCTCGCTGGTCGGGTCGTAGGTAGAGTTCTCCAACTTCACCTTTATAGGTGTTATCGACTGTCCGAGGCATACATCCTGTTCATAATCGCCGCTGCCAGTGGCCTGCGAGAGCACCGGATCGGGATTGAGGGAGATATGCACCTTCGCTGTGTCGGTACAGCCGTTGCCGTCAGTCACCACCACCTGATATGTGGTGTCGGGAGTACCCGGTTTGAGCGAGAGCGGATAGGTCGGGTCGGTGCTGGAGAAGCCAGCAGGCGTCGAAGTCCATACGCTGTGGGCTGTGCCACTTGGGTTGTTCACCGTCACCGTAGTAGACACACCGTAGCCGTTGCAGGCAGAGGTGTCGATAGTGTTGGATGTTGTCGAGAGGTTAGTTGCAATGGTAAGTTTGTTCTGCGGGATGATCACCTGTACGTGAGCGTGAGCAGTGTCACCGCAAGTGTCTCTCACCACAACGGTCACGTCGATGGTGTCGTTGCGGTCGGCACGCTGCAGGTATTCAGCCAGCGAAGCGGGAGTCTGCTCAATCACACGGAGGCTCGAGTTCTCGCAGCCCGAAGTGCGAGGCAGCACAGTGTCTTTCAGGTCAGGTATGAGGTATTTGCAGTCGCCGTTCTTAGCCACAGCCGTCACTATAGGCATAGCCGAGAAGGTAGGTTTGTCGGTCACCAGCCAAGCATGCTTGATGGTATCGGGTGTTGCCGACGTGCCGCAGGAGTTGGTGTAGCTGGCAGCCCACCAGTTAGAATGGTGACAGCCGTTGACCTCTTCAGTGCCGTGAGTGACGGTAGCTGTAGCCGAGAGATTGCAGGCATCGGTCACCACGAAGTTGGCAGCAGTAGGCTCGAAACGCTCATGGGTTGCATCACAACCCCAGTCCTTGTCAGCTTCTACGCCGGTAGCGAGAGCTATTGACGGCGTAGAGGCCACGGTGATGAAGCTGCTCGGGAATCGTGCGGTACAGTTATGTGTAGTCTCAGTTACGATAAGAGTGTCGGTGAAGGAGTCGCAAGCACCGGTACTGCGTATACGGGCAGTAGCGGTAGTACCCGAAGATGTCTTAGAGACAAACGAGTGGTCAGAGTGCCATTCGTGAGTGAAAGGACCAGTACCTTCGATAGTGGCGGTAATCACATAGTCCTCACCGGCGGGCAAAGGACAGCCCAGATCCTGAGTAGGCTGGACAAGCGTATCACCAACAAGGGTGATAGCCGGCACGGTAGAGGTTATAGGAACATCCACCGTATCAGAACAAGAACCGTATGTGTCGGTTATGATAACCTGATAGTTGCCAGCAGGCACACTGGTGAAGACACCTGTAGTGTTTGTATCCAGTCCTGGTGCTGCGAAAGTGAAGACGTTTCCGTCTACCGTCTGGGTGGTAGTTGCCGTAACGGTAAAGTCACCGTTAGCCTCACCATCGCAGATAGCGTTATGATATGATGCCAGAGTTCCGGTAATCTCGTTTATTCCGATATTAACCTGTTCCTTTCTCCAACAACCGTCCTTATCCACAACCAGAACCTGATGCGAACCAGCTTCCACATCTCTGAAACGACGGCTTGTTGAAGGTCCTTGTTCACCATGAGGATCCATCGGGTCAATCGGATCATACGGGTCTAACGTAAAGCTGAATGGTTGTTCACCTGTGTTTGTCGGGGGAATTTCTATAGCTATTTTACCACCATCACCATCACAGTTAGCAAGAGAATCAGTTATTGCCAGAATCAGGTTCTTAACAACAAAATTGAAAGGAATATTCTTAGTTCTACGGCAACCGAAATTATCTTCAGTCGTTACATCACAGTTAATTGTTCCTCCAGTGAAACTTGCAGGGGGTGTTAAAGTAAAATGGTCGTTATATTTTGAACCAGTCCAATCACATGCGGCCCATGTCGAATCCAGTTCTGTTGTATAACTCCACACGTGGCGCAAATGATCTTCACTTAATGACAACTCCCAACTGAACAGCCATCCATTATCATATTTCCAACCATCCTGAACAGTGACTGTCCACTCTCCATTCAATGGACAGCCGACCAACTCTTCAAAGCCCTGGTCTGGTTTATAAATTTGTTTTCTCGTTGCAAGTTTAGATGAATCAACTATGTAAACCGACTTATTATCAGCAGATCTTCCACTATGAATATTACTCGTATGGTATACTTTCTTAGTTTCATTCGCCCACTGATAGTTCTGATTTGTTGCTGAAGACCAAACATAATCCCATCCTATTCCAGGCCTATTGTCATTCTTAGAATCATCACAAACAAAATCGTCGGATTTTCCACCATCGTATGGGTCTATTGTCTTTCCCAACTGAGCATCCCTCTTATTATTCCCCCAACTATTTATTCCTGTGGCGACACCTGATGAGTTGTACTTATAGTTTGTACCTTCCCATCCTTTCATGTCCTCTGAAATCCCTACAAGACACGACGAACTACCACTACCGCTATTCAAAGAGCCATTACTATATTTCATCACCGCCACAGATCTCCTCACGCCAGTAGTCGGATCTGGCGGACACGTAAGCTTAATAAACAAGTCACCAAGCCAAGAATGCTCCATGTTTATCTTAAGATACTTGATATCATTTTTTGATTTTACATATCCGCGGCTATGTTCCAAATCATAATCTTCAAACTGATAAAAACTAACCGATGAGGTGTATGCACAACCTTCTCCACAGTCTATACCATCAGGAAGGAAAATGGTCTCAGTATGACCCATCGTGGCTGTTGTCGCTGGCTGAGAACGATCAACACGTACATAATCGTTCTCATCCTTAAGGTAACCCACCGAAATATCAGTCGGCACACCTGGACATATCAGGAATGGCTCATCACTCCACCATGCCACGCCAATACCGTCCGACACCCTGACACGGCCAGGCATTGTCAAAAGACAAGACCCTGTGGATGCAGTAAAATTCAAGTCATAACCCACAACACTATCAAATGTCAAGGAATATGGACTTGGTGGTGTAAAGTTACTGCCATTAACCTCAACAGGCATGTAATGGTTAGCGTAACGGAATTCATATTTTGCAGTATTCTCCAGATAAGAACATCCTTCTCTAGGTTCAACCTTGACCGTCAAAGCTTGATGCTGACAAATGTCAAAATTGTAATAACCATCAGGACTACGATGTGCTGTGTCACGCACACCATCACGTGTATAAGTAACTAACAATGCTGAGTCCGCCACACAGCATGGAGAACCATAGATAGCATAAAGTGTTGTATCACTCAACAATGGGAATGAACCATTCGGATAGTATGCATCACCCGTTCCATCCTCTTTAGTATTCCACTCCACAAACACCTTATTGGCCTCATCACATGTCGGCACATTGTTACTCAGTGTTACGGTAGCCAAACCTGTCTGCTGTGCCGGAGGTTCTGACGCCGTACCAGAACAGGTGGAAGTTGAAGTTTGGTAAGTCAGTGTTGCATATTGACGAGCACGAATAATATACTGGGCACTATTGGTACAATATGTTGCGTCGGCAGGCAGAAGCGCTGTAATAATTGCCTCTCCTGTGTGTTCTTGCATTACAACTGTACCATCCGGCTGTACCTGTGCAACAGTCGGATCTGACGACGAGAATTCTACAGTCCCACCATTTTCGTTTGTAAACACTGGAGCATTGAACGGCATACCAATAGCATACTCCGCTTCCGTGGCGCTGTAATCAAATTCTCCAGTACGCAATTTGCAACAATAAGTGCAGAGGTCAATATTGGGTCGCCAATCACTAATCTCTAACCATCTCTGACCTGCAAGAGGGAACTCCTCCCAATGTCCATCATAATAGCTTGGGGTCGGCATCTCACGCCATTCATCAGTATAAGCGGCCACACATGTATTTTCAGACGTAGTCGTCTTGGTGAATCCCGTAGGAGCGAGTATACCGTCATCTCTAATCAGGTCCGTTGAAACAGCCACAACAAGGTTGTCACTGATGTCATAGTCAAAATAGTCCACAATATTAAACTCGAATCTATTCCATCCATTTTGAATCGTCAGACGACCTTGATAGACAGGAGTCAACTCCGAAATAGGAATAAAATCAGTCTCGCTATCGAATTTTTCCTTAGATGTACGTCCTAAGAATATGGTCACAGCACGAGTTGTTGCATTTGATGCAGCTGACTCAAACGAAAGCGAGTGTATTCGACAAGATTGGCCAATCTCCGAGCCTTGGTATATCATCTCAGCCCAGGTGTAACCTTTCGTGGTCTGAAATGGGAGATATCCTGTTGAGGTACCATCTCCAACAGTATTGCAGTTATCCTTTACATTCAGAGTGTAACTTGCAAACTCTGCACAATAGGATCCAGAAGCAGGTAACTCTGCCGTTATAACAGTAATACCTACAGCTCCTGTAAGAGATATAGCTCCTGTAGTAGAATTAACCGTTGCAACGTATGGGTTTGACGAAGTATAATATAACTGAGCACTTGGATTAATCGTATTTCCTGGAGTCGGTGCAGTAAAAGGTTCTCCTGGATCTATAGTGTATGACGGTTGTGCAAATGCAAAAGTACCAGAACGATGACTACAACTATTTTCATAGAACTTTATGTTAGGTCGAACTGTTCGCATAACCGTTGTCAAATCGCTAGCTGAAATTTGAGGCACATTGGAAAGACGCAATGGCACCGTCGCATCCTCATTGAGCGAGGTAACAGCCATCTTGTTAGCATTGTCATTGCAGAAGAAGAAGCAATCAAGACGTTCTGAAAGACTCAACTGTTGTATCGAAACGGCTATATTTGAAGTACCATCCCAACTAAAAGGCTCATCAAGTTCTATCTCAATCCATTCCCCAGAGGCGTTAGAAGTTACATTAGAAAAGCGAACATTCTTACTTTGTGCCACTCGTCTCAATCCAGCGGTATAATATCCATCAGCAAGGTTATCGTGTTCAGCCGGCACAAGCACCATATACATATCAAAAAGAACGTCAAGAGACTGAGGTCCAAAGTATTGAAAGGCTATTTTCGAAATAGGCCCAGCTGTCATACCTGAAGAAGTCAACTCACTAGCGAGATAGAGTTGCTGTGTATACGGATACTCTGTGTACCAAGTATACACCGGCACCGTGGAGTTTTTCACCGATCCACTTCCTACTTGATGCCAGCCCTGAGCTTGGGTTGTTGAGGCTGTGGTCAGTAGCGTCAGTAGCAGCATCAGGAATGCTGTTACTTTGGTTACCTTCGTTCGTTGGTTTCGAATTCGACTGTAAATAGTAATTATATGCATATATATGTATTTTTTCCACAATTAAAATGCTCACTATCACCCTTTCAGGTGGCAAGCGGACATAATACGAGACACTACAAATATACGGATATTTTTGGACTTGGTTATTTAAAAAAAATTAAAACTGCAAACCTCTTGATATTCAAGAGATTCGCAACAACAATTTGCAACCATTAATCGGTGTCAAAAAACAATAAAAAAGGGTGCCGAAAAAGCACCCTTTTTTACTATTGTCTATTCACTATTCACCTTTCACTATTCACTATCTCAGCAGTGTCACCGTGCCTATCTGCTTATGCCAAACATCAGGCTCTATCTCGTTGCGGTAACGAGCGATATAGGTGTAGGTGGAACGCGGGCACTCAATGCCGTTGTGGTCGCCCCTCCAGCCTTCCTCCAGGTTGGTGGTGTGGAAGACCAGCAGACCCTCACGTGTGTAGATATAGAGTTCGTACTCTATGATGCCACGTCCGATGGCGTTGAAGGTCTTGTTGATATTCAGGTTGGGAGTGAACACATTCGGGAACCAGAGCTGGCTCTTGCGCAAATAGAGAACTGTATCGAGGACATCTGTGCATATACCGTTGACAGCCAAGAGTGAGAAGCGCACGGAGTCGTCGTCACAGAGGGCGCGACCGCTGATGGTGTTCTCGTTGGAGACCTGGATGTCGTTGACATACCAGGTGACCTGCTGGGTGTTCTGGCTGGTCGAGGTGGCGGTCCAGTCGAGGTCATCACAGGTGAGGAACGGTTTCTGGAAGGCAATGCCTGCGACAGGCAGATCGAGCGGTGCGAGACGGATGGTGGCCGTGACCTGGCAGAGCATGGCGGTGCCATAGCCTGCATTCAGCGTGTAGTCGGTTATCTGCGGCGGGTTGACCTCTATCTCAAGGTCGTGACGCTGGTTGAAGAGGTCGGGATCGCTCGGCTGACAACTCCAGATGTGGTTGACGTCGGCATTGATGCTACCGGTTACGATATAATGTCCGAGTTCACAGGTGTGGTACTCTTCGATATTCACCGTGATAGGCATACGCGGCACCACCTGGAGGGCAACGATACTGTCGCATCCGTTGGTGGCAGTGATGGTCACAGTGTGGTTACCAGCGGGATAAGCATGACCACGGTAGATGAGCGACTCACCCGAGCATACGGTGTCGACATACGAACCGTAGCGCGTGTTGTTGATAGTTAGATGGAGTGTAATGGTGCTGTCGCATCCGGCATGGTTCTGGATGGTCACCTGCGGAGTGTTGGTAGAGTAGGTATACGTCTGTCCATTCATCGGCCAAGTGTAGGTGTCACAACGGGTGACGGGAAATACCGACGAGGAAGCGTGACTAATGGTCAAGTGGAGGTAAACCGTGGAGTCGCAACCCACGCTGTTGAGTCCAGCGTAGACATTCGGCGCGTTGGTCGAATAGGTGTAGGTCATGCTGTTCATAGGCCAGGTATAGCTGTCGCAGGCGGTATGGGCGTCGATACCCGAAGTGCTGCGGTTGATGGTCAGGTGCAGCACGATGGTCGAGTCGCAACCGAAGGAGTTGCCGTTGGGCAGTGTTATCGACGGTGTGTTGGTCGAGTTGGTATAGGTCTGGCCGTTGCGATACCAAGTATAGGTGTTGCAGGCGACTTCCTCGTCCACTCCGCTCGAGGAGTGGTTGATGGTCAGATGGAGAGTGTCGGCTCCGGTGCAGGTACCTATGGTATAGGTGTCCACTATGACGTCGGAGTTGGTACGCGTGTAGCTGTGACCACGGATAGTCCAGGTGTAGGTGTCGCAAGCGGTGGCGTAGTGCACCTGATAATCGTTATGGTAGACCGTAAGGTTAAGCGTGGTGGTAGAGTCACATCCAGCGGCATTTGTGGTGGTGTAGGTCGGAGTGTTGGTAGACTCGGTGTAGGTCACACCATGCCACTCGTAAGTCTCACAAGCGGTAGTGGTATATATAGCGTTGTTGGAGTGGTTGACTGTGAGGTTCAAGGTCACTACAGAGTCGCACCCAGCCGCGTTGGTGGTGGTGTAGGTGGCGGTATTGTTCGACGAGGTGTAGGTCACGCCGTGCCATGTGAACTGATCACAGACGACATAGGTCTCCACGCCTGTCGAGGCCGCACCGTCAACATCGACCGTCACCGACTTCTCAATGGAACATTCAGCATCGTCGGTGATGGTAACCGTATAGGTTCCGGGAGCGAGGTTTGAAAGCGAGGTGCCAGTCTGTGAAGTCACGTTGGTGGCACCAGTACCGCTCGAAGTCCATGCATAATGGTATTGAGGAGAACCGCCGGCCACGCCAGAGAGTGTCACGGTGCCATCGTTGGCACCAGTACAGCTCACATTGGTGTGATCGAGCTCGTTGGCAGTAAGCGGCTGCGGCACTTTCACCTCCACATCCCAGGTAGCACGGTTGCCACAGTGGTCTTCGATGGTGATATGCACGTCGGTATTGTCGTCGATATCATTGCCAGGCAGCGGAACTTGTATCATCTCAGCGATGCCGCAGTTGTCGGTGGGCTGCATGAGGGCGATGATGTCAGGTACACGATAGCGGCAATCATAGCCGAGCACTTCGGCGTCGACATCATCGAAGGTGGTGGTGAAGGCCGGATTGGTGCCGTCGACGGTGCTGAACGAGATGGTAGCGGTGTCCTTACATCCGTTGGCGTCGGTGAGATAGAGGGTGTCTGCATACTCGGTGCAGGTCCCGTTGGCAGGAATGGTGGCGGTGGCGGCGGTGCCAGTGTAGGAGTTCTGGTTGCCATGCCACTCATATATATAAGGTGTCTGCGCGTTGGTAATGTTCGGAGTTATGACATAGTTGCCCGACATGCGGGGGCATCCGCCGGCTCCGTCGGGGGCTGTAAGGGTGAGGTTTGGCTTGGGATAAGCATGGACATGCAGCGAGACGGTCGAGTCGCAGCCGCTGGTGGTAGTAAAATGCTGTTGCAGATCGCCAGCCGCCGCAAAATCGCCCCAGTCGCCATGCCAGTTGTTCAGCGGGAAGTTGTCGGGACAGATGGTGGTGTCGAACGTAACCGTTATTTCGTTGCTTATCGTGAGGTTGAGCGTCACAATGCTGTCGCATCCCATAGCTGTGGTCAAGTTGGCCGTATAGGTGCCCGACTGCGTGTAGGTCTGCCCGTTGGCACTCCATGTGTAGGACTCGCAAGCCTGGGCATTCACGGTCTCGCTTACCGATCCAGATATCGAGAGCACCAATGTGGCGGTGTCGGGGCAGCCTGCAGGTGTGAGGCCTGCGTCGACATAGGTGCCAGAGGTGGTGTAGGTCTGATTGTTGCGAGCCCAGGTGTAAGGTTCGCACTGTCCGTTGACCTCCTCGGTGCTGTGGACGGTGGGATTCATCGTCACTGTCACGATATTCTCATAGGTGCTGGTGCAACCGTATTCGTCGCGGAGGAAGAGGTCACATGATTCGGTGCCGTTGAAGTTATCCGGTGGGGTGATTTCCATATAGACACCGCTCTTGGTGGAGTTCCAACCGCAGGTAACCCACGAAGAATCGAGGTCAACAGTGTAAGACCAGCTGTCAGGCAGGAGTTCCTCGTTAAGGCCCAGCTCCCAGTTGAAGATATGACCATTGTCACCACTCCATCCATCAACCACCTCTATAGACCACGTACCGTTCAGCGGGCATGTTATCAGGTTGTTGAACGTTTCCTGTGGGACGTAAATCTGTGACATATTGGCCAAATCTGATGAGTCAACAGTGCTATTATGCACATTAGCGTCGTCATAAATCAAACCGGTACCACCGGCATACACATATCCACGATTGGTGTTTTCTGACCAGATATAGTTCCAACCCACACCCAACTCGTTACCAGATGCCGTCGGGTCGCAACTTGTACTGTTACCAGAGTTAGGTTCACCGAAATTAACCCCATGGTTGCTGGATCCAACTCCATCAACCCACGAATCATATCCTGAGGGAATCTGTGCGTGGCATGTAGCAGAACCACTACCACACTGGCTCAAAATAACAGAACGCCTTCCACTAGGACAGGTTATAGCTATATAGATATCACCGATAAACGTGTGCTCTATATTCAACATTACATAGAGTAGGTCGTTTGCATTTCGTATTGTTGCACCTGCCGAGAAGTCTGAGAATGTAACTGATGAACGGTAGAAGCAGTTGCCGTTACAAGGTTCCCCATCAGGAAGCAGTATAGTGTCGCTAACACCCAACGTGGTGGCAGCACCACCACTGGGACGTACCACATCAATAGCTCCGACACCGTCGGTCGACACATATATATTAAAGGGTTCACCATGACAGAGGTTGAAACTGGGTCGTGTGGCAACCTGGAACACACCAGCCACCCTGACACGCACTGGTATAGAGATGCAGTCGCTGTTGTTGCGTCTGACCTGAAGCATCACACCATATCCTGCCGTACGGTCGTAGGTGTAGGTAAACTGCGTTCCGGTGAATTCCTGTATAAGTCCACCAGTAGATGAAGTTAAACGCCATGTGTAGCTGTATGTACCGTTACAGGTGTTCAGTTTCTGCACACGGAGCGTCATCGGCGTGTTTAGACATACATCGGCATAGTAGTAACCGTCGTCAGCAAGATGCAACGGGAAAGGTTTGTTGTCCTGATAGATGTAGAACGACTCGAAGTCGCAGCAACCAAGGTTGTTGGCCGTCACCGTCCAGTTGATGGTACGTGTAACGGTGCATCCCATCGCATTGGTGGCGGTAATGGTGAACGAGCCGGAGCCGGCTGCCGTAGGTGTGCCAGAGAAGGAGCCGTCGCTGTTCAATGTCAACCAAGCCGGCATTCCATTGGCGGTGAAGGTTGCACCCTCATGAGAGCCTTCGGGAGGATAGCCGTACATAGGTACTCCCACATAACCACTCACAGTGGAAGTCGTGGCATCGTACTGCACATCAAATACATGAACCGTAGCCGGCACACGAGAGCTGTAGCAATGCTGATCAGTATTGTAAGCTGCCACGTAATAGGTGGTGGTGGCACTCACGTTGGTATGGTAGGAGTAACCCGTGTAGATAGGTGAATCAGCAAGCACATCGTCAAACCACTGCAGCTGTAGGTTGCCCTCGTCATCACGTACTGTGGCGGTAAGATCGACAGCCTGCGGAGTGCATATTGAAATAGCCTGTGTCGAGGGAATATGTGCAGGGCAGATAACCTGCAGTTCGTATGAATCGCTGGCCGAGCAGACATCACCGTCTATAGGAGCAAAAACCGAGATAGTGGTAGTTCCGAGCGAATGAGTGGTGATGATTCCATTCTCATCAACGGTGGCAACAGACGGATCAGATGAAGACCAAGTCAGGACTCCATTATTACCATCGCGATTAAGAGTAACATTGGGTTGACCTCCAAGGTAACACATAACCATCGAGTTAGAGAAACCGAAATTTACCGGACGCGTATCGCACGGCTCTATGCAAATCTTGATATTGGGTCGCGAGGATGTTGTGTATTTAGAACCAGAATAGGAACCTATCGTTGCAGGTATAGCATCGTAGGTGTCACTGTATGAATACAACACGGTACTACCCGTGGTAGAGGTATAGTAGAACGATGATGATGCTGTGGAGGTTGCACCACAGTCTACAGCCACAACCAGGTTGTTTATACCAGAATAGGTGAACGGTTCGGTAAGCTGAATCACATTCCAGCCTGCCACGATATTCCACGTACCGCTATACACAAGCTGCAAGTCGCTTGCAGGCACCCAGTCGGCAGTGGAAGAGAATGTCGATGCCGTGGTCTCACCAATATAGATGTCGACGACTCTGGCCACACTGTTCGAACTGTATGCGTTAAAACCTATAGCTGTGATAAGTCCAGGTGTACCGATTTCCTCAGCGGTATATATCATCTGGTCATAGCTGTTCTTGTAATATCCGTACAATGGAGATGCACTCGTAGTACTGGTTCCTGTGCCAATCTTGCGGCAGCCGTCGCCAGCCTCAATGGTGTAGCGAGCACGCTCTTTGCAGTAACCTGCCATCTCTGAAACCGCAGTTATAGTAACACGTCCTTCAACCCCAGTGAACGTCACATTTCCGTTTGCATCAACGGTGGCGACAGCGGTGTTACTACTCTCATAACTGATAGTTCCATTACCTGGTGTAAGATTAGCCGACAAATTCGGCTCTGCAAAATCACCACTGCCTATCACGTAAGTATATGAGGCAGGACCGTCGAATGCAAAGGTACCAGTGCGATGCGTACAGGCTTCGGAGATACAGAATGCGGTATTCACACGACTCGAGCCATAGGAGCCACTAGTTGCCAAATCGTTCACTCCATAGTGGGTACCGTCGCTTTGATAATACCATACGGTATTCCCTGTTGTGGCTGTATATCTAAAGACATACGAACTTCCATCATAATCGCCTGAGTTATCGTCAACTGCCACCACAAGGTTTCCTCCGTCATAATCAAATTCCTCATTCAAGTCAAAATAATTCCATGTACCATTACCAGAGCAGTTAAGTGGACCGGAATACACCAACTGCAACCCAGCGGTTATAAACTCAGACGCCGCACCGCTTGCAAACGACGAGCGAGAGGTGTTGGCCATGTATATCTTCACATTTGTCTTTGACGTCATCCCTGACGTATATCCGTATTGGAAACCAATCCTCTCTATTGTGCCACCGCTGGGATATCCTATTTCGTCCGTTGTGAATATCATCTCAACCAAACTGTAGTTGTAGAAATTGTTGACCGGTGTGTTGTATGTTGTCGAAGTACCAGTTCCCACTTTCACACAGCCATTATTCACGTTGATGGTGTAGGAGGTAGACTTGTCGCAGTAAGTGCCAGAGACAGCCACCGTAGCCGTAATGGTAACCATACCCTCCTGTCCAGTGAAAGAAACAGCTCCAGTCGTTGCGTTAACGGTAGCAACCGCCGTATTTGACGAGGAATAGGTTGGAGTACCCGAGGGTGTAAGATTGTTTACAAGAGTAGGAGCGGTGAAGGTATTTCCAATGAGGTGGTTGATAGTGGTAGTCACAGGAGTGGAACCGTTGCGGAACTCAAAAGTACCAGTACGAGGGGTACAATATCTTATCAGCCTAATATTCGACAAATAAGCGTCAACCGATGTACCTGTTGTAGAGGTACCTGGATCGCTGCTGTCCTGATGCTTGTACCAGTGCCTACCTGTAACAGATGTGTAATAGCAACTACGACTGCAACCACCACTTGTGCTGCAACCCTTACCCATAACGGCAACAAGGATAGCCTTACCCGCAGTATGTTGGAAATCACTGCTGAAATTGAAAGTATTCCATCCTGTGGTTGAGGTAAACGACGTGTTGCGATACACCTGCGTAGCCCCAGAGGTAAAGGTGGCGAAAGTTGTGCTGGTATTCAATGTGTAGCTGGCATCAACATCCTTCATCCATATCGTCATCTGAGCACCGGTTGTGGTACTGTTAGATGATACGTTATAGGCAATACCCGTGATTGTGAGGGCGCTGTTCAGCTGTGTCGCATCAGACGGTGTGTAAAGGTAGACATCGTATTGCCAACCATAGAAACCCGGCAACGGATAATAATTGGTCGACGTACCCGTACCAATTTCAATTGTCTGAGCCTTAGCACTCCCACACATCACCATCATCACCACTGCAGCAACCGAAAAAAACGAACTTAAACGTGTAATAATGTTCCTCATATCGTTGATTTATTATTAGTTACACAATATTTTTCAATGATATATTTTTACTATTATACAACGGCAAAATTAGGAATTAGTTTCGACATTTACAAGTTTTTAAGAGATTTTTTTTTATTTTTTAACGAACAGGGAGTATGATTGCGTAAATGCGTGATTGCTTGAATGCTTGAGTAGTAAATATAATCAATTACCAACAATCACTAAATCAACAAATTACTACCGTCGCTTCGATCTAGCTTCGATTTAGGTTCGATATAGCTTCGAGGTAGCTTCGAATAAGCGCCCACCTAACTCCCATTTAACTCCCACCTAACTCCGCACTAACTCCGACTCAACTACGCATTTTCCTATAAGTCGTATAGAACTCGTATACAAACCGTATAGAAGTCGTATACAAACCGTATAGAAGTCGTATACAACTCGTATACAACTCGTATACAAACCGTATACAAACCGTATACAACTCGTATACAACTCGTATAGAAAAATCACTACTATTGGGGATTGCCTCGATAAAATTTACTTACTACCTTTGCAAATTGAAAGAATCTGACTTAAATCATGCTACTCTCTGACTTACAGACCGGTGAACGTGGTGTGGTGGTGCGCGTGGCGGGCCACGGAGCCTTCCGCAAGCGTATCATCGAGATGGGCTTCATAAAAGGGGTCACCGTGGAATCGGTGCAGAACGCCCCTCTCAACGACCCCATAAAATACCGAATCATGAACTTCGAGGTGTCGCTGCGTCGCAGCGACGCCACCAAGATAGAGATCGTGGGCGAGCAGGAGGCGGAAAAAGAAATCGTAAACCACGACGACTTCCAACCGCTGGACGCTCCCGACTGCGACGCCATGCACCACATTGCCGAAGAACGCGGCAAGACCATCAACGTGGCGCTGGTGGGAAACCCCAACTGCGGCAAGACATCCATCTTCAACATCGCCGCCCACGCCCACGAACGGGTGGGAAACTACAGCGGCGTGACCGTGGACGAGAAGGTGGGCACCTTCGAACACGGCGGCTACACCTTCAACCTCATCGACCTGCCCGGCACTTACTCGCTCAGCGCCTACTCGCCGGAAGAGCTCTATGTGCGCAAGCACATCATCGAGAAAAACCCTGACATCATACTCAACGTTGTGGACGGAAGCAACCTGGAACGCAACCTCTACCTCACCACCCAGCTCATCGACATGGACATCACGATGGTGATGGCGCTGAACATGTACGACGAACTGCAACGCAGCGGCGACCAGTTGGACATCCCTCAGCTCTCCACCCTGCTCGGCATGCCGATAGTACCGACCACAGGCCGCAACGGAGACGGAATAGGGAGGCTGTTTGACAAGATAATAGAGGTGTTCGAAGGGGCGAATAGGTCGGACTTGTCAGACGGGTCGGACTTGTCGGACAAGTCGGACAGGGGGGTGCACTTCCGCCACATTCACGTCAACCACGGCAAGGAGCTGGAGCACCGCATCTCGTCGCTCCGCACTGAGCTGCGTGACCACGGCTTCAGCGACACCCTCTCGACCCGATTCCTCGCCATAAAGCTCCTGGAGAACGACAAGCAACTGGAGCAGTACGCCGCCGAGCACGACCCCGACGGCAGCGTGCTGAAGATGCGCGACACCATCAGTGCCGAATACCTCAAAGCCTACCACCAGGACATCGAGAGCGCCGTAACCGACGCAAAATACGCTTTCGTGCGTGGCGCTCTGGCTGAATGTTACGTAAAGAACGAGAAAAGCACGCTGCACGCCGGCACCGACCGAATCGACGCCCTCGCCACACACAAATGGCTGGGATACCCGCTATTCCTCTGTGTGCTCTTCTTCACCTTCTTCTGCACTTTCTTCATCGGCCAGTACCCGATGGATTGGATTGAGTCGCTGTTCGGATGGATCGGCTCGCTGGTGGAGAAGGCGATGCCCGCAGGACCGCTGCGCAGCCTGCTGGTAGATGGCATCATAAGCGGCGTGGGCTCGGTGATAGTGTTCCTGCCGCAGATACTGATTCTCTACCTCTTCATCTCGGTGATGGAGGACAGTGGATATATGGCGCGCGCGGCGTTCATCATGGACAAGTTCATGCACCACATGGGGCTGCACGGCAAGAGTTTCATACCGATGATCATGGGATTCGGCTGCAACGTGCCGGCCATCATGGCGACCCGCACAATCGAGGACCGCAAGAGCCGTCTGCTCACCATGCTGATAATACCGATGATGAGCTGCTCGGCAAGGATTCCGGTATATGTCATTCTCACGGGCGCATTCTTCGGCGGCGTGAAGGCGGCATTCATCATGATGGGGCTGTACCTGATAGGCATGGTCATGGCGGTGCTGATGGCGAAACTCTTCAGCCGCTTCTTCGTGAAAGGTGAGAGCCTGCCCTTCGTGATGGAGTTGCCCCCTTACCGCATGCCGACAGCCAAGGCGGTGTTGCGCCACACCTGGGAGAAAGGTAAGGAATACCTGAAGAAGATGGCCACCATCATACTCGGCGCCAGCATCATCGTCTGGGCGCTGAGCTACTACCCCACCCACGAGGACCCGCACTATCAGGCTGAACACTCGTATATGGCCAGCATCGGCAAGGCCATAGAGCCTGCCATGCGCCCGTGCGGTTTCGACTGGCGTCAGAGCGTGTCGCTGCTGGCGGGCGTGGGAGCCAAAGAGGTGGTCGCAAGCACCATGGGAGTACTTTACAGCACCGGGGCGGAGCTGTCTGACCAGTCCGACAAGTCTGACCAGTCCGACTTGTCAGACCTTGTGCGCAACAACATGACACCGCTTTCGGCGCTGTCGATGCTACTATTCATACTGCTTTATATGCCTTGTGTGAGCACCATCGTGGCGATAAAGAACGAGAGTGGCAAGTGGAAGTGGGCCCTGTTCACGGTGGCGTACACCATCATCCTCGCCTGGGTCGTAGCGACGGTGTTCTATCAACTGGGAAGCCTGATAATTTAAGACTAGATACTCTAGAATATCTAGATAAACTAGAAATACTTGATGGTGCAGAAGATTATAGTAATCCTGATTGTTGTGGGGGCGGTGGCGTTTGCCATCCGCGCGCTGGTGCGCTCTATAAAAGGAAAGAGCAGCTGCGGCTGTGACTGCTGCAACTGCCCAAAGAGTAGAAGTTCTGGATGCTCTAGTGACACTAGGTGTCCCAGGGGCTCTAGTAGTTCTAGAGGCTAACGGTTCACTTATACTTAAACTCCTCTATCTCGCGGCGGTCGCGCTTGGTGGGACGGCCTGCACCGCGGTCACGGCGCTCGAAGCCGTACTGCCGCACCATCTGTATGCGCTCATACTCCTCCTGCGGGGTGAGGTCTGTCATATAGTCGGGCACCAGCTTCGCCGCCACCCGGTTATGGAGGAGGGCTTTGACTTCGATGACCTTATGGACCTGCTCGATGGAGAGCTCATACCTCTCTCCCACCCTAACGACATGGGAGGCTTTGAGTGCCTGCTCCCCCATCTTCACCTTACCCGCACGGCAGGCATCAGAGGCACTGCTGCGAGTCTTATATAATCGCACCGACCAAAGATACTTGTCAAGCCGTAAAGGTTCTTGCTCGGTCGGCATAAGGCTTATCGGTTCACGTAATTGTAACGAATGCGGCCTTTCTGCACTTCAGGCGCATTAGGATCAGGCTTGAAGGTGGTGCGCTTGGCTGCCGCAACAGCCTCTGCACGGAGCGAGTTGACAGTGTTTGACGACTGCTTATCGACATTGGCTTCCACCACCTTGCCTTCGCGATTGACCATGATGACCACCTCTATCCAACCTTCTATGCTCTTGTTCTCCGAGGGACGCGACTTGTTTACAACACTACGTCCAGCAAGATAATAGGAGTCGCCACTACCGCCATTACCGGTGTAGTTGTTCGAGTTGGGATTGCCGTTAGGTTTGCCCATATTGCCACTACCGTAGGTGTTGCCACTGCTACCGGGGTTGGTGTTACTGCCAGTGCTCGATGACGAATTCCTGGAGCCCGTAAAGAGTGCCCGCTGGTTAATCTCAGGTTCTTTGGGTTGCTCTTGCGGCCTGGTCTCCGTGGGAGTTGTAGAGGGCTTCTCGGTAGGCTTGGTCTTTTCGGTCTTCTTTGGTATAGATACAGTCTCCTCGGTGGACTGGGTTGCCACGTTCTCCTGCGAGGTGGCGGGTGAGGGTTGCGGCGCCGCTGTGGTGTTCTCGGCTTGCGCCGGCATATTGTTGTCGCCTTCACCGAAGTCGGTATTGCCTAAGGCGACCTCCACACCACGCTCGGCGATAGGCGGGTCGGGCGGGAAATGCTTGACCAAGATCAGCACCACCACGGTGGCTCCTGTAAGGAAGAGCGTCACCACCGCAGCTATTATCTTGTATTTATTATCTTGTAAGTCGAAATGCATATATCATTGCCTCATTTTGACGCTGTCGCCAATATTACCTTATGCTGGGTGCCATATTGCTCGTTGATGGCGTTGACGGCGTCGATCACCGTCACGACACACTGCACCGGAACCGTGCGGTCGGAACGCAATACCACACATGCGTTCTGCACCGTGTCGATACCGCTGACGATGAGCGGCATCAGGCTCGCCGAATCGGCCGGCACATCGCCCACCTGATAGTTCTGGTTCTCGTCGATATAAACGGTGACGTTCTGCTTGGCCATAGTCTTGCTGTTGTTAGCCGTCGGCAGCAAGAGCTTCACCGCATTGGGACTGATGAGCGTCGAGGTTATCATGAAGAAAATCAAAAGCAGAAACACCAAGTCCGACATCGACGAACTCGACATTTCGATATTGATTTTATTTCTGGATTTTATCATGGGATAAAAAGTTGATATGTTGATAAGTTGATATGACGGGAGATTGCCTTATCAACCATTGACGGGCTCGTGGAGGAGGTCCATAAACTCGGTGGCACGGGTTTCAAGGGCAAAGACCACCTTGTTGATGCGGGTGATGAGGAGGTTGTAGAGGAAGTAGCAGATGATTCCGACGATAAGACCGCCTACGGTGGTCACCATAGCGGTGTAGATACCCGATGCAAGGACGCCTATCTCGATATTGTTGCCAGCTTCGGCCATGTCGCGGAAGGCGACAATCATACCTGTCACGGTGCCGAGGAAACCAATCATAGGTCCCAACGACGCCACCGTCGCAACCAGGGAGACCCCCTTCTCAAGACGGGCCACTTCCATCTGGCCTTCATTCTCGATGGCAGCCTGGATGTCGGGCAGCGGACGGCCAAGACGCGACAGGCCCTTGTCGACCATACGTCCGATTGGGGTCTGTGTCTGCTTTGCCAACGAACGGGCACCTTCGATGTTGTCCTCGTGTATATACTGGCGGATATTGTTCATGAACTGATTGTCCGACTCGGCTTTCATCGCATTGCGAAGTGCGAGATAGCGCTCAATGGAGATGTAAATAGCCAGAATGAGCAGCAAAACCAAGACTGCCATAATCCAACCACCTTTCAACGCCATATCCCACATGGATATGCTGCCTGTTTTTTCAGCCGCCTGTGCCACTGCCGTAGCGGTCTCTTCGGTGGCAACCTGATTAAGAATCAACAAAATAGAGTTCATAGTGTATCTTTTAATTTTGACGTAAAAATACATCAAATAAAAAGTACACGACCAATGCTACGGTGTTTTATTTCAACACTTCAGTGTTAAAATGTGAGAGTAAGGCTCAGACCCGGTGCCGAAGGCAGCGGATAGTCGGGCACAGCAAGCATCGTGGGAGAGGCCCTGAGCGATATATCATCGGATATATCATAATCGAAAAGATGTCCGAAAACGTAGGCATCGATAAGGTTCAGACCATAGAAGGCGGCAGCGATGATGACGCTGAGCTGGAAATTCTTGTTGTAGGCCTGATAGAGGTTGTAAATATTTGACGTGGGATAGTTGGCATAGGCTGCCCACTGCGTCGCCCCGTCGTTATTGACACGGTAGAGATACTCCTTCTTGAACTTGACCATATTGGTGCCGTTGGTATAGATGAAATACCCCACCCCTGCAAAGGCAGTATATATAATAGGTATCTTCCACGCCTGATGATTGTAGACCTGACCGGCACCAGGCAACAGCGACCACAACAGGGCTTTGGTAGCCGAATGCTCTTTAGCGACGGTGGTAGAGTGCTTGGGTGCAACCTGCCTTTTCTGGGTTCTCGGAGACTTCGGAGCATTCGGAGACTTTTGGACAGTCGGGGTAGATTGGCCTTCTTGAACGCCCTGACCTTCTTGAACGCCCTGACCGTCTTGAACGCTCTGGCCATCTTGGACACTCGCAGCACTTTGATCTTCCTGAACAGATTGAGTACTCGGAACCTCCTCTCCTACCCTCACCGTATCCTGAGCTTTCACCACACCGCTTCCGGCAATCAAAAACAAAGCCAGAATAAAGACTCTGGCTCTGCTCGTTCTCATTATGTTTACAATCTGTGCGATATCTAACAAGACTACTTTTTCAACAATCCCATCAGTCTCTGGAAGTCGGCATCGTTGCTAAAGTGTATGGTAAGAGTACCCTTGCCCTTACTGTTGCGTTTCACTTCCACATCCGACTGCAGGTATTTCTTCAATCCGGAACAAGCCTCTTTATATCCACTCGGAAGGGACACCTTCACCGGCTGCTTCATCACAGATTTCTTCTTCCCCGTCTCCTTAGCCAAGATTTCGGTATCATGGACAGAGAGATCTTTTTCTATGATGGTGTTCAGGATATGGTTATGACGTTCCATATCGCTCACGCCAGCCAAGACACGGGCATGTGCCATGCTTATCTTATCCTGTGAAAGAGCCAGCTGGGTGGCAGCCGGAAGATTGAGCAGACGCAAATAGTTAGTGATCGTGGAACGCGACTTGCCCAACTTCTCGCTGAGCTGTTCGTGAGTAAGTTTACATTCTTCCAAAAGAGCATTGTAAGAGAAAGCCACCTCCATAGCGTTGAGGTTCTCACGCTGTATGTTCTCAACCAGCGCCATCTCCATCATCTGCACGTCGGTAGCGACCCTCACGTATGCTGGAATCTCCTTTATGCCGGCAATCTTAGAGGCTCTCAGACGGCGTTCACCTGCAATAAGCTGATACTTGCCGTCGGGCATCTTGCGCACCGTCACCGGAGCTATCACACCCTGCTGCTTTATCGACTGGGCCAGTTCTTCCAGAGCCGTCTCGTCGAATTCCTTACGAGGCTGGAACGGGTTGGCTTCAATCTGACTTACGGGTATCGACGTTATCGCTGCCGTCACAGTATTCTTGCTCTGCATGGCATCGATGTCGATGTCGCCCAATATGGATGAAAGGCCTCTGCCTTTAATCGGAGGTTTCTTTGTGGCCATTATTTCTTAAGATTGTTTCTTCGCAGTATTTCGTTTGCGAGGTTGATATAGTTGATAGCACCGCTGCAGGTGGCATCGTACATTATGACTGACTTCCCATAACTCGGGGCTTCCGCCAACTTAGTGTTGCGGTAGATGAGCGTGTCGAACACCATGTGTTTGAAATGACCCCTCACATCGTCCACCACCTGACGGGCAAGTCTCAGACGTGAATCGTACATCGTGATAAGCAAGCCTTCGATGCTGAGCTGCGGATTGAGACGGGTCTGCACAATACGAATCGTGTTAAGCAGCTTACCCAATCCCTCGAGCGCAAAATATTCGCTCTGAATGGGTATTATCACCGAGTCGCTCGCCGCAAGCGCGTTGAGCGTGATCAGACCCAGAGACGGGCTGCAGTCGATGATAATAAAGTCGTAGTTGTCCTTTATCGGCTCGATGGCTTTCTTCAAGAAATACTCACGCTGCTTCTCGTTGACCAGTTCCAACTCGGCGCCGACCAGGTCGATACGTGTCGGAAGCATCGAGAGGTTTGGCGTGTCGGTATCAATGATGCAGTCGTCCGCCGTAGCGTGACCAAGCAAGCACTCATACACTCCCTTATCCACCGTTTCCGGGTCGATGCCCAGTCCCGAGGTGGCATTTGCCTGCGGGTCGGCATCGATAAGCAGCACCTGGTACTCCAACACCGCAAGTGCGGCGCTGAGGTTGGTCGCTGTTGTGGTTTTGCCCACTCCGCCTTTTTGGTTCGCTACCGAAATTATTTTACCCATAGTTTAGTTGTTCTCACGTTAAATTACTTCTGGCGCTCGTCAAAAACAAAGGTCAACGCGCCGATACCATAAGGCCGACGCGTCGCAAGTCAAGTTAGAACGAGAGGTTCATATCGTCGAGTGCGGCCGATCCGTCGATGTTGACAGGTTCTCCGCGATCTGGACGACGGTCCTCGACCACCACTGGCGGCGGAACGATTCCGGTCTCGATGAACGAGAAGGCGTTCTCCAATCCTTGTTTGAACTTCTCAAAGTCCTCTTTGTACAGGAACATCTTGTTCTTGTCAATATAGAACTGACCTGTTGCATTGTCAAAAACCTTGCGGCTTTCGCTTATGGTGATAAACTTGTCGCCTCCGCGAGTCTCTTTCACGTCAAAGAAATAGCGGCGTTTGCCGGCTGGAATCGACTGTGAGTAGAGCTCTTCTTTTCTGTTTTCTGTGTAATCCATGTTCACTTATTTAAACTATTAATCAATGTGCAAAAATAATTATTTTTTTCAACTTCAAACTTCTGTAACTTTTAAAGATATCAACAACCGACATTTAGCAACCTCAATTCTTCTTGTGGGTCATAATATCCAGCACTATATCGTCGGTCTCGTTCATACCGTCGTGACCCAGGCGACCGAGGTTGGAGATGGAGCAATCCACATCACGCTCCGAGAGTCCGTCGGTAGCGTCGACCACTTTGTCGTGACAAGCCAGCTCGGCACTCACAAACGCACTATACAGTCCTGTAGACATCTTGAGGGCACAACTCGGCTTGGCTCCATCACATACCATACCTGCGATAGTGTTAATGAGGTTTTTGATGGCATAGCATACCTGCTCATAACCGCCGCCTTGAAGATAAGTGATGGCCGAAGCGACACCTATGGAGGCGTTAACTATGCCACAGAGTGCTGACAATCGACCTATGCCTTGCTTGACATATATCGACATAAGATGGCTGATAATCAAGGCACGGATCATGCGTTCCTCATCGACGCCTGTAATCTTGGCATACTCGTAAACGGGCAGCGTGCAGCAGATGCCTTGGTTGCCTGATCCCGAGTTACTGTATACGGGCATCGTGCAGCCATCCATACGGGCATCGCTGGCGGCTACTGTATTGGAGACAACGGTATGAACGGTATCGCCGCTACTGTTCGCCTCCATCAGTATCTTGCCGACACACAGACCATAGCCTTTCTTGCCCTCTTCGGCAGCGGCTGCATTATAGTGTACGGTGTCGTAGATGAATCGGAGTTCTTCTATAGGACTTGTGGTAGCAAACTCTAGGACTTTCTCCACCGAAAGCTTGCATGAGTGCACATCGCCGTCACCACAGGGGTTGGAGCCCGACTCCTGCATCATGGAATGCTTCTTCACACCGTTTTTCTCAATCAGGGTGAAGCAGGTGTGGCGGCCAGAGATGACGGCACGAGCCGAGTCGGAGCCCTTGCTGCAGACGCATTCGATATAGAGCTTGTCGCAGATGACCTTGACGCCAATATTAAGGCATTCGGAATGACTTTGCAGCCAACGTTTGGCTTTCGCCACCTCATACTCGTCAACATTGAGCACCTCGAGCTGGCGGTCGGAGTCGCCCGCCACGATGCCGATGGCGACAGCGATGGGGAGGCCGATCATGCCGGTACCCGGTATGCCGACCCCCATAGCGTTCTTGTACACGTTCTTGCTGAGATAGACCTCCACTTTCTCTGGCTCGCGCCCAAGAGTCTCACGCGCTTTCGTCACACAGAGTGCGACGGCACCTGGCTCCGTGCATCCGGTTGCCAGCACCACCTCTCGTTTTATGAGGTCAATCAGTTGTCGGCGAGTACAGTCGTCCATTATTTCTCAAATATTTTCTGCCAGTTCTTGTATTCTCTATCCTTCCAAGCTCCGTTGTGATAGACATACGAAGCTATTGCAGGTATGACGGTGGTACCTTCGGCATACACCATCTGCTGCAGTTCTTCGCTCACCTTGCCCCAGCTGCCGGCCTCGAGAAGAGTGGAGGAAGAGCAGGCACCGTCGCGGACGTCGGCGACGGTTATCTGTATGGCATATTTATGCATCGGAACCTCATGTCCCAGTATCTCTGCGCAGACCACCGTGTCTTGTGCGAAGTTCTTAGGCGTACCGCCACCCACCATGAAGAGTCCCGTCTGCGGGGCGGCCATCTTGATGCGGGTCAGTTCGACGAAGTCGCATACGGAGTCGATGCTGAGATATTTCTCTCCTTTGTTGGCACGCTCCCACTGGTGCTTGCCAATGCCGAATCCGGCGCTGCTGTCGCTGAAAGCGGGGCAGAAGATAGGCACTCCGCATTCGTAGCAGGTCTGTATCAGGCTGTCTTTCTTCACGGCACGTCCGTTGTGGAGCCATTTTCCGAGCTCATAGAGGAACTCGCGGCTGCTATACGGACGAGCTTCCAACATGTTCGACAGATCGTAGGTGGCATTGTCGCATGCCTGCAGCTCTTCCTCATCGATGAAGGTGTCATAGATACGGTCGATATAGAGCTCTCTCAGGACTGTGTCGGGGATGACGTTCTCCTTGGTTCCGACATAGTGTTTGAATCCCAATGCCTCGAAAAGGTCCATATCGATGATGGAGGCGCCAGTCGAGACCACCACGTCGATCATCTTGTTCTTCACCATATCCACATACACCTGCATGCAGCCGGCTGCGCTGGTCGAGCCTGCGAGAGTGAGGATATTCGTGCAATCATGTTCTTTGCACATCATCGTCAGGATGTCGGCAGCACGGGCGGTATCACGGCTGGTGAACGACATTCCGCGCATTGCGTCGATAAGTTCTGTCGAGTCGTACTTCTTGATGTCGATGTGTTTGATAGTCTCTTTTAAAAGGTCTTTCTTTTCCATTTTTATTGTTGTTTTTTGATTTATTCTGTGGTTAGTTGTGTCCTGTCTTAAAATGGCGCATCCTCGTCAAATCCTGGCTCGCCGCCTTCTGGTGTGTAACCATCCGGTCCGTCGGGGAACGGTCTGTTGAGTGCCGAATCTATCGTGATTCTTCCTCCGCCTCCTTGGTCAAACTCTTCGTTCACAGGCATCGCAAAGGGTGATGCTGCTCCTCTCTGCTCATCTTCCGGAAGGTTCTCAAATCTCGCGTACGCTCCGACAAACCTCAGCTGCACTCTTGCTTGTGCTCCGCTTCTGTGTTTTGCCAGATTCACCTCAGCCAGACCTTCTGTCGAGCGTCCTTGTCCGTCTTCTTCAAGATGATAGTATTCCGGACGATATATAAACATCACTATGTCTGCGTCTTGCTCTATAGCTCCCGACTCTCGCAGGTCGCTCAGTTGCGGCTCTTTCGATCCTCCTCGGGTCTCCACCGCGCGGCTCAGCTGCGACAAGGCGAGCACCGGAAGGTTCAGCTCTTTCGACAAGGCTTTCAGCTGCCGCGATATTGTGCTTATCTCTTGCTCTCGGTTGCCCACTCTCGACATCTCGCCGCCTGCCTGCATCAGCTGCAGATAGTCAATCACCACCATCGAAAGGTCGGGATGCTGCTGCTTCAACCTTCTGCATTTGGCTCTCAGCTCGAATATCGTCAACTGTGGTGTGTCGTCGATAAACAGCGGCGCGTCGTTCAACGCCTCCACTCTCGCCGCCATCACCTCTCTTTCTCTCGCGGTCAGCTGGTCTCCTTTCTTGAGTCTTTCTCCCGATATCTCTGCCGTCGACGATATCAGTCGCATCGCAAGATCCACGCCCGACATCTCCAACGAGAATACAGCCACCGGCTTCTTGAAGTCCACAGCTATGTTCTTCGCTATACTCAACGCGAATGCCGTCTTACCCATACCGGGACGGGCCGCAAGGATGATCAGTGTTCCTGGCTGGAACCCTGCCGTCACCCTATCAAGAGCCACAAAACCTGTCTGTTGTCCGCTCACTCCGCCTTCTTTCTTTCCCAGTTCTTCTATCTGCTTCATGGCGTCCGACACCAACGACCCCACTGGCTTATAGTCGCTCCTGAAGTTCTTGTCGTTGATATCCATCAGCTTCTGTTCTGCCGAATCCAACAGCCACACCACGTCCGTCGTCTCGTCATACGCCTTCGTTATCGTCTCCGTCGACGTGCGTATCAGCTCTCGTTGTATGTATTTCTCGCTCAGGATTCTGACGTGATACTCAATATGTGCGCTACTGACCACGTTGTCAGTCAGTTTTGCCACATTGTAAGCACCTCCTGCCAACTCCAGCGTCCCGCTCTTCTTCAGCCTCTCAACCACCGTCTCCAAGTCAACCGGATAGGAATCCTGGAACAGTTTCAATATCGCATCGAAAACATACTGGTGTTCAGGCTTATAGAAATATTCTCGGTGCAACGACTCTATCGACATGTTCAATGCGTTTGAGTCCAGCATCAACGCTCCAAGCACCGCCTCTTCTATCTCGTATGCCTGGGGTGGTGTCTTCCCGTTGAGGTCAAACACCGTGTTGTAATTCATTCTGTCCTTTTTCCTTACGACTGTAGCTGCACCATTTTCCATAACCGCAAAGATACAACTTTTTTTTCACATATTTAAATAAAACATATCATCTCACCTAACACACTCATTTTCAACTTACTCACCCACTCACAACCGTTTTGGCTATCTTCTGGCTCCCTTCTCCCTACCTATTTCCTATCACCTTCAGTTTTTTTCCACCCTATCTGGACAGCATCTACCCAGCAGCAGTACCGCCGTTTTGTCAGACAAATGTCAGGAAAATGTCAGATAATTGTCAGGAAAAAAGCTCCACAATTCTCACCCGAATCAATTTTTATATAAAAAATAAGCTTTTTTTCGTATCTTTGCATCTTCATTAGTGTGTTTTTTCCACATGAAAAAGTCGTTCATACTTCTCCTTTTCGCCGCCATCATAGGCTTTTGCCCTCAAGCCCAGGAGGTCGATGTTGTCGACTCTACCGCCGCTTCTCTGGTCGAAAAGGCTGTGAACGCTGAGAAACTCAAACTCCTCGACCTCGCCCAGCAATACTACGAGCAGGCCGTCGCCCTCGGCTCCTCCAGCGAACTTCCCTACCTCAATCTCGGCAAGCTCCTCGAACGTCAGGAACACTACGTCCGCGCCATCGAGCTCTTCCGCGAAGCCCTCAACCGCAACGCCAACTCCTCCGCCGCCTACGAGCATCTCGCCTACTGCCTCACCGAAATCGAAAACTTTGACGAAGCCGAAAAGATGGCTCAGAAAGCCATCGAGCTCAACCCCAAGTCGGCCTCCGCCATGGCCTCTATGGCTCTCGTTTTCAACTCCCGAAACAGCATCACCAACGCCCAGACATGGGTCAAGCGTGCCATCGAAGCCGACCCCAAGTACAGTCGCGGCTACAACGTGGCGGGCATCATCTCCTACAATCGCGGCAACGACGCCGAAGCCATCTCCCAGTTCAAGAAAGCCATCGCCGCCGAACCCGAGAACATCGACGCCTACGCCAACATCGGCACCATGTTCTGCATCCGCAACAACTTCGAGTCGGCCCTCATGTACCTCAAGAAAGGCCTCCAGCAGGAACCCAACTCTCTCAAGATATACTACTGCATGGGATGGGCCTACCGCCTCAAGAACGACAAGGCGAAAGCCATCCAATGCTACGAGACCATCATCTCCCACGACAGCCTCTACGTCAAAGCCTACAACCGACTCGGCGAAATATACAACGACAAAGCCGACTACGACCGCTCCATCGCCTACCACAAGAAAGCCACTCGCATCGCTCCCAACGACCCCAACGGCTTCAAAGGCATGGGCAAGACCTACTCCGACAAAGGCGACTATCCCAAAGCCCTCCACGCCTACCAGAAAGCCGTCCTCATCAACGACAAAGACCACGAAACCTACTGCCTCATGGCCGAACTCTACCAACGTCAAGGCAACTCCCAGCGCGAGATGAACTCCTATAAGAAAGCCGCCAAACTCGGCAACAAGAAAGCCCAGCAATGGCTCGTAAAACGCGGCGCCACCTGGTAAACCACCCAAACCAACCCTAATTCAAAATTCCCGACAGAACCAAGCGACAAAGCCAATATCGAAATCCAAATTTCGAAATTCAGAATTCAAAATTCGAAGTTAAAAAAGATGCCCAACATAGTAGCAATAGTAGGACGCCCCAACGTCGGTAAATCCACCCTCTTCAACCGACTCACCGAAAGCCGCAAGGCCATCGTCGACAGCGTGAGTGGCGTCACCCGTGACCGTCAGTATGGTCACAGCGACTGGAACGGAAAACGGTTCTCCGTCATCGATACCGGCGGCTATGTCGTGGGCGGCGACGACACCTTCGAGCAAGAGATCCGTCGTCAGGTCCAGCTCGCCATCGAAGAAGCCGACGTCATCCTCTTCCTCGTCGACGTCCGCGAAGGGCTCACCCCTATGGACGAGGATGTGGCCGACATGCTGCGCAAAACCACAAAGAAGGTCTTGCTCGTCGCCAACAAGGTCGACGACTCCAACATGATCGACAACATCGCCGAGTTCTACCAGCTCGGCTTAGGCGACATCTACCCCATCGCCGGCATCAGCGGAAGCGGCACCGGCGACCTCCTCGACGAAGTGGTCAAAGATTTCGACGAAGGCGATATCGACACCCACGACGACCTCCCCCGCATCGCTGTGGTAGGACGCCCCAACGTCGGCAAGTCCTCCTTCATCAACACCATAACCGGACAACAACGCAATATCGTCACACCCATAGCCGGCACCACCCGCGACTCCATCTTCACCCACTACAACCTCTTCGGTTTCGACTTCAACTTCGTCGACACCGCAGGCCTCCGCAAGAAAAGCAAAGTCGAAGAAGACCTCGAGTTCTACTCCGTCCTCCGTTCCATCCGCTCCATCGAGAACAGCGACGTCTGTATCCTCATGATCGACGCCTCCCAAGGTCTCGAACAGCAAGACCTCAACATCTTCTCCCTCATCACCCGCAACAACAAAGGCGTCGTCATTGTGGTCAACAAATGGGACCTCATCGAGAAAAACAACAAAACCCACACCGAATTCGAACAAGTCATACGCGAACGTATCGCCCCTTTCGACGACGTGCCCATCATCTTCACCTCAGTCATCAACAAGCAACGCATCTTCCGCGTGCTCGAAACCGCCAAGCAGGTATACGAAGCCCGCAGCCGTCGCATAAGCACCGCCGAACTCAACGACCAGCTTCTACCCATAGTGAAAGAACAGAACCCACCACCCTCAGTCAAGGGAAAGTGGATAAAAATAAAATACATCACCCAACTTCCCACCGCCTACCCGCAATTCGTCTTCTTCTGCAACCTACCGCAGTATATACGAGACCCTTACCGCCGTTTCGTAGAGAACCGGATGCGCGAACTTTGGGACTTCCACGGAGTACCCATGACGATTTATTTTAGAGAAAAATAAAAAAAGTTGCAAGTTTTTTAAACTAAGTAGTACATATAATACGCAAAGGTCAGTGAGCGAACAACAACTCATAGAAGAAATCCTGAATGGCAAAACCTACCTGTTTGCACAAATCGTGGAGGAGAATCAGACGAATGTGTCGGGGTTGTGCTACAAGTTATGCGGCAACAGGTTGGACATCGACGAGGTAACTCAGCAGGTATTTGTCGAACTCTACACAGCATTGCCACGCTTCAGGAACGAGTCAAAGTTGAGCACCTTCATCTACAAGATCACCCTCAACGTAGTCTCCAAAATGCTCTCACGCGAAAAACGCGTACTCCCAAGAGAAAGCACCGACCTCGTCTTCGAACGCAAAAGCGAAGACCGCAACATTGAAGAAAGCATCATATACGACGAGAAGATAACACAACTGCAAAACGCAATACAAAAACTTAAAGAAGACCAGCGAACAGCCATCGTGCTCTACACCTTCGAAGAGAAATCCTACAACGAAATAGCCGCCGACATGGGCTGGAGTCTGGCAAAAGTGGAATCACTCATATTCCGCGCAAAGAATAACCTCAGAAAAATGCTTGTAAAATGAAATACACTGAAACAGAACTCGAAAACACTCTCCAACAACTGGCCTCAATCGAATGCCCCCACAAGGTCGACGTGGTCGACTCCGTGATGGGTAGCCTGCAAGCTGCTCAACAGAAAGAACAGTTCTCCATAAAGAAAGAACGCCGCATACGTTGGACCATCGGAACCATGAGCCTCGCTGCCGCCTCTGTAGCACTCCTGCTCTTTATCGGCAACACCAACTCCTCACAGGCTCAGAACGAGAACGACACCGTCGCCAAGTTCATCTCCGAAGTCTACAACCAGCAGCACCAGGCCGACGTAGTCTTCTACACCCCCGACTATATCGACATCCTTCTCGGTGTCGACGAGAGTCTCTAAATCAAAAAAAGAACGCCAGCTCACAAAGAGATGAAAAAAATAATTGCAATCATTCTGCTCTGCGTCACAGCCTCTGGCCTGTCGGCGCAGTCGGAGTATGATAACGCATACACTCTGCCCGACATCACCCAGTTCGTCAGCACGCTCACCAAGCAGCAACAACAGGAGCTGAAGAGCATCACCGTCGAAAGCAGAAAGACCCTCGAAGGATACCGCAAGCAACTCACCGACCTCCATGCTGAGATACAGCACTACTACGGACTTCCCGGCGACCGTAGCTCCGACCTCTTCCCTATCTACGCACAACGCTCTGCTCTCTACGCAAAAATCGACCAAGCCAAATACGAAACAAAGATGCGTATAGACAAAGTGCTGACCGATGAACAACAGAAAGAGCTACGCGACAACCTCGAACTCGAACGCAAGAAACGCGAAGTGAAAAGACAGCTTACCACCTTCCTCCACCCCACTACCCAGAAATAGACAACACTTGACAGAAACACACATCCACATAACAAAGAATCCAAAGAGGACAGTAACACCTGCCCTCTTTTTTATCTCCAATACTTATAAAACATCTTGTACTTTGACTCATCTATGAAACAAGAACTCAATCCAGAAGACAGCCCTCGCGCAAAAGCATTCTCCCTTTGGATGAGCTCACCTATGCCGATGGTGACTCTCACGAAAACATTTGACGTAACCCACATCTACAAACTGAGCAAATGGCATAATTTGAAATTCAACATGCTCCTCTGCTGGTGTATCGGCAAGGCGGCAAGCGACAATAACCTGTTCTACACCATTCCCGAACAAGGCAAACTGTTCCGTTTCGACGACCTCGCCATAAACGTCATCGTGAACAACCGCAATGGCGACATCAACTCCTGCGACATTCCATTCAACGACAACATTGAGATCTTCAACCACGACTACACCTCACTCACACGTCAGGCAGCCGACACCTGTCAAAGCAACTACCTTCCGAATTATGCCGTAATCGGAACTTCAGCAATGATAGCGACAAAACTCGACTGCATTTTAAACCAATATACCGACCAGTTTTGCAACCCGATGGTCACATGGGGACAATACCGTAAAGGCTTATTCAAAGTCACCCTTCCCGTCAGCTTCCAGTTCCATCATGTGCAGATGGACGGAGGGCACGCAGCCAGCTTTCTGGAAAAGCTGCAGGAGACAATAAAGAACGGACTTTAAAAGACGGACCTTATTTTTCAGACGGACTCCGTTTCCTCAACTATCGTCTTATGATACACCACACATCCCGCTTCGGTAGGATGGTCATAGATTAGCGTATCAGATGGTTCGTTACGTATTTCCCACATTATCATTATGTCGCCTATTGCGCATACGATAAAGATAACCCCAAACACAAGCCAAAACACACTTCCTATCACAATCGACACAACCGTCGGAATTATCCCCAACAACAATAAAGGCATAACCGCACCTATTATATAAGGACGTTTTTTCATCGGGACGTCGATGTGGCAGTAAACAGCACCTGCCATAGTGCCAAAAGAGAGATGTTTGAACGACTGTCGGGTAACCACCATCCAAGTGAACCCGTGTATGAGCTCATGCACGACAATACCCACAACAATAGCGACGCCCAGCCAGAGCGCATTTTGAACTCCATTCCATTCAAACGAGTGCCACACCTTGTAATATATCCAGATTGACAGGAACCCCACGACAAGCATGAATGGAATGCTTATGAGGTTGGCCTTCATAATGCTGATAGTTTTCATCTCCGGCTCATAGCCATCGACCACGGGTATCGGTTCGGCTTGTTTTGTACGCATGGTAACGAGTATTAAGAATTAATGTAAAACCTATTCACTTGCAAAAATACAAATTATTTGCAATGTATGTAGAAAAATGCTTATCTTTGCACTCATATATTAATAACCAATAAAACAAACACATCATGAAAAAAACATTTTATGCATTAGTTTGCATTATGGCAGTTGTAGCCCTTACCCTGAGCGGCTGCAAGAAAGACCACGATGACGACGACAACGGCGGTGGCGGCGGCAACACAAACATCTTAAACGGATACATTGATGTCGATGCCAACGGCAATGCTGTACACAACGGTTCTGGTACAGTGACCATAGACGGTGTGGAATACGCCATCAATGTTGTACAGCTTCAAGACTATGCCTACGGCGAAGAGAGGAACTCCGTCGTGAACCTGTACACAGAGTATGCCCCGAACGCAAACTCCTATCAGGGAGTACGCGTCACCTTGCAATTCGACAATACGAATGCGGTTTCGGGCGATTACATATCGGATGACAACGGCAATGTTTATCTTACGGTTGAACTTGCCAACCCCTATAAGGGATACGTGTTCAGCAACGAAATACACTTCACGCGCAACAGCAACAATAGCCTAACGCTTGAGGCCTCGCAGGAAAACGTTCCCGGAACTAACGCAGAGGGCAACCCCATACAGGCGAATGTCAGCGTAAACTACAGCGGCCCCTGTTATTATAGAAGTTGGAGCTACTAAACCTTTTCGGTGGCAATACAAAGAGAGCGCCCCGTGCCGACGGCACGGGGCGCTTCTTGTTTATGTGGCCGCAGATGGATTAATCCATCACGGTGTTCCAGCCATGCTTGTCTTCGGCTTCGCCGAGCTGGATGGCGCGGAGGGCATGATAGAGCTTGGTGCTGATAGGACCGGGCTCTTTGCCGAAGTTGTAGGACTTGCCCGTCTCGGGGTCGTCAAGACGCTCGATGGGGCTGATGACGGCGGCAGTACCGCAAGCACCTGCTTCCTGGAAGGTAGCAAGCTCCTCAACGTCGATAGGACGACGCTCAACCTTCATGCCCATATCCTCAGCAAGCTGCATAAGGCTCTTGTTGGTGATAGAAGGAAGGATGGAGGTTGACTTCGGAGTCACATAGACACCGTCCTTTATGCCGAAGAAGTTGGCAGCACCAGCTTCGTCAACATACTTCTTCTCCTTTGCATCGAGATAGAACTCGCATGCATATTCGCCACCGTGGCAAGCCTCAACGTGTGCACGGAGGGAAGCAGCGTAGTTGCCGCCGACCTTGTAAACACCGGTTCCGAGAGGAGCCGAACGGTCGTATTTGCGAGTGATAACGTAGGGGTTGGCCTTGAAACCGCCCTTGAAGTAAGGTCCCACGGGTGTTACGAAGATCATGAAGAGATACTCGTCGGCAGGTTTCACACCCACGGTGATACCGGTACCGATAAGCAGCGGACGGAGGTAGAGGCTTGCACCGGTGCCGTAAGGCGGGATGAAACGCTCGTTAAGCTTCACCACCTTTTTGCACATCTCGACGAATTTCTCTGTCGAGAGTTCAGGCATCATGATACCGCGGCAGGTGCTCTGCAGACGCTCAGCGTTGGCTTCGGGACGGAAGATGCGGATCTTTCCGTCTTTACAACGATAGGCTTTCAATCCTTCGAAAGCTTCCTGGCCATAGTGGAGGCTGGAAGCTGCCATGTGCATCTCTATATGTTCGGATGAAGATACTTCCACTTCACCCCATGCGCCGTTACGATACCAGCAGCGTACGTTGTAATCCGTTTTTACATAACCAAACGGGAGGTTTTGCCAATCTATATTCATGTTTTTTAATTTGTTAGGTATTAAACAAAGATTAATGATAATCGCAAAGGTACAAAAAATATTTGATACAGAAAAAAATGTTGGTTGTCTTATTTTATAAAAACAGGTAATATTTTTTTTCGTAACTTTGCATCGGTTTATTATGTATTAATAATTATTTAACTACTGAGATTCATGGAAATAGCGTCGAGATACAATCCGGCTGCCGTTGAAGAAAAATGGTACTCCTTTTGGCTGGAGAAGAAAATCTTTCATTCGGAACCCGACAACCGTCGTCCTTATACCGTTGTGATACCACCTCCAAATGTGACGGGAGTATTGCACATGGGTCACATGCTGAACAACACCATTCAGGATGTCTTGGTGCGTCGCGCCCGCATGATGGGCAAGAACGCCTGCTGGGTGCCTGGCACCGACCACGCATCCATCGCCACCGAAGCCAAGGTGGTGAATATGCTGAAAGAGCGTGGCATCGACAAGCGCGACATTGGCCGCGATGAGTTTATGAAGTATGCGTGGGAATGGAAAGAAGAACACGGTGGCACCATCTTGAAACAGCTGCGCAAGCTGGGAGCCAGCTGCGACTGGGACCGCACCGCCTTCACCATGGACCCCATACGCTATGAGAGCGTGATACGAGTGTTCTGCGACCTCTACAACAAAGGACTCATTTACCGCGGCGTGCGCATGGTGAACTGGGATCCGAAGGCTCTCACCGCCGTCAGCGACGAGGAGGTGATATACAAAGAGAGTCACGGAAAGCTGTTCTACCTGAAATATTTTGTTGAGGGCGAAGACCGCTACATCGTAGTCGCCACCACTCGTCCCGAGACCATCATGGGCGACACCGCCGTGTGTGTCCATCCTGAGGACGAGCGCTACCAGTGGCTCAAAGGCAAGAAAGTGATAGTACCAGGCGTAGGACGCGTGGTGCCAATCATCATGGACGAGTATGTCGACCGCGAGTTCGGTACCGGCGCACTGAAGATCACCCCCGCCCACGACATCAACGACTACAACCTGGGCATGAAATACAGCCTCGAGTCGATAGACATCTTCAACGACAACGGCACGCTCAACGAACATGGTGGCAAGTATGCCGGCATGGATCGTTTCGCCTGCCGCAAGCAGATTGTGAAAGACCTTGAGGAGGCTGGCTTGATTGAGAAGATCGAGGACTACACCAACAAGGTTGGTCATTCAGAGCGTACCGACGCCGTCATCGAACCCAAACTCTCTGCCCAGTGGTTCATGAAGATGAGCGACATCGCCAAGAAAGCCCTCGAGGTGGTCGAAGACGACACCATCCAGTTCCACCCCGAGAAATTCAAGAACATCTACCGTCACTGGCTGGAGAACATCAAAGACTGGTGCATCAGCCGCCAGCTGTGGTGGGGACAGAGAATACCCGCATACTATGTGGATGTGAACGGAAAGACTGAGACCATAGTGGCGGTGAACGACGAAGAGGCGCTGAAACTGGCTCAGGAAAAATACGGAGTGAACGATATGTCGAAGCTGCGCCAAGACGAAGATGTGCTCGACACTTGGTTCAGCAGCTGGCTCTGGCCTATATCACTTTCCACCGACGACCTCATCACCGCTCCCGACATCATCTTCTTCTGGGTAGCACGTATGATTATGGCCGGCGAGGAATACCGCAAAGAGGTACCGTTCAAGCATGTCTACTTCACCGGCATCGTACGCGACAAGCTGGGACGCAAGATGAGCAAGAGTCTCGGCAACTCGCCCGACCCCATTGAGCTTATTGACAAATACGGTGCTGACGGCGTGCGTATGGGCATGCTTCTCACCGCTCCCGCTGGCAACGACCTGCCTTTCGACGAAAGCATCTGTGAGCAGGGACGCAACTTCTCCAACAAGATCTGGAACGCACTGCGTCTGGTCAAAGGATGGGAGGTAAGCGACGAGCTGAAGCAGAATGCCGACAACGAAGCCAGCGTGCAGTGGATGGAACAGCGCATGGCCTGCGTGCTCGAAGGCATCGAGTACGACTTCCAGCACTACCGTCTTAGCGAAGCTCTGATGAAGAGTTACAAACTGGTGTGGGACGACTTCTGCTCCTGGTACCTGGAGATGGTCAAGCCCGCATACGGATCTCCCATCGACCGCGAAACCTATATGGCGACGCTGGGCATATTCGAACGACTGATGTGCATACTGCATCCATTCATGCCATTCGTCACTGAAGAGATATGGCACACGCTGAAAGAGCGTTGCGAAAGCGCCACCATCATGCTGCAGCACATGCCACAGAGCGTGTTCTACGACCAGCGTATGCTCGACGACTTCGCCAACACCCAGGAAGTGATTGCTGGAGTACGCGGCACACGCAACACCAAAGGACTTTCACCGAAGGAGACTCTTGACCTCTACGTGCGTGGCGAGCACGCCAGCCGCTTCAACGGCCTGATAAAGAAGTTGGCCAACGTGGGCAAGATTGAAAGCACTTCAGAGAAGATGGAAGGCACCACTTCGTTCATGGTCGGCACCACTGAGTACTACATCCCGATGTCTCAAAATATTGACGTAGCCGCCGAACGCGAGAAGCTGGAAGCTGACCTGAAATACATGGAAGGGTTCCTCAACAGCGTGATGAAGAAACTCTCAAACGAGAAATTCGTCAACGGAGCACCCGAGAAGGTGGTGAACGTAGAACGCCAGAAGAAAGCCGACGCCGAACAGAAAATTGAAGCTCTCAAAGCTCAGCTGGCAGCACTGGGAAACTAATTCTGAATTTTGAATGTTGTTATCGGCTTTGCCGCTTGGCTCGGCCAAAAATTTTGAATTTCGAATCGATGAAGAGATTATTTGCAACGATACTTGCTTTGGGGCTCGGCTGGAGCCTATGGGCTCAAGGACAGCAGGAACGTCCGTTCAACATCACTGAAAGCGGACTTATGTACCGTTTTGAGAAATCTAATCCAGCGGCACAGAGTGTGCACCGCGGCGATGTGCTTGTGGGCGAGATGACCCTCACCTTCGAAGGTGACACCATCATAAGCAACGCCGGCAATCCCCAGCGTATAATTCAGGTGGGCGAACGCGCTTTCCTCGGTGACCTCTCAGATGCATTGGTGATGATGCACAGGGGCGATGTAGCTGTCTTCGGCATCCTCGCTGACGAGCTGGCGAAGTTCCTCGATGACAAACAGATGCCCAAATCCTACGTCAAAGGCAAAGGCATGCGTTTCTTCTACACTGTGAAGGTTGACGACGTGATGACACCCGCTGACCTGGCTTCCGAGCAGGAGCTCTACCTCGCCGAGATGGCTCAACGTAAAGCCGAAGAGCCATCTGTCATCGAACGTTATATCAACGAGCATCCAGCCAAATGGCAACGTACCGACGACGGTATCTACGTGGTCGTGCGCAAAGCCGGCAACGGCAAAGCCGTGAAAAAAGGGCGAAAGGTGAAGGCCGACTTCGTATGTCGCACTCTCGACGGCACCCTCTTTGACACCAGCATCGACACCATGGCTTCCGACGGCGGAATAGCCACCGACGGCCGTGTTTTCGAACCTCTGTCATACAAGGTGGGCGAGCTCGCTCTCATCGAAGGGTGGAACAAAGGACTGGAAGGCAAGAAAGCTGGAAGCGAACTGACCCTCGTCATCCCCTCCAGCATGGCTTACGGCTCTCAGGTGGGCGCCGGCATACTGCCTCCCTACACCCCCATCGTGATTGACATAATGCTCCTCGAGGTCAAGTGAATTTTCTCGACATAATCCTGGCCATCCCACTCTGCTGGTGTATCTACAAGGGATTTAAGCGTGGCATCATCTTCGAGCTCGCCATGCTCATCGGCATAGTGGCTGGCTGCTATCTGGCCATCCATCTGGCAAAGACCGTTTCTGGATTTATCGGAATCAAAGGAGAAGTCTCGGTGCTGGTGGCGTTCCTCGTCATCTTCGTGGCAGTGGTGGTCGGAGCCTTCTTCTTGGGCAAATGTGCCGAAAACCTTGTCAAACTTGTTAAAGTAGGACTCCTCAATAAACTGCTGGGTGCTGTTCTGGGTATGTTGAAATGTGTCTGTATCCTCAGCGTTCTGACCAGCTTCATCCTGATGGCTGACCCCAACGGACATGTCATAACCAAAGATGTCCGCGAAGGATCTGTCTTCTTCAATCCGGTAAACAAAGTGGGCACCGCCCTCACCAAGCAGCTTAAGACCTTCGTCATACAGAAAAGAGCAGAGAGGAGCGCATCATGCTGATACTCGCTCCAATGCAGGGGTTGACCGAACTGATGTTCCGTCGGGCCTACAACCAGTGTTTCCCAGGTGCCCTCGACAGCAGCGTGGCACCTTTCGTTTCGCTCACACACGGCAACTGCGGTGGACGTGAGCAGCTGGAAGACATACTGCCGGAAGCCAACGAAGGCAGCATCCCCGTCATACCACAGATTCTCGGTCACGAGCTGGAAGAGTTTGTGCGTATGGCCGACTGTATGGCCGACCTGGGTTATGCTGAGGTCAACTGGAATATCGGATGCCCCATGCGCCGCATCGCAGCCAAACACCGCGGGAGCGGCATCCTCCCCTACCCCGACGAAATCCGCACTGTACTTGACTATGTGGTGCCACGCATCAAAGCACGACTCAGCGTGAAGATGCGGCTCGGACACCGCTCGCCAGACGAGATCTTCGACATCATACCCATCCTGAACGACTACCCGCTGGCGAGCGTCACCATCCATGGGCGCACAGGCAAGCAGCAGTATGGCGGTTCGGTCGACAGAGAGCGGGTTATGAGGGCTGCCGCGATGCTCAAAGCCCCCTTCATCTATAACGGCGACATCACAACCACAGGTCAGTTGTCAGCAGTCAGTAGTCAGTGGGCGGCAGTCAGTAACCAGCCGCTCGCCGGCATCATGATTGGACGCGGTATATTGTACGACCCCACATTGCCGCTAAAAATAAAAGGCATAGAGGGAGACTACACTCAGATGACACACCGTTTCGTAAGCACACTCTACGATGCCATCGAAAGACAATTCCCTCACGAAACTCCGCGACTGCGCAAGATGAAGGAGTACTGGTGCTTGGTATACAAGAGCCTGCCCATCAGCGAAAGTGCAGCCAGAGCGATGCTTCGCCTGCAAGAAATCAAAGAATTCCGCCAAGCGGTGGACAAAATAATAGAGAAATAGAACATGAAACAAAGAATCCTGAGCGCAATGATGGCCGTCGTTCTGACCATGTGCATGACGGCCTGCCACAACGAGAAGTCAACGGAGAACATGAGCGATGAGGAAAAGCTGGAGATAATCAACATACGGCTCAAGAAGAGCCCGAAGGACGCAGAACTGCTTTACGACCGCGCCGGCATATATGTCAACCTCGAGCGTTACAACGACGCCATCGTCGACTTGACCAAAGCCATCGAGATCAAACCCGACAAGAAAGAATACCACGCCCTAATAGGCGACACCTACTTCCGTCTCGGCGACATGGAGCACAGCTACAAGTCCTTCGAGCAGGTCGTCCACCTCGACCCCAAAAACAAGGAAGGCTATATGAAGCTCGGCGAGATAGCCTTCTACAGCAAGGACTACGACCGCGCGATGGAGCACCTGAGCAAGGTGACTGCCGACGACCCCAACAACCAGACAGCCCTCTTCATGAAAGGGTTCATCTACAAGGAGACCGAAGACACAGCCAAAGCCGCCTTCTACTTCCGCAAGGTGATAGACCTCTATCCCGAATACGAACCTGCCTACGAAGAGCTGGGATTCATGTACGCCAACCACGGAAGCGCCCTCGCTGTGGAATATCTCACCACCGCCATCAAGCTGGAACCCAACAACACCCAGGCCATCTACGGCTTGGCGATGTATTTCCAGGAGCACAACCGCATGGACGAAGCCGAAGAACTGTACAGCCGCATCACCGAGATCAATCCGGCGCACAAGGATGCGTGGCATAACTTAGGCTATATCGAATGTTTCCACTATGGCGACTATGACAAGGCCATCGAATATTTCAACCGTGCCATCGAGTGCGACAGCCGCTTTGTGGAAGCCCTCGCCAACCGAGGCTGGGCCTACGCCCTGAAAGGCGACAAGACCAACGCCCGAATCAACTACAACAGCGCCTTGGAGATAGATCCCGCATACAAGCCGGCTGTTGACGGGCTGGCGGAGCTGTAAGTCACTTTTCACAATTCACTCTTTTCATCCCTATCCGGCAAGTGATAGGGAGATGATAGCTACTATAGGGGGATATAGTTGCTATAGGTGGGATGGTTGGAACGGATGCTCCGGATATTACGGAATTCCCGGATTTATGCGGAGGTTATGCGGAGGTTATGCGGAGGTTGTGCGGAGTTAGTGCGAAGGGAAGGTTAATTATGAAAGTTGAATTTTGAATTATGAAGTGATAGACTGGTGATAGGCGGGAGGCGAGTTGGGGGTTGATTGACGATGCAAAGGTACAACCATTCCATTGCGGTCTACGAATAAATGATGATTTTTTTGAATTTTGGCTTTTGGCAAAAAAAAGCGTGTCAAAGTGTCAAAGTGTCAAGTGTCATTTTCAATTTTGGATGTGTCATTTTGGCCACTATAATATAAAATATATTTTATATTATAGTGACGAGTTTGACATTTGAAAAACAAAAATGACACTTTGACACTTGACACTTTGACACTCATCAATGTATAATCACACGATAATTAACGTTTTACAAAAAAACTTGTTTTCCATTCGTAAACCGCAATGGCAATGTCGTAATTTTGCATCGTCAATCGAAGATCACTCACCAGGGCCCATCTCTTGCGGAGAGGGGGAGTCAGATGGGAACTTAATGGGAGGTAGATAGGAGGTAGATGGGAGGCGGGGTGGAAACTTTTTATTTTGTTTTTTTCGCACTTTGTTAAAAAAATTAAACATTTTGTGTGGTTTTATAAAAAAAGATTTGTATCTTTGCACTTCGTAATCTTCAAATGTTTTTAACACATTAAACAATCATACATGGAAAACTTAGTAAAAGGAAAAATCAGCCAGATTATCGGAGCTGTTGTCGACGTGACCTTCCCCGACGACGTACAATTACCTGACATCTACGACGCCCTCACCGTGAAGCGTCCGAACGGCACAGAGATCGTGCTCGAGTGCCAGCAGGATATCGGAGAGAACACCATGCGTACCATCGCCATGGACTCGACCGACGGTTTGGATCGCGGCATGGAGGTTGTGTCGCTCGGCGGCCCCATCTCGATGCCTGTCGGAGAAGACATCAATGGACGTTTGTTTAATGTTATCGGACAGACCATCGACGGTATGCCCGCTCCCGTGTGCGAGAAGCGCTACTCAATCCACCGCGAGCCGCCTAAGTTCGAGCAACTCTCGACCTCACAGGAAGTGCTCTATACCGGTATCAAGGTTATCGACCTCATCCAGCCGTTCCTGAAGGGTGGTAAGATCGGTCTCTTCGGCGGTGCCGGCGTGGGTAAGACAGTGCTTATCCAGGAGCTTATCAACAATATCGCAAAGAAATACTCCGGCATGTCGGTGTTCACCGGCGTTGGAGAGCGTACCCGTGAGGGTAACGACCTGCTGCGCGAGATGATCGAGGCTGGCGTTATCAAATACGGCGAGGAGTTCAACAAGAGCATGGAAGAAGGCGGTTGGGACCTCTCGAAGGTTGACAAGGCCGCTTTGAAAGACTCGAAATGCACCATGGTCTTCGGTCAGATGAACGAGACCCCCGGTGCACGTGCACGTGTGGCATTAGCTGGACTTACTTTGGCTGAATACTTCCGCGACGGCGACGAGAAGACCGGCGGACGCGATATCCTCCTCTTCATCGACAACATCTTCCGTTTCACCCAGGCAGGTTCAGAGGTGTCGGCTCTGCTGGGCCGTATGCCGAGTGCTGTGGGTTATCAGCCCACCCTGGCCACCGAGATGGGTCTCATGCAGGAGCGTATCACCTCCACAAAACGCGGTTCCATCACCTCGGTGCAGGCTGTCTATGTGCCTGCCGACGACTTGACCGACCCCGCTCCCGCCACGACTTTTGCACACTTGGATGCCCAGACGGTGTTGAGCCGTAAGATCGCTGAGCTGGGTATCTATCCCGCTGTCGACCCGCTCGATTCCACATCGCGTATCCTCTCTCCGCAGGTTGTCGGAGACCTCCACTACAACACTGCCCAGCGCGTGAAACAGATACTGCAACGCTACAACGAGCTGCAGGACATCATCGCCATCCTCGGTATGGAGGAACTCGGCGAACAGGACAAACTGGTTGTGTCGCGTGCTCGCCGTATCCAGCGTTTCCTCTCACAGCCGTTCTTCGTGGCAGAGGCCTTCACCGGCTTGCAGGGTAAGTTCGTCAACATCGAAGACACTATCAAGGGCTTCGGCATGATTCTCGACGGAGAGGTGGACTACCTGCCAGAACAGGCCTTCCTGCTCGTGGGTACCATCGAAGAGGCCATCGAGAAGGGCGAAAAGATTCTGGCCGAGACTTCGAAATAAGCGTTAATGTGCCAATGTGTTAATGTGACTGTACAAGTTCTACTTTCACATTAACACATTTATAAAATAACACAATCAAGAAAGATGAACGTACGAATCATAAAACCCGACAGCACCCTCTACGAGGGACCGGCCAAGCTCGTGCAGCTGCCTGGCACCAACGGTCTGTTTGAACTTATGGAGAACCACGCCCCTATCATCTCCGCACTCAAGAAAGGCGTACTGCGCCTCGTCGTGAAAGAGGGCGAAGAACAGAAGTTCGACATCCGTGGCGGCGTCATCAAAGGTCAGCAGAACGACATACTTATCATGGTGCAATAAAAAACTATGGCGATTTTCATAAAGGATGTACTTCTCAACGGCGAGACAACATCCATACTGATTGAAAACGACACGATAACCGGCATTGGCAAGAATTTGTCGATGCCGGTTTCTGGTGTAAGCCCCAACAAAAAGGACAATCTAACTGTTATCGACGGTAAGGGTAAGGGTAAGGCAGTACTCCCCACCTTCGCCAACATGCACACCCATGCGGCGATGACCCTCTTCCGAGGTTATGGCGACGACCATCCCCTCGAAGAATGGCTCAACGAGTGGATATGGCCCGCCGAGCGCAATCTCGACGAAGATATCATATACTGGGGCACCCGTCTGGCTTGCCTCGAGATGATAAAGAGCGGAACAACGCTCTTCAACGACATGTATTTCTTCACAGATGCCGCCTCACGCGCAGTCGCCGACTCAGGCATCAGAGCCATGATAGGCTTCACCGGATTCGACTTCTTCAATCCAGAAACCGCCGAGAAGATGAAGAAAGACATCTCCGAATGGTACAACAACCTCGGGCATTCAAGCACTCAATCTTCAATCATCCCCGTCGTAGCTCCACACGCTCCCTATACCGTCTCGGGCGATACTCTCGTATGGCTGGCCGACTTCGCAGCCGAGCGCAACCTGCACTACCATATCCACATGTCCGAAACAGAATCGGAGGTTGCCAACTCGATGAAACAATATGGGATGAGACCTTATACCAGGCTCGCCAAACTCGGCATTCTGGATAAGATGAGTTCTCGCTTTATCGGCGCCCATTCGCTGCATCTCGAAGAAGAAGAAATAAAACTTCTCGGAGATCATCATGCTTCGGTGGTGCACAATCCCAATTCGAACCTCAAACTGGGTTCGGGCTATAAATTCATGTATCAAGAACTGCGGGACGCTGGCGTGAACGTCACCCTCGGCACCGACGGATGCTCGTCGAGCAACAACCTCGATATGCTCGAAGCCACCAAGACGATGGCGCTACTACAGAAAGGATGGCGAGGCGACCCGACAACAATGCCAGCGAAAGAGGCATTGAAAGTAGCTTCCCTCAACGGATTCCGCTTTGCCGGCATCAACGCCGGAAAGGTTGAAGCGGGCGCCGTTGCAGATCTACTGCTCATCGACCTCGACAACATAGGATTCATACCAAACAACGACACCCTCTCCAACTATATATACTCCTCTCACAGCGAAGCCATAGTGACGGTTATCTGCAATGGACAACCGCTTATGCAGAACCGGCAGGTGGAAGACGAAGATCTGATTAAACGCGAAGCTCGACGCGTGGCAAAAAAGCTGTTACAAAAATGAACATCCGCTCTCACATCCTGACCTTAGTTGCTGTCACATTGCTGACCGCCTCCTGCCGAGTGCCCGACAACTCGGATAGGATGATCTTCCGCTATAACGAGTCGGCAGGAATCGCCACCCTCGATCCTGCCTACGCCAAAGATCAGGCTCTCATCTGGGGTTGCTCACAGTTGTACAACGGACTTATACAGCTTGACACAAACCTACAACCTCAACCTTGTATCGCCAAAAGCTGGACGATTTCGGACGACGGGCTTACCTACACCTTCATCTTAAGGAACGACGTCTTTTTCCATAAGAACAGCCTCTTCGACAATCCCGATTCCACCCGCAAGGTTGTGGCATCCGACTTTGTATACAGTTTGTCTCGTATTCTCGACCCCAAAGTTGCATCACCCGGGCTCTGGATTTTCAACGAGGTAGACACCACCTATGGCTTTCAGGCAACTGACGACACCACTTTCATCATACGGCTCAAGCAACCCTTTGCCCCCTTCCTGGGCCTGCTCTCGATGGCTTACTGCTCGGTGGTGCCGCAAGAGGTGGTGGATTATTGGGGCGACGACTTCCGCAAACATCCGTGCGGCACAGGTCCGTTCAAGATGCAGATGTGGAAAGAAGGTGTAAAACTGGTTTTGCGTCGCAACGATCTCTATTTCGAAAAAGACGAAGAAGGGCATCCCCTACCCTATCTCGACGCAATAGCGATCACATTCATCGTCGACAAGCAGACGGCCTTCCTGGAATTTGTGAAAGGGAACCTCGATTTCATGAACTCCATCGCTCCATCTTATAAAGATGAACTGCTCACCTCGACCGGACAACTGAGACCCAAATACAAAGACCGCATCAAAATGGAAAGTATGCCCTTCCTCAATACCGAATATCTTGGATTCTTGATGGATGGCAAAGACAATCCACTGAAAGACAAACGCATTCGACAAGCCATAAACTATGGCTTCGACCGTCGTAAGATGATGAAATACATGCGCAACAACATAGGAAGACCAGGATGTCAAGGGTTCATCCCCTATGGATTGCCAGGATACGACAACGGCTCTCAAGGCTATGAGTACGACCCAGAGAAATCGCGCAAGCTGCTGGCAGAAGCCGGTTATCCCGGAGGGAAAGGGCTTCCATCCTTACATCTCTCCACCACAGCCACCTATGCCGACCTATGCAAATACATACAGCAGCAGCTGGGGGTGCTGGGTATCGACGTGAAGATTGAAGTGAACCAGCCAGCTGCATTGCGAGAGCAGATAGCACAAGGCAAGAGCGAATGGTTCAGAGGCAGCTGGATAGCCGACTATGCCGATGCCGAGAACTATCTGTCGTTGTTTTACACAGCCAACTTCTGTCCTTCAGGGCCAAACTACACCCATTTCTCAAACCGGCAGTTCGACCTACTCTATGAAAAATCCAAACGAGAGACCGACCCCGAGCGAAGAATAGAGATGTATAAAGAGATGGACCGTCTGGTGATGGAGGAAGCGCCAGTAGTGGTGTTATACTACGACCAAGTGGTACATTTCACACAGCCAAATGTGAGCGGCATGAGAAGCAACGCAATGAACGCACTCGACCTAAGACGAGTGGTGCTATGAGGACTCTCTAACACTTGCCCACCCAAAATCCCCCCCATGCGAAGGCCTCAAATCCTGCGCACAACACTTCTCAAAACACCATGCGTCATTTTAGGTTCTCGTCTTGTTTTGATAGAAACGATTGACACAAATCGATTGTCCATTTCATTAAAACACCAACTAACACTTTAACGCGTTAACACAACAGAGAATTCCACCATTCTCTTTATAATCTTTTTTATCTATATATCTTGATTTTTCTTTGTATCTTTGCAGTCTCTATCGCACGACCTTTCAAAGAGAAACAGAAAATATAAAAATATGAAAAAGAATTACCTGATTCTTACTTTGGCAGCAGCATGCTGTCTCATCGCGACATCTTGCCATCGTGGTCCAAAACCTGACGAGAACGGTTTCTACACCGCTGAAAGCGGTTTGATGTACAAATTTATCGAAGAAAACAAGGAGGCTAAAATCGTACAGATGGACGATCTCCTCGAAGGAGAGATGGTTATCTACTTTGAAGGAGACACTCTCTTCAACAACATCGGACATCCCGACGTATTCACTCGCGTCGAAGATGACTGGTTCCAGGGTGGCCACAACGAGGCTTTTCTCATGATGCATGAGGGCGATCACGCCATATTCGGCATCTCCGCCGACTCGGTAGCCATGTTCCTCGAACCCTCTCAGATGCCCAAAGGATACCTCCCCAACCAGAACATGCGCGTATTCTATGACGTCCACCTCACTCATATCCTCACCAAAGAGGACATAGCCAAACGCGAATCCGACTATATGGCCGAGATGTCGAAAAAACAATCGGAAGAGGCTGACATCATCGCTAAATATGTAGCAGAAAAAAACATAACTGTCAAGCCCAACGAGAGTGGTCTCTACGTGATAGTCAACAAGAAAGGCACTGGAAAGAAAGCCGTTGCAGGCAGCAAAGTCAGCGTCTTCTATGCCGGACGTCTGCTCAACGGCAAGCTGTTCGATACAAACATCGAAAGCGTAGCCAAAGAAGCCGGACGCCAAGGTGGACACTTCCAACCGTTTGCCTTCACCCTTGGACAGCGTATGGTCATCCCTGGATGGGATGAAGGTCTTGTGGGATTGAACAAGGGCAGCAAAGCCACCCTCATCATCCCGTCGAACCTCGCCTACGGGCCTTCAGGTGCCGGCAACGAGATACCACCCTACTCTCCGCTCGTATTCGACGTTGAAGTGGTAGCCGTCGACTAAATAAAACAAACTATCAACGAATCAAACAATATCAAGATATGAAAAAATCTCTCCTTACCGTAGCATGCGCTCTTCTATGCGCTTCATTGTTCGTTTCCTGCCATCGTGGTCCTAAATCCGAAATCGAAGGCTTCACCCGCACCGAAAGCGGACTTCACTATCGTTTCGACACCCAGAACGCTGAAGGCCGTCAGGTGGCTAAAGGCGATCTGCTCATCGGTGAGATGCTCCTGCGTCTCGAAAACGACACCCTCTTCTCTAACGTCGGAGACCCCGGCAATCTGCTTGTGGTGAGCGACAAAAGCATGTTCGACGGAGACCTGACCGAAGGCCTGCTCCTCATGCATGAAGGCGACAAGGCTGTATTTGCCGTTGATGCCGACAAGATGGCTGCACAGCTGCAACCCAACCAGATGCCCGCTTCATACAAGAACGGCAAAGGCATGAAACTCTACTACGAGATTAACCTCCAGTCGGTCAAATCAGCCGAAGAGATGAAAGCTGCCAAGAAAGAGTTTGAAAAAGCAATGGAAGCCGCTCAGGAAGAACAGGCAAAAGCTCTCGAGACATATCTCACTGACAATAACATCACCGCTACTCCTAACGAAGAAGGTCTCTACGTCATCGTATCGAAGAAAGGCAACGGCCCGAAGGTTGAAGTGGGCCGCCATATCAGCGTCGACTATACCGGATATCTGCTCAACGGCACTATCTTCGACTCATCGAACAAAGAACTCGCCCAACAGAACGGCCTCGAGCAACATGACGCACTTGAATTTGTAGTTGGACAGGCCAACCTCATCAAAGGATGGGACGACGGCCTGATGGGTCTTGCTCAGGGTTCAAAAGCTAAACTCATCATCCCCGCCAACCTTGCCTACGGTGCCAAAGGTGCCGGCGAGATGATTCCTCCCTATGCAACCCTCGTCTTCGACGTAGAAATCCTGTCGGTGAATTAATTAGCAGTAACCCAATAACGTTATCACTATATAACGATAAATCGAAATAACTCCAATGAAAAACATCGTCATATTCGGCGCACCTGGCGCTGGCAAAGGCACTCAGTCAGAATTTCTTGTTAAGAAATACAACCTCAACCACATCTCTACCGGAGACCTCCTCCGTAAAGAGATAGCCGACCAAACCGAACTCGGAAAACGTATCAAGAGCATTATGGATTCTGGCTCGCTGGTGAGCGACGACATCGTGGTCGAGATGATCGACAACGCCATAGCAAAGAGCGACCGCGGTATGCTCTTCGACGGATTCCCTCGCAACGTGAAGCAGGCCGAAACTCTTGATAACCTCATGAAGAAGCACAGCCGCGAAATCACCTGCATGGTGTCACTCGATGTACCTCGCGAGGAACTCATACGCCGCATGCTCGAACGCGCAAAGACCAGCGGTCGCAGCGATGACAACGAGCAGACAATCAAACATCGACTTGAAGAATACGAACGCCAAACCAAGCCCGTCGCCGACTATTATCAGAGACAGAACAAGCTGATACCCATCAACGGGCTCGGCAAGATAGAAGACATCGCTTCCAACATAGCCAAAGCTATAGGATGAACTCCAATTTCGTCGATTACGTCAAAGTGTATGTCCGCTCTGGAAAGGGCGGAGCCGGCTCGGCTCACCTGCTGCGTGTGAAATACAACGCCAAAGCAGGTCCTGACGGCGGCGATGGAGGTCGTGGCGGTCATGTCATCCTGCGTGGCAACACACAACGATGGACTCTCCTGCACCTCAAATACACCAAGCACGTCTTCGCCGAAGATGGACAGAACGGCGGCGAGAATCTATGTACCGGACGACAAGGTGCCGACCAGATACTCGACGTGCCGCTCGGTTGTGTCTGCCGCGATGCCGATACAGGTGAAGTCATCGGCGAGGTGACCGAAGACGGCGAGCAGCTCATCATCGCACGTGGTGGACGCGGCGGTTTAGGCAACGACCACTTCAAGTCGGCCACAAACCAAACCCCACGTTACGCACAACCTGGCGAACCTGCCGTTGAGCGCACCATCATCATTGAGCTGAAGATGCTCGCCGACGTCGGATTGGTGGGATTCCCCAATGCCGGAAAATCTACGTTCCTCAGCGCTGTCTCCGCCGCCCGACCTGAAATCGCCGACTATCCCTTCACCACCCTCGTGCCCAACCTTGGCATCGTCAAATATCGCGACGACCAGTCGTTCTGCATTGCCGACATACCAGGAATCATAGAAGGTGCCAGTCAAGGTAAAGGTCTGGGTCTGCGATTTCTACGACATATCGAGCGCAACTCGATATTGTTGTTCATGGTCAGCTGCGAACAGCTCGATATCAAGAAAGAATACGAGATTCTTCTCAGCGAGCTACAGACCTATAGCCCCGAGTTGCTCGACAAACAGCGTCTGCTCGCCATCACCAAATGCGATATGCTCGACGATACCATGATGGAGCAGCTGAAATCACACCTGCCCGATGATGTCGAGTGTATCTTCATCAGCTCGGTCAGCGGCCTCCATATACAAGAACTCAAAGACCGAATCTTTGCGTTGATTAACAAACCAGCCCAATGATCGACCAGCTCTTGGCGTGGGACACCGACCTGTTCCTCTGGATCAACTCTCACCACACCCCCACCCTCGACTGGGTCATGTGGACAGCCAGTCAGCCTTGGTCGTGGGCCGTTGTCTTGATTCTCCTGCTCACGCTGCTCACCCTGCGTTACGAACCACATCGTTGGTGGCTCATACTCCTTGCAGGTTGCCTCTGCTTCTTCCTCAGCGACCGCATCTCAGTGCTCGCCTTCAAGGATGTGTTTCTTCGCCTGCGCCCCTGCCATGTGATCGACGGCGTCCACATGTTCCGCACCAACTGCGGCGGACAGTATGGATTCGTTTCATCACATGCGGCCAATGTTCTGGCCATCGCCACCTTTTTCATCATGCGCTACGCAGTGAAACGAAAATCTAAATCTACAGATACCAGTACGCAAAACCGCAATCCCGAACCGAGATTAATCATACCGCTACTAACCCTCTGGGCATTGCTTGTCTGCTACAGTCGTCCCTATCTCGGCAAGCACTATCCCGGCGACGTCATCTGCGGCGCCCTGCTCGGCATCATCATCGGTATCGCAGTCCATTTTCTGGCGCGATGGATTGATTCTAAGCTGAAGATTTCGGAAAAGAATTAATCATTCTTACACAAAAATGAAACTTTTTTTTTCTGTTTACGTACATTAAAGCGTGCTTACTTATTTCAATGATGTATTTTGAAGTGGAGCGGATGCGAGTCCGCTCTACTTTTTTTATGAGCACTTGTTTCACATTCCACTATTTTGAGTACCTTTGCACGGCAGATTTGAATCATAACAATTAAACAATACAATAATGAAAACAACACCTTACACAGATTTACACATCAGCTTGGGAGCCAAGATGGCTGAGTTCGCCGGCTACAATATGCCTATCCAGTACACAGGTCTCGTCGAGGAGCACAACAACGTGCGCAACAACGTGGGCGTGTTCGACGTAAGCCACATGGGCGAGTTCCGCGCCAAAGGCCCCATCGCCAAGCACTTCATGCAGTATGTCACCACCAACAACGTCGAGGACCTCTTCGACGGCAAGGTGGGCAAGGTGCAATATACCTGCCTCCCCAACGGTCAGGGTGGCGTGGTTGACGACATGCTCGTCTATCGCGTCCATGACGATGAGTATTTCATGGTGCCCAACGCCGCCAACATCGACAAGGACTGGAACTGGATGAGCCAGATTGCCGACAAGATGGGTATGGAGCTCGGCAAAGACTTCGTGAACGAGAGCGAGCAGTGGGCACAGCTCGCCGTGCAGGGCCCCAACGCCCTCAAGGCCATGCAGAAACTCACCAGCGAGAACATCGTCGATATGGAGTACTACACCTTCAAGATCCTCACCTTCGCCGGCATCCCCAACATCATCCTCTCCACCACCGGCTACACCGGAGCAGGCGGATGCGAGATCTACATCCCCAAGGAGAAAGCCATCGAGGTGTGGAACAAGGTCTTCGAGGCTGGCAAGGAGTTCGGCATCATGCCCGCAGGTCTTGGCTGCCGCGATACCCTGCGTCTTGAGAAAGGCTTTGCCCTCTACGGTCACGAGATGGACGACACCGTCAGCCCACTCGAGGCTCCGCTGGCCTTCATCGTCAAGCTGAAAGCCGAGAACAACAACTTCATCAACAAGGAGCTCCTCCTCGCCCAGAAAGCCGCCGGCTTCAAGCGCAAAGTGGCCGGCTTCGAGATGATCGACCGCGGCATCGCCCGCAACGGCTACGAAGTCTGCAACGCCGAAGGCAAGAAGATCGGCGAGGTGCGCAGCGGCTCGCCCAGCCCCAGCACCGGCAAGAACATCGGCACCGCCCTCATCTGCGCCGAATACGCCAAGACTGGCACCGAGATCTACATCAAGATCCGCGAGAAACTCCTCAAGGCCGTCACCGTCAAGATGCCGTTCTACGAAGGATAAAAATAGATGCTCTTACAAAGCAAAAGGCTTGCACCCCATCGGTGCAGGCCTTTTTTGTTGCATCTCAGCTTGCGGAAGTCCCAAACCATTTTGAAAACGCCCATTGCAATGCTGCAAAACCGTGTTTTAATTTTGAAAATGGCTGGCGAGAGTCATTTTAGTCATTGTTTTTTTTCAAACGGGACTTGCGACAACCATTTTGGCCATTATTTTTTTTGATTGGGACTTGCGACAACCATTTCGGCCATTTTCAAAATCAATTGGGCAAAAAAATGATTCAATCGCCGCCAACTGAGAGGGAAAGGCGGTGTGGGACGGTTCTCGATAAAATGAATAAAAAGAGTAGCGGCGGATTTGAAAATCCGCCGCAATGGATTCATCTCTCATTCGCCAGATCGTCATCCAATACAGTTCCTTCCATCTGTTGTTTTATACGTTGCCGCATTTGCCGCACTTCATCGAGCAGTTCGCCTTGATATCCCAAAAGATTATCAACGGTTTGCACATCGCTTCCAAGTATACGTTTTATCTCGCTTCTAAATAATTCTTCACAAGATGAATCCCACTGGTATTTGTATTTTTTCATCAATTCCCCCTTTAATACCATGGACTTTATAGGAAAAATTTTAGGTCCCATAATATCATCATTCCCTTTTCTCCTACATTCCTCCCACATTTTGGTAAGTTCATGACGAATTTCTCGCTTGATTTTTAATTTGGTAAATAATCCCATTTTCTTTCTTTTTTATCGCTCTCCCGCGCCTCGTCGAGCGTTTTTCCCTAAAAAAGCGTGGCGCTGTACACCGCCATCTCTGATAGAGGTCGTGAGAATTACCCGATAAGAAGATGTGATATAGAGCCCACGCATTGCACGTGAACCATTACACAGTCTTGCTTATCTTAGAAGTTTCTCACGTTTCTATCACAAGAGCAGCATAACGCTTCGATTCCCTTTTGAAATCGCTTGCAAAGGTACGCATATTTTCACAATCGGCAAAAAGTGCGCTATGTCTCAAAAAGTTTGTACCTTTGCAGACGTGAAAAAAATACATTAACACAAACGATATTACATCAACATGAGCATTATCAAACCTTTCAAGGGCTTTCGCCCGCCCATCGACATCGTCGAGAAACTGGCTTCGCGTCCTTACGACGTCCTGAACTCCGAAGAGGCCCGCGTGGAGTGCGAGGGCAACCCCTACAGCCTGCTGCACGTGACCAAGGCTGAGATAGACCTGCCCAAGGGAACCGACGAGCACTCGCCCGAGGTGTATCTGCAGGTGGTGAAGAACTACAACCTGTTCAAGGACCTCGGATGGCTGGTGAAGGATGAGGAGGAAAAACTCTACATCTACGCCCAGAGCATGAACCCCACCGCCGCCGACGCCAAGTGGCAGTACGGCATCGTGGCCTGCGCCTACAGCGAGGACTATGTCAACAAGGTCATCAAGAAACACGAGCTCACCCGCAAGGACAAGGAAGAGGACCGCATGAAACACGACCGCATGAAACACGTCCGCATCACCAACGCCAACGTCGAGCCGGTGTTCTTCGCATATCCCGCCATCGCCCGCATCGACGAGATAGTGGCTGGCATCACCTCGAAGAAGCCCATCTACGACTTCATCGCCAAGGAAGACGGCTTCGGCCATCGCTTCTGGGTCATCGACGACAAAGCCACCATCGCCGAGTTGGTTGACATCTTCGACAAGCAGGTTCCCGCCATGTACATCGCCGACGGCCACCACCGCAGCGCCGCCGCCGCCCTCGTGGGACAGGAGAAGAAAGAGCAGAACCCCAAGCATACCGGCAAGGAGGAGTACAACTACTTCATGACCGTCATCTTCCCCGACAACCAGCTGAACGTCATCGACTACAACCGCGTGGTGAAAGACCTCAACGGACTCACGAAGGAGCAGTTCATCGCCGCCGTTGGCGAGAGCTACGACCTGCAGGACATGGGCACCGAGATCTACAAACCCGCCAAGCTGCATGAGCACAGTATGTACCTCGACGGCCACTGGTACAAGATGACCGCCAAACCCGGCACCTACAACGACAACGACCCCATCGGAGTGCTCGACGTCACCATCCTCAGCAACCTCGTGCTCGACAAGGTGCTCGGCATCAAGGACCTCCGCACTGACAAGCGAATCGACTTCGTAGGCGGCATCCGCGGACTCGGCGAGCTGAAACGTCGCGTAGATAATGGCGAGATGAAGGTCGCTTTCGCTCTCTATCCCGTGAGCATGAAGCAGATCATCGACATCGCCGACACCGGGAACATCATGCCCCCGAAGACCACCTGGTTCGAGCCAAAGCTGCGCTCAGGCCTCGTGATCCACGAACTCTGCTAGAGATAATAAAACGCAAAGGGTATTGCACATCGCGATACCCTTTGTTTTTTTCTGTTATGAAAGAGAGTCTTTCCGAACCATTGCATCTGTCCGACGTGCTAGAGCTTGCTGTTTTGGCATCGGACGACGAGACGCGTTTTGAGTCGTTGTTTCGAAATCTCTTTGACGACGACAAGCGCACATCGGACAACGCTGCGTGGGTTTTGACTCATCTTCCTAAAAGTGCCAACCGATGGCTTGAAGAGAAACACGAGGAGCTGATTGACGAAACCATGCGCACGTCAAGTACCACCAAGCGCCGCCTGATGATGGTGCTGCTCGACAGACAACCGTTCGGTGCGAAGGAAATCCGTACAGACTTTCTCGATTTCTGCTTCGAAAAACTACTCGACCCCAGTGAGACCTATGGCGTGAGGTCGCTGGCCGCAAAACTCGCATACAAGCAATGCCAAACATATCCAGAATTGCGAGCAGAACTGCGCCAATCGCTGGAACTGCTGGAACGAGAGACACTCAATCCCGGATTGAGCCACACAAGAAAAGAGCTTCTCAAAAAGTTGCAATTAAACCCTTGAGACCGATAACAAGGTCGTTGTATGTAGCCTCGAAGTCGCCAGTATACCAAGGGTCGGCTATGTTGCGATGGTCGGCTTCGGGAGCATAATCAAGTAGCAGACTTATTTTTCCTTCCGGATCGTCGGCAATGGTACGTCTCAGCTGCCTACGATTGGCCTCTTCCATTAATATTATATAGTCGAATCGGTCGTAGTCGGCGGCGGTTATCTTGCGGGCACGATGATGGCCGGGGTCGATGCCGTGAGAAAGGAGACACTGACGCGCTGGCGGATAGATGGGGTTGCCGTGTTCCTCGTCACTGGTGCCTGCCGAGTCGATTTCGTAGCGGTCGGTCTCTCCCCTCTCCTGCACCATAGCGCGGAACATGGCTTCGGCCATCTGACTGCGGCAGATGTTGCCGAGACACACAAAAAGGATTCTCGTCATGGCGCGCTATTCGTTCTCGTCGGTCAACAGGGCAAGACCGCCTTGTGCCGTCTCCTTATAGAGGCTTGGAAGGTCCTTGCCTGTGAGGTTCATGGTGCGCACCACCTTGTCGAACGAGATAAGATGCTTGCCGTCGCTCATCATGGCGTAGATGTTGATGTCCAAAGCACGAAGTGCTGCCATTGCATTACGCTCGATGCAAGGTATCTGCACAAGGCCACACATGGGGTCGCAAGTGAGACCGAGATTGTGTTCCATAGCCATCTCAGCAGCGTATTCGATCTGCTGAGGGCTACCGCCAAAGAGCTGGTTTGCAGCAACTGCAGCCATCACGCAGGCACTTCCCACCTCACCTTGACAACCCACTTCGGCACCAGAGATGGAAGCTTGAGTCTTGATGACGTTGGCGAAAAGACCAGCGGTTGCCATCGCCTTGAGAATTGATTTCTCAGAGAAGAGGTGATTCTTCTTCAGGTGGTAAAGCACAGCAGGCAGAACGCCAGCCGAGCCACATGTAGGCGCCGTGACGATATGACCTCCGGTAGCGTTACGCTCAGAGGTGGCGAGAGCGTATGCAATCACCAGAGCTCGGCTCTGCAACGACGGCTTGAAGCTGGAAGCACGCACGAAATACTGACGAGCCTTGCTGCGCAGCTTGAGTCCTCCTTGAATAACACCATCGGTATGCAATCCCTCTTCGATGGTGTCCTGCATTATCTGCCACATGCGTGCCAGATAGTCCCATATCTCCTTACCTTCACACTTCTCCACATATTCCCAATAGTTCAACCCCTCTTTCTCAATGTAGTCAAGCACCTCGCTGATATGTGAGAACTCATACACCTCCTTTGTGTCGGATTGTGTCTCCTCGTTGGCCAGGTTGCCACCACCGATACTGTAGATTGTCCAGTTGTCGGTTACGTTGCCGTCGGAGTCGAGGGCTTCATAGAGCATACCGTTGGTGTGGAACTCCGGCACGATGTCGGCACGCCACACTATCTCGACCGGAATGGGCGCTGCGGCGTTGATGATAGCCTGATCGGTCAAGTGACCTTTACCCGTAGCGGCGAGCGACCCGTATAGTGTCACGCGGAATTTGGCCGCATTGGGGTTCTTCTCTTTGAACATAGTGGCCGCCTTGTGCGGTCCCATGGTGTGGCTGCTCGACGGACCGAAACCGTCTTTGTAAATCTTGGTGATGGATTCCATTATTTTTTGCTTGAATGCTTGATTGCGTTATTGCTTGAGTGTACTAACTGCTAACTGCTATAAAAAGAATGTGTTATTGCACTTTAGGCACAATAACACACTCTTTTGATGCTGTTTCTTATCTCGAAGCCTTGATGGCTGCCTGAGCTGCTGCAAGACGAGCCAGAGGCACGCGGAACGGGCTGCAGCTGACGTAGTTGAGACCAGCCTTGTAGAAGAACTCTACCGAAGCGGGGTCACCACCGTGCTCACCGCAGACGCCACATTTGAGGTTCTGGCGGGTGCCGCGTCCACGCTGCACTCCGAGTTCAACGAGCTGACCGACACACTCCTGGTCGAAGGTGTTGAACGGGTCGGCCGGGATGATCTTCTCGTCGATGTATTTGTGGACGATGGCGTTCACGTCGTCGCGGCTGAAGCCATAGGTCATCTGAGTCAGGTCGTTGGTACCGAAGCTGAAGAACTCGGCCACCTCGGCAATCTTGTCAGCCACCAGCGCGGCACGCGGGATCTCAATCATGGTGCCGAACATATAGTTGATGGTAACGCCATATTTAGCCTCCACCTCGGCCTTCACCTTGGTGGCGATAGCCTTCTGGTGTTTCAGCTCGAGTGCGTTGATGGTCAGCGGAACCATAATCTCGAGGTGCGGGTCGTGGCCTTCCTTCATCAACTCGGCGGTGGCGCTGAACAGAGCGCGGAACTGCATCTCCGTGATTTCGGGATAGACGATACCGAGACGTACGCCTCGGAGACCCATCATCGGGTTCACCTCGTGCATCGACTCGACGCGTGCATGCAGGTCTTCGTAGCTCATGCCACGCTCTTTGGCGACGGCACGCTGCTTCTCTTCTGTCTGCGGAACGAACTCATGCAGTGGGGGATCCATGAGACGGAAAGTAAGAGGCTTGCCATCCATGACATAAAGAGTTGCTTTTGCAAACTCCTTCATATCCGGCTCCAGGTCGTTGAGGGCTTTGACGCGCTCCTCAAGGGTGTTGGCCAGAATCATGTTGCGCAGTTTCTCGAGAGGCTTCTCGCTGTTCTCGCCATAGAACATGTGCTCGATGCGGAACAGGCCGATACCCTCGGCGCCGAAAGCTATGGCGCGACGAGCGTCATCCGGGTTGTCGGCATTGGTGCGGACACCCAGGGTGCGGTATTTGTCAACCAGCTTCATGAACTGCTGGAAGAGCGGATTCTCGGTAGCGTTGATCATCTTCACCTCTTCAGCATAGACCCAACCCTTGGTGCCGTTCAGCGAGATGGTGTCGCCCTCGTGGAAGGTCTTGTCGGCGATGGTGACGGTCTTGCTCTCGAAGTCGATCTTCACGGCCTCGCAACCCACGATGCAGCATTTGCCCCAACCGCGGGCCACCAGAGCTGCGTGGGAGGTCATACCTCCGCGAGCGGTAAGGATACCGTTGGCGGCACGCATACCCTCGACGTCCTCGGGGTTGGTCTCCTCGCGAACGAGGATGTTCTTTATCTTGGCTGCCTCATACTCTTTGGCTTTCTCGCTCGAGAGAGCTATGCGGCCGTACGAACCACCAGGACCTGCGGGCAGACCCTTGGCGATGACGGTGTGCTTCTTCTCGTCGGCGGCGTCGAGGATGGGGTGCAGAAGCTCGTCCAACTGGGTGGGCGACACACGCATAACCACCTCTTTCTCGTCGATCAGACCCTCTTTCACCATGTCGGTAGCCATAGTCAGAGCGGCTACGCCGGTACGTTTTCCGACGCGGCACTGAAGCATATACAGCTTGCCGTCCTGGATGGTGAACTCTATATCCAGCATATCATGGAAGCTGTGCTCCAAAGTCTGACGGATGTCGCAGAGTTCCTTATAGGTCTCGGGCATAAGCTCCTGCATCGAGTGCATGTGCTTGTTCTGCTCGTTCTTGGTGTCGTCGTTCAGCGGGTTGGGGGTACGGATACCGGCCACCACATCCTCGCCCTGGGCGTTGATGAGCCACTCGCCATAGAAGAGGTTTTCGCCGGTGGCGGGGTTACGGGTGAAAGCAACGCCGGTGGCGCTGTTGTCGCCCATATTACCGAACACCATAGCCTGCACGTTGACGGCAGTACCCCAATCGTCGGGAATACCCTCGATGCGACGGTAGCTGATAGCCTTCTTACCGTTCCAGCTCTTGAACACGGCCTTGATGCCGCCTTCCATCTGAGCGCGGGCGTCATCGGGGAACTCGGTGCCCAGCACCTCTTTCACCTTCTTCTTGAAATCCTCGGCCAGACCTTTGAGGTCGTCGGCGGTGAGGTCGGTGTCGCTCTTGTAGCCTTTCTTCTCTTTGAAAGCGTCAAGCATGTCGTCCAGCTGTTTGCGGATGCCCTTGCCGTCGGCGGGCTCGATACCCTCGGATTTCTCCATCACCACGTCGGCATACATCATGATGAGACGACGGTAGGAGTCATAAACGAAACGGGGGTTGTTGGTCTTCTTGAGCATACCGGGGATGGTTTTGCTCGAAAGACCAATATTAAGGACGGTATCCATCATGCCGGGCATAGAGCTGCGGGCACCGGAACGGCAGCTGACGAGCAGCGGGTTCTCGGGGTCGTCGTAGCGCATACCCATGAGGTTCTCAACATTTTTCATACCAGCCCAAACCTCATCCATAAGGCCTGCGGGCAGTTGGCAGTTGTTAGCGTAGTAGGCGGTGCAGCACTCGGTGGTGATTGTCAATCCGGCAGGAACCGGAAGTCCGAGTAAACACATCTCGGCCAGGTTGGCACCCTTGCCACCCAGCAAATTCTTCATGTCAGCTTTACCTTCAGCAGTCTTACCTCCAAAGGTGTAAACAAATTTCGTCATTGTATATAATTGTTAATTAGTTGATTAATCGATTCAGTCGTTCATCTAACGAAAGTGCAAATATAATAAATATTTTTTATATAATACACAAAAAATCCTTGAGTACGTCGTTGGCGACTTACGCATTCATGCATTCTTGGCCGAGCCAAGCAGCAAAGCCAATAGCAAGCATTCAAGAAATATCCAACGTGAGGCCGTCGTAGGCCAGATGTACGGATTCGGGAAGCTGAAGTGAAACCTTAGCATGGAGCCCCATCTCGTGGCTGATATGCGTAAGATAGGCTTGCTGAGGGTGTATCTGCTCTATGAGTTCGAGGGCTTCTGGTAAGGAAAAATGCGACCAATGGTGCTGAGGTCTCAATGCGTTGAGTACTAAAACCTTGAGGTTAGACAGCTTGGCCATCTCCTGTGGAGGGATGTGGTTGGCATCGGTGATGTAGGCAAAGTCGCCGATACGGTAGCCGAGTATGGGAAGGTCTTTGTGAAGGGCGGCAATGGGAGTGACTGACAATGATTGGATGCTTATGTCCGACGTTGATGCGTCGACAATATGCAGGTTAGCTTCGGGAAGTCCGGGATAGTCATGCGGAGAAAAGATATACTGGTAATCGCGACGGAGAGTTTGGGCGGCTTGTGTGTTGAGGTATATGTCGAGCGCGCTTTGCTGTGCATAGTTGAAGGCTCGTATATCGTCAAGCCCGGCGACATGATCTCGGTGGGCATGGGTGATGAGTATTGCGTCGATATGTGAGATATGGTGAAGGAGCATCTGCTGACGGAAGTCGGGCCCTACGTCGAAAAGGATGTTCAGCCCGTCGTCGGTGGAGAGCAAGGCAGATGTACGCAGGCGCTTGTCGCGTGGATCGGACGAGGTGCAGACCTCACAACCACATGTGATAACAGGCACTCCTTGCGAGGTGCCTGTTCCCAAAAAAGTCAGTATCATTGCTTGAGTTCTTGAATGATTGCTATCGGCTTTGCCGCTTGGCTCGGCCAAGAATACTCGAGTGCGTCAGCAACTCACACAATCACGCATTTCTTTACTGTTGTGTGAGCTTGAAGCCTACTCCGTGGACGTTGATGATCTGGAGTGAGGGGTCGGCGCTGAGGTATTTGCGGAGCTTGGTGATATAGACGTCCATACTGCGGGCGGCGAATATAGAGTCGGTCTTCCAGATTTTCTGGAGGGTGGTGGTACGGTCGACTATCTGATTGAAGTTGAGTGCAAAGATACGCAGGAGGTCACCTTCCTTGGAGGTAAGGTGGCGTTCGTCGCCATCGATGGTGAGGGTCTGACGCGAGTGGTCGAAGACGAAGCGACCGATGTTGAAGATGTTGTTCTCGGGTTTGTTCTCGTCGTAGGAGCGGCGGATGGTGGCATTGATGCGGGCGAGGAGCTCGTTCATGCTGAAAGGCTTGGTGATGTAGTCGTCGGCACCTATCTCGAAGCCCTTGAGCTTGTCGGCTTCGAGTGATTTGGCAGTCAGGAAGATGATCGGGACGCGATGGTCGATGCGACGGATCTCCTTGGCGACGGCGAAGCCGTCTTTGAGGGGCATCATGACATCGAGGATGCAGGCATCGATGTCCTGGTTACGATAGGTATCGATGGCAGCCTGACCGTCTTCAACGAGGGTGACGGTGAATCCTTTCTGCGAGAGGTAGGCCTTAAGTATTGTGCCGAGATTGGGATCGTCTTCGGCCACGAGAAGTTTGATTCCGAGATTCATGGTTATTATTGCTTGATTGCTTGAATATCTGAATGCTTGATTGCTTGAACGCCTGATTGCCAACTATTCTTCCACTATGCGTATGCTTTCGATAAGATCGCCGGGACGGATAGCGTCGATAACATCAAAGCCATCGACCACACAGCCGAAACAGGTGTGGACGCCGTCGAGATGCTGAGTGTTTTCACGGTTGTGGCAGATGAAGAACTGCGAACCGCCTGTGTCCTTGCCGGCATGGGCCATGGAGAGCACGCCGCGGTCGTGGCGCTGACGAGGTGCGGAGGTCTCGCACTTGATGGTCCAACCTGGGCCGCCTGTGCCCACACGTGGATCGCCAAGGTTACGGCTGTAGGGGCATCCTCCCTGGATGACGAAGCCGGGGATGACGCGGTGGAAGCGGAGTCCATCGTAGAACCCTGACTGGGCGAGTTTGACAAAATTGGCAACGGTAGTCGGCGTCTCTTTCTCATAGAGCTCGATCTTCATCGTTCCTTTGGCGGTTTTGATCTCTGCGTACAACATATTTGGATTTCTGGATTTTTGAGTATTAACGCAAATGTTAAAATTTTATTTTACGAGCTTCAAGAATCTGTTCCAGCGGATGCTGTGGGTGTCCTTGTCGCGGGAGAAGACGATGAAGGAGGCGCGGCCTACGATATGGTCCTCTGGCACGAAGCCCCAATAGCGCGAGTCGGCCGAATTGTGGCGGTTATCGCCCATCATCCAATAGTAGTTCATCTTGAAGGTGTAAGACGACGCCTGCTTGCCGTCGATGAAGATTTCTCCGTCGCGGATTTCGAGCTTGTGGTGTTCGAACACCTCTATCACCCTGCGGTAGAGGGGCAAGGTTTGGATGGTGAGGCCTACGGTCATGCCGGCCTTCGGAATCACGATGGGGCCGTAGTCGTCGATGGCCCAGTTGTAGCCTTCGGCATGGGGGAAGAGTGAGTAGGAGCTGTCGCCCGTGGGCAGCATGAGGCGCTCGACGGACTTGATGTCGCTCCTGGCCCTGAGTTTCTGCACCATCGATTTTGAGAGGGGCAGCAGGAACTGATCCTCGTCGAAGAGCGAGTTGGCATAGTCTTCGTCCGACACTCCCACGCTCCGCAACGCCTTGTGCGGGTCGGTGAGGGCCGACTTGAAGGTGACGGCGTAGGTGACCTCTGCCTCTTGCGGCATCTCTATGACTTCGCCGTTGATATAGACCGTCTGGTCGACAATCTCCAAAGTCTCTCCGGGCAGACCTATGCAGCGTTTGATGAAATTCTCGCGCTTGTCGACGGGACGTACCCTTATGTGGTTCTCGACCATGCGGCCGCCGACGGGCAGGTATTTGGCGTTGTTTATGGCGTCGTAGCCTTCCTCGCGCACCAGGTCGTGATAGGACTTGTTGCTGTTCCATGCTGTACAGACGGTATCGCCGTCGGGATAGTTGAACACGACGGCATCATAACGCCGTATGTCCCTCAATCCGTGATAACGATGGTATGGGAGCTCTATCCACTTGAGGTACGACTCTTTCTGTCCGTTGGTGAAGGGAATTACGTTGTGTACCAGCGGTATGGCGAGCGGGGTCATCGTACTGCGGGCTCCGTAGGTGAGCTTGCTCACCATGAGATAGTCGCCCACCAGGAGACTCTTCTCCATCGAGCTGGAAGGTATCTTATAAAACTCCAGGATATTTCCGCGTATGATGACGGCAGCCACCAGCGCGAAGACTATCGCGTCCATCCAATCTCTGACCTTCCCCACCTTGTGTTTCGGGAGGTCGGCTGGATTGGTGTATTCCATCTTTTTGGACAATCCCAGTATCGGAAGATATATCCACGGGAAGATTACGGCGAAGGTCTGCTCCCAGAAGCCATATCGCTTGAAGACCTTGGCGGTCTCCACCACCATCAGGAGGAAGGTGAACACGTTGATGGCGGGAATGAGGAAATAGATGTACCAGGGCCATTTCTTCCCACATATCTTGACCCAGAGCACAATGTTATACAGCGGTATCAGCGCCTTCCAAGGTGCGACACCAGCCTTCTTGAAAACAAACCACAGGCCTAAAAGACAGCCGATAAAATAGAATGCAAGTAGTATCTCGTAAATCATAAATATAAAAACGAACCAAATGTTAAATTATTGTATCGTTTTTTTAACAATTCTTATAAGCATCTGTTTCTCACGGCTCCACGAGAGGTCTTCCTTCGCCGCCGCAAAACGGTTCCGTCGCTCGTCCTCTGGCATCGACTCCCACTCCCTGAGTGTCTCCCTTATGGTGTCGGCCAGCCGGCGTGGATCTTTAGCCGTCGCCTCGTCGACAAGGGTGCCTATACCATATTTCTTGACCACACGCCCTATTTCTGGGAAGTCGCTGGCCACCACCGGCACCCCGGCGCTGGCATAGTCGCCTATGCGGTTGGGGAGCGAGAGGTAGTAGTTGAGCCCCATATCTTCCATGATGCAGAATCCCAACGAAGCCTTCGGGGTGAGCTTTTTGAGTTCGTCTGGCTTGATTCTTCCGGTGAAGACTATCCGTTCGCCATAGCTGCGTGACGCCGCATAGCGCCGCATCTCGTCGTGGAGGTCTCCACCTCCGGCAACCACCAGCTTATAATTGTCGACAAACTCCATTGCATCAATCAGCTCCTTGACGCAACGCCCTTTGTTGACCGCACCTTGATACAGCAAGAATCTTGAATCTTCCGACCCGTTCGGGCGTTCCTCAACATCGGTATCGAGGGATGACGACAGGTTTCGCACCACATCAAACGGCACCCCATACCTCCGTTGCAGCTCTTCGGCCAGGCTCTGGTTGACGGTCACGCGGGCCGCCGCCTTAGGTATGAAACACCTCTCTACCCTACCCCACACCTTGCGCACAAACGGCTTGTCAACCAACTCCGGCACATCGGGGAAGAGTTCGTGCGAGTCAAACACGAAAGGTTTTCCTCGCAGCTGAGCCGCCGCACCCACAGCCAGAAGGGTGTCGCTATCGTTGGCATAGAAGGCATCTGCCTTCGAAAACATCAGCTTAAAAAACAGCCGCAGGTTGAACTCCGCATAGAAGAGGGCTGTCTTATGGAAGACCAGCCGCATCTTCCGCGACTCATAAGGCCTGTTCAACGGGGTGCTGTCTGGCCACGAACGCCCTATGAGTTTCACCTTCAAGCCAGCCTCATGCAGAGCATCGCATGCCCGCAAAACCCGCTGGTCCGTAAGCAAATCGTCACTTACCGCCACCACTATAAGCCGTTCAGTCGCCATCTTTTGATTCTTTTTCAGATAACAGTTTCTCATATATAAAACGCAAAAACAATTAAAATCGTACTTTCATTTTTCCCCTTTCATTGCACTTCTAACTTGAAATTAGGTTCCTCCTTCCTATCATTTTCCTATCATCTCCCTATCACTTACCTATCATCTAACTCCCACTAACCTCCCTATTAATCCAAACCATTCAACTTTCAAAATTCATAATTCAAAATTAAATCTAACTCCCATCTAACTCCGCACAAGCTCCGCATTCTTTCCCCACTCTATTTCGAAATTCAATATTCCGAACACGGTCAGGCTTGATTTCACGTTGCAAAAGTACAACCACCCCATTGCGGTTTACGAATGATTTTGCATTTTTTTTCAAAAAAAACTCCCCGTAAAACCAACACCCTCTATCTCAGACATCTACCTATACCACATTTACCAGTGTCTCGGAAAACCATTACAGCATTACACCATTACAGTTGTTTTTCAAGGCTACCAAAACTCAAAAGTAAATTTTATATCTATATATTTATATATATAAATATATAGATATAAGGTATAAATTGGGTTCGGATTGACCTAAATTTTAACTGTAATGCTGTAATGGTGTAATGGTAGAGATTTGAAATAGTTTTTGTATCTTTGCATTCGTTCTCGCTCGCCATTTGCTGACGGCAAGCGGCATCAATGCATCGTTTTACATGACTACTCTTTTCGCCGACATAATCATACCTCTGCACCTTCGCTCTACCTTCACCTACCGCATACCGGAGGAGCTGAGGGACCATGTGAAAGCGGGTCAGCGGGTGGTGGTGCAGTTCGGCGCCAAGAAACTCTACTCGGGCTTGGTGCGCCGCATCCACGAGCGGGTGCCCGACTATCAGGTGAAATACATCCTTGCTGTGGTCGACACCGAACCTATCGTGGGCGAGAAACAGATGCAACTGTGGGAATGGATGTCGAAATACTACATGAGCCATATCGGCGACGTGATGGCGACGGCTCTCCCCTCGGCCCTACGGCTCGCAAGCGAGTCGATGGTGACCATCCATCCCGACTTCGACGGCGAGCTGTCGACCCTTACGGACAAGGAGCTGCGGATAATACAACTCCTCACGGATCGTCCCGTCATGTCGGTCAACGACATAAGCATTGCGCTCTCCCTACAGAAGATCATGCCTGTGATAAACGGCATGATTGAACGGAGCATACTCATCATGGACGAAGACCTGCAACAGCGGTTCAAGCCGGCCAAGGAGACTTACATCGCTCTTGATCCCTCCTACTCTAACGAGGCGGCCATAAAAAACCTCTTCGACCAGCTGGAGAAGAAAAAGAGTGCGGAGAAGCAGCTCCACCTCATGTTGCGCTTCATGCAGCTCTCGTCGTTCGGCAAGAAAGCGGTGGCGAAGAAAGAGCTGATGGCTCAGGACGACTTCTCCCCATCGTCGCTCAACACCCTGGTCAAGAACGGAATTCTCGCAACCGAAGAACGGTCGAAAAGCCGTTTTGAGCGCTACGACAACATCACCTCGCCAGACACGATAGTCCTCAACGACGAGCAGCAGGCGGCGTACGACTCGATTATGCGCAACGAGGGCGTCACCCTCCTGCATGGCGTCACCTCGAGCGGCAAGACGGAAGTATACATCAAACTCATACAGGCCACCATCGAACAAGGGCGCCAGGCGCTGTTCCTCCTTCCGGAGATAGCCCTCACCGCCCAGATAATCAACCGCCTGAAGAAATATTTCGGCGACCGCGTGGGCGTCTACCATTCTCGATTCAGCCCCAGCCAGCGGGCCGAAGTATGGAACCGGGCTTTCAGCGAATCGGACGAGAACCGTTTCGACCTTCTGGTGGGAGCCCGCAGCGCTCTCTTCCTACCCTTCCGCGACTTGGGATTGGTTATCGTCGACGAGGAGCACGACTCGTCATACAAACAATACGACCCGTCGCCACGATACAACTGCCGCGATTCAGCCGTATACCTCGCCAACCTGTGGAAAGCGCGTACGGTGCTCGGAAGCGCAACCCCCAGCATCGAATCATACCACAACGCCGAGACGGGAAAATACAATCTGGTGGAGATGAAACACCGCTACGGCGGACTCCAGCTGCCCGAAGTGCTCTGTGTCGACATGAAAGAGGCTTCGCGGCACAAAGAGGTGACCGGCTACTTCTCCAACTTCCTCTCGGGATACATAGCCGAAGCTCTGGAGCGGAAGGAACAGGTGATATTGTTTCAAAACAGAAGAGGCTATTCCCTCAGGGTGGAATGCGACGACTGCCATTGGACGCCTCAATGTGTCCACTGCGACGTGTCGCTGGTGTACCACAAATCCACCAACGCCATGCGTTGCCACTACTGTGGGCACACGATCCCCCTACCGTCACAATGTCCCGTATGCGGAAGCAAGAACATCAAGACGAAAGGATTCGGTACAGAGCGTATCGAGGACGAGATCGCACAACTCTTCCCTTCCGCGCGTGTTGCACGTATGGATCTTGACACCACTCAGTCGAAGAACCGTCACCTAGAGATAATAACCGACTTTGAAGATCGCAAGATAGACATCCTCGTAGGAACCCAGATGGTGACCAAAGGACTGGATTTCGACAACGTCAGCGTGGTCGGAATACTTTCAGCCGACAACCTGATAAACTTCCCCGATTTCCGTTCCTTTGAACGCAGTTTCCAACAGATGATGCAAGTGGCTGGCCGAGCTGGCCGTCACGGACATCAAGGCAAGGTCATAATACAGACCTACAACCCTTGGCACCAAGCCGTACGCAACGTCATCGACAACGACTACAACGAGATGTATCGCTCCCAGATAGCCGAACGACGCGTATTCCGCTACCCTCCGTTCAGCAAGCTGATAGAGATCACCCTACGCAGCCGTGAGGAAGAGCTGCTCAACACGTCTGCCGCCAACTACGCATCCCGCCTGCGTGAGAAACTCGACACACGTGTGATAGGACCCGAATATCCAAGCGTGAGCCGCGTGCGTGGCTATTACATCAAGAGAGTCATCATAAGAGTAGAGCTCTCCGACGGCCTATCCTACGTAAAAGAGATCATAACCGACATCACCGAGCAGTTCCTCTCCGAAAAGGAATTCCACTCCGTGAAGATCCACTTCAACCCCGATCCGCAATAAAAGAGAAACGCTCCAATGATGAGTGCTAACACGCACTAATTTCATTGGAGCATTTTTATTAACGATATTCAATTTTTCCCTATCTCCTGCCGTGATAACGGGCTTTCTCGTTGATGGGGATGTAGTATCCGAACGAGAGCATGTAGCTCAAGTTGTTACCTCCGGGAACGGTGACTTTCATCTTCTCGTCATTAGAAACCTGACGCTCTATGATCCTAACAGCGTCATCCTCAGGTTTGATTGGCACGAAGCCGAAGTCAAAGATAAAGTCAATCATGAACTGACGGTAGTGGTATCCCAAAGCAACCACCACGTCGGCATCGAAGCGACGGATATACTTGAATGACTTGCGAGCTGCATAATCCTCGTCAGCAAAGTTGTCGTTGCTGGAGTTGGCGTGTGGATTATATGGTGAAATCTGGCGGTTGCGATACTCTCCAAACAAACCAGCACTAAAGGCTGGGCCTACCATAAAATTGACATAATGTCCGGCACGGCGCACCGGAATCTCATACTTGAAACCAAGCAGAACGGGAATCTGCGCGTAGTAGTTATGATAGTACGACTCTCTTATTGTGAGATTGTTATCCTCGTTGATAAGTTCCTGAAGGTTGCCGCCGCTACGACGGAAGTTGACTCCAAACTGGAGGTAGAGGTTGGTGTTCCAGGCAATCTTGGCGTTCTCAAAGCCATAATCGACAAATATTCCTGCAGCACCACCAAAGACAGGCGATACAGACGAAATATCGTCAAAGATATGCGATGCGCCGGCTCCCACTCTAAATCCATACCGTGCCCACTGAGCCTGAGCCGTAAAACCGACTAAAAGCAGTAAAGTTATGGTAAGTATAATTCGCTTCATCAAAAAAATTCAGTTTCAAGTGTATACTCCGCTCGTAACGAAACGCAAAGATACAAATTAAAACGCAAAGTGCATACTTTTTCGCAAACTATTTTTTATTTTAATACCAAATAACGCTAAAACACAAGCATTTACAGATTATGTAAAATATAATCTGTCATCAGTTGGTAGAGGTTCAATCGGGTGTTTCCGCCATAGATGGAGTGGTTTTTGTTGGGATAGAGACGGAATTCGAACTGCTTGCCCGCCTTCTCCAAAGCCGAGATCATATCCATCGAATTCTGAACATGGACATTGTCGTCGCCGGTACCGTGAATGAGGAGGTAGTTGCCCTTGAGCCGGTCGGCGAAGTTGAGGGGCGAGTTGTCGTCGTAACCTTTGGCGTTGTCTTTGGGAAGGGCAAGGAAACGCTCGGTGTAGATGTTGTCGTAGTAGCGCCAAGTGATGACGGGGGCGACGGCGATGGCGGTCTTGAAGACATCGTTGCCTTTGAGGATGGCGAGCGACGAGAGGTAGCCGCCGAAACTCCAACCCCAGATGCCGATGCGGTCTTTGTCGACCCAGCTCTGCTGACCGAGCCAGCGGGCAGCTTCGATAGCATCTTCACACTCCATACGTCCGAGGTCCTTGTAGGTCTGCTTCTTGAAGTCGGCACCACGACCGCCTGTACCGCGACCGTCGAAGCAGAAGACCACATAGCCCTTGCTGGCGAGCATGTGGTACCAGTAATAGTCGCTGTAGCCGTAGGAGTTGGTTACCTGCTGGTTGCCAGGACCACCATAGACGTAGATGAGGACGGGATATTTCTTGTTCTGGTCGAAGTCGGCGGGAGTGATGGTGTAGCAGTTGAGGCTGGTGCCGCCAGAGGTGGTGAAGGTGCTGAACTGCTTGTGGCAAGTGCCGTAGTCTTTCATCTTGGCTTGCAGGGAGGCGTTGTCGACGAGAGTCTTGACCAGCTTGCCCTGAGCGTTGAAGAGCGAATAGACGGGAGCCGCGTTGGCGTTGCTGTAAACGGTAATATAGTATTTGCAGCCGTTGCTGAAAGTGGCGCTATAGGTGCCCAAGCCACTATGATTGAGACATTGTTTCTTCTTGCCGTCGAAGCCTATCTTGTAGAGGTCGGTATTGACGGAGTTGCTCTCCTTCGAGGTGTAGTAGATGGTGTTGTTCTTCGTGTCCACGCCACAGACGGCCTTCACCTCCCAGTAGCCGGAGGTTATCTGGCGGATGAGCTTTCCTGTGATCACGTCATAGAGGTAGATGTGGCGGTAGCCGTCGCGCTCGCTGGTGATGAGCATCTGCTGCTTGGCACTCTTGCCGTTGCCTACGGAGAGGAACTGCCAAGTGTCGGGGACTTCGACATAGGTGTCGTTCTGCTCCTCGTAGAGAGCACGACCTCTGGTTTCGTCGCCGAACTGAACGGTTGCGATCAACATGTGGTTCTGCAGACGGTTCATGAGCATGTAAGCCAGATTGTCGTTGCCCGCCCATTGGAAACGCGGAATGTATTCCCACTCGTCGGAGGTGGAGACGCAACATTGAGAATGGTTTTTATCAAGGCTGTACATCCAGAGCTGGACCTTCGAGTTGTCCTCGCCAGCCTTGGGGTATTTGTAGGTGTAGTTCTCGGGATAGAGGTCGCCCCACATCTGCATGGTGTATTCGGGCACCTGCGACTCGTCGAAGCGGTAGTAGGCGATGCGCTTGGAGTCGGAGCTCCAGGCGAAACCTTTAGTGATAGCGAACTCCTCCTCGTAAACCCAGTCGGTGGTGCCGTAGATGATGGAGTTCATCTTGCCGTCGGAGGTTATGGCGTGCTCCTCGAGAGAGTTGATGTCCATCCAGAAGAGGTTGTTGTCGCGCACGTAAGCCACCTTGGTGCCGTCGGGCGAGAAGGCGGTGAGGCGTTGCTTGCCGCCATTGGTGATGCAACGAGCGGAACCTTTTTCTCGATCATAGACATAATAGGTGGAGACGCCGCTATGACGGTAGATGGGTTCGAACTCAGATTCGAGGAGGATGAGACGCTCGTCGGCGGAGAACTCGTAGCCCTCGACAGCAGGCATATCGCCCAGCGAGGAGAATTCGAGGATGGTGGATTCCTTCTCACCAGAGGCGTAGCTGTAGCAGTCGATACCCGAGCGGGTGAGGACGGAGTAGTGCTCGCCGTCGTTCATGGAGCGGATGTTGGAGATACCCTCCACGCGGAAGGTGCCGTTCTGCCAGATGTCCTCAAGGGTGATGTGTTTGGTTTGAGCGGAAAGAGAAGAGGCGACAGCCACGAGGGCCAGTAAGGTGAGTTGTTTTTTCATATTATGGTGAATTGTTTTTGAACTAAAAACCCCAACCGACAATGTCAGTTGGGGTCAGCGGAGAGAAAGGGATTCGAACCCTTGGACCCCAAAAAGAGGTCAACGGTTTTCGAGACCGCCCCGTTCGACCACTCCGGCATCTCTCCGTGTATTTCATCACTTTAGGGGATTAGAACTCAGATTCCCCTGTCTCGAAAACGGTTGCAAAGATACATTTTTTTTTTAATCTGCCAGATTTATTTTAAAATTAGTGGTGCTTAATCAATCGGCAAGTTTGGTTTTCAGGATAGACAGCTCTTCGGGGGAGAGGTTGTGCTCGGGGAAGAGTGTTTTCAGGCTTACCTGCTCGCCGGAATACTCGAAAGCTTTTAGGAGCTTGGGGGCGTTGCCGTCGGTGTACCATCTTTGTTTCGCCATCATGAGGGCGGTATTCACCTCGCTTATGGTGCCGACACACTCGAAGGGCTTGCTCTCGGTATGGCCGGTGAGCTCCTCGAAGAAGCCACGCAGCTCACAGTCGTCGAGCATGGATTTGCCGAAGATGGAGTTCAACGTCTCGGGTTCGATGAAGGGCGACAATATAATATAGGCAAAGAGGCATTTGGCACATCGGCCGCACCAGATGTCCTGCTTGCTTCCGGCATTGCAGCTCTTGAAGACATCGAAATATTTTTTTTCTTGTGAGAAAAGCTTGGCTATCTGCAGCTCGCTGAGGGGACGGAGATAGCTGAAGTAGTTGACATCCGGCGTGACATATCGAGAGACGTAACGGCGGAAGTCGTCCTCGAACTCGAGGCTTTTAGAATACTGATGGTTGACCGAACTGCCCGCGACGGTGGACTCATTGGCGCTATTCTCGTTGGAGAGCGCCACATTGCGCACACCCGAGAGGGTGGCGGCCAGAAGCGTGTAGAAGGCCAGCATAGCCGAGAAGGGGGTGTGGCCGTTAAGGCACCCTTTGGCGTTGAGGTCGAGCAAGAGCGGGTCGATGCGACGGTTGATGACGAGAGTTTCTTCTTGAGAGAAGCCGCCCCTCTCGGCACAGAGGGTGGTGGCTCCACGAGGATTCATGATGAGAGGGCGCACCCCACGAGGACGAAGCGCCTCAAGTGTGACAACCGAATCCTTGCCACCTCCGATGGGGACGAGGTAGTTGGTTATTGCTTGAGTGCTTGATGGCTTGAGTGCTTGAGTGGCTTGCCCGCTAACTGCTGACTGCGGATTGCTCACAATCGTCATGAATTCGTCCAGCGAGGCGTGGATGCCGTTGGTATAGAAGAACTCACCCAAGCCATTGAAGTAGATCTTCTTCCAGAAGCGGATCTGCTCGTCGTCGAGACTGTGGGGCAGCACCCGCACCACAGGAGGACAGACGCACTTCCAGTAGCTCACCAACTCTATCATGCCGATATTGAACACGAGGGTGTCTATCAGCTCCTTCGGCTGGTTGAAGTCGAGGAAGGGGCGACGAGGTATGGCGGCTGTGGGTCGGAAGACTATCTTGTCGTTCAAGCGGAAGGCGAACTCCAGCTTGAGCCCTTCGGCGTCGACGGAATAGGAGTAGCTCTCGTAAACCATCTCGCCGAAGGTGAGCCGATAGGTGTTATATTTCTTCTGATTGCTGGCCACAGGAGTGGTTAATGGTTAATGGTTAATGGTTAATGGTTAATGGTTAATGGTTAATGGTTAATGGTTAATGGTGGTTGATAGGTTGATAGGTTGATAGGTTGATAAGGGAACGGGTTATGGGTTCAAGTGTTGGTTCGCCTGAGGGGGTTTACTTCAGGGTGAAGCTTACTTTGCCTATCTCGTTGCCGTTGGCGTAGAGGGTGACCCAGTAGAGGCCGGCCTCCATGACGACGCTGTCGAGCTTGCGCCAGACGATGCTCACCTTGCGGGAGCCGCCCCAGAACTCGATGTCCTGCTTGGCGGTATACTGAATCTCGGTGTCGCCGCTCTGGAAGGTGGCGGAGTTGGCGCCCTCGTTGCTGACGAGACGGTTCTTGGCGTTGGAGATGCGAGCGTAGATGGTGATGGTGCCCGGGTCGACGACATAGTTGTCGAGGATGGTGGCGTCGATCTTTACCAGCTTGACGTCAGCCCCTTTGGAGGCCTCCTTGACGACGGTACCGCTGATGCTCTTGCCAGGTGTGGCGGAGAGGTCGGTGGTAACGAGGATGCTGGCTTTCTCGAGTTTCTGGCGGATCTTGTCGCTCTGGCTGTCGAGACGGCGCAGCTCGGTGTTCTCGGAGCGGAGATGACCGTTCTCGGCTTTCAGCTGCTCGTTTTCGGCGCGGAGACGCTCGATCTCGGCGGCATAGCTGTCGCAGAGTTTCTGGAGTTCAGAGAGCTTCTGATTCACGCTGCCAGCCGAAGGAGTGGGGGTGTTGGCGGAGACGGAGACGGAAGCGGAGGCTTTGGCGCTGGCTTTCGCTTCGGCAGCCTCTTTCTCGGCAGCATCAGCCCTATTGTTGGCGACCTCAAGACGAGCTTGGGCTTTGGTGAGGGCAGCCTCTTTGTCGTCGAGCTGCTTCTGGAGTTTGGTTATCTCAGCCTTCTGACCTTCGACCTGAGCCTGAAGGGTGGCAATCTGCTGGTCGTACTTGGCGTTGGCAGACACATTGGCCGAAGCGGAAGCAGAGATGGAGGCGTTGGCTTTGGCGAGCTCGGCATCTTTCCTGGAGAGGTCGCTCTGAGCGGAGGAGAGCTGAGCCTCAAGCTCTTTCACGCGAGCGTTGAGGGAGTTGACGTTGGATTCGAGCTGAGAGGAACGGGAGTTGCATTGGGCGAGCTTGGCCTCCAGCTGCTGGTTGGCGGAGGTGCTGACAGAGACGGACGCTGCGGCAGCATTTTCGAGTTTCGACACCTTCTCATTGCAAACGGAGAGCTGGGCCTCAAGCTGAGACTTGGACTTCTCGACTTGGGCGAGCTGAGCGTTGAGGTCTTTGACCTGAGCCTCGAGCTTGACGTTGGCGGAAGCCTGGCCGTTGCCGCTGGCCTTGAGGGAAGCCGTCTGGTCGTTGAGGGCGGCGATGTCGGATTCGAGCTTGCTTATCTTGGCGCTAAGCTGAGCGTTCTTGCTGTTGAGTTCAGCGTTCTGCTTGGTGAGAGACTCGTTCTGCTTGGTGAGAGCCGAGACGTTGGCGGAGGCGTCAGCCTTTGCGGAGCCAGAGGCCTTGAGTTCGCCGTTGAGGCCATCGATCTGAGTGTTGAGGGAAGCGATCTGACCGTTGAGGTTGGCGATAACGCCCTCCTGCTGGGAGACCTGGCGCTGGAGCTTCTCGACCTGAGCCTTGCATTGCGAGTTGTCTTCGGCAGAGGCCGAGACGTTGGCGGAGGCAGAAGCGGAAGCGTTGGCGCTCTTCTTCAGCTGAGCGATCTCTTTCTCCTGAGCGTCGAGACGGCGCTGGAGTTCTTTAATGACCGACTCCTTGGACTTGAGCTCAGCAATCTGGGCGCTGCAGTCGGCCGAAGCCTGAGCGGAAGCGGAGACCTGAGTGTTGGACGACCGGGAAGAGGAGGATCTGGACGACTTGGCGCGACGCAGCTGAGCGAGGAGGTCGCGAATCTCTGCGGCCTGAGCGTTGATGGTGCTGTCCTTCTGGTGGAGCTGGCCGTCGTATTGCTGGTTGGAGGCCTTGAGGTTGTCGTACTGGGTCATGATGCTGTCAAGCCTCTGCTGCATGGAAGCAATCTCCTCGTCCGAGACTTTGTCTTCGTGGTTGCAGGAAATGATTGAGAGAGAGGCAAACACGGCCAGAGCCGCGAAGAGAAAAAACCGCTTACTGTAGTTCGTTTTCATGTATTTGTGTGTTTTATTTGTTATCGAATAGGCTGCAAAATTACTCCTTTTTATAATGACGTTCCAAAAAAGATTTCAACAGATGGTTAGAAACTGCATATTCATTAGGGAACGAGATAGGAGTTGACCTGATTTCTTCAAACGTTAATTATCGTGTAATTATCCGTATAATCAATCATTAATTTGAAGATTCTTAGGAAACTGGTTTTACGGTTGGAAAATGTCTTTCTATGGGAGGAGGAAACGAGGAGGAAAGAAAGTGGGAGGAAACTGGGAGGTGAGTGCAAGGTGAAACGTCATTGATACGTATGGAATACGCTTAAGATACGTAAGAGATACGGAAAGAATACGGAGGTGAAATTTATTATATGCTGACAGCCAAGATATTGAATGCTTGGATTGGCAGTATGTTCAGATTATGCCGTATCAGGTTGATACAGTATATTGCTCTGATTGATATGTCGTTGCGTGCTATCATATAGGATGACGACTGATTTTGCAAAGGTACAAAAATTAAATGGATTTGGCAAGATTTTTTTTCACTTTTTTCAACAAAAAATGGCACAAAATTTACCAACAAAAATTGTTATTAAAATGGGAGTGACGGAACCTTGGTTTTGAAAAAAAATCCGTATCTTTGCAAACGGATTATATGATTAATAATAGAGGACATAATGGATGGTATAGCTTGCTGAGGGCCAGCGTTGTAGCTCTGCTTGTAGGTGTGAGCCTTGTGGCGGAGAGCCAGACGTCCGGACAGACGCGCTATATGCTTACATTCCGCAACGGAGCGGGCTACGGCAGCTTTCGGGATGTCGGCACCTCGCCAAGACCTTACGAGGAATTGAGCATAGGGCCAGGACTTGTGTTCTCGGCAGAGATGAAAGGATGGACATTTTCGGGTGGATTTGAAGCACTTGGCGGATTGTCGACCAGCAAGGTAAAGTCCTTGATAAAGAAGCAGCAGTATACGGGATATTTCGGAGCAGGCGACGTCTTTGTAGAGGCGAGGAAGACGATATGGAGGAACCTGGAGGAGACCTGGAGGATAAACCTTGGAGGAGGGCTTTCGAACTATACCAGAGTCTCGTATGCATCGAAGTTTCAGAACGCCTCGTTCGCCTTGAGTGACCTCTTTCAGCCTTACTTTATATTCCGAGCCGAATACACCATAGCCGACACCAGGAGTATGGCCAAGCTTCCCGGGTGGTTTTCCGCCTTCGGAGAGTTGCGGATAGCGCCGATAGGGCTGACGTACAGGCCCGGCTTCGCATATATAGACAACTACACCTCGGGGCGCGAGACAGCCGACTATATCTTCAGTTCGTACAGAACCGGAGTGGCCTGGCTGCCCTACACCTCGATGGCAGCCGGAGTGAGGTTCAACCTGCGGAGCGGCAACCGCATAGGATTAGCATATAGATGGAGTTACAGATCCACGCATGGAAGCGACTACTGGCAGTATGACGAAGCAAGACACCAGATAATGGTCGATTTCATATTCCTGCTGAAGAAGAAATGAAAAAACGGTTTAATCTTCCCATATAGAAAAGAAATTTACCCCCAATTTTTATAATCATAAAACCATAATATTATGAAAAAGTATAATCTTTTAAAAGCAAAGCAACTTGCAACCTTGGTTCTTTTAGTTTTAGTATTTTTCTGTAAATCGGCAAGTTCTCAGTGTGAGAGTCTTGTTGTCGAAGATGCTAGTACAACGGGGTCAATGTATTCAATTGTAAGATACTTGAACAACACCACGACTGTTGGATATTTTCAGGACTATAACAATGGTTATTTTGTAACAATAGACATTGCTACTGGCACCATATCAGCCAAATCCATAATACAACAGTCAGGGTTATTTGTCAGCGATTTTAGAATTTTGAATGATACTGTATATGCTTGCGGCAAGTATCAAGAACAGGGTATTTTATGAAGTTCCACGTTTCGCACATTGGATCATCAAACCCATTCAAATATGTTCTCATTGATAGCACTACAGAGCTTACAAGAATGGTTGTATACAATAATACCGCAACAGGGAACGTGGAAATAATATCTATAGGATACCTTGAGGAATCAATACCCCCATATTTATATCACTATTATCGAGTAGTGGATTGTAAATCATTGAATAACGCGAACTATAGAGTACACACATGTTACAGCAGTGGAATTCATAATGAACGATTCTTTGATATTGTTTTGACGGAGAATTATGTTGGACTTGTAGGCTCCATAGGAGAGAGTACGATAAGCCTACGAAAAGCCAGTCGAAATAGCACTAATATATTTACTGGAGTATTTGACACAATATACGTCTATACATTCCAAGATGTTGAGCCAGGTTCTCGTTTACATGCCACGGAATTGAAAGGAGACTCAATAGCTGTTGCCTCATATTCGGCAGTATCATCGAATCAGTTTGAAACACGTATTCGTCAATATAACCTGCAAACCATGTCCATGTTGTTTGGATACGCTATTCCAACCAGTACTAAATCTGAACCAAGTGAGCTCTCATACAACAAAAGATTTTCGACTTTTCTCATGTTGGAACAACTTGAGGTGAATGGGAATCCTTCATTATTTGAATATCAAGTTGTCACACAACGTCCACATAGTCTAGGCGGTTTGGAATCTTACTACGTTTCTGGATTTTTTGCACAAAGTATAGCCTCATCTCCAAACAATCGGACTTTTACGTTAGCTGGAGGAAACAAGTTTGCTGAAAAATATGTTTGGAATATTAATTACCAAAGTTGCTTTACAAAGACTCGCATTTCATATCGTGACCTAACCCCCATCGGTCATACTATAATAGAAGATGGATACCATGGTTACGATGACACACCAAACTGGGAAACAGATTATATACAGACCAATCCGTTAACTTCTGTACAGGATTGTATACATACGTCGCTATTTATTTCCGGAAAGGAGGATGAGAATGAGTAATCGTAATAATAAAATTATTCTCCGCTTTGGAACAGTTTTTTTTACCCTCATTTTATTGGTTAACTCCACTAATATTTTTGCGCAAGATACGGTAAAATTGCGAGATCCAAGATTCCTTTTCCCAAATATTACCGACTCAACATATTTTTATAAGGCAACCAGTAATGCGTTTAATAACCTACCTCTACAAACGTTTCTTCCAATACAAGCAGCAGAATGCAAAACACAAAAGAATGGTCAAATGATATATGGGATAAGTGTTTTGATACAGTATCCACATGGGTATCGGTTCAGCGCTGGTTCTGAATTAGTAGATTGGGATTACGAAACGGATACCATTTGGCTTAAACTTCGGCAAAATATCACACTTGGAGACTCTGTTGTCGGTCCTGCGATAGATTCTGTACGAATCAATTTACAATCAGAAAGAAAAGTATTCCTTTTTGAAGCATATTGGACCGGGAATGTCGATGGCATTTGGAGTATTTGGTTTGATAGCATCGTTAGAGAACCTGTAAATTATTTGTTCTGCGAATATTTTGACACACCAGTTCAGATAATGGATACCAGTTTTTTTGTAACAATTGAGCTAAGGTCCCCCAGAAATTCTATAAATAGCTTATATCCTGGTGTTTATTCTGCAATAGGAACATCAAATACAACCATACAAATTCTTATGTATGATCACGCTTTGTCTCCAAATACTTGGTCACTTCATACTGGGGAGTATTGGTTTCCGCTTCTTCCAATCATTGCGCCACAAGGCACACCTCCACCGGGATGGACACCAGACCCAAATCCAGATCCAGACCCTACTGAAAGCATCGACAAAGCCGATAACTTCGACTTGAAGATATACCCTAATCCGGCTCGGAGGCAATTTTCGGTTCAAAGTGGGGTTCAGGTGCTGAGGGTTGAGATGTATGATGTTATGGGGAGGAAGGTGAGAGAGTGGGGAAGCTCGTCGCAAAGCTACGACCTCGACGGCATTGCATCGGGATTGTATATGGTGAAGTTAACGACCCCGTCAGTATCGATAACAAAACGGTTGCAGGTCTTAGATAGTAAGTAAAAAAACGGTTTGATTTTCCCATATAGAAAAGAAATTTACCCCCAATTTTTATAATCATAAAACCATAATATTATGAAAAAGTATAATCTTTTAAAAGCAAAGCGACTTGCTGTTTTATTTCTTTTTATTTCCTCCATTTTCTGTAATACGGCAAATGCGCAAATGGAGAGTTTTGTCATAAAAGACACAAGTCTAAATTTAATCACGAACTCAAAGATTCGTTACGTAAATGACACTGTGGCAGTGGGATATTATCAGGTGTCCAAAAGAGGCTATTTTACGTTGATAGATCTCAAAAATGCTGAAATAACTCATAAGGTGGTTATAGACACGGATTATTTTCTGGTCAACGATTTTAGGGTACAGGATGACACCGTATATGCCTGCGGTACACGACTGCTTGAATCCACATGGAGGGGTACTATCATGAAATTTCCAGTTGAAAATCTTACAACAGCACCAAACAAAACTCCCAATCAGTATATAGAAGTCGATAATACCACATCTCTCACGAGGATGGTAGAGTATAAAAACGATTTAGAAGGATGCTTTGAAATTGTTGCAATTGGATATAAGGAAGTGGTTGCAACCCCATACAGCTTTAAGTATGGAAGGATGGTGGATTGTAAATCACTAGACAGCGCTAAATATCAAGTGCGCGTACGCTATGATAACGGTACCCAGACAGAATGGTATGATGATATTGTACTTACTAACAATTATGTTGGAATCATCGGCTCTGTCGGCAATTATACAATCAGTCTTCGCCGAACCCCACGCTTCAGTTCCAATATAATGACAGGAATGATTGATACTATCTATTATTACTCTTTCAATCACATTGAACCAGGTTCTCCACAGCATGCGACCGAGATGGGAACCGACTCTATAGCAACGGCATGTTATGTAGTTAACGCCTCAGGTAAATTTAGAACGCATCTAAGGCAGTTCAATTTGCAGACAATGTCGATGCTAAACGGACATATAATTGCAACAAACACAAAAAGTGAACCTTTAGAATTGGCATACAACAGAACAAGGAGAACATACCTTTTGCTGGAGCAGCTACCACTCGGAAGTTCTAGCCAATATGAATATCAAATTTTGACACAATTACCCGGTGGCATATTCGGAACCAAAACATTTTATGTTCCATCACAGGGTTTTGAAAGCATTGCATCGTCAAGAAACAATGCAGAATTCATCTTGGTTGGTGGAAGTGTATTTGCTCAAAAAACAATGCCAATTATAGACCCACAAAACTCTTGTTTTAACACGTCTTCCCTACTTATAAAAAACTTAGCCCCTACTATTTACTCGACGATTTACGATTATACGACGTCTTCCACACATGTTGAGGGATGGCATCAACTTCCGTTGAATCCTCAACCCATGCAAGTATATAAAAAGTGCTTAGCAACAGAATGAAAAGGATGAGATAATATGAAAAGATACTTTCTTTTAATTGCTATATTTGTAGTGTTTTATGTTGCTATAAAAAATAGTGTATGCGCTCAGGATACAGTACGTATAGGTGATCCGAGATTTATGTTTTCGCAAACAACAGACACTAGTTATTTTTACAAATATTTGGGCAACAGAATTTTAACCAGCCGTCAAAATGTACATGCCACTCATGCCGATAGTTCGGCACGAACGCTGAGTGGGATTTACTACACAATGGAGCACAAAACTAATGGAAAAAGCATTGTGCTCTATGGAATAGCATTGAGCACAACATTCGCAAACTATGACTATCGCCATTTACCATGGGATCATGCACAAGATACCATCTGGCTCAAAGTGAGACGAGGTGACTATGAAAACATTATAGATGGAACACATGCTATAGATTCTGTCAGGATAAGCATTTGGTCGGAAAAAAAGACCCTACTTTTTGACGGACACCCAACGCAGATTGGAAATGATCCATGGATATTATTTGACAGTATTATCTACGAGGCGGTGCCTCTATATTGTGGATACTTTGAACGTCCTCTATATATTCGCGACACTAATTTCTACATATCCTTGGAATTGGTGTCGCATTTTGAGACTATGCAAGGGGAAAGTACTTATCCTGGGATTTTTGTCGCATCCGGTTTAATAAACACTCCGGTCACATGGTACAAACATTATTATTCACTACCAAGTCCCTGTGGGACAACGCACTGGTGTCCTCATACGGAACCCAAACTAGAGTGGCCAGCGATTCTTCCCATCATAGCTCCACGAGAAAATCCATCTAGTATCGACAAGGCCGATAACTTCGACTTGAAGATTTATCCTAATCCGGCTCGGAGGCAGTTCTCGGTTCAAAGTGGGGTTCAGGTGATAAGGGTTGAGATGTATGATGTTATGGGGAGGAAGGTGAGAGAGTGGGGAAGCTCATCGCAAAGCTACGACCTCGACGGCATCCCGTCGGGATTGTATACGGTGAAGGTGATGAATGCAAAAGGTTCGACAACAAAAAAGATGATGATAAGATAACTATTAGTTGATATGTTGAAAAGGGCGCTTCACATAGTAAGTCTGGCTGCGATGACGGTCGTTCTTCTCGCCTCGTGTGAGAAGGCGTTCATCCGCAACGGTGAGGAGTCGGCGACGGAAGTCTTCGAATATCTGTGGAACAGGGTCGACAGCCAGTACTCGCTCTTTGACGTGAAGGCGGTGGATTGGGATTCGATACATGAGGTGTACCGCCAGAAGGTGACAGACGGCATGAGCGACGACAGCCTCTTCCGCGTGCTGGCCACGATGCTCAACACACTCAACGATGGACATGTGAACCTGATAACGCCCTTCGACATCTCACGCAGCGAGGAGATATTCCTGCAGACCTACGGGCGACGCAACATAGAGCCCAATATAGTCATGCTCAACTACCTGGGAGCCGACTACCACTCGGCCGGAGGGTTCGCCTACAAAGGGCTGCGAGGCGACTCGGTCATATATATCCGCTATTCGTCGTTCTCCAACAGCGCCTCGACCGCGACGCTAAACATGATTGTCAAGAGATACCCGCATGCCTCGGGGATGATACTCGACATGCGGCAGAACGGAGGCGGGTCGGTGGAGAATATCTGGAATATCCTCGCCCTGATGCCAGCACGACACACGCTGCTCTACTCGACCCAGATAAAGAGCGGGCCGGGACACGAGGAGTTCAGCGAGCTGGAAAAAGTATACTCCTCGTTTGACAACGGCGACTACGAGCCATACCGCAAAATGGTGGTGGTGCTGACCGATAGAGGATCGTATAGCGCCACCTCGTTCTTCGCCCTCTGCACCAAGGCCTACGACAACATGATAACCCTCGGGGACACTACAGGAGGAGGACTCGGCCTGCCCGGAGGCGGAGAGCTGCCGAACGGATGGGTGTACCGATTCCCGCTGACCCGCACCATCGCCCCCGACGGCAAGAACTATGAGAACGGAGTGCCACCCGACACAATAGTGATACTCGACCCAGCGGCAACAGCCGCAGGCAAAGACAATGTGATCGAAAGTGCTGTGGAGAGGATTTTGAATGATTGAATGCTTGAATGTCTGAATGCTTGATTGATTGAGTGATTGAATGATTGAGTGATTGAATGATTGATTTGTTAATGTTGAGTATTTAAAAACAAAGGTTGATAAACTGTTAATAAAATTCTTCATATAAACGTACAATAAGAATGGTATCACCCTCGTTATAGTGCAATACATAAATATTAAAATAAGAACTAAAAAACATACGCATGATGAAGACTATACTTTACATTCACGGCTACCGTTCGAATAGTGGTGCCCGCAAAGCGCAGGAGCTCAGAGAGATGTTCCCCGAATGCAACATCGTCGTCCCCGACCTTGAATACAACCACTACACGGCACAGGAGATTGCTGCACAGCTGAAAGAGATTATCGAGAAGAACCACGTAGACATGCTCGTGGGCAGCAGCTTGGGCGGATTCTTCGCTTTGTGCGCCACCCAATGGTTTGAAGGACCGGTATGGGGCATCAACCCAGCCATCCATCCTGTAGAGCAGTTCAACAAACACATCGTGCCGAAACTCCAAAAACGCTCGCCGCAGCTTATGCCTATAGCGATGAAGAACCTGGAATCGTACCAGAGATGTGAAGACGAGGTCTTCGCCAAACTGCCGAAGCGCGAGCATCAGATAAACCTCGCACTCTGTACCGACGACGACACCATCGGAGACCACAAGGACACCATAGCCGCCTTCCCCAACGCCGACCAGGTCGTATGGCAAGACAACTCGGGACACCACTGCACCCGATTCCCCGAACTTAAAGAAAACATGAAGAAATCACTAGGATTGTGAGCAAAGACAAACCAATCATACCCGACGACGAAGAAGAGGTGCTGAACGAGAGTGCAGCCACCTCTTCCGATTATATACCCTCTGAGACAGAGGAGCCAGCCGGCGAAGGAGAGACCATCTCACTTGCCGGGATGTTCCGCGACTACTGGATAGATTACGCCTCGGACGTGATACTCGACCGCTCGGTGCCCGACATCGACGACGGATTGAAACCCGTGCAGCGACGCATACTCCACTCTATGGAAGAGATGGACGACGGGAGGATGAACAAGGTGCAGAGCATCGTGGGTCACACGATGATGTACCACCCACACGGCGACCAGTCGATCAAAGACGCCCTCGTCAACATAGGACAGAAGAACCTGCTGGTGGACTGTCAAGGTAACTGGGGAAACATCCTCACCGGCGAAGACGCGGCAGCAGGCCGTTATATCGAGGCACGCCTCTCGAAATTCGCCAAGGAGGTGGTCTTCAACAAGAAAACCACCCATTGGAAGCCCAGCTACGACGGACGTAACCAAGAGCCCGAGACGCTGCCAGTCAAATTTCCGCTCCTGCTGGCGCAAGGCACCAAAGGAATTGCAGTCACCCTGACGTCAGTCATCATGCCCTACAACTTCTGCGAGCTGATAGAGGCGAGCATCAAGATACTGAGAGAGGAGGAATTCGAGATATACCCCGACTTCCCCACAGGCGGCATGATCGACGTGTCGAAATACAACGACGGAGCCCAAGGCGGACGTCTGAGAATAAGAGCCAAGATGCACTATGACGAGAAACGCAAAGCCATAGTCATCACAGAGGTGCCCTTCACCGTCACCACGGGAGACCTCAGAGAAAGCATCATCAAAGCTTTCGAGAAAGGGAAGATAAAGATAAAGAAAGTCGAGGACTATACGGCATCGGAAGCCGAAGTGGTGGTCTACCTGCCCAGCGGAGTATCACCCGACCAGACGATAGACGCACTCTACGCCTTCACGAGCTGCCAGATATCCTTCTCACCCCAGACATGCGTCATCGTCGACAAGAAGCCCGTATTCACTACCGCTTCGGACATACTGCGCCACTCGACGATGCGTACACGCGACCTGCTGCGCCAAGAGCTGGAGATACAGCTTGAGGAGCTGAACGAGCGGTGGTATTGGGTCTCGCTCGAAAAGATCTTCTTCGAGAAAGGCATCTACAAGAAGATGGAGAAGAAAGACAGCGCCGACTGGGACGAACAGGTGGACGAGATGCACAAAGCCTTCGGACCATACAAGAAGAAACTCAAACGCGACGTGTCGCGCGACGATGTGCTGAAACTTACCGAAAAACCAGTCAAGAAGATATCCAAGTTCGACATAAAGAAAGCCCAGGAAGAGATTGAGGAGATAGAGATGAACATCGACGAGGTGAACAACCATCTGGCACACCTCACCGACTACGCCATAAGCTACTTCAAGCACATACTGGAAAAATACGGCAAAGGACGCGAGCGCAAGACGGAGATACGCAACTTCGAGGACATACAAGCCGCCACCGTAGCCGTAGCCAACGAGAAGCTCTACGTCAACCGCATGACCGGTTTTGCCGGATACGGATTGAAACGCGAAGAGGGAGTCGAGTTTGTATGCGACTGCTCAAATATGGACGACATCATCGTGTTCCGCCGCGATGGTTCCATGATGGTTTCGAAAGTGCAGGACAAAGTCTTCGTAGGCTCGAAAGACTGCACCGAGATAGTCTTCATCTCCGTGTTCCGCAAACGCGACGAACGGACGGTATACAACATGGTCTATCGCGACGGCAACGCCGGCTACATCTTCGTGAAGCGATTCTCGGTCACAGGCATCACCCGCGACAAAGAGTATGACCTCACCAAAGGCAGCAAGAACTCCAAGATACTCTATTTCACAGCCAACCCCAACGGCGAGGCAGAGGTGATAACCGTACACCACGTGAGCAAACCCAAGCTGAAGAAAACCAGCTTCGACTTCGACTTCGCCACACTTGCCATCAAAGGCCGTCAGGCTATGGGTAACATACTCACCCGCAACGCCGTACGCAACATCAACAAGGTGGGAGAAGGCGTTTCTACCCTTGGAGCTCGAAAGATCTGGTTTGACGAGAGCGTCAAACGACTCAACGTGACCGAAGCGGGCCGTCTGCTTGGCGAGTTCAAAGGAGCCGACAAGATATTCACCCTCATGCAGTCGGGGTCATTCCGCAACACCAACTTCGACCTCTCCAACCACTTCGAAGACGACCTCCTCGAGATACGCAAATACAACCGCCATAATATCGTCACCGTCATATACAAAGAGGCCGAAGGCGGCAGCTACTACGTCAAACGGTTCTCCGTCGAAGACGCCTCCGACAAAAAACTATCCTTCCTTGAGGAAGGCAGCGGCGACGAGATGCTCACCTACTCCATGGACACATACCCACGCCTGGAGATGGTCTACGACGAGAAATCCGGTAAGAAGGTTGAATCAGAGATAGTAGAAGTCTACGACTTTATCGCAGTAAAAGGCTACAAAGCCAAAGGCAAGCGCCTCACCACTGCGGAGGTCAAGGAGTTCCGCTGGCTCGACCCACTACCCGAACCAGAATACGAAGACGAGGATGAAGCCGACAATCAGCCAGCGTCAGACGACAACGACCGCATGGGCTATGCCGAAGGCACACAAAGCGAGCTGTTCTAACCATGAAAATCCTCGCCGTACTCCCTCGATTCCCCTACCCTCTCGATAAAGGCGACAAACTGAGAGCCTACCATCAGTTGCGCCTGCTATCCCAAAACCACGACATCTACCTGTTCTGCACCTCAGAGCAGGCCGTCAGGGAAGCTGAGATGGACGAGGTGAAGAAGTTCTGCAAGGAGATACATGTAGTGAGGACAAACAAGATGGGTTGCCTCTTCAACGCCGCCCTCGCACTCATCTGCGGCGGTTCTCTGCAAGTGGGTTATTGGAACTCATGCCGTACCCGCAAAGCCTACCGGCGCTTCGAGCAGAAAGTGCAACCCGACGCAGTATATTGCCAAATGGTGAGGACCATGCCTTGGGTGAGGAGGTCAAAATGTTACAAGGTACTCGACTTCCAGGATGCCCTTTCTCTCAACACCAAACGCCGCATGGATCGTTCCCATGGATTGATGCGACTTTTGCTGAGATATGAATACAAGGCCCTACAGAAGGCTGAGCAGCGAGCTCTGGAGACTTTTGACGCCACCACCGTCATCAGTCAGATAGACCAAAGCCACCTATCCCCAAAGACCGTCATCGCACCCAATGGCGTTGACACCGAATACTTCAACAGGCAGGCAATACCGCAATCCAGCAGCAAGTACACCATCGTATTCTGTGGCAATATGTCGTACGCACCCAATGTCGACGCCGCCCAGCATCTGGTAAACGATGTTCTGCCGATTGTAAGAAAGCATATCCCAGACGCAACCCTACTTATAGCTGGAGCCGATCCAAAAGCCGCAGTACGCTCCTTAGCCTCAACAAATGTTTCCATCTCGGGTCGTTTGTCCGACATACGAACCGCCTATGCCTCAAGCTGTATTTTCGTTGCCCCGATGCGCATCGGCAGCGGGATGCAAAACAAACTGCTCGAAGCCATGTCGATGGGGCTCCCTTGTGTCACCACAACTCTGGCCAACACCCCGCTGGGCGCAGCAAGTGGTGAATCTGTGCTAGTCGGAGACACACCTCAAGAGCTGGCCAAAATCATTGTCGACCTGGTTTCTGACTCGGGGAAGAGAGAGAGAGTTGCCGAGAATGGTCTCCGTTTCATTAAAGATCATTATTCCTGGCCAGCCGCCGTCGCTCCTTTAGAACATCTGTTTTATGCCAAACTGGAATCCAAATAAACAAGGCAAGTTCCGCAATTCTTTAGGCGAGGAGTCAAAACGGCCCTCGCCACAAGAGCGCAACACCTTTGAGAACAAGCCACCCGTCGAAAAAGCCATCCTTGTGGCAGTATGTCCTCAAGGGGTCAAGATGGAGTATTCAGAAGAGTGTCTTGCCGAACTGGAATTCCTGCTACAGACCGCTGGAGGCGTACCCGTGAAGAAAGTCATCCAACGTCTCGATCGCCCGGACACCCGTACATATATAGGTAGCGGCAAATTGGAAGAAGTGCTCGGTTACAAGGAAGCTCTAGATGCCGACATACTTGTCTTCGACGACGAGCTATCACCGGCTCAGCTGCGCAACCTGGAACGTTCGTTCGGATGCCGCATTCTCGACCGCACCACGCTGATATTAGACATTTTCGCCAAACACGCACGCACCTCCACAGCCAAGACTCAAGTCGAGTTGGCTCAGCTTCAATATATGTTACCTCGACTCACTCGTATGTGGACACACCTCGAGCGCCAACGAGGCGGTATCGGCATGCGCGGTCCTGGTGAAACCCAGATAGAGACCGACCGTCGACTTATCACCGAAAAGATAAGCCTGCTGAAAGAACGTCTCTCCAATATCGACAAGCAGAAAACCCTCCAACGCAAAAACCGCGAGAGCCTTGTGAGGGTGGCGCTGGTGGGCTACACCAACGTGGGCAAGTCGACTCTTATGAACCTGCTGAGCAAGAGCGATGTGACTGCCGAAAACAAACTCTTCGCCACCCTAGACACCACCGTACGCAAGGTAGTAATAGAGAATCTGCCGTTCCTTCTCACCGACACCGTCGGTTTTATTAGGAAACTTCCACACGGCTTGGTCGAATCCTTCAAGTCCACCCTCGACGAGGTGCGCGAAGCCGACCTGCTGCTACACATCGTCGACATATCTCACCGCAACTATGAGGAGCAGATTGCAGCTGTCAACCGAACCCTCGACGAAATAGGCTGTGCCGACAAACCCACCATTATGGTCTTCAATAAGATAGATGCCTACTCCTACACCCCGAAAGACGAAGATGACCTCACTCCGATGACTAAAGCCAACTGGACCCTCGACATGCTTAAAGAGACCTGGATTGCCAAGAATCCCAACCACAAGACCATCTTCATCTCTGCTGCCAACAAAGAGAATATAGATGCACTCAGAACTCTGATGTACAACGACATAAAACACATTCACGCAGTACGTTACCCATATAATAACTTTTTATACTAGACTATTAAACAAAAAGTGCCGGATTTGACAAATCCGGCACAAAAGAAATGCTTATAGTTTCAACATTTGCAATGAGAATCACACTATCATACGGACACTGTATTCATTAAAGAAAGAAAAGAGGATTTTTTGCTTTTTTTGAAAAAAGGTACACCCCCACAGAACGGAAGCTTCGCCCTTCATCATCTTGGTCTACATTCCACAAGGGCATATGCATATTTGTAAACGTTCCTATAATGTCATCACATTTGCCATTGCAGGAAGGGGGGTAAATTTGTACATTTGATACAGCACCGTTTTTCTCAACAACGAACGCCAGACCTATACATTGTGAACAATTCAGACCATTTGGTAATTTTTGTTTAATATAACCTAACGCATCACCTGGGAATTCTGGTTCGGGACCATGATCATTATAATCATATCCAATAATATATAGGTACTCATTATAAACATAGGTTATAAAATTTTCAGCTGCCACAAAACCATCCACTGCAACATCAAGAGGTTCAACAGATAGCTTGGTTATCTTAAGAGCTTCTTGTCGGGTGATATCAAATGTAAACGGCAAAACAAATACAATATCATCAACCTCATATGGGATATTGTAATCCTTATCTTTCATAAATAGATAGTCTATGCCGTGCTTGTTATCACTTTGATAGTATGCAAACTTACTTAAACATATATAATATTTCCCATCGTCATCGTCATATTCAATAAAGCCACCAGAATTTTTTTCTTCATGAAAACATTCTACGCCATCCACCCTTATATTCAACGGAGTAATAACGAATCCCATTTTTTTAAGAAACGGTGACCTTGCCCCTTTATTAATATCTCGAACTGGTTGAATTCCATAGTCTTTGAAATGCTTATGATAATCTGGACCGGGATTAACAGAAGTCCATTCATGGTATGAGAGCAAACTATTATCATATTCATTTCTTAATAATGGTTTAACTCCCAAGTTTGGCCCATGGTCGTATAGAATATATGATTTAGTAGCATTGACCATGGACGCTGGTTGATTTTTCACATCTATAACACTAAGCACATTTCTAAGAAGATTTACTGCTTCCTGAGCCCTCCTAGTAAAATGTACATTGACCTTTCCTTTAATTCTGTATTTGTCATCATCTAAAATAATTGGATTATCTTCCTGAACCAAAGTATAATACCACATATTTTCAAGAGACTCAATTATAACGACCAAGTGATCAACTATTTTCTTTTCTGCGGTCTTGAGCATTTCCTCCATCAGTATCTTGGTATTGAAAGCGTTCATATTCACCGATATGGAAGAACTTTCACCTTTTATGTATTTTGCAAGATGATTGATGTCAATTGTAGCATGCAAAATAACCCACCAACCATTACTATATTCTTCACTAAATTCTTCAAATTCTTCCTCCAATAGAATTTTGTAGTTTTGGATGTTACCACTTGAAGGTGACACAATCACATCCGATGCAAATTTTGATTTCACATCCGATGTGATTTTTGAAACAAATGTTTCATAAGTCTGTTCGACAGCACTTCGTAACGCTGCGTTTATTGCAGCTTCTTTATCAGCGCCCCATCCATCGACGTAAATGTCCACACCATCATTTGCGTACAAAAACGACGGTATAATCAATAATAAGAAAAGGAGTTTTTTCATAATTTTACCATATTAACGAATTTAGAATAACTCATATATTTTCAGTCATCCTTACGAATTAACTTTCAAAATCACAGATTTAAGGGCCAATGCCATAAACTGAAGATAATCGAGTTCATCACTTGGGTTCTCATATTTATGCATAATCTTCCGCAAGTTCTCCCGATATTCTTCAATTATATCAATATCAGTTTTGTCAAAAGGACATCCACTACCCATTTCTTTTTTTAACATCATCATATCCCTTTTCACATGCTTAATTTCTTGTAAGAGTTGTGGATTACAAAGAACTGTTTTGGTGCTCAAAATAAATTCAAGATGACCAATGAGCGCTTTGACAATTGCTTCTTTCGTTGTCATTGTTTTAATGTTTTTAGATGCCCGTGAGTTCCCAGTTGGACGTGAATAATTTATTTGAAAAATACAGGGAAAGCATAGAACTCATGTTGCTCGATTCTACCTTATAGAGGTTTTTGCCCGACCCTTACCGAATAGAAACTGAGGAACTTCATTCTATGCTTTACATAATGTATCAACCATAGCTAATACATAGATGAAAAGCAAAAGCCATCAGTATCAGTGTCTCACGGTAAATGAAATGGGCAATTTCTATAAGGAGACCCGTACAAATGCTTTCCGCATTGCTCGACATTCTCTTGTCGATTTCGGTTGCAAAGGTAATCATTTTTACAACAATAATGGAATAAAGTTATTATTTTTGCATTGTTTATTAACTGTAACTATTTTTCTTTGTATCGGAGATACTGATAGTTAGCGATACACAATATGACCAAATCTAATAAAAAGACTATAAAGCACAAAAGAAATAACAAAGGACGTCGTCTGCCAGGTTGGAAGTCCATTCCCTTGTGGCGTAAGATTTTGAGACTGCTATGGGTTGTTCCTCTGGCTCTCTGGGCGGCTTCCCTCTTACTCGTCATCGCCTACCGTTGGATCAATCCTCCCCTCACCCCTCTCATGGTCCAACGCTTCAACCAGCAGCTCTTCCAGAAGAACCGCCCGGTGAATTTCGAACACAAGAACGTGAAGGTGGAGGACATTTCTCACTATATGGTCGACTGCGTCGTAGCTTCCGAAGACGGCCTCTTCATGTATCACCATGGGTTCGACGTCAAACAGCTCAAGCAGTCCTACAAAGAAAACAAACGGGGGCGCCGTATTCGCGGTGGAAGCACCATCTCCATGCAAACCGCGAAGAACGTCTTCCTTCCTCACAAACGCTCCATGATGCGCAAAGCAGTCGAAGCCTACTTCACCCAGCTCATCGAGTGGTTCTGGGGCAAAAAACGTATCATGGAGGTCTACCTCAACGTCATCGAGTTCGGCGACGGCATCTATGGTGTGGAGGCTGCCAGCCAGCACTACTACGGCCGTCACGCTTCCGAACTCACCCACCATCAGGCCGCTGAGCTCGCTGTCTCCCTCCCCGCTCCTCTGCGTCGCAATCCTGGCAAGCCCTCCTCCTATTTCCGCCGTCGCACCGCCACCATCGAGGCCCGCTCCCGTCAGTATGGAAAAATCAACCTCGAGGCCAAGAAAGAAGATCTCAACCCCAAATACCGCAATCAGGAGAACATCATAGACTTCGTGAAATGGTATCGCAAACAGAAAAAGAGCGACAAATAAGCCTTTGGCGACAAGCCGAGCGTGAGTTCGAGACACACCTGCGTCTCGAACGGGCCCTCTCGCCCAACACCGCCGCCGCCTATCTCAGCGATATCTCTCACCTCGAACGTTATGCCGTAGAGCACAATCTGCGTCCTCGCGACATCTCAACCAACCATCTCCAGGAGCTTCTTGCACAACTCAACGACCTAGACATCGCCGCCACCACCCAAAGCCGCTTCATCTCTGCCTTCAGGGCTTTCTTCAAGATTATGATTCTCGACGACACCATTATCGACAACCCCGCTGAATTCCTCACCCTTCCCAAACGTCCCCAACATCTGCCCGACATACTCACCGACGCCGATGTCAACGCCATTCAAGGCACCTTCGACCGCTCCACACCAGACGGCGAGCGCAACTTCGTCATCATCGAGGTGCTTTATGGGTGCGGCCTCCGTGTCAGCGAGCTGGTCAACCTCAAGCTCGCCGATATATACCCTGAAGAGGAATGCCTCCACATCTTTGGCAAAGGCAATAAAGAACGATGGGTGCCCGTCAACAGCCGCGCTCTCAAGCTCCTGCAGACCTACATCTTCAACGTCCGCTCGCATCTACCCATAAAGCACGGCGAAGAGAAATATGTCTTCATAAGCCGTCTGGGTAGGCATCTCAGCCGCAACTTCGTCTTCATGTTCCTGCAGGATGCCGTCCGCAAAGCCGGCATCTCCAAGCATGTCTCCCCTCACAGCCTGCGCCATACTTTCGCCACCGAGCTTGTCAACGGCGGTGCCGACCTGCGCGCCGTCCAGGAGATGTTAGGTCACGCTCACCTCGCCACTACCGAGATCTACACTCACCTCAGCCCCAGCTACCTGCGTCAGACCATCGAGACCTACCATCCTCACTACAAACGTTAGATGTTCCTTTTTGCTCTTGCCTTTGCATTAGGTTGCGCTCTCGCCTGCTGGTTCCCACACCTCTCCTGCTGGTGGTGGTTGGCTATGGTTCTGGCTGTGGCGGTCTCTCTGGCTGAGTCTTTCCTTCTTTACATAGGAAAGCACACAAGAGGTCTTACGATCGTATCCGTCTTCGTCGCGTTGCTTTTGGGCATAGCTGCAAGCCATATTCGGAATCCTTTGACTAACGAGAGCCATTTCTCCCGCCATCTGACAACCGGCTATGAGAACGAAATGCTGGTAGTGCTGGCTGATGATCTCCAACCTACCCCAAAACATCTTAAGTCTACCGCTCATGTTTGCGCCTTAAAACAACCCGATGGTCTTCTAAAAACCTCCGGAAAGACGCTGCTCTATTTCGACACCTCGGCCGATGGACTTACCAAAGGCTCTCGACTTCTCGTCCGCGGTCGCCTTCTCCAGGTCCCCGATTCCCTCGGCGAAAAGGGGTTCAACTACAGGCGTTATCTCGAGCGCAAGGGTGTCTTCTTTCAGTGTTTTGTCGACCACTACCAGCTTGTCGGCCAGTCCAATCCCTCTCTCCCTTCGAGGTGGAGGAATCGTCTAGACCTCGTGGTTGACCGTTCCGACCTGACCGAAGAGAACCGCGGCATAGTCAAAGCCATGTTTCTGGGTGACAAACGCGCTCCTCTCGACCTGACGAAAGACGACTTCCGCAAGGCTGGAGTCTCCCACCTTCTCTGCGTTTCTGGCCTCCATGTGGGAATCGTGGCTGCTCTCGTCGCCTTCCTCCTCATCCCTCTCGGTCGTGGAAGACGTGCCTCTATCGTTAGAGCGGCCATCGAGCTGGCCGTCGTCTGGCTTTTTGTGCTTATGACCGGCGCCAGCCCCTCCACACTCCGTGCCGGCGTGATGTTCTCCTTCATCATCGCCGCCAGAGCCTACACCATGCACACCCCGGGCCTCAACGCCCTCGCCGCCTCCGCCTTGGTGTTACTGACCTACCGCCCTTCCCTGGTGATGGACGTCGGCTTCCAGCTTTCCTACTCCGCCGTGGCGGGCATCATGATCTTCTCCCCGCCCCTCTGTCGGTTCTCTCTTCCCATAAAACGCAACACAGCCAACACTTCTGGCAATCATAAGCTGGCCAAGCTATCGACCTCCCTCCTCAACAGACTTTGGCAGTACACCACCGTCTGCCTTTCGGCTCAACTGTTCACCATGCCACTGGTTCTCTACTACTTCGGATATATCTCCCCCTGGTTTTTGATTGCCAACCTACTCATAGTGCCGTTCGCCGGACTTCTACTTGGAAGCATGATGCTCCTGGTGGCTGTGAGCCGCTGGCCTTGTGCATGGTCTCTCATGCAAATCGTTGTCAACAGGGAGCTCTCTGTCGTATGCGCAATAACCCACTGGGTAGCAACCCTTTGAAAACATGATTACAGAAGTTATTATATTATAATAATTTTCGTATATTTGCATTTTCCATGGGTGGAAAATTTTTATTTAAAACAAAACAAACAAAAAGATATTCAAAGAATTATGACACCTTCACACATTGAACACATCGGCATTGCCGTGACCAATTTGGACGAAGCTATCCGTTACTGGGAAGAGGTAATGGGATTGGAATGCTACGCCATCGAAGAGGTAAAAGACCAGAAAGTAAAGACCGCCTTCTTCAAGATTGGCGAGGTAAAAATCGAACTGCTGGAGCCCACCTGCCCCGAGAGCACCATCGCATCGTTCATAGAGAAGAACGGAGGCAAGGGCGGCATGCACCATATCGCATTTGCAGTTGAGAACACCGACCAGGCGCTGAAAGACGCCGAAGCCAAGGGAGTGCGCCTGATAGACAAGGAAAGCCGCGGCGGCGCAGAAGGCCTGCACATCGGATTCCTGCACCCGAAGAGCACCCTCGGAGTATTGACCGAAATGTGCTGCAAGTAGTCCGTGCCCGGACAGGGCAGACAGAATTGATTTTCATGAGGCAGGACCAATAGACGCTAAGGCTTGCGGGAGAGCCTCGATTACATAACCCATTAAATCAAAAACACACTATGGCTTTTGAACAGAAAATAAAAGAGCTTCTTGACAAAAGGACCGAAGCCCGCATGGGTGGAGGCCAAAAGCGTATCGACAAACAGCACGAGCAGGGTAAACTGACGGCACGCGAGCGCATCGCCATGCTCCTCGACGAGGGTTCGTTCGAAGAGTTTGACATGTTCGTCACCCACCGCTGCACCAACTTCGACATGCAGAAACAGTCGTTCCTCGGCGACGGCGTGGTGACCGGCTACGGCACCATCAACGGACGTCTGGTTTATGTGTTCGCACAGGACTTCACCGTCTTCGCCGGATCTCTCTCGGAGACAATGTCGCTGAAGATCTGCAAGGTGATGGATCAGGCGATGAAGGTCGGAGCACCCGTCATCGGATTGAACGACTCGGGCGGAGCCCGTATTCAAGAAGGCTGCAACTCGCTGGCTGGATATGCCGAGATATTCGAGCGCAACATCCTGGCATCGGGAGTGGTGCCGCAGATCAGCGCCATCTTCGGACCTTGCGCCGGCGGTGCTGTTTACAGCCCTGCATTGACCGACTTCATCATGATGACCAAGGAGAACAGCTACATGTTCCTCACCGGCCCGAAGGTGGTGAAGACCGTCACGGGCGAGGATGTGACCGTCGATAAGCTGGGCGGAGCCATGGTGCACGCCACCAAGAGCGGTGTGGCACACTTCGTGGGAGAGACCGAAGAATCAACCATCGAACTTATCCGCGACCTGGTGAGCTACATACCGAGCAACAACTTCGAAGAGGCACCTATGGTTGAGACCGGCGACCCCATCGACCGCATGGAGGACACACTCAACACCATCATACCCGAAAACCCCAACACGCCTTACGACGTGAAGGAGGTCATCAACGCCCTCGTTGACGACGGCAAGTTCCTCGAAGTACATGAGAAATTCGCTCCGAACCTGGTTGTCGGATTCGCCCGAATGGGAGGCCGCAGCGTGGGAGTGGTGGCCAACCAGCCGAAGGCAATGGCCGGCGTACTCGACTGCAACGCCTCACGCAAGGGAGCCCGCTTCGTGCGCTTCTGCGACGCTTTCAACATACCGCTGGTGACGCTGGTTGACGTTCCAGGCTTCCTGCCCGGAACAGGTCAGGAGTACAACGGCGTCATCGTACACGGAGCCAAGATGCTTTACGCCTACGGTGAGGCAACGGTGCCGAAGGTTACCGTAACCCTGCGCAAGAGCTACGGCGGCGCACATATCGTGATGAGCTGCAAGCAACTGCGCAGCGATATCAACTACGCATGGCCGACGGCACAGATAGCCGTGATGGGAGCCAGCGGAGCCACCGAGGTACTGCAGGGCCGCGCTCTGAAAGAGATCACCGATCCTGAAGAGAAAGCCAAGTTCATCGCCGAGAAGGAGAAGGAGTACAACGACCAGTTCGCCAACCCGTACAATGCAGCCAAATACGGCTACATTGACGACGTTATCGAACCGAGGAACACCCGTTTCCGCGTGATACGCGCCCTTCAGGTGCTCGCCACGAAGAAGGACAGCCTGCCGATGAAGAAACACTGCAACCTGCCACTGTAGGTCCGTGCCCGGACAGGGCAATTGGTTTCAAGTTCCAAGTTTCAAGATTCGAAATTCAACATTAATTAATAACCAGGGGGAGACCCCATAAAATCACAAAAAGATGAAAAAAGTTTTATTGACCGCCGTCATTGCTGCCGCTTTCGTATTCGGAATGGCATCATGCAACTGCAAAAAGAACGCAGAACCTGAACAGGAGTGCACCGAGCAGACCGAAGAGGTTTGCAACCACGAGTGCGAACATCCCGCTTGCATCTGTGATTCTGCTTGCGCAGAGAACCACTGCGAAGGCTGCACCAACGAGGAGTGCAAAGCAAAATGCTGCATGCACAAATGCTGCAAAGAGGGTGAGAAATGCTGCAAGGATGGCGACAAAGCTTGCTGCAAAGACGGCGAGAAAGCTTGCTGCAAAGACGGCGAGAAAAAATGCTGCAAAGACGGCGAGAAGAAAGAGTGCTGCAAGAAATAAGTAGTCACTGAAGGCAGAGGAGCGGTTTCCTTTAATGTTTTCATGAGCCGCTCCCCTACCCTTTCTTTCGGTCACAAAACTTTTCAATCTGATTTTTACAAACTGAAACATGAACAATATCTATAAATTACTAACAATCGGCACCCTTTGTGTAGCGCTGTTTGCCGGCGGACTGTCGGCCAAGCCGCACAAGCGTCCCATGCCTCCACAACAAGGCACAGAGCGACCGGTGCCGCCAGAGGATGGCAAGATGCCACCCGAGTGCGAAATGCACCATCCTGGAATGGGTATGCATGGCCAGCAGCCAGTCACCTTCCAGTCGAACAAGATCTGTTTCATTCCGGCCATGCAGGCCTACGTGGTCATCGATAGTACCGACTGCGCCGTTGACCTTGTGGTCCGCGAAGAGGACGGCAGCATGAAACTCATCGGCCGCCACGTTACCGACAGTCTTTACAAACGTCACGACCTGAAGAATATCCACCGCCCGCGTTCAGTATGGGTATTAGGCGACAAGATCGTTTACCTTGCATCGTCAGCAAAAGACAGCGCCCACATTGGTATCCTGTCGATGGAGCCCATGCCCATCGAAGAGGGCGAACATGTAGCAAAACTGAATTATGCTTTCGGCAAAGAGAAATCATATTTCGGCTTGCATTTCAACGCTTACGCCTTCGATGTGAACCCAATGACCAAAGAGATGACCGTAGTCGGTACCAACGCATTGGGTTACAGCATCGCGATTCTCGACATGACGAACTTCCCCGAGGAGCTTTCGTTCAAAGGCGAGCCCTACAACTACCACAAGAAGAAACAATCAGAGGTTATTGCTGATTCCGACCCCTACGGAGTAGGATTGACCGTTGTCGCTGTTTCCGTGGTGTTCATCGCACTCATCTGCGTATGTCTCATCATGTTGGGTTATGGTTCAGCCATTCGTAACTGGAACGAGAAACGCAAGAACAAAGGAGAAGCCAAGAAGCAATCGGCAGTCAGCAGTCAGCCGGCAGCAGTCAGCGACAAGAAAGATGTTGACGGCGAAGTGTATGCCGCTATCGCAACAGCCATCTACCTCTTCAACGAAGAGCTGCACGACGACGAGGATATGGTAATCACCATCCAAGATGTGCAGCGTGCATGGACGCCGTGGAACGACAAGCGCTTCAACATGAACCAATATTTTAATAAAAGGTAGTACGAATGCGTGAATGAGTTAGCAGCTGGCGCAGTTGCACGACCATAACAACATTTTTACGAAATAACAGATAAATCAAAATGAAAAATTTCAAATTCAAAATAAACGGTACTGACTACAATGTTGACATCAACGAGGTGGAAGGTCAGGAAATAAAACTGAATGTGAACGGCACCGACTACAACGTGACCGTTGACGCCGAAGTGAAACAGAAACCCGTAGTGAAACGTCCCACGCCGAAGGCAGCACCAGCTCCTGCAGCAACGGCAGCACCAGCTCCTGCAGCATCAGGCGCAGGTACGAAGGTGACCACACCTCTGCCCGGCACCATCCTTGACGTGTTCGTCAATGTGGGCGACAAAGTCAACGCCGGCCAGCGTGTAGTACTGCTCGAAGCCATGAAGATGGAAAACAACATTGAATGCGACGTTGCAGGAACCGTGACCGAGGTAAAATGCCGCAAAGGCGACAGCGTCCTTGAAGGCGACGTACTCGTAGTGATTGGATAAAGTGCGTGCCCGCACAGGGCGTTGTAATGATTGTGTGAACGATTGAGCATCAAACGCAGTTTTATCACTAACAAATTAACAAATAAAACAATAACACAATAACAACTATGATAACTTTAGCTACAGGTGGTTTCATGGATTTTATGTCAACCCAGTTGATGCAGTTCCTGCAGTACACGGGTTTTGCCAATGTCACATGGGGCCACATCGCAATGATAGTCATAGGACTGGTGTTCATATTCCTCGGCATCAAGAAGGAGTTTGAGCCCCTGCTCCTTGTTCCTATCGGATTCGGTATGCTGATAGGTAATATTCCTTTCTACCCAGGATTGAAAATCGGTATCTATGAGACCGGCTCGGTGCTGAACATCCTGTATCACGGAGTGCAGAACGGCTGGTATCCACCCCTTATCTTCCTCGGTATCGGTGCCATGACCGACTTCTCGGCGCTGCTTTCCAACCCGAAGCTGTTCCTTATCGGAGCGGCAGCCCAGTTCGGTATTTTCGCAGCCTATATGGGAGCACTCGCATTGGGATTCCTGCCCAATGAGGCAGGTGCCATCGGCATCATCGGCGGTGCCGACGGTCCTACCGCCATCTTCCTGAGCTCACAGCTGGCTCCTGACCTGATGGGTGCCATCGCTGTGTCGGCCTACTCCTACATGGCCCTCGTGCCAGTAATACAGCCACCCATCATGAGACTCTGCACCACAAAGAAAGAACGTCTTATCCGCATGAAGCCGCCGCGTCAGGTGTCGAAGTTGGAGAAGATCACCTTCCCGATTCTCGGCCTCCTCTTCTGCGCCTTCATCGTGCCGTCAGGCCTTCCGTTGCTCGGTATGCTCTTCTTCGGTAATCTGCTTAAAGAAAGCGGCGTAACCAAACGACTGAGCGACGTGGCCAGCAACGCCATAGTGAATATGTGCACCCTGCTTATCGGTATCACCGTGGGAGCCTCGACACAGGCAACCACCTTCCTCACCGGCAAGTCGGTGCTCATCTTCGGTCTTGGTGCCGGCTCGTTCATCGTAGCCACCTTCACCGGTGTATTGTTTGTGAAGTTCTTCAACCTCTTCCTGAAAGAAGGCAACAAGATCAACCCGCTTATCGGAAACTCCGGTGTGAGCGCCGTGCCCGATGCAGCACGTGTGTCGAACAACGTGGGATTGGAATACGACAAAACCAACTACCTGCTGCAACACGCTATGGGTCCCAATGTGGCCGGCGTGGTGGGATCGGCAGTAGCCGCTGGTATCCTGTTGGCATTCCTGCACTAATATAAGTATACAAGAAAAGTAAGAGGCGGCCCAATGGGTCGCCTCTTATTCTTTTATCCTACAACCACCTCTACCAGTTCCTGCTTATCATATACCCTTTCTGCAAGAAGTTTCAGTTTTTCGGGCGTTGCAGTCTTAAGGGCATTGAAGAAGTTTGTAGTAAATCGTTCGTCGATCTGGACGTCAAGCATATTGTAGAAACGTTCGGAACGCTCGAATATACCATCGATAGAACGTAGGAAGTCGCCAGCCATATAGTTGCATACCAGATTCAGTTCATCCAAAGAGATGGGCTCTTGCCTCAGTATGTCAAGTTCATGATATATCTCCTTCAACGCAGGTTCAGCATACTCCGATGCGACGTCACTTGTTATATAGAACACACTGCTGCCGCGCACCATGTTGGACATCGAGTAGATGCCATAGGTGTAGCCCTTCTCCTCCCTTATGTTGGTCATCAAGCGAGAACCAAAATAGCCACCCAACACTGTGTTGAGTATCATGAACATGGGATAGTCGGGATCATCCCAACTCATGGGTAAAATACGCCCTAATCGAAGGGTGGTTTGAACAGAAGATGGGATGGAATGCCTGATTGCTTGATTGCCTGAATGCTTGAGTGCTTGAGTGCCTGTGTAACTTGACGACGTATTGATTGCGGTTGAAGAAGAGAAACAGGTGTCAACCAGTTTCAGTATTTCGTCGTCATAGTTGCCCGCCAGAACCAAGGTAGCGTCGGCAAGCTTAAATCGCTCACTTGCATAGCCACGCACATCGTCCAACGTCAACCTCTGCACATCGTCAGGTTTGGCATAAACGCCTTCCGGATGATCCTTTCCATAGACAGCCTCGTAGAAGAGATTGCGAGCGACGACAGCAGTCTTCAGTTCGCCACTAAGGAGTGCCTGCCAACGTTTAGACATCAAGACCTCAAACTCATTCTGACCAAAGAAAGGATGAGAAAGCAGGTCACTCAATACCGGATAGACCTCAGCTGCATATTTTTTCAACACATAGACCGACAGCTTCACAGTCGAAGAAGAGGCCTGACGATCCATAGCCACACCCAGTCGGTCAAAAAGCTCAGCCACCTTTTGAGCAGGGTTTCGTTCGGACGCCTCAAGCAGCATATCCCTCACAGCACCGACACAGAGCATCTTGGGTTGGTAGGCGCTGCCAGCGTTGAAGATAAAATCAAGTTTCAATATGTCAACCGACTTTGACTGAAACAGGTATATCGTGTTTCCGCCCGAAAGAGTGCACCGTTGCGGTACCAAGCCTTTCAAGTCGTCATCGGAGGGTATCAGTCGCTTATCTATCATTTAAAAGGTTATCGTCACTTTCACGTTAAACTGTCGAGCTGTAAGGTAGTTGGGCACAGGATAATAGATATTCTCGTAGTCGGCCACCCACAGGTATGAGACCACATTGTGGTAGTTGAACAAGTTGAAGACATCCACCCCAATCATCACATCGTCGACAACGCGGAAGAACTTGGTGTTGGCCAGCTTCTTGAAGCGGGAAAGCTGTACTGAGTTGCCCCAGTCGACACGGAAGTAGGTAGGCAAACGGAAGTCAGAACTACGGTCGGTCTGATAGGGGAAGGTTACGGGCAATCCCGTACCGACAATAAGACTGAGGCTCATACGCCACCATGGAATCTTGGGTATGTAATCCTGCAAGAAAGTCTTGAAGGAGAATATCTGGTCGGTGGGGCGAGGTTGCCAGCCGTAGCCGTCGCCTTTGATGTTTTCACGCGTCTGCATCAACGATATGCTGGCCCACGACTCAAGACCTTCGACAAACTCACCGTTCAACCTCATGCTCATACCCACCGCATAACCCTCAGCGTTGTTGTCGCCGGTGTAGCGTATGCGAAGGTTGTCGATACTGTAGGGAATCAGGTTGTCCACATATTTGGCATAGACGTCGGTGGTCAGGCGGAAAGGCTTTTTGAACAACTTGAAGTTCCAATCTATCGACTCCACAATCTGATACGAGCGTTGTGCATGTACGTTAGGATTGAGCGTGCCGTCGGTGCGGCGCATCTCACGGTAGAAGGGTGCCTGCTGATAGACGCCGGCGGTGGTACGGAACCGCAGGTCGGTCTTGATGTTGGGCTTGAAGGCGAAACTCACCCTGGGAGAAACAAAAGCCTGATTGTTTGAATGCTTGATTGCCTGATTGCTTGAGTTATTTAGTGCATCTGATTCGATCCACATGTGATAGTACTGGAAACGGGTGCCGACGACCAACTGAAGGTCGGTGCCCCGGTCGGTTATCCAGTTAAAATCGCGCTGAAGGAATGCGGTGGTTCTCAGAGTGTAGACGTTGTTGTGTGCCTTGCTGTAGAATTGTAATATCGGATTATACGGCTGATTGAGGCTGTCGCCTGGGGTCTCGTAGGTGGTTGGCATAGAGAATCCCGCTGAATCCACCCACTTCCACTCGTTGATGCGGTCGTCTGTCGACTCAAACTGTGCTTTCGCGCCCCAGCGCCAGTTGCCCAGCTTGGCATAGTGTGTTCCACGCACTTCGGTGCTGTAGATGCCCGTACGCAGATAGTTGCGAGCATGTTCGAGGAAGGTGCCCACACCGCGGTCGAACTTGTCCACCTGACCCATCTGCGAACCGAGAGCGAGCTCATAGAGCCAGTATTGATCTTGTATATCATACAGTTCAGCCTCATCGTTGCTCTGCACCGAGGTTATCCATTTCAGGTTAAAGTTGTCGTTAGGATGGTAATCTACCGAGAAGCTTCCGAGAAGCGTTGAGTACTTGTCCGTCTCCTGCCCGTCGAAGTAGATGTCCAGCTCCATCGAGTGCATGAAGTTGCCGAAGGTGGTGGTCTGGCTTTCCGGAATGAGGCCGTAGCGGTTGCGCGTCCAGATGGCGAGCAGCGAGAGGTCGACCTTGTCGTTCACTCGGTAGCCCATCAGCGCCTGAATGTCGGTATAGGCGGTGGAGTAGTGACCTTTGGTGTCAAGCGAACTGAAAAGGTAGCGGTTGCTGTGATAGCGGAACCCTACGTTATACCAGAAGTTTTTTATAGTGCCCTGAGCCCAAGCCGCCCCACCCAAGAGCGAGCCAGAGAGCTTGGCGTGGAATTCTGAAGGGCGCTTGTATTTTATGTCCAGCACCGACGACATCTTGTCGCCATAGACAGACTCAAAGCCACCAGGCGAGAAGGTCAGGTGGTCCACCATGTCCGCGTTGATGATGCTCATACCCTCCTGCTGACCGCTGTGCACCAGCTGAGGACGGAACACCTCCACATCGTTGATGTACACCAGATTCTCATCAAAAGAGCCACCACGAACCGAGTATTGAGAAGAGAGCTCGTTGTTCGACGCCACATCAGGCAGGGTCTTCAGCACGCTCTCGACCCCCTCGTTGGGCCCTGCGATATTCTCTATGTCCGCGAGGTTGATATGAGTGTAGTTGCCCGTCGACGAGCGTTCGCCCACCACATCCACCTGGTTCAGCTGGCTCGACTGCTCGCGAAGGGTGACATTCACAGAACGCCCCTTCTTCCCTATCGGAGCGAGAGTGAGAGAACTATCCTGATAGCCCATCAGCTGGAAAGTAAGACGGATGGAATCTTTTTCTGATACCGAGAGCGACCAGAGTCCCCTTCTGTCCGTACGAGTAGAAGCCGAGCCGTTCTGCCAGCGAGCGACGACCGTCACAAACTCCAGGTCGGAGCCAGCCGATGTCACACGCCCCTCCAGCCGAGCCTGCCCCCAACCCAGAGAGGCCAGAAGCAGCAAGAACAGGAAGATTATGTATCGTTTAGTCAGCAAAGGGAAATTAATAGTTAATGATTAAAGGTTTAGGGTTCTGGGTGGAGATTGACGTTCGGGTTGTGTGGCAATCAATAGTATATTCTAACGGCATTATGGCCTTTTTTAGTATGTTTACACTATTGCTAACGCACTTGTGGTGCGGGTGGTGTTATCGGGCGATGGTAAGCTTGCCGCCATTACCGTTGGCTCGGAACTCAGGTGCATAGAGACATTGGATGGTTGTAGCCGGGAGGGTGAAGCTTCCGGTATTGGTGACGAAGATGTCGTATTCGAGGATGTATTTACCCTTGTCGAGACGGTCGATATAGAAGTTGTTGGAGGCGTTGAGTACGGATGCATAGTACGAAAGGCCACTGTTCCAATGCCAGCCGCTGGCGGAGGATACGGATTCGAAGCAGGCGGGTCGGCCGTCTTTGAGTTCCACATACTCGAGGTTGCGGTCGCAGTCGAAAAGTATACGTATGCGTACTCGGTCACCCACTTTCAATTTTGATTTTACAGGGTTAAGAATAGCTTCGAGGGTGCCGTCGGTCTTGACTTTGTATAAGGTCTTCTGGAGTTTGACGCCCATTTCGTTGCGCTCGATCTTATCCATATCATCGAGGAACTGGTAGTAAGCTGCGCCCCAAGCGATGCCGTCGGTGAGTTTGGTGATGGTGATTGCTTGATTGCCTGACTGTCTGATTGCCTGATTGCTGGATTGCTGGATATCTGGACGCTTGGCTAACAACTGAGTAATCTCATCGCCAAACCACGACTGCGACTGATAGCCCGTGCCTGCTTGTGCGGGCGAGTTGAGAGGCTGACCTGCAACTGTGACCCGACAAGGGACGGTGTCGAGTTTTATCGAGGTGGCGTTGGAGGAAGAGATGAGAGCGTTGACGGCCTCGACGGTGGAGATATCGGTATCCCAACGGGTGGTTTGCTTCTGCTTGAGGAGCCATTGCTGCATCTGTCCTATAGATTCCTTGTCGTCGGGGGTTATCTCGGAGAAGGCCTGGATGATGAGAGCCTGAGTTTCTATCGGGCGTTCGTACCACCACCAGCTGGCGGTGTTGTCGCGCCAATACATACCCATCTCGTCGCTATGGAGTGCGCTCTCCTTGATACGTCGGATGATGTCGAGAGCCTCCTTGCGGTTGCCGGCACGATGGAAGATGAGTGCCAGCTGAGCTCTAGTGCGGAGCGACTTGTATTCTTTATAGTGCTTGAGTGTGTTGCGGAAGAAATAATCGTAGGACTCTTGAAATTTTGAATTCTGGATTTTGAAATTTGAGTTGTAGAAGCTACGCATATAGAGGTAGTCGATATTGAGAGCCTCGAAGTCGGTCTTCTTTAGGTAACGCTGGTAGTAGTCGTAGTTCTCTTTGTCCACGAAAGCGAGAGCTTTCTTTATTGCTTGAGTGCGTGCTATCGGCTTTGCCACTTGGCTCGACCAAGATTGTGTAAATATGTTAGATCCGAGTCGCTGGAGGATATACTGAGTGGTGTAGAGGCTGGAGTAGCGACAGCCGGAAATCCAGCTCCATCCGCCGTCGGAGCGCTGGTCGTCAAAGAGCTTCTTCTCGGCACGCTTGAGTTGAGACGAGAGTTTCGAGTGGTTGAAATACTCTGCGATACGGTGCATCTGCTGGGTCTCGCCGACGCCATCACGGAGCCAGGGGGTCTCGTCGAGTACGGTTTGCTTGACATCTTCGTTCTTCTCAAGCTGCGATATCAACGGATTGACGGTATCTTTGACCCATTGGTTGAAGACGGTTTCGATGCTGGGATTGTCTTTGACGATATTGAAGGCGAGGGTGTTTGTGTAGAGCTGGTTGACGAGGTAGATATTGGAGGGATCTTGCCGCTCTTCGAGGTAAGGGAGCGCCTGGATGGCGTACCATATCGGGTTGGAGGTAAACTCAACCTTCAAGAGGTGGGGCCGACGTGTGCTGACTGCTGACTGCTGACTGCTGATTGCCGGCAGATCATAACTCTTCTCGCCTTTGCCGTTGATGTACATCGCCTGGCTGACGGTAACCATCTGCTTGTTTGAGAGGACGGGCAGACAATCCTGCTCGCCGTCGCCATGGTGACGACCTTGGGCAATGATGCGGTAATTGGCGACATAAATGTTGTCAGGAACGGCAATGCGGAAAGAGACTTGCTCGCTGGCGTGAGCGGGGACGGTGATTTTGAGCTTTGAACTTTGAACTTTGAACTTTGAATCAGCGGCATCGGTGAGTTCGAAAGTCACGGTGACCTCCTGCTGCTCGTCGGTGAGGTTCATCACCTTTGCGAGGAAGTCGAGGGTGTCGCCATGACGGAGGAAACGTGGAGCATTGGGCTGCACCATCAGCTCCTTCTGTGTTATGAGCGACTTGGCTATCGAGCCGGTCTTCATGTCTTTGGTGTGGGCGAGACCCAGTATGCTCCACTCGGTGAGCAACTCTGGTACGGTGAAGGAATAGGATACGGAGCCGTCGTCACCAGTACGCAGGACGGGAGCGAAGAAAGCCAGAGTGTTGAGGTTGGTGCGGAGCTGAACTTCGTCATTGCCTGATTGCTCGGTTGCCTGAGTGCTTGATACTTCACTTTCTTCATCAACTAAGGCAGTCTCGCTTTCGACGTTCGCCACCATAGCCACATCGTTCACCATTCCGTCCATATCAGCCCCCTTGGCCATAGCCACCTCCTCCACCTCGTAGACGACACCACCGCGACCTGAGAGTGCACGCGAGTTCTTGCGGTACATGATACGATGCCGAGAGAAGATGCCGTCGAGCAGACGCCAGGTGCTCACAGAGACGTCTGTCACATATTTCAACTGCGGGCTTACCTGCCAGTCTTGAAGGTCGAAACGGAAGGTTGACCAATCGAGCATCGACGGATTGTAGTTGGTGCTCCAAGGAGAGAGAGACGCACTCAACCCACCATAGTTGTTCAAAGCGGCATCGTACATGGTCATCATAAGATTGGCGGCGACACCGCTGGAAATTGTGTTGTTTTGTGAATGTGTTAATGTGGTAGTGCCTGATTTGTTGGATTGAGTCTTCACTTTTATCGTCCAGGTTTCATTCTCGCCTGGCTGAAGTTTGTCACGGAAGGTCTCTATGGTCACATCGAGTTTCTTGTCAGCATAGGGCACCGAAACGGTCATATTTTTCGACCACATCACGTTCTCCTTCACAGCCAGCAGGTCGATATGCACGTTGCCCTTGTATGATTCCAGGATTGGGAACTCGATAGATTTCACCTCTTCGTCGAGGTTGATGATCTTCCTTTCAATCGGAGAGCCCTCTTTGGAGAGGATATAATAGAGTTTGACGTCCTTGAAGCGAGTGCCGATGTTCAACCTCAAGGTCTCCCCCACCCCGTAGCTCGACTTGAGCTCAGAGGTCCAGACGAGTTCTTGGTTCTGCACCTTCTTGCTGTCGTCAGGCATATAGAAGTATGTTATATGCGACTCCACACGCTGCCCGTCGCCATCGATGGTCCAAGCCTTGATGCGATAGACTCCTGGTTCTATCTTATCCAGCGGGATGGATGCTTCGCCGGCCTCTTTGTTCACCTTGACACTTTTGGTCAGCAGACGGCGTTCGACAGCCCACAACTCTGGGTCGATGTCCGATTGGTCGTAAGCCAGAAGTCCGTAACGCTTCTCAAACTCAGAGCGAGAGAGTGCGTGCAGAGCCGAGGTGTCCATCACACTATGATTCAGTTTCGGCTGGGCGGGAAGACGCAGTTTCAACACCTCGAGGGTGACGGTGCCGTCCAACGGAGCTCCGTCGAGATTACGATAGGAGAGCTCCACCGATGGCTTGTCATTAGCCGACAGACTTATGTAGCTGTTCTCATATCCCACACGCAACGAGTAGCTCTGCGAGTGGGTTTCGCCGTTGATGTCGGTCACGTCGACCGCTACAGTATAGACGAAACAAGGTTTTCGTGACAGCTCTACCGAAGAGTCAGGCAGAGGAGCAAAGCGTATCTCAAACTTGCCCTCGCCGTCGGTAGTGGTCTCGCCGCCAGCGACGGTCGTCTCCTTCCGTGTGGGCATAAACCAACAGCGCCAGGGACGATACATCTCTCGACGGGTAACGGTGTAGCTCACCCTCGCCCCGTCGATGGGCACCTGTGAGTAGGAGGCGGCCAATCCGCCCACCGTAAGCTCCTTGCCGAAGGTGTGCTCCTCGTTGTCGCCGTAGAGCTTCACAGTGAACTTCGGCTGCTTGTATTCTTCCACAGATACATTCTCATAGTCAGCACCTTTCTTGCCGTCGACCTTGTATTCCGTATAGAGGTTGAACCTTCCAGGCAACGCGTCTGCGGGTATTTTCAACTCCCCGTGACAGACACCGTATTCGTCGGTGGTGAGCTTGACTGAGTCAACAGCTTTTTCGTTGACATCCCTCAATTTCACAAAAAGTTCGGCGCCCTTGCAGACATTGTTTTGGGTATGGCCGTCACCGAAATAGCAGATGTAGGCGAAGCTGACGGTTTCGCCGAGCTTATATACGGGACGGTCCTTCTGGCAATAGAGATTCACATATCCCGCATGCTTGGTTTCATTGTGTTTTTGCGCACCGTATTCTATCGTGACTCCCTTGTAGTCGGTCGCCACCCGAAGGCTCGACCTCTGCAGCTTGGCTTCAGACACACGGAACTCATAGTAGCCCTCTTTGTCGGTGGTAGCCGTCAATCCGGTCGCAACATACTTGTGTTTGTCGTAGCTCCACTGTTCCAGCCGCATCTTCTGTCCGGCTACTGGTTTACCGCTATCACGCAAGATAACATAGCCATGCAGGGCGTTGTTGTTTCCCAGCGCCGTGATTATCATCGCGTCGCAGCATGTGAACTCGCCGTAGGAGAGGCCGTTCTTCCTGAAATCGACACTCGTCGACACCAGCACATAATACTCGCCCGTCGCCAACTGCGGCATGTAGACGTATGCTTTCCGACTCTTATAGTCGTCTCCTCGCTTCACCGCCTGCTTCCACCCTTCCACCACCGGACGTTTCAAAAGCATATCGGTCAGCTTCTCGCGGTCGTAGACATCCTTATGGTCGAACTTCTTTATTATGCGGAAGTAGAGTGTGTCCACATTGCGGTAAGAGGCCACAGCCAGGATGGAGCGGTCGGCCATCACACCCCCTTCCATCGAAAGCGAACACTCGGGATGGGTTATCTGCTTGATGAGGTTGGCACACTCCACCCCGCCCTTGCTTTCAGGATACATGGCCACCGCCTTCTCGCATATCCCCTTCGCCTCTACCATCTTGTCCTGACTGCGCAGCATCAGAGCCGCCTCATAGTAGAACAACGTCACCATGTCGCAGTCGGAGCCGTATCTTTCGGCATAGCTCAGATAGGTCTCCGCCGTAGGCTTGACCCCGTTCGGCACCCACTTCTCCAGCTCCAGCTTGCGCAGGTCGAGCCATATACGAAGAGCCTTGCTGTCATTATTATGGAAGTCTACAAGTTCCTCCATCAATCGCAGCCGCTCTCGTGCATCCGGCTCACTCTCGATGGCCATATCCATCACCAGGTCGTAGAGCGTAGGTGTCGTAAGGATTCCGTCGCTGTAGGGTTTCTGGCAGAACATCTCCACATCGTTGATGTCTGTCGAGCGAAGGGTCACACGTTCCTTCAACGCCGCCTCTATATGTCTCTTTATCTCGCTGTCGAAGCGCTCCTGCGGCCAGAGCTTGTAATCCAGATCCGCCTCGTCCGTCGCCTTGTTACGGTTTATCGTCCAGTAATTCATGCGGCTGTAATCCCTGTAGAACTTCGCAATGAAAGCGTGGCAGAAAGCTTTCTCCAGCGGCGCCAGCTTTGGTTCGATGGCAAGATAACGGTTGAGCGCCGAGTCCTCTGCGTTCTCCTGGTATTCGGCCGCAATACGCGACAGATGGTAGGCGCCTGCGAGGGTGTTGCGCGAGTCGTGCTGACGCAGAGCCTCCTGATATAACTTAGAGGCCTTGTCGTAGGCCTTGTTGTAGTCTTCGTTGCGATAAAGCGAGTCCACCCGCTTCCATTCTTTCGAGAAGTCTGTCTGAGCGGCAGCCAGCATGGTTGACAAAAGGAATATTACCGTGAAAAATACCTTGCGATTCATGATGTGAGGTAAGGTTATAATGGTTCTAAAGGTGTTTTGGTGTAAAGGTGTATTCGTTATCGTTTTCGTTTTTTCACTAAAACGGCTGCCTCCAGTCGCAGCCGTTTTTCCACTCGGAGCAGCCGTAGGCAGTCTTGCCCTTTATGACGTGGCCTTTGCCGCACTTCGGACACACGTCGCCCTCCTTGACTGACTCTTCCTTCTTCTTTCTGGTGCGTTTCTTCGACGTTTTCTCCTCACTACCAGCTACCTGCTGCCCACTACCCGCTACCCGCTTTTTTTGTGCTCTTTCCCCCTCGCCTTGAGGAGAGGGGGTCAGGGGGTGAGGCTTGCCCGCTGCCGACACCCTTCGGTTGCTGGTGTCGGTTATGACTTGCTGCACAATCTGATAGACCATCGCCTTGAGCTCTTCGAGGAACTGTGAGGCCTCGTATTTATGAGCCTCAATGTCGCGGAGTTTCTTCTCCCACTGGCCCGTGAGCTCGGCGCTCTTGAGCAGCTCCTCGTGGATGATGCCGATGAGGTCAATGCCGGTAGGTGTGGCAGCGAGCGATTTGCGTTCCTTGCGGATATAGCCTCGCTTGAAGAGCGTCTCGATGATGGCAGCACGTGTCGAAGGGCGGCCTATGCCGTTCTCCTTGAGTGCATCGCGGAGCTCGTCGTTCTCGACGGTGCGTCCAGCGGTCTCCATAGCCCTCAGGAGGGTCGCCTCGGTGTAGGGCTTGGGCGGCGTGGTCCACTTCTCTGCGAGGGTGGGCTCATGAGGGCCCTTCTCCCCTTTCTGGAAGTCGGGCAGGACCACAGTCTTGTCCGACTCGTCCGACTGTTCTGACGAGTCAGACTTCCCTCCAAAAACCGCTCGCCAGCCCTCCTCCAATATCTGCTTGCCCGAGGTCTTGAACTTGAGCTTCTCCACCTTGCCCGTGACGGTGGTGGTGGCGAACTTGCAGTCGGGATAGAAGACAGCGATAAAGCGGCGGGCGACGAGGTCGTAGACCTTCTTCTCATCGTAGGTGAGGTTGCCGTTGGATGGGTTGACGCCTGTCGGGATGATGGCGTGGTGGTCGGTCACCTTCGACGAGTCGAACACCTTCTTGCTCTTGGGCAGCTTCTTACCCATGAGTGGCTGTATCTGTGCCGCGTAGGGCACCAGGCCCTGCAGTATCTGAGGACACTTCGGATAAATGTCGTCGCTCAGGTAGGTGGTGTCGACACGTGGGTAGGTGGTGAGCTTCTTCTCGTAGAGCGACTGGATGTGCTTCAGCGTGTTCTCGGCCGAGAAGGAGTATTTCTTGTTGCACTCCACCTGGAGGCTCGTGAGGTCGAAAAGGCGCGGAGGTGCCTCCTTGCCCTCTTTCCTGGTGACGGAGGTCACCTCGAACTCCTTGTCCTTGATCGAGTCGAGGGCCGCCTGCCCCTCCTCCTGGCTCTTGATGCGGCCCGACTTCTTGTCTGACGTGTCCGACAAGTCCGACCCGTCCGACTCTTCTGCCGATTGCAGGTTGAAGAGGGTGTTGCGGTATATGGTCGAGAGCACCCAGTACTGCTCTGGTTTGAAGTTGTCGATCTCGAGCTGACGTTTGACTATCAGCGCCAGCGTGGGCGTCTGCACACGGCCGATGGAGAGCACCTGCCCCCCGATCTGGCGGTATTTGAGGGTGTAGAGTCGGGTGGCATTCATGCCCAGCAGCCAGTCGCCTATAGCCCTGCACAAGCCTGCCTCGTAGAGCGACTGATAGTCGTCCTGCGGCTTGAGCTTGGAGAAACCCTCCTTGATGGCCTCCTCGGTGAGGGAGGAGATCCAGAGCCGCTCGACGGGACATTTGACCTGAGCCTTCTGCATCACCCACCGCTGTATGAGCTCACCCTCCTGCCCGGCATCGCCACAGTTGACGATGCGCTCGGCGTTCTGCATAAGACGCTTGATGGTCTCAAACTGTTTCATGTAGCCGGCGTTCTCTATCAGCTTGATGCCGAACCGCTGAGGTATCATCGGCAACACACCAAAAGACCACGGACCCCAGGCGTCGCAGTAGTCCTTAGGCTCCTTGAGGGTGCAGAGGTGGCCGAAGGTCCAGGTCACCTGATAGCCGTTGCCCTCCATATATCCGTCGTGCGCCGTCGTGGCGCCCAACACCTTCGCGATGTCGCGCCCCACACTCGGCTTCTCTGCTATACAAACAATCATTTAGTGAATTGTGAAAATGTGAATTGACAATAGTGAACTGTGACCTGAAACTGGCTGCTTGTTGCTAAAAACTTGAAACTAAAAACTAAAAACCACGCTCGCCCAATTGTCTTTCGTACGTTGCGATTCAAGGCGTAGGCCCAGCCCTTCGCCTTTGGCTTGCAGCATCGGGATGTCCCCCTCGTAGAAGCCGCTCATCACCAGGCAGCCGCCCCGTTTGAGCACCCCGACGTAGGCAGGCATATCGTTCAGCAGTATGTTGCGGTTGATGTTGGCCAGAATCACGTCAAAACGCCTCTCGTTGCCCAGAGAGGTGGCATCGCCAAGCCGGCACACTATCTCGCCACAGCCGTTCCTCTCAACGTTCTCCCGCGCGTTCCTCCAAGCCCACTCGTCCACATCGACCGCCTCCACATATCCCGCCCCCCGTTTCTTCGCCAGTATCGCCAGCACCGCCGTCCCGCATCCCATATCGAGCACACACTTGCCCTTCAGATCCAGGTCGCGAAGCCAGGTCATCATCATATAGGTCGTCGCGTGGTGGGCTGTGCCGAACGACATCTTCGGTTCTATCTCGATCTCGTATTCCACATCGTCGCGGTGAGGGTGAAAGGGCGCCCGCACCCAGCAGAAGCCCTCGACGAGGACCGCCTCGTGACCTTTCTCCCACTCGGCGTTCCAGTCTTTGTCCTCCAGCTCCTCCACAGAATAATCCACCACGCAACCCTCACAGTTCTCCTCGATGGCCGCCTTCAGCGCCGCCTCGTCGTACTTCGCCGTCGGCACGTATGCATCCAAGCCAGTATCGGTGTTCTGGAAGCTGTCGTAGTCACCCTCGTCGCCCAAGGCGTAAACCAGCAGGTCGCGGTAAGGGTCGACAGGCTTCAAAGAGAATCTCACAACGTTGTATTTCATAGTATACAATTTATAATAAGACCGTAACAAAAACGCAGAGTCGGGGTTTTTATTGTAAAGTTAGAATGCGGAGCTTGTGCGGAGTTAGATGGGAGTTAGATGGGAGGGAAGATGTGAATAGTTAATAGTTAATAGATAAAATTTAATAGTTGATAGTGTAGTGGTGCATGGGAGGCAGGAGGAGTGATTGGGTTTGATTGACGATGCAAAGGTACGTCATTGCTGTTGCGGTCTACGAATGAATGACGAAAAATATTTTCATTTTATTTTGAATGTACTGAGATTTAAATAGTTGACATAAACAATATGCAGCAGGTTGACAGAAAGCGTGTCAAAGTGTCAAAGTGTCAAAGTGTCAAGTGTCATTTTTAATTTTGGATGTGTCATTTTGGCCACTATAATATAAAATAAATTTTATATTATAGTGACGTGTTTGACATTGGAAAACGAGTTTGACACTTTGACACTTTGACACTTTGACACCTTGACACTCAGGGGTGTCTTTTTCTGACAAAACTTGCGGATGAGTGTGTTTGTTTTTAATGTATAACATATTGTGTTTCAGTGGCTGAAAAACAAAACAGCAGCTCCTGATGAAAAAAAAGACAAAAAATTCGTAGACCGCAATGGGATGGTTGTACTTTTGCAACGTCATCAGATGGGAGATGGAAGATGTAAGATGTAGGATGTAAGATGTGAGTTGTAAGTTGCTCAACGATTGACACAGCTGAAGCCATTTTTTTATTATTTTGAAAATTCTTTGTACTTTTGCAGTCAAGTCACAGGACAAAAAACGTTAACGTTAACCATAACCACAACCATTCGGAAATAAATGAAAGCACAATCTTTTCTTCTGTTATTCATCGGATTAAGCCTTGTGTGCGCCGCACAGAACACCATAGACAAACAGGGACGCAAGCAGGGACACTGGATAAAGACCGACAAGCAAGGACACAAAATCTTTGAAGGCAACTTCAAGGACGGACGCGAGACGGGAGTGTTCGAATACTTCTATAGCGACGGGACGGTGAGGCTGCGCAACACCTTCATCGGCAACGACGGGAAACGCTGCAAGCATGAAGCCTACGACGAGAAAGGGCGTCTGGTGGCGAAAGGCGAATACTGCCTGAAGAACCGCGACGGACAGTGGGAGTTCTATGCCGAAGACGGCAAGCTGATAAAGAAAGCCGGCTACAAGATGGGCGTACAGGAGGGAGAGCAGGTGATCTTCACCCACAGCGGCGACACCGCCGAAGTGCTGAACTGGAAGGACGGCAAGAAAGAGGGACGCTGGTGGAAAAGGACAGGCACGAAAGCCTACCTGCAAGCGAACTACAAAGGAGGCGCGCTGGAAGGCCGCCTGGAGGAATACAACGAGGGCGGGAAGCTGTCGCACGAATGCACCTACACCCATGGTGCGAAAGACGGACACAGCATCTACTACGAGAACGGGCTGAAGACGATTGACGAGACGTGGCAGAAGGGTTACTTCATCGACCGGACGGTGCTCATACTCGAAGAGAAGAAAGCGCATTACCTGTCGATATACAAGATAGCCTACCTGGTGCCCGTGGGACAGAACCAGAACAAGCTGATAGTGTACCTCACCGACGGCACGAAGTTCACCGCCACCGAAGACCCCGAAGCGGTGCGCAACAGAATGGGCGACGAGCTCTTCTCGATGGTGAACAAGAAGAACCGCATAGTGGCCGCCACATCGTGCATCAAAGGACTGAAGAAAGACGCTGAAGGACGCGACATACTGGATCTGGATCCTGTGCCATCGTTCGTCATCTTCCCCGATGAGGACTGCATCAAGCTGGTGAAGGCTATGATGAACGAAAAGAACGGCGTCGTTCCCGGAGAGTGAGTGATTGCTTGAATGCTTGATTGCTTGATTGCATGATTGCTTTATTGCTTGATTGCATGATTGCTTGAATGCTTGATTGATTGAATACATTAATTTGACAGTGTGAAAATTGCGGCACACACGTTAGGTTGCAAGCTGAACTACGCCGAAACGAGTCACCTGCTGCGCCAACTGGCCGAAAGTGGACACACGATTGTCGACTTCCACTCAGAAGCGGACCTCTACATCATAAACACCTGCACCGTGACGGCCATAGCCGAGCGGAAATGCCGTAATGCCATCAGGCAGGCGGTAAGACAGAACCCACAAGCACAGGTGGCCGTGATAGGATGCTTTGCACAGAACGAGCACGACAAGGTGGCGAGCATACCGGGAGTGACCATCGTACTCGGGAACGACCAGAAGCATCAGCTCGAGAGGTACATTAACGATAACGAACTTCTGCGATTAAGGAGAGCGAAGAACAAGCTCGTTTGTTCTTCCGAACCGAAGCAGAATGACTCCAGAAGGGAGGCAAACCTTAACCTTAACGGAAGGTGGGATTTTGCTGGAGCTTGGTCGTCGGCAGGACGGACGCGAGCCTTCGTGAAGATACAAGACGGATGCGACTACTTCTGCAGCTATTGCGCAATACCGATAGCACGAGGACGGTCGCGCAGCGCCACGACTGAAGAGGTGGTGAAGATGGTGAACGAATGTGCACGCAGCGGAGCGAAAGAGGTGGTGCTGACGGGAGTGAACACAGGCACCTTCGGACTTCACACAGGCGAGCGTTTCATAGACCTGCTGAAACGGCTGGATGACATAGAGCCGATAGCCCGATACCGCATATCAAGCATCGAGCCGAACCTCATCACCGACGAAATCATCGACTTCACCGCCAGCTCACGGGCTTTCCTCCCCCACTTCCACATACCGCTTCAAGCCGGCAGCGACAACGTCCTGAAGCTGATGCGTCGCCACTACGACACCGCCCTCTACCGAGAGAAGACCGAATATATCAAGAGCGTGATGCCCGACGCCTGCATCGCAGCCGACATCATAGCCGGATGCAACGGCGAAAGCGACGAGGACTTCGAAGCGACCAAAGAGTTTGTCGAAAGCCTGCCTATCTCCTACCTCCACGTCTTCACCTACTCAGAACGCCCCCACACGGCGGCGCTGAAGATTGAACCACATACCGACATGCACCTGAGACGGCTCCGCAGTCAAGAGCTGCACGCCATCTCAGAACGCAAACTCGCCGCCTTCAACGAAAGCCAGATGGGGAAAGCGCGACCCGTGCTGTGGGAGAGCGACGACCACGACGGCATGATGCACGGCCTCACCGACAACTACATCCGCCTCGAACGGCCCTTCGACCCCACATACACCAACAGCATAACGACCGAGACGATAACAGCCGAAAACATCGTGAGGAACGTCATGTCGGACGACTAAGCACACATTTATGCACAATTTGTTGATAAGTTATCTGTTGAAAGTTGAGAGTTGAGATTTACCTTTGTTTTTTTAAAATCATATATAAACCTTTTAATCTTATTCAAAATGAGCGGACTTTTCGGTATTGTTTCTAAAGAGCCTTGCATCACGGACCTCTTTTACGGAACAGATTATCATTCTCATCTGGGTACCAAGCGCGCTGGTCTCAGCACTGTGGACAACGGTACCTTTCATCGCAACATCCACAACATCCAGAACTCTTACTTCAGGACAAAATTCACCGGCGACCTGCACGAGATGACCGGCAACTACGGCATCGGAGTCATAAGCGACACCGACGCCCAGCCGATAGTGGTGAACTCGCACCTGGGTCGGTTTGCCATCGTCACGGTGTCGAAAATCAACAACATACCCGAGCTGGAGGCCAAATGCCTGGGTATGAACCAGCAGTTCACCGAACTGAGCATGGGCAGCACCAACCCCACCGAGCTGGTGGCTCTGCTCATAACCCAAGGAAAGACCTTCGTGGAAGGCATCCAGAACGTCTACAAGAACGTGAAAGGCAGCTGCACGATGCTCATCCTCACCCCCGACGGAGTGATTGCCGCCCGCGACTATCTGGGACGTACGCCGCTTGTGATAGGCCGCAAGGGAACCAGCTATGCCATCGCCTCGGAAAGCCACAGTTACATCAACCTCGACTACAACACAACACGCTTCGTAGGTCCAGGCGAGATAATAAAGGTCACCACCAACGGATTGGAGCAACTGCTGGCACCCAACGACAAGATGCAGATATGCTCGTTCCTGTGGATATACTACGGCTACCCCTGCGTCGAATACGAGGGAATCAACGCCGAAGAGGTGCGCTATCAGCTGGGATATGCTATGGGTCAGCAGGACGACATCCAGGCCGACTACGTCTCGGCAATACCCGACTCGGGCATCGGAATGGCCCTCGGCTATGCCGAAGGAAAGGGCATACCGTATAAACGCGGAGTGCTGAAATACACCCCCACCTGGGCACGCAGCTTCATGCCGGTGAACCAGGAAGCCCGCAACCTGGTGGCAAAGATGAAACTCATACCCAGCCGCAAAATGCTGGAAGGCAAAGAGGTGGTATTCTGCGACGACTCGATCGTGCGTGGAACCCAGCTGAGAGACAACGTGAAGATGCTGTACGACTGCGGCGTGAAGAAAGTGCATGTCCGCATCAGCTGCCCGCCGCTGGTGCACGGCTGCCAGTATCTCAACTTCTCGGCCTCGAAGAACGACATGGAGCTCATCACCCGCCGCTGCATCGAAGAGCTGGAGAACGGCGAGATACGCAACATCGAAGCCTACCGCGACGAGACATCCACTCAATATGCCAACATGGTTGAGATGATACGTCAGCGTGTCGGCGTCGACACCCTTAAGTTCAACAGCCTGAAGACCGTATGCGACGCCATAGGGCTGCCTAAAGAGAAGGTTTGCACCCACTGCTTCGACGGATCGTCATTCGGCGAATAAGCCTGTGAAAGTCTTTCAGTTCATACTACTGATACTACTCGCACTCCCGTTCTGCGCTTCAGCTCAGGACACCCTTCAGTCAGTTCCCCTGCCTGAAACCAAGCCTGTGGTCGACGAGGCCGCCGAACGGGAGATGCTTATAAGAGAGCAGAAGCTGGTGGTGCTGAAAGACCGTATCAAACTGCAACATTCACGTCTGACTGCCCTATGCAGCGACGAGGGAGTCATAGACAAGAACAGAGCCCGATTCCTGAAGAACATCTACTACGCCTACCTCTCCGTCTACAACCACTACAATATCGGAAGCAACGAGAACTCGGCAGATTATTACGCACAGATGGCGCAGCTCGACAGCTTGCAGCAGCACCTGCGAGACAGCATCATAGGCGCCGACTCCTACCCCACCCGCATCGAAAACTTCAAGAACACCCTGAAACTGAAAGCCGGCAAAGACAACCTGGAGGTATACAAGTCGTACAGCCGCACCTATCAGCCTCCCACCATCGCCATCAACTTCACCACCGCCGAAGAATACCGTCACTTTGTGAGTCAGTACCTCGAAGTGATACGCATCCAAAACCTCTACCTCGACTGCCTCGGATGGCTTGACCGCATCAACGCCAACACGGGAAGCATCGTCTCGATGCTGGGCAACACCGGCCACGCCACTCCTTACAAGAACATCGTGGCGAGCACCAACTTCATTCCGGTATTCACCACCTTGGACGGCGGCGCCCAGTTCATCAACAAGCTGAAAGAGTTCGAGTCGATACAACAGGAGTACCTGAAAACCGACGCCAAGATAAAGCAGCTTGAGCAGCTGGCCGACTCCATCTACACGGTGGGACGCAAATACAGCGACCTCACCGCCGCCTTCCGACTTGTGCAACAGGGCACCGACGTCTATCCCGCCTTCCGCAACCGCGAGGAGCTGGAATCGTACAACCGCAAGTTGGCCGACTACGGCACCGTCGCCTCCCAATACCTGCACCTTGTGTACCTGCGCGACACCATCGCCGCCAACGAGAACATCATCGACCACTCCACCAAGACCCTGCGCGACGGTCAGCGCACACTAAAGAAATTCTACAAGTGGACGCCCAACTTCAGCACCCCATCTGAAGGCGAGAACTTCTTCAAAGACCTGCAGGGACTCCTCGACATGCAGCACCAGTGCATCGCCATCAACGACGATATCGTCACACAAGGTCTCAACGAGAAAGAGATTCTGGCTCTGACGAAAGACTACAGCTACATTCGCCGAGCTTACAACTCCATGATGAAAACCTACGACTACAAAGGCTCTATCGCGACCAAAGAGAACCTGCGCATCTATGGCGACATGCAGCGTATGACCGTCAACATGCAGCTCGCTCTTATAAACCACATCAAGCGCAACCCCATGGAGTTGGAAAGGATGATGCGTTCCGAACGCGAAGTGAGAGGCTACAAGGCTGTGATTGGAGTCAAGTAGCGGTTACCTTAAACTTACTATTGCAGAAAAGCTCGACCCGCGGGTGTTGAAAATCTGATAATGCGCTGTGTCGGCATCGGGTTGGCAACGGCGTATTTCGACCTTTTCTCCCGGGCGTGTTTCTGCCACATAGGCGACCTCGATGGTCTTTATCTGTTTGCCCTCGGGCAGGTTGTCGTCGACCCAGCGTATATATTCGCAGTTGTTCACATGTCCGGTATGGTCGAGCATCGACGGCTTGACGTTGAACCGCTCGACACAGAAGGTCTCGTCCATCGGAAGCATCCGCAACTTCGTCAGCCGTTCTTTGTCGGTGGCGCAAATCGAATTATGGATATAGCCGTCCATGATGTCGTTCAATCGCGACACATGGCGTGTGTTCACATCTATGACCACCCAAAAGGCGGTGGCTGCCGCCAGCTTCTCGCCTTCAAGGCTGGTGACGAGAAAATCTCTCACATCAAAAAGCCCGTCGACGCCACGCGACCAGGTGGCGATCTTCACCTTGGTGCCGTAGTGCGGCATATCGAACACCTGATAGTACATCCTGCTCAGCACCCACGCTTTCTGGTTCTTTATCAGGTCGTAGTAGCAGATGTGAGTGAGGGTCGTATGCTCCTCCGCCACCGTCTGCAGCAGTCGCGAAAGTCCCCACATGGAGAGATGGTCGGTCCAGTCGCAGAAATACGACTCGATAAAAAATTCGTTGCTGTAGATGTTGTTCTCGTCAAGCATGGGGTAAGAGAATTGTGAATTATGAATTATGAATTTTGAATGGTGAATGCTGAATGGTGACTGCTGGCTACATCCTCTCAGGCACCTCGATTCCGAGTATAGTCATAGTGTTGCGCAATGCCGTCGCCACCGTATCGCAGAGCACCACACGGAAGTTGCGCACCTCCTCGTTCTCCTCTCTCAGTATGGGTGTGTCCTGATAGAAGCTGTTGAACGCCTTAGCCAAATCGTAGGCGTAGTTCGCCACCATCGCCGGGCTCAGGCTCTGCGCCGCCTGTCCCACCGTCGACGGAAGAGTGTGCAGCAGCTTGATTATCTCGCGCTCCTTTGTTGATATGTTGATATGTTGATTGATTGATTGGTTGGTTGGTTCGCTTGTTTGTGCTTTGCGCACTATGCTGCGTATGCGGGCGTAGGTGTATTGAATGAACGGGCCTGTGTTGCCGTTGAAGTCGATACTCTCGGCGGGGTTGAAAAGCATATTCTTCGTCGGGTCAACCTTGAGAATGAAATACTTCAACGCACCGAGAGCCAAGATATGATACAAACGTTTGCGCTCGTCGTCGCTCAGCTCGTCGTTCTTGCCGTGTTCGAGGCTCATCTGCTCGGCGGTATTCTCCATATCGGCGATGAGGTCGTCGGCATCGACCACCGTCCCTTCGCGCGATTTCATCTTGCCGTTGGGCAGTTCCACCATGCCGTACGAGAGGTGATACACCTTCTCCGCCCAGGGGAAGCCCAGCTTGCCCAATATCAGTTTCAAGACTTTGAAGTGATAGTCCTGCTCGTTGCCCACCACATAGACGAGACGGTCGGCATCGAAGTCGTTGTGGCGCAGAAGAGCAGTCCCGAGGTCTTGGGTCATGTAAACCGACGTTCCGTCCTTGCGCAGCAGCAGTTTCTCGTCGAGGCCGTCGCCCGTCAGGTCGCACCACACCGAGCCGTCGTCTCTCCTGTACAGAACCCCCATATCAAGGCCTTTCTGCACCAGCTCCTTCCCGAGCAGGTAGGTGTTCGACTCATAGTATATCTTGTCGAACCCTACTCCGAGCGAGCGGTAGGTCTCGTCAAATCCAGCATACACCCAGCCGTTCATCTTCTCCCACAGGTCGCGCACCTCTTTGTCGCCCTCTTCCCAGCGTTTCAGCATCGACTGCGCCTCTTTCATCAGCGGAGCCTCTTTCTTGGCTTCTTCCTCATCCATGCCTTTCGCCACGAGGTCGGCTATCTCGGCTTTGTAATGCTTGTCAAATTCCACATAGTATTTTCCCACCAGGTGGTCGCCCTTCATGCCAGACGATTCGGGTGTCTCGCCGCCACCGAAGCGCATCCATGCCAGCATCGACTTGCAGATGTGGATGCCACGGTCGTTCACCAGGTTCACACGCTTCACGTTTTGCCCGTCGGCTTTCAGCAACTCGCTTACCGACCAACCCAGGAGGTTGTTGCGTATATGTCCTAGATGGAGCGGCTTGTTGGTGTTGGGCGACGAATACTCTATCACCACAGGCTTGGCGTCGGCAGGCACAGCCTTCAATCCGAACCCATCGTTACCCGATATGTCATTCACGAAATTCACCCAGTAGTTGTCGGCTATCGAGATGTTGAGGAATCCCTTGACCACGTTGAAATCGGCAACCTCAGGCAGATTAGCCTTCAGTTGCACGCCAATCTCGTTAGCTACAGCCTCCGGCGCTTTGCGGGCCTGCTTCACGAATGGGAATACGACCAGCGTAAAATCGCCTGCGAACTCTTTTTTAGTTCCCTGCAGTTGAACTTGCGACGGTTCGACGGAGATAGAATACAAATTGTCAAGAGCCTGACTTATACCCTGTTGTAACAATGTCTCGATATTCATATTTTTATATTTAGAGTGCAAAGATACGTTTTTTTTGTGCATTAAATATAAATAAGTACCTTTGCAATCGCTTGAATAAATATAACAATTAAACAAAACTCTTTATAATGAAGAAATTAGCAACTACACTACTCTCACTGGCAGCGCCCGTTTTCGCTTTTGCCAGCGAGGCAGACCTCGAAATGCCCGCCGGATTCGCTCAGAGTGGCGAGGCGTCGATCCTCTACTGGGGCTTTGCCGTTGTGATTATCGGATTGCTGTTCGGATTCTGGCAGTTCGGCAAAGTGCGCAAACTGAAAGCCCACAAGTCAATGCTTGAAATCGGCAACGTGATTTTTAAGACCTGCTCCACCTACCTCAAACAGCAGGGTAAGTTCCTGCTCCTGTTGTTCGTTTTCATCGGAGCCGCCATGGCGCTCTATTTTGGAGTGCTGAGCCACATGCCGTTCGGCAGCGTGCTGCTCGTCCTGGCTTGGACGGTGGTAGGCATTCTCGGCAGCTACGGCGTGGCCTGGTTCGGTGTCCGCATGAACACCTACGCCAACGCACGCATGGCTTTCGCCTCGCTGAGAAGAAAACCCCTCGACCTGCTCAACATCCCGCTGCGTGCCGGCATGAGCATCGGCATCGTCCTGATATGCGTCGAGTTGGTGCTTATGCTCGTCATCCTTCTGCTCATGCCCGAGAATCTGGCTGGCAGCTGCTTCATAGGATTCGCCATCGGCGAGAGCCTCGGTGCTTCCGCCCTCCGCATCGCTGGCGGCATCTTCACTAAGATTGCCGACATCGGAAGCGACCTTATGAAAGTGGTCTTCAAGATTGGTGAGGACGACCCGCGCAACCCAGGCGTCATAGCCGACTGCACGGGCGACAACGCTGGCGACTCCATTGGACCTACCGCCGACGGTTTCGAGACCTACGGTGTCACCGGCGTGGCCCTTGTCTCCTTCATCCTCCTCGCTGTCCCCGACCCCTCCATGCAGGTTAAACTGCTGGTGTGGATATTCGTCATGCGTATCCTCGGCATCATCGCCTCCGTACTGGCTTACTACATCAACGGCGCCATCGCCAAAGCCAAATACAAAAACGCCGACGACATCAACTTCGAGCAGCCCCTCACCTCTCTCGTGTGGATCACCTCTATCCTCTCCATCTGCGGCACCTTCCTCGCCTCCTATTTCATCCTCAACAACGAAGCAGTCAACGCTCTCGTCCCCAACCTCTGGCTGGCACTCTCCATCATCATCTCCTGCGGCACCCTCGGCGCTGCTCTCATCCCTGAGTTCACCAAGCTCTTCACCTCGCCCACTTCCAAGCATGTGAAAGAGGTGGTCAAAGCCTCCGAACAGGGCGGTGCTTCGCTCAATATCCTTTCTGGCCTCGTGGCTGGCAACATGGGCGGCTTCTGGACAGGCATGGTATTCTTCGTGCTTATGGTCATCGCCTACTTCGCCTCCACTGCCTTCATCATCGAGCCCGTGTTCGGTGTTTACTATAGCATCTTCGCCTTCGGCCTCGTCGCCTTCGGCATGCTGGGCATGGGCCCAGTCACCATCGCCGTCGATAGCTACGGTCCCGTGACCGACAACGCCCAGAGCGTCTATGAGCTCTCCCTCATCGAGGACGACATCGAGAAGACCACCCGTGAGGTGGAAAGCGAGTTCGGTTTCAAACCCGACTTTGAGAAAGCCAAATACTACCTCGAAGCCAACGACGGTGCCGGCAACACCTTCAAGGCTACCGCCAAGCCCGTCCTCATCGGAACCGCCGTCGTAGGTGCCACCACGATGATTTTCTCCCTCATCCTCATGATTCAGAAGACCCTCGGCATCGAGCCCGAGTCCATCCTCAATATGCTCAACCCCTACTCCATCCTCGGATTCATCCTCGGCGGCTGCGTGATCTACTGGTTCACCGGCGCCTCCATGCAGGCTGTCACCACTGGTGCCAACCGTGCTGTTGAGTTCATCAAGGACAACATCAAGCTCGACCCCAACGCTCCCAAGAAAGCCGACACTCAGAAGAGCCAGGAAGTGGTGAAGATCTGCACCAACTACGCTCAGCGTGGCATGATCAACATCTTCATCGCCATCTTCTGCTTCGCTCTCGCCTTCGCTTGCCTCTCCTCGCCCGAGAGCATCGGTGGCCAGAACGCCGTCTGCCTCTTCATCGCCTACCTCATCTCCATCGCCGTCTTCGGCCTCTTCCAAGCCGTCTTCATGGCTAACGCCGGCGGTGCTTGGGACAACGCCAAGAAGGTTGTCGAAGTCGACATGAAAGCCAAAGGCACTCCGCTGCACGACGCCAGCGTCGTGGGCGACACCGTAGGCGACCCCTTCAAGGACACCTCCTCTGTAGCACTCAACCCCATCATCAAGTTTACCACCCTCTTCGGAGTGCTGGCTATGGAGATAGCCATCAGCGAAGGCTTCCGCGGCATGGCTCCCTGGTTCGGCGTGGTATTCCTGGTGATTGCACTTGTCTTCGTCTACCGCTCCTTCTACAAGATGCGCGTTGATCAGAAGAAAAAGAAATAAAAGGCTGACTACCACTACAACAGGGCGGCATACATAAGTGTGTCGCCCTTGTTTTTTTCTGTTGTCTGTGGTACGTGTCATAGTTGTCGATGTTTTTTAAGTTGCTGTTTTGCTTTGTCTTCTCTGTCTTGCTTTTGTCTTCAATCCACGAGCAAAAATACAGCGATGTTATTTATCACTCCTAAAAAGATATTTATGATAAACAACTTACTCCCAAAAAACATCCAACCATCACCATTCAACACACAGCATACCCCATCTCAACCGCGCCCGCCCACTAACGCATTAACACATTCACAAATTCACACATCAACACATTCCCTCCCACTTAACTCCCATATAACTCCCATCTAACTCCGCATTTAAAATTACCAACTCGTGATGAAAAAATCTTGGTCAACTGGTCAACCCGCTTGCTTTTGCAGATTTTTTGTTGTTCAAATCTGTAAATGATATAGTTATGGTTCTTGGTCAACGGTCAACTGGTCAATTCACTTGTTTTTGCAAAAAAGGGTGTTCGATCAAACCTATAATTAATTAAAATAAAAAAAATACATTATATATAATAATATATTAAATTATTAATTATTAATCACTTACATGACAATTCTCCGTAACCTGCTGATTTTGGAAAACGAAAAACATTGCAGTTGACCAGTTGACCGTTGACCAACCCCCTAATATGCTCTGCCTGAACAATAGTCTCCCCCTCTCTACGGGAGAGGGGACTGGAAAATAAAAAAACTTTTTTCTTGGTCAACGGTCAACTGGTCAATTCACTTGTTTTGCAGAAAATCATTTTGTTCAACCTGTAAATGACATAGTTATAAGCCTTGATCAACGGTAAACTAGTCAGTTTACCCATCCCACGTATGCGGTGGCGGCTATGGCGATGAGGACTACTATGACCCCAAAAACAAGGAGCATCGCCACCAACGAGAGCATCGAATAGGCAATGACTCGCCACCAGCCGTAGCCCGACAGCTGCTTCAGCGGGATGAATATCAAAAAGAACGACAAGACGGTCAGTATCGGGACACAGAAGAAAGAGAAGACTATGGAGATGATGGAATACATGTTGGCGATATATACCAGCGACACAAAAAACTCCGAATAGCGAAGGTCGGGAACGCTTGGGCTGTGTCGAAAGAAAAGGTACAGACAACCCGAGATGTACATCAGCACAAGCAAAGCGAAGATATTGGGGAATCGCTCCTGGAAACGTCCCGCCCTGACAGCAATACCTCTAAAAAGTTCCTGCACCTGCACCTCCTCGTTGCTTGAATGTCCAACTGTTTTGTTTCCATTTGACGACTGCTGGATGGCGACCTCTATCACCCGACTGTCGGACGACAGCCGCTCCCCTTTGATATTCACTCCGTGTGTCACAACGATGGAGAGTGCAGCAAGGAGGAAGAACATCTTGAACGGAGGGAAGTAGGCCATCTGCATGCCACCGATATAGTCGCGAATCATATAACCCGGACGCAGCAGCAGATCGCGTATTGTACGAAACATGCCGCGGTTGCCCAATCCCCATACGTCCAGAAAATTCAGGAAGGCCGTTTTGAACGAGTAGCGGACAATGAGCCGCGACTGGCCACAGCGAGGGCAGAAGTTGCCGGTATAGACAGTGTGACAGGTAGCGCACACATGCTCCTCCTGCGACATCTCCTTGACACAATAGGGTTTCTTTTGCCACTCTTGGAATTGACGGCGTTTCTCCCTCAAAATACTCCACTTCGCCCTAAGCCAACCGACAGTCTTTTTCATACCCGTCATCAACCGACGGCATCCCGGCTTATATCCCATTCTGGTTCCCGTTTCGACAGATTGACCTCAATATACTTGATTCACTATTTTCCGGCATCAATCACGCGTCGGCGAAGACTTTGCCGTCGTTCAGCGTCACCTGCAGCTTGGTGTACTCGCTGTGGAAGTCGTTTTTCAGGCGGTCGAGATAGCGACGCGACTCCCAGTGGCACATCGGCAGGTCGTGCAGCAGACAGTTGCCGCAGGTCTCTGGCGTGGTGGCTGGCACTTCGCTCTGTGTCAGTATCCACTCGAGACATTGGATGGTGAGCTGACGCATATCCTCCACCGTATAGTTTCCCGTCATGATGACGTACATGCCCGTGAGGCAGCCCATCGGACCCACATACACCACATCCTCTTTGGCCGACGAATTGCGGAACCAGGTGGCCATCAGATGCTCCATGCTGTGCATCGCCGACGGCGCCACAGCGGGTTCGCGGTTCGGCTCGGTGATGCGGAGGTCGAAAGTAGTGAACCCCTTATCGATACGCGACACATAGATGCCGGGCTTAAGATGAGTATGGTCGATGGTGAAACTTTGTATTACTTCCATATAAATGATAATTAACTATTAACTAAACTATTATCTATTATCTATCAACTATTATCTATTCACACACTACCCGGAAGCCCAGGTTGTAGGCTTTGTATTCGGGGTCGAGGCCGTAGCGGAACGAGAGACGGCAATGTGATGCCACTTTGTTCCAGCTGCCGCCGCGGTCAACATGTTTCGTGCCCTCCGAAGGCCCTTCGGGGTCGGTGACGGGGTCGCTGCCGAAGTCGTCGTTCCACCAGTCACGGCACCACTCCCACACGTTGCCGGTCATATCATACAATCCGAGTGCGTTAGGCTTCAATGTCGCCACCTCGTGGGTTGTCTCTTCTGCGTTGCCCATATACCAGCCCACCTCGTCGAGGTTGGCGCTGCCCGCAAAGACGGTCGGCTCGGCAGGAGCCTTGTGTCCGCCACGTGCCGCATATTCCCATTGCGCTTCGGTGGGCAGGGTGAAGGTGCGACCAGTCATCTCCGAAAGCCTACGGCAGAACTCCATGGCGTCGTTGTAGGAGACGGTCTCTACAGGATAGCTGCCGCCGTTGGCGAAGCCGCTGGGGCTCTCCCCCATCACAGCCTCATAGAGAGCCTGCGTCACCTCCGTCTCGCCTATAAAAAAGTCTTGCGAGATAGTCACCTCATGCACACGCTCGAAGGCGGCGCGGTCATACTTGCCCTCTATCTCCCAGTCGCCCTGGGGGAAGGCCGCCTGCTCGGGGGTGCAACCCATAGTGAAGGTGCCGGCTTTCACGCGCACCATATCAAACGAGACGTCGCCGACGGTGACGGTAAACTTTTCCTTTGCCCCACCGCAGGAGACCAGAAGGAGCGACGCCAGTATTGGATAAAAGAATCGTTTTAGCATATCATCAGAACCGTTCAGTTTTGCCGGCCGCTTATCTCCCACCAGACGTGGTGTCGACATGCTGTTCGGGGCAGCCGTACATGACCATCATCTCCTCCTCGCTCTTGTCTTTCTTGCAGCTTGCGAACAAAGCCAGAACAGCAACAATAAGGATAGCCGCAACTTTGTATAACGAAAACCTCTTCATATTCTAAACACTTAATTCTCTCAATTTAATGCCCTTTAATGCCCTGTGCGGGCACGCACTAATGCCCTGTGCGGGCACGCACCATTCACGCAATCTCAAGCATCTCCTCCAGTCGGGCGACCATGTTTTCGGCGCCAGCGAAGATCTCGCTTATGCGGCTGGCTGCCATGTAGGCGGGAGTGGTGATGACCTTGTGCTCGGTATCGACACAGACGTCCGTCGGGCCGCACTCCTGGGGTTTGGCCCCAAGCTGCTGTGCTGCGAGAGCCGCCTGATTGTCAGATGCGCCGAGGGTGAGCTCGACACCATAGCGACCCAGCACCTTAGCCAGCACCATCGGAGCTATGCACATAGCCACCACTGGCTTCTTGGCGCGGTAGGTCTCGAGTATGGCGTCGGCCACGCTGTCGATGACCTCCATGCGAGGTCCGTCGAAGGCGAAGGTGGAGAGGTTGCGAGCCGCACCCATGCCACCCGGGAGGGCGAGACAGTCGTAGTCGGCAGGCGTGTATTCGTCGATTGGCTTGATGTCGCCACGGGCGATGCGGGCCGACTCGACGAAGATATCCCTCTGTTCGGTATCGACCAGAGCACCCTCTTCAGCGTCGTCGGGGTCTTCGACATCGACATGAGGAACCACCTCAAACATGCCTTCTGGGGCAAAACACTGATACTGCCAGCCACGACGGTCGATGGCGAGCATGAGTGAAAGGGACTCCTGCAGTTCGCTGCCGTCGCGGTTGCCGCAGCCACTCAATATAATTGCTATTTTTTTCATATCAAGACAAGGTTTTTCGCATTAAAGACAAGAAAAACAAAAAAGGACAAAACACATTGGTTAAAAAACAGAAAGGACAAGATACTGACGCTTAGATTATTGTCTTTCTTGTCCTTTCTTGTCTTTAAAAGAGAACTTAATTGCCCCTACGGCCAGTAGTTATTTGCAGGCGTCCACGCTCTCTTTGATGAGCTGGAAGGTAGCCTCGATGTCGTTGTCGAGACCCATCGAGAAGCGGATGAGGCCTTCGCTCATACCCATCTCCTTCTGGATGTCCTCAGGAACCTCGGAGCTGGTGCTCTTGCCGCTGTTGCTGAAGAGGGTCTTGAAGTAACCCAGCGAGACGGCGAGGTAGCCCACACCTTTCTGCTGCATGATTTCCATGATCTTGCTGGCCTTGTCGGCGGTGCCCATGTCGATGGATATCATGCCACCGAAGCCGAAGCCTTCGTTCATCATGCTGCAGAACAGCTCGTAATCGGGATGCTCAGGAAGGCCGGGATAATTGTATTTGAATCCCACCTCTTTGAAACGCTTGGCGAGGTACATGGCGTTCTCACCGTGTTTCTTCATGCGGATATGGAGGGTGTGGAGGTTCTTGTTGATCGAGGCGCTGCGCATAGGATCCAGCACGGGGCCGAGAAGCATGCAAGTGCCGTTGTTCACGTCGATGAGGCTGTTGATATATTCGGCCGAGCCGCAGATGGCGCCGGCGACGCAGTCGTTGGTACCGTTGATGTACTTGGTCATCGAATAGACGGTGATATCGGCACCCAGACGGCAGGGGCTGAAAATCATCGGGGTGAAGGTGTTGTCAACAATCAGCTTGGCACCGATAGAGTGAGCAATCTTCGACAGTTCGGGCACGTTGGCGATGCGGAGCAGGGGGTTGTTCATGGTCTCGGTGTAGAGGACCTTGGTGTTGGGGTGCTCGGCGACGACTTTCTTCACGGCGTCGAGGTTCTGCATGTTGACGAAGGTGGTGTTGACGTTGAATTTCTTGAGGTAGTTGGCCATGAAGGCGAAGGTGCCGCCGTAGGTGGTCATGGAGGCGATGATGTGGTCGCCGGCGTTGACTTCGTGGAGCAGGGCGCTGGTGATGGCTGCGAGGCCTGAACCGGTGACCCAAGCCATCTCTGTGCCTTCCATAGCGGCGAGGTTCTGGCAGAGGGCGAGGTTCGAGGGGTTCCAGTGGCGGCTGTAGAGGAAGTAGCCCTCGGTTTCGCCGTGGAAGGTCTCGGTCATAAGGTGAGCCTCAGGGAAGGTGAAGGTGGCGCTGTCGCAGATTGCGGGGTTCACACCACGGTTGGCGTCGCGTCCGTCGTGACGCTGAATAGCTGTTGCGGGATCAAATTTGTTCATAGTTGTGTTATTGTGTTACTTTTTAAAATTTGTCATCTGTTATAAGTGATTGCAAAGATACAATTTTTTTTCGTACTATGTAAGTAAAGTGATTTTTACATGAATTAAGGTTGAAAAGGTGCGCTTCGCTTGAAAGGTTGAAAGGTAATCGAGTGGGTTCTGCAAATCGTAACATATTCGAAACCAATGGGAAAGAAACTTTAGAAAATATAGAATCTTATACCATGTAAAATACTTGTTTCCAGCAACATATAGTTATGCCATTAGGGAGTCATTAGGGTGTCATTAGGGAGGTATTAGGGAGGTTCATGCTTTTAAGGATAACAGAAGGAGCTTTTCGGATGGGTCTTGATGGCTTGCTGGATGCAATATAGATGGAAGGCAGATGGGAGGCAGGTGGAAGTCAGATGAGAGTCAGATGGGAGTCAGATGGGAGTCAGATCGAACAGCTGTGGGTTGACAGTTGAGGTTATATGATTTGAGCCATGAGGATTGATTGCAAATAAAATCTTTTTTCAGTTGAGTTGCAGACAATTAAAAAAGTTTGTAACTTTGCAGTCGTCATTGTTTTGATGATTTTTTTCAAAAAAAAACACACCCCGTTGTTAAGATTTTGGCTTATGGATGGTTATATATATAGTAGGAGTATCTGGATTCTGCGGTTCGGATTGCAAATCTAAAATGACGAAGCATCACTCCTATTCATGCAAAATCATACGTAACAAAATAAGGTGACATGAACAACAAACTAATACATGCATTTGTAATAACAACCTGTTTCTTCTCCTTGTGCGCTCAGTCTCAGGAGGTTCTCAAACCTGGCGAATCTGTACAATCGCGTTTTCAGGGTGAGGTGAGTATTGGCTTTCATGCTACGCCAGGCTACCCGATACTTTCTCCGTATGCCTCGATATCTTTCGGTGAGAGGATAAAGGAACGAGCGTACATCGGTGCGGGATTGGGTGTATTTCTACCGATAGGTCCTTGGTATAAAAACGATGGGGATGTATCATAGCGAGACGAATTGACGCTTGAAATGGCACTCCCTGCGTTGTATATGCAAGGCGATGTCTATTGGGGTGGATGGGGCGACTGGAAGCCGTACGCAACTGCCACCTTGGGATATGCCACCTTGGCGGGTTTTGCTAAACTGGGCATAGGGACCGACTATAAAGACTTCACCATGCAGGTGGGCTATTCTCCAATGTTTTTCATATATAAAGATGGATCTGAGTACAATCATGGTCTTTATGTCGACTTTGGCTATCGGTTCAACTCGGTGAAATACAATAGAGAACGATACGAACGGCAGCATGCGGATGAAACAGATACGGCGTACAGGTCGGTATGGTTTCAGGGTCTTGTAGGGGGCGGTGTGCATGCAAGCATACCAAACACCATGATCAACCCATACATAGACCTAATGCTTGGTGTCAAAATAAAAGAGAAGTACTTTGTGGGTGTTGGTGTTGAAATAGTGACGCCCATAGTACATATCAATAGTTATGACCACGGCAACTGGAGCTGGCTCGGATTTGTCCCCGCTTATTCGGCGCGTGGCGACTTCTATCTACGTGATTTGCGAAAAGTACGGCAATATCTTTCGGCACAAATCACATACACCACATACGAGCCATGGGGCAGGATTCATGTTCTTTGCGGCAAATTTGGCTACGGTATTGACTATCGTAGGTTTACTGTTCAAGCAGGATACCTGCCAGCAGTCAACTTTTTGGTAAGAGATGGTTTTAGTCATAGTTTAAGCTGGGTGGGCAATGTATACCATAGTTTATACATAGAGATGGGCTATCGGTTCAATACAAGAAAACACAACCGACAAAAGGCGCTGCAATGATTCGGACATTGGGGAGATAGATAACGAAACTCATTGTTAAAATGTTAAATTTTTATGTCAGCGACGGTTTTTGAACTTTTTTGCGACTAATTATATAAAGGGAGGAGTATTTTTTTAAATGTTAGAAGTCTTGTACATCTTTGAGAATTATTAACCCTTAAATACCTGTCAATCATGAAAAAGATTATTTTTATCCTGATGTTCTGGGTCTCAGCGACCCTGGTGATGTCACAAGAAGTGACAATCTCTTTCACGGCACAAGGCAGTAATGGCGAGTACCACCCGTTTGACAAGGTGAAGATTGAAAACATCACGCGCGGGTGGAGTCACGAGCTGGTGTATCCCGACACCTCTGTTGTTTTAAGTATTCCCACGACAGAAGGGATCAATGTGGCCACAAGGGAAGGCATGTCTGGAATGAAAGTCTACCCCAATCCTTTTGTGGGGAAATCCGAAGCCGAACTGCAGCTGACGGAAGGCGGCGATGTGAGCATCCGGATAGTCAATATCGACGGAAGCGTAGTATCGAAATACGATGGAGTGCTGGCGGCCGGAGGGTATAGAATCGATGTCAGCATGTCGAAACCACAGGTGGCGTTCCTTTGTGTCGACGCGAATGGACGCAGGCTTGTCTCCAAGCTTGTGAATTGCGGCGAAGGCGGAGCGGATCATATCAGTGTCAGCAGCAATGGTAGAGTGTGCCAAAGAGAGGCGAAGGACGCAGAGCTGGATTACGAGATCGGTGACAGCATGCGCTATGTGGCATTGTCTTCGGAGGGAGGAGTCTTGAATGAAAGCCTCACAGTTGCGAATAACATCACCGGAGAGGAAGGCACAGTAACATTCACCTTCATGGAAGGAAGTGACTGCGAGACGATGATCGCCATGCAGGAAGCGTTGTGGACCGGAAGCCCCTCGAACGACATGACAGACGTTGTGTGGTCGTATAGGGATACGTTGCTTTTGATAAACTCGCAAGAGCAGTACGATCTCATTTTTGGACGGTTCATGCCGTTGGACGACTTCAATTTTGGAGAGTATACCATCATCGCAGCTTTTGGAATGACACCAAGCGGAATAGTAACACACGAGATGTCGACAGAATGTGACAATTCTATATTCAGCATCTATCTGGACGTACATTTAAACCTGGCCGATGTGATAAATACTTGGGGCTTCATTATAAAAACCCCCAAGATAACCGATCCAGAGAAAGTGGCATATAACCTGTATATGCATGAGTAGGAATAAAGGTGTAGAAAAATAAAAGAGAAATAATAATGAAAAATATGAAAGCACTAAGATTTATCATTTATACAATTAATTATATTATGAAAAACTCAATTTTGTCATTTCTGCCTTTGTTCTTTTTGCTTGTCTCCTGTAAGGCTGATTACGACTATGAAATCAATGTGGACGAGCAGATAACAATCGGCTTGGAGTCGTCAGGCCACGATGGTGGTTATTCATGGTGCTGGGTTAGGCAGGACCACGTGTTGGATAGCGTGAGTCATGTGTTCACCCCATTTAATGAGGATGTGAACGGTTCCGCAGGAACTGAGCATTGGATTTTTGCTGGGGCAGAAAAGGGGTCCACAACCATTCGGCTGGAGTACAGGAAGCCGTGGAACGATACCGTTAAGGATGCTAGGGAATACACGGTGAGTGTGAAGTAGAAAAGAATGTGCTTCCATAGGAGGCATCATCGAGTGACGGAGTAGGATTAACAGAAAGAAGGGTGAGCGGCAGGAATGCACAGAAAAAGGATTGAAAAACTAATGCGCATTTCTCTGCCAACAACACCCGAGGCACTTGAAAGAACAAAATACCTACAATAGGTAGCGTGATTGAAACTTATTTGTTGTGGGAAGGTGTAGTTAATAACAGCAAAAATAAATATGTCAGACATGTTTAATGCAAAAAACAAATATCATGAAATCGAGAATCATTTTTATAGCAATTGCATTGTTTGGAGCTCTTTTTGTAGGATGTGAGGATGACCCTCTCGTAATAGACACTCCGCAGGATACGATTATACCGCGGGATACTATTTCGGAGCCGTCATGGGATACTATCTCACCCATATCTGTATCGGATTCATTAGAGGCAAAGCTGAATGGAATATTTAATAGAAACATTCTCTGGGAAGAGCCAGACTCATTATGGGTTATAAGAGACCAGCGTAGTTTGGACAGCTTTGCGGCTGTATATACGAGCGATAGCACCATCGTTGAATTCGACTTCACTAATGCATCGATAATCCTTTGTCGTGTAACATATCCCAGTACCGCTTACGAACTCACAAACTATTATCTACTCTCGAACGGTACAAACTGCAAGTTTCATACATTTGTTTCCGAAGTGCAGCCATCTGGCTACCAAGCTATCAGGTCTCAACTATTTTGGGTCTCCTATCCGAATATTTGTAATGAAATAAGATTGGAAGTTAACCCAAATTAAAGATAGCCGACGGTCAAATGTATTTGCTTTTCACCTCCACGAAAGGTGCCATTCACCGTGGATGGTAATCTCGGAGTCCTCGTTGATGGGGAAAAAACTTATCGCCCACAATAAAAACAGAATATTTCGTTATTGTACTTAAATATCGGTATAAATAAATCGAGTCTATAGAAGCAATTATTACTAGGTTATTCATCAATCAGGAAGGCAACTGTTATAGATTGCCTAGTAATTATTAACAAAAAAAACGACTCGATTATGAGAAAGAATGTTCTCAAGACAATGGCACTTTGTGCCGTGCTGACCATGCTGGGAAGCGGTCAGGTGATGGCTCAGAAGGTAGAACTCTCGCACAGTGTGGACAACTCGCTGGGCTACTTGCGCAAGCTGTCAAAAGACGGCGTGAAGATGGATGTGCAGTACAACCTGGGCATCGGCAAACATCTGGATGTGCTGTTTGATGTGGCTGTCGGCACGCTGTACAGCAACGACTACAGACGTTCGATATTCTACACGGCTCCGATGGGGCATTCGGTGGGGCTGTATGCCGGAGTGCGCGGGAAGCTCCTGCCGACAGAGCGGCTGACACTCGGATTGTCGCTGTTGACCGGCGTGGGATTCAATATCGACCAGACGTTTTACGACAACAAACTTCTGTATGTTGGTTTACTAAACCCGGAGGTGGCTGGCAGAATTGACGTGATGTATGGTGTCACAGACATGGTCTCGCTGGGAGTCTATGGCGAAATGGGATACGTGTTTTCTGGTACGCTGGCGGGTGAAAGTCCACTTACTGCCAGCGCAGGCCTGAAAGCCTCGTTCAAGCTCAAGTGACAGAATCACCCACTTCGGCTCAGCATTTTCACGAATCTTTTTTTATGGTCGCTTCGCTCAAAAACAATAAAAAATCAATTAGAAAATTAAAGGGAACAATATAGGAGTTGACCTATTTTAAAACGTTAATTATCGTGTAATTATCCGTATAATTAATCATTAATTTGAGGAACATTAGATCGTTATGCCATTTTTCGGTCAATATCTATATCACCGCTTATAAAAAAAGGGGGGGTGAAAAATTTTGAATAAGATTTTGAAGCTATTAGGCCGACCAGATGATAATTTTGAAAGTTGGAAATTGAATGTTGAAAACCATAAAAGAGCCCTGCCCCTTTTGGGAACGGGGCTCTTTAGTTTGGATTGGTGCGTGCCAGCACAGGGAAGATGCGTAAAATAAAAGTGGGGTTTTGGCGTTAGATATATATGATGAAAAGAAAAATCATATTGTCGTTTGCCTTTATGTGCATACTCTCTTGGGGTGTTTTTGCACAGAACGCGGACGAAGCTGAGACTGCCGTGATGACCGCTCGCTTCAACGCGAGCTACGACAGCCTGATGCACTCGTTCTACCTGAAGAACCACTCGATACGCACCGGGAACCACGATGCGACAGTTTCGGTGGCAGACTTCGACCAGATACCTGACTCGGTGATAGAAGGGCGACTGAAAAAACTGCACACGGTGATTCGGATGTCCTACAACGAGGCTGTGCGCTCTTATATCAAGACATACCTTAAGATCATGTCGAACCGACTGGACGTGATGACGAGCCTCTGCGAGATGTACCACCCGATGTTCGAGGAGACGCTGACTGCCTACGGAGTGCCCGAAGAGCTAAAATACCTCGCGATAGTGGAGTCGGCGATGAACCCGCAGGCGACCTCGCGTGTGGGAGCAGCCGGCCTTTGGCAGTTCATGTACCATACGGGCAAAGTGTACGACCTGGAGGTGAACTCGCTCGTCGACGAACGTAGAGACCCCTACGCCTCGACGGTGGCGGCAGCACGCTATCTGAGAGACCTGCACAGGATATTCGGCGACTGGATTCTGGCTATCGCAGCCTACAACTGCGGACCTGGCAACATAAACAAAGCCATTGCGCGATCAGGCGGCAAGACGGGCTACTGGGAGATATATCCTTACCTGCCCCGCGAGACACGTGGTTACATACCGGCCTTCATCGCCGCAACCTACGTGATGAACTACTACCCCGAACACGGCATCAAGCCCCACCGCATCGAGCTTCCATCCCGCAACGACACGGTGATGCTGAGTAGCGACGCGATGTACTGCTTCGTGGAGCAGTATGCGGGCGTGAGCGCCGAGGAACTGAGGACACTCAACCCTCAATACAAGACCGACTTCGTGCCGGGTTCGACAGGCAAGTACCATCTTACGCTGCCCGCCGACAAAGTGCACGGGTTTATCACGGCAGAGGATTCAATATATGTACACACGCAAGACTCGCTGCAGAAGAAGCCTGTGGCTGCGATAGAGAAAGAGGTGAAGCCGAGTGCTGGAAAAGGTGGAGGATCGACAGTATACCACAAGGTGAAGCAAGGCGAGACACTGACGAAGATAGCGGCAAAATACGGCACCACCGTAGCACAGATAAAGAAGCGCAACGGACTTAAAGGCGACCGTATACGTGCAGGACAGAGGATAAGGGTGAGGTGATTGTGTGAATGCGTTAATGTGTTAATGTGTAAATGTGGGATTGATTGATTGCATGAATGCTTGAATTATGAAAAAGGTGGCTTTAAAGATATGGAAGGTGTTGAGCAACAGATATGTTGCCACTCTGGTTATCTTCGCTGTGGTGTTCCTGTTTTTAGACGAGAACAATCTGCTGGTGACCTTGAAACAAGAGAAAGAGGTGAAAGAGCTGCACGCAGTGGAGGCAAGCTACCGCGAGGCGATCAAGAACGACAGCATACAGGCGTTGTCGCTGAAGAACAAGAAAGAGAACCTTCCGGCCATAGAGAAATACGGCCGTGAGACCTATTACCTCAAAACCAAAGACGAGGACGTATTTGTGTGCAAGTAAGAGGGCTTAAGTAATACTTTACTGTATCACAGAAAGCAGCAGCTGGGCTTGCTCAAGGTCGGGCTTGATGTCGAGGGCACGACCGAGAGAGACTTTAGCCTTGTCGGGCTGGCTGTTCTGATATTGGCATTTACCCAAGAGGTAGTATGACCAAGCATCATCGGGAGTGAGCCGGACGGCCTTCGAGAGGCAGTCGATAGCACCTTTGAGATTGGCGAGAGCCATATAGCTCTCCGCCATAGACTTTAGCGCTTCAGGATAGAGAGGAAAGCAACGCAGAGCCTGCCCATAATACTCCACCGCCTGAGGGTGTTGTGAGCGCGAGCGGGCAATCTCACCCAGGAAAAACCAAGCACGCTGGAAGGAGGGGTCGTTGGCTATGACCGACTGGAAGCAATGTTCCGCCTGAGCGGTATCGGACAGACGAAGGTAGCTCTCACCAAGACGACACCAGGCACCCACGAATCCCGGTCCGCCGAACTCGGTGGCACGACGCAGGTACTCTTCAGCACTCTTGTAGCTACCCTGATCGAAGAAAATGGTTCCTAGGATGAAATAGACATCCTTGCACTTACGGTCCTTCTCGATGACCGTCTGACACAGGTCTATAGCCTGCCGGACACTATCCTGCTTATAGAGAGCGGCAGCAAGACGCCAGCCGGCTTCGACATTTTGAGGGTCAATACTGAGCGCCTGCCTGTAGCATACGGAAGAGCTGTCGTAGCGGTTGGAACTGTCGTACCCCATACCACGGGCGACCCAATCGTCGGCAGAGGACTGAGCAAAAGAGGAAACACAGAAGAAAAGTGCGAATATGAATGCGGTGGCTCTTGATTGCCTGAATGCTTGAATGCTTGAATGCATGAGCGTTTGAGTTTATAATTATATTAGTGAGTTTTTGTTATATAACTTAATAAATGTAAAATTGTTGTGCGAGAGCGAACGTAATGTCAAGCTCGCTTGAGGATTGCTGAGCCGAAGCCAACAATGACTCCAAAGAAGTCAATTGTTGTGCGAGAGCTGAGCCGAAGCCAACAATGACTCCGAAGGAGACAACTGTTATGCGAAAAAAAAGATGAGTTTTTGGAGGTTATATTTATTTTTTGTTACTTTGCAAGGTGCGTCTGGTTTTGTGTTTTAATGGTTAGACTTTGAATTATAAGTTTTTAAATAAGATTGATACAATAAATAATATATATATACACATGAAAAATCTCGTTATAGTAGAGTCGCCAGCCAAGGCGAAAACGATTGAGAAATTTCTCGGTGCGGACTACACCGTGAAGTCGAGTTACGGACACATCAGAGACCTTTCGAAGAAAGAGATGTCGATAGATGTGGACAAAGACTATGAACCCGAATATCAGATTGCCGACGACAAGCACAAGCTGGTGTCGGAACTGCAGAAAGCGGTGAACGAAGCCGACCAGGTGTGGCTGGCATCCGATGAGGACCGCGAAGGAGAGGCTATAGCCTGGCATCTGCAGGAAACGCTAAAATTAGACAAAGAGAAGACCAAACGAATTGTCTTCAATGAGATTACGAAAAACGCGATAGTGCATGCCATCGAGAACCCAAGAAAGATTGATATGAACCTGGTTGACGCACAGCAGGCACGTCGAGTGCTGGATCGTCTGGTGGGTTATGAGATAAGCCCTATACTGTGGAGCAAGATCAAGCCAGCCCTCTCGGCAGGCAGAGTGCAGAGCGTGGCGGTTAGACTGATAGTGGAACGCGAACGCGAGATAAAGGATTTCAAGAGTGAAGGTTATTTCAAGGTTGTAGCTGAATTCAAGGCTGGAGAGAACGGCACGATAATGGCAGAGATAGGACGTCGTATTACAAGCGAGAAAGAAGTGACGAAACTCCTGAAAGAGATAGGAGCCGCCAGCTGGGAGGTGACAGAGGTAGAGAAGAAACCGGCACACCGCTCACCGGCACCGCCGTTCACAACCTCAACCCTACAGCAGGAAGCAAGCCGCAAGCTGGGCTACTCGGTAGCAAGGACAATGCAGATAGCACAGCAGCTCTACGAGTCGGGATATATCACCTATATGCGTACCGACTCAGTGAACCTCTCCGAACTGGCGCTGAAGATGGCCTCGGAAGAGATCACGAACCTCTACGGTGAGAGATATCTAAAGACACGCAGATACCACACAAAGACCAAAGGAGCACAGGAGGCACACGAGGCTATCCGTCCGACCTACCTGGCTAACCAGACCATCAACGCTGACGTAGCACAAAGGAAACTCTACGAGCTGATATGGAAACGTACGATAGCATCGCAGATGTCTGACGCCGAGATAGAGAAGACGACCATTGAGATAGGCAGCACGCAGGTGGAAGACCGATTTGTGTGGACAGGCGAGCAGGTGCTATTCGACGGATTCTTCAAAGTCTACCTGGAATCGACCGACGAGGAGGAAGATCCAGACCTCACCAACGTGACCCCGCAACTGGCGGTGAACAAAGGCCAAAGACTGCAACTAAACAACGCAGAGGCATCGCAACACTACACCATGCATCCTCCCAGATATACAGAAGCAAGCCTGGTGAAGAAACTGGAAGAGCTGGGCATAGGACGTCCTTCGACATATGCTCCGACCATCTCTACCATTCTGAAACGAGAATACGTTAGCAAAGAAGACCGCAATCCCGACCTGAGAAACGCGATAGTCATACAGCTTCACAACAACATGCTGAAGAAGAGCGAACGGGTGGAGAAAGTGGGAGCGGAGAAGGGTAAGCTGGTACCGACCGACATCGGAACGGTGGTGAACGACTTCCTCATGGAACATTTCACGAACATCCTCGACTATAACTTCACAGCCACGGTTGAGAAAGACTTCGACGAGATTGCCGCCGGCACAAAAGCGTGGAGGAAGGTGATAGACGGTTTTTACCGTCCATTCCACAAGAACATCGAGCAGACGCAGAAGACCTCGCACCGCAGCAGCGGCGAGCGTCTTATCGGAGTAGACCCGAAGAGCGGAAAGAACGTTTATGCCAAAATCGGCCGTTACGGAACGCTGGTACAGATAGGCGACACCAACAACGAGGAGAAACCCAAATTCGCCTCGATGAAGAAAGGCCAAAGCATTGAAACCATCACCCTGAACGAAGCCCTGAGCCTCTTCTGCCTACCTCGAAACGTAGGTAAATACGACGGCAGCGATGTCATCGTCTCGATCGGCAAATTCGGACCATACGTGCGTCTTGGAAACAAATTCTACTCGCTCTCGAAAAGCGACGATCCTTATGAGGTAGATCTGGAACGCTGCATCAAGATTATCGAGGAGAAGCGCAAAGAAGAGGCGAAGAAAGAGAAGAACAAAGACCTCTATCCCTACACGATAGGCACCTATGAGGACAACCCCGTGCAGGCCAACGACGGCAAATACGGTCCCTACCTCACCTATCGCGGCGAGAACTTCAGGCTGCCCAAAGACTGCGAGCCGATAAAGATAACCTTGGAGGAAGCCCTCGAGATCATCAAGAACGGAGGCAAAAACAAGAGCAAAAAAAGCTCTGCCACCGCAAAGAAGAGTGTAACAAAGAGTTCGACTACAAAGACCGCAGCCAAGAAGAAATAGCTTGAAACTCTCTATAGTCATCGTCAACTACAACGTCCGGTTCTTTCTGGAGCAATGCCTGGAATCGGTCTACAGTTCGCAGCTGAAGTGCGACGCTGGCGAGCTGGAGTTGGAAGTCTATGTCGTAGACAACGACTCGGTGGACGACTCGGTGGCGATGGTGCGTGAGAGGTTCCCTCAGGTGAAGATTATCGAAAACAAAGAGAATGTAGGCTTTGCCCGAGCGAACAACCAAGCGTTGAGGGAGATTATAGATGCGTGCCCGCACATGGGAGATGGTAGTGGCCAGTATGTGCTGCTGCTCAACCCCGACACACTGGTAGAACACGACACCTTCGCGCGCTGTGTCGACTTCATCACCACCCACCCCGACTGTGGGGCGCTGGGAGTGAAGATGGTGGACGGCAAAGGACGCTACCTAAAAGAGAGCAAACGCGGCTTTCCCACCCCCGCCGCTTCGTTCTACAAACTTTCGGGCCTAATAAAGCTGTTTCCCCATTCGAAAAAGGTTGCTGCCTACTACATGGGGCACCTGCCAGACAACCAGACGGCTGAAATCGAGATACTTCCTGGTGCATTTATCATGACCACCGTCGAAGCGCTGGAAAAGGTGGGATTGCTCGACGAAAGCTACTTCATGTACGGCGAAGACATCGACTTCTCGTGGCGGTTCATCCTGGCCGGCTATAAAAACTACTACCTTCCAGAGACACGCATCATCCACTACAAAGGCGAGAGCACAAAGAAGGCCAGCATGAACTATGTCTACACCTTCTACAACGCTATGTCGATATTCTCGAAACGCTATTTCAAAGGCAGCCACGCAGCGATATACAGCATGCTGATCCATATCGCCATCTGGCTGAGGGCAGGACTCTCGTTCTTGAAACGTATTGTAAGCCGCATACTGCTGCCTTTGGCCGACTTCTGTGTGGCCTATCTCGGATTCCTTGTCATAAAAAACCTGTGGTCACGACATCTGGGCGACGAGGTGAACTACTACCCTGCCGAATACACCTACGCAGTATTGCCTATCTACATAATAGTGCTGATGATTTCCACCTGGCTCAACGGCGGTTACGACAAGCCACTGAAACACACCCGTATAGTAAAAGGTATGGTGATAGGTGCGACGGCTCTGCTGGTTTTTTATTCGCTCCTCGACGAGACCCAACGCTACTCGCGTGCGATTCTGCTGCTGGGGGCGTTGTGGACGACGCTCACCACTATAGGGATAAGAGCCCTGCTTACCGCCATCGGGGTTGAAGGATTCCAAAGCCGGAAGAAAAGGACAGCCATCGTGGTGGGCAGTGAGGCTGAATGCCAACGGGCAGAGAGACTCTACAACCAATCGGGGATGCAGGGCAAGAAGATAGTACAGCTCAATCCCGCCGACAGCAGACACCTCAATGAACTAATACACATCCACCGCGCAGACGAGGTGGTTTTCTGCGGACGTGACCTTACGACAGCCGACATCATAAACCTGATGAGCCAGAAAGCACCGCGTAATGTCGACTACAAGATCGTGCCCTCCGAGAGCGACTTCGTAATAGGAAGCAACAGCATAAGCAGTCCTGAAGACCTTTACAGCGAAGAGCTCAACACCGTCAACTCCCCAATGAACCGACGCAACAAACGTCTGTTCGACTTCTCGTCGGCAATACTGATCCTCCTCGCCTCCCCCATACTGTTCTGGTTCCAGAAGAACAAGAGCCGCTTTTACAAAGACCTCTTCACCGTGCTGATTGGCCGCAAGAGCTGGGTAGGCGACAACGGTATCTTTTCTCCCGCCGACTTAATCAAGCAGTCAGCCGAAAGCGGACAGCAGGCAGCAGGGAGCAATCAGGCAATCAACCTCCGCTATTCTCGCAACTACCATCTCTCAACCGACATGATTATCCTTTGGAAAAACCTTTTAAAGATATGAAACGAACCATTATTTTAACGTTCCTGCTATTCCTCGTCACCGCAGCACAAGCCCAGCGAATACACGCCTATGTCGCCGCTGGCGCCACCCTCTCTCAAGTGGAAGGTGACGAACTCAAAGGTTTCAAGAAATGGGGAGCCACCGCCGGCGTCGGCGCCATGGTTAACCTCACAGAAAACAACCGCTGGCGTATGGGCATTGAAGCCGACTTCGCTCAACGCGGCTTTCGCAACAACATCAAACGCAAAGATACTTACGTTACCTCCCTCACTCTCAACTATGTCGACATACCCATCACCTTCCACTTCCACGATACAAAAGGCGGACTGACTGTGGGTGCCGGTTTCCTATACGGCCGTCTCGTTCAGCAACCTCATGGGACTCTTGAATATCCAAGCACTTTTATTCCCGACACCATCAATATGGAGTTCAGAAAGAACGACCTCGCCGTACTGCTTGACCTCCGGTTTACAGTTTGGCGCGGTCTGCAACTAAACCTTCGTTGGCAATATTCCGTGATCCCAATAAAAGATCCATGGAAATTCACTCAATACAACGACGGAACAACTCAGCCCGATGTATGGGAAAACAAAAAAATCCACAACAACTCCATCTCCGCTCGTCTGATATATGAATTTGGAACCAATGACGACGGTGTTGTAGGTCGCAAAGCAAAAAAACGCAAACGGTGAGACGCATAGCACTTTTTCCTGGTTCGTTCGACCCCTTCACCGATGGCCATGAGGCTCTTGTGAGGAGAGCGTTGGCAATCTTTGACCAAATAATCATCGCCGTAGGCGTCAACAGCGACAAACAGTACATGTTCTCTGTCGACGAACGCGTAGACATGATTGAGAAACGGTTCGCCGATGACTCTCAAATAAAGGTGGTGAGCTACAGTGACATGACCGTCGACTGCTGCCGACGTGAGGGTGCCGGCTTTATACTGCGCGGAGTTCGCGACACCAAAGATTTCGAATATGAGCAGACCGTCGCCGCCGTCAACCGCAACCTCGCTCCCGAAATAGACACCGTCCTTCTCCTCTCCGACCTTGAATACAAAGATATAAGCAGCACAGTTGAACGGGAAAGGCTGAGGCATTCCACTCACACATTAACGCACTCAAGCATTCATCTTGGACCTCTCAACCGACATATCATATCTTAAAGGCGTCGGGCCACAGAAAGCACAAACGCTCGGTCGTGAGTTGAGCATCTTCACCTACGAAGACCTACTCAACTACTTCCCGTTCAGATATGTCGACCGCTCCGTCGTGAGCCGTGTAAGCGAGATAGACCCCGAAAAAGACTATGTCGTCCTTCGTGGTACCATCTCCAACATGCAGACCGTCACCAACGGTCGTAACGTGCGACTCACAGCTCAGTTCCGCGATATGAGCGGCACACTTGACCTCGTGTGGTTCCAGGGAGTCAACTGGATTCGCGACAGCCTCAAACCCAACACACTCTATCTTGTCATGGGCAAGGTGACCGCCTATGGCAGTGCCCTCCAGATAGCTCATCCAGATATCGAGCTCGCATCGCAGGAAGAGCGAGCCCTCTCCCACCCTTTCATCCCCATCTACTCAACCACCGAGAAGTGCAAAGCCAAAGGTCTCAACCCTAAAGGCATAGGCCGCCTCGTCGAGACACTCCTCTCTCAGATAAAAGGAACCCTGTCGGAGACCTTGCCTGCCGACATCCGCCAACGTTACCGCCTTATGGGTCGAGAAGCAGCCCTTTCCAACATCCACTTCCCGAAGAACAGCAGCCTCCTCGCTGAAGCAACTCGACGTCTCAAGTTTGAAGAACTATTTTCCATGCAACTCGACTACCAGTACTCTCGCTCTCTGCGGCTCAACCAGTCTCAGGGTCGCGTCTTCTCTACCATCGGCGAGTACTTCAACCGCTTCTACAATGAAAAACTACCCTTCGAACTGACACGCGCACAGAAACGTGTGATAAAAGAGATACGCTCCGACCTCAAGAGCGGTCGCCAGATGAACCGACTGCTGCAAGGCGATGTAGGCAGCGGAAAGACCATCGTCGCACTCTTCTCCATGCTCATCGCCCTCGACAACCAATGTCAGGCTTGCTTGATGGCACCCACCGAGATCCTCGCCAACCAGCACTACAACTCCATCAGCCGTCTCACCGAAGGGCTCGGCTTACGGGTCGAACTGCTTACCGGCAGCATGAAACCATCTCAGAAGAAGAAAATAAAAGCGCTCCTCGCCATCGGCGACATCGACATCCTCATTGGCACCCACGCACTTATTGAGGACGATGTCGTCTTCAGCCAGCTCGGCCTTGTGGTCATCGACGAGCAACACCGTTTCGGAGTCAAGCAACGTGCCAAGCTGTGGGCGAAAAACGCCATCCCTCCCCATATACTCGTCATGACTGCCACCCCCATACCTCGTACACTTGCCATGACCCTCTATGCCGACCTCGAATGTTCCGTCATCGACGAGCTACCTCCTGGACGGCACCCCATTCAGACTCTCCACTCCACAGATGCCCACCGGCTGCGGCTTTTCGGATTCATGAGAGAGCAGATAGCCCTCGGCCGGCAGGTCTACGTCGTCTACCCTCTCATTAACGAATCTGAAAAAAGCGACCTCAAAGACCTCATGGACGGCTATGAGAGCATACGACGTGCCTTCCCTCTGCCTCAGTATGGCGTCAGCATCCTGCACGGACAGATGCCACCAGAGGCTAAAGACTTTGAGATGCAACACTTCAAGAGCGGCGAAAACCAAATAATGGTCTCCACCACCGTCATCGAAGTCGGCGTCGACGTACCCAACGCCACAGTAATGGTTATCGAGAACGCCGAACGTTTCGGACTCTCCCAGCTGCACCAGCTACGAGGTCGTGTCGGTCGCGGCGCCGAGCAGTCTTACTGCATCCTTATGACCAAAGACAACCTCTCCTCCTCTGCCCGCGAGAGGATCCAAACCATGTGTTCCACTAACGATGGATTCCGTATCGCCGAGGCCGACCTTCGGTTACGCGGCCCAGGAGACATTCAAGGTCTCCAGCAGAGCGGCATGCTCGAGTTCAAACTTGCCGACATCGTAGACGACGAACCTATGGTGAAAGCCACCCGAGACGAAGTGCGCCGTATCCTAGAATATGACCCACGGCTCGAAACACCAGACAACCACATGCTCAAAAAAAGAGTACAGAAGACCGTACATATCGAATGGAATAAAATATCGTAAAACAAAATATTTTTATATATTTGTCGTTACTACTCAAAAAAGAAAACTCTCATAAATCATTTATTATGAAAAAGATATTTGCACTTTTAGCTGTACTTCTGGCTTTTCAGGCCGGAGTTTATGCTCAAAAACCAAAGACCGTTGCTGAACAGGATGTTCCCGAACGTTATGTGAAAGACTTCCAGCGTCAGGCTCCGGATGTGAAAAACGTGGTGTGGACCACCGAGGGATCAGACATCTACAAGGTGTCGTTCGACAACGGTGACCTGAAGCAGTCGTTCCGCTTCACCCCAAAAGGTATGGAAACCCGCTGGGCCGTTGACGCCAAATACACCCCACAGGCCATAAAAGACACCATGGCTCACAAATACAAAAAATACAAAGTACGTGAGCTCAACGTGCTGAACGTGAAGAACCACTCCAGCTACGAGGTGCGCATAAGCCTCTCAAAGAAGAAAGACAAATCACCCAAGGTACTCACCTTCGAGACCGACGGCAAGTTCATTGACGAGATGGAACCGCTGCTGTAAGTTCGTTGAGAATTAAAAGTCAGAGGGGGCGCACGGATGTGCGCCCCCTCTCTTTTTGTCCCTACTCTTGCAGGTTATGCATCGGCGACATTGCGGCCGTGACAGTTCTTATATTTCTTTCCGCTACCGCAGGGGCACGGGTCGTTACGACCAACCTTCTTCTCAACATGCACCGGCTGAGGCTTCTCCTTGGGCGAGGTGCGCTGGTTGAGAACCTGATCCTCACGTGAGGTCTTGAGATTGCGGTCATCGCTACGCTGCTGACGAGCCTCATGCATATCGCTGTCCTCCTTGATTGGCAGACTTGCACGAATGAGGAACGACGAGATGTCGCGGTTGATGTTAAGCAACATCGACTCGAAGAGGTTGAAAGACTCCTGCTTGTAGATAACCAGCGGGTCTTTCTGCTCGTAAGCGGCATTCTGTACCGACGTCTTCAGGTCGTCGAGCTCGCGCAGGTGCTCTTTCCAGTAGTCATCGATGATAGCGAGGGTGATGTTCTTCTCAATCGAGAGCTGTATCTCTCGGCCTTTGTTCTCATACGACTTCTTAACCGGCGTGACAACCTGCATGGTCTTCTTGCCGTCAGTGATGGGGAACACGACATTTATATAACGGGTGTTCTCGTAGATATTTTTGATGAACGGGAAGGCGAGGTCGCCTATGCGCTGCATACGCTCCTTATAGGTTGAATAGACGTTGTTGTAGAGCATCGTCACAACCTCGTCGTAGCGCATATTGTAGAACTCTTTCTCGCTGATGGGCACATCCATTGCGAAGATCTTCATCATCTCCATCTTGAAGCCCTCGTAGTCGTGAGCCTCGTATGCGTCGGAGAAGATGAGGTCGCAGGTGTCGTAGAACATGTTCGATATGTCTATCGACAGACGGTCGCCATAGAGGGCGTTACGACGTTTGTTGTAGATGACGGTACGCTGGTTATTCATCACGTCGTCATACTCAAGCAGGCGCTTACGCATGCCGAAGTTGTTCTCCTCGACCTTCTTCTGGGCGCGCTCCACAGCTTTGGTGATCATGCTGTGCTGAATCACTTCGCCCTCCTGAAGTCCCATACGGTCCATCACTTTGGCGATACGCTCGGCACCGAAGAGACGCATGAGGTCATCCTCGAGCGAGACGAAGAAGAGCGAACTACCGGGGTCACCTTGACGACCGGCACGACCACGCAGCTGACGGTCAACACGACGGCTCTCGTGACGCTCGGTGCCGATGATGGCAAGACCACCAGCCTCCTTGACTCCGCCCTTGAGCTTGATATCGGTACCACGACCAGCCATGTTGGTGGCGATGGTTACACGACCGGCTTCACCGGCTTCCGCCACGATGTCAGCCTCTTTCTTATGCAGCTTGGCGTTCAACACATTGTGCGGGATGTGTCGCATCTTGAGCATCTTACTCAAAAGCTCAGATGTCTCTACCGAAGTGGTACCCACAAGCACAGGTCTCCCCTGCCCTATCAAACGCTCCACTTCTGCAATGACGGCAGTGAACTTCTCTCGCTTGGTGCGATAGATGAGGTCGTCCATATCGATACGAGCGATAGGACGGTTGGTCGGGATGACCACCACATCGAGCTTGTAGATATTCCAGAACTCGCCAGCTTCCGTTTCAGCGGTACCGGTCATACCGGCGAGCTTCTTGTACATACGGAAATAGTTCTGCAAGGTGATGGTGGCGTAGGTCTGAGTGGCAGCCTCCACCTTGGCGTTCTCTTTCGCCTCGACAGCCTGGTGCAAGCCGTCGCTCCAACGGCGGCCTTCCATCACACGACCCGTCTGCTCGTCAACAATCTTCACCTGATTGTCCTCGGTGACAATATAGTCAACATCGCGCTCAAAAAGCGTGTAGGCCTTCAGCAACTGGTCAACCGTGTGCACACGGTCGCTCTGGATAGCGAAGTTGTTGTATATTTCCTCTTTCCTGGCAGCCAGCTCTTCCGGCGAGAGGCCAGAGTGTTCAGCTTCGGCGATCTCGCTTCCGATGTCAGGCAGCTGGTAGAACTTGGGGTTCTCGCCCATCTTCGCCAGCTCGTCCATACCCTTGTCGGTAAGCTCGCAGGTGCGCTGCTTCTCGTCGATGACGAAGTAGAGCTCGTCGTCGATGATGTGCATATACTTGTTCTGTTCCTGCATGTAGAAGTTCTCCGTATGTTGGAGCAAAGCTTTCACACCCGTTTCCGACAGGAACTTGATGAGGGCCTTGTTTTTCGGCAAACCGCGGTAGGCACGGAGCAAGAGTTTAGCTCCCTCCTCCTCCGGTTTCGGGTTGGGGTTCTCGGCAATGAGTTTCTTCGCCTCGGCGAGAATCTGCGTCACTAGAGTGCGCTGCTTGCCATAGAGGGTCTCGATGACAGGTTTGAAGCGGTTGTACTCCTGCTCGTCGTCGCCCTTGCCCGTGGGGCCGCTGATGATAAGAGGCGTACGAGCATCGTCGATGAGCACCGAGTCAACCTCGTCAACTATAGCATAGTTGTGCGAGCGCTGCACCAGCTCGTCGGGGTTGCGGCTCATGTTGTCACGCAGGTAGTCGAAACCAAACTCGTTGTTGGTGCCGTAGGTGATGTCGCAGTTGTATGCACGCTTACGCTCGTCGCTGTGAGGTTCATATTTGTCGATGCAGTCAACGGTGAGGCCGTGGAACTCGAACAGCATGCCCATCCACTCGGAGTCACGCTTGGCAAGGTAGTCGTTGACGGTGACCACGTGGACACCTTTGCCCGGCAGAGCATTAAGATAGACAGGCAGCGTAGCGACGAGAGTCTTACCCTCACCCGTTGCCATCTCAGCGATTTTTCCGCTGTGGAGCACCGTACCGCCTATGAGCTGCACGTCGTAGTGGACCATATCCCACTTTATCTCGTTACCGCCAGCCATCCAGTGGTTCTTGTAGTAGGCCTTGTCGCCCTCGATGTTGACGCTGTCGCGGGTGGCGCTGAGGTCGCGGTCGTGGTCGGTGGCAGTCACCTCCACCACCTCGTTCTCGGCAAAGCGGCGTGCGGTCTCCTTCACCACAGAGAAAGCCTCCGGCAGGATGGCGTCAAGCACCTTCTGCGTCTTTTCGTAGGAGGTCTTTTCGAGATGTTCTATGCGTTTATACAACTCCTGTTTTTCTTCGACAGGCATGTCGTATTCGTTCTCAATACGCTCTTTCAGCTGTGCCAGCTCTGTCTCCTCCGCCTCTATCTCCTTGCGGATACGCTCTTTGAATTCGAGGGTCTTGGCGCGCAGTTGGTCGTTGGTTAGTTCGTGGATTTGCGGATACGCCTTGAGGCAGGCATCCAGGTAGGGTTTCACCTCTTTGAGGTCGCGATCGGCCTTCGTGCCGAATAATTTTGAAAGAAAACTTGCCATTATAGTGTTTGGTATTACATGCTATTTCACAGGGTGGTCGGCGTGGAATTTCTCCAGACGCTCTTTCAGGTCGGGGAACTGGTCGCGCTGCACCAAGGCCACACAGGCGCGGATGCCCTGCTTGTGCGAACCCGTGATGTCGAGTGCGATGGCGCTCACGCCGTAGCGGATAAGTTCGTTGAGCAGGTCAACGCCTTCCATACCGGGATAGCAGAAGGTGAAGTAGAATCCGTCGCCGATGTCCTCGCCCATATCCTTGTCATATACGATATAGAAGCCGTTGTCGGTGAAGAGCTTCTTCATGATGCCAGCCTTCTCGCCGTATTCCTTGATGTCCTGCACGAAGTTGAAGGTGCCGTCGTTGGCGCCTTTGAGCATTGCCGCCATAGCGTACTGCACCGAATGGGCAGTACCGCTCGAGAGACAGTAGAGGGTGCCGAAGATAAGGGCGCGCCCAAGCTGCGTCTGGCTGTAGTAACGTGCCAGATCGGGGCACTCCATATTGTAGAGCATAGGGCTGCATATCATCATGGCGATACGCTCGCCAGCATAGCTGAAACTCTTAGAGCCCGAAATCATAAGCACATAGCGGTCGGTGTATTTAGCGACAGTGGGTTGGAACGGAGCCTTACCGGGAACGCTGTAATCCTTGCGGAAGTCCATTAGGAAGTAGGCGTCGTCCTCGAGCACCACCACTCCGTATTTATTCGCCATCTCGCCGATAATCTTCAGCTCGTGGTCGGTGAAGCAGAACCAGGCGGGGTTGTTGGGCGAGCTGTAGATAAGGCAAGCCACATCGCCGTCCTTCAACTCCTCTTCGAGTTTGTCGCGCAGCTTGTCACCACGATATTCATAGACGTCGAAGGTCTTCATCGGTATGCCCAGCACGCGGCATTGCTGTTTCTGTACGGGGAAACCCGGGTCGATGAACAACACCTTGGTCTTCTTGGCGTCGTAGCGGGTCAGCGTGAGGAACGAGGCGAAGCCGGCCTGCATCGAGCCCACCGTAGGCACGCAGCAGTCGGGAGTCACGTCGATGTCGAGGAAGTTCTTCACAAAGCGGGCTGCCTCTTTCTTGAAATCGGCGGTGCCGTAGATTTCGGGATAGATGGAAGCCACACCGTTGCGGAGCGCCTCAATCTGAGCGTCCACGCCTATCTTGGGTGCGGGCAATCCGGGGATTCCCATCTCCATCTTCACGAAACGGACGCCCGTCTCGCCTTCTATGTCCTGTATCATCTTGCGCATCTCGCGGATTGACGCTTTGCCAGGATTCTTGATTTTGTTGTCGGCGGCTATGCGGTCGACAAGTTCTTTCTGTATTGGAATGTTCATGATATGATATGTTTTGTTATTTTTCGTGATTAGTGAATTGACAAATGTTTTTTGTGATCTGTGACCTGAAACAATCTGATTATTGCCCTGTGCGGGCACGCACCTTACTTCGTGTTAAATCCTTGCAGTTTCACTACATTCGCGGGGCTCACCTCTTTTATCACCAGATAGACCTCTTTCTGCTCCTCGGGGGGTGCTGGTGTGAATATGGAAACGATCTCGGATATCTTCGCGTCGAAGAAGGCCTGCACCGAAAGCAGATTGGTGCGCACCTTGTGCACCTGCTGTATGTACTTCAGTGCCTGGATGATATTCTGACGCGCCTGCTGCTGGTCTTTGGTCATCATATCGAGGCCCAGGCGGTTGTAGTAGTAATAGGCGAGCCTCAGGTTTGCGTAAGCCGAGTTGGTGTGGTTCTCCATAAACCAGTAGCGTGCTTTCTGGCTCTCCGACGAGCGCCACCCTTTGTAGCCAGAGTTGGAGGCCGTCTGGCATATCGTCTGCGCCACCTCGTAGAAGGGCGTCCCTCCCATCTCGCCAAACGAGTCGAAATAGAGCCCCAGCATGATGTACATATAGTAGCCGAGAGCCGACGAGAGGTTGGAATAGAAGGTGTTGATGTCGAAGTCAAGCGGCTGCCCCTCGGTGTAGGAGAACATGAAGTCGTTGTTCTCGATGTAGTTGAACAATCCGGTGGTGTAGTTCGAGTTATACACCGGGCGTTTCAGCTGAATCGAAAGCTGTCCTTTGAAGTCGGTGGCGGATGTGCGCTCCGAGAGGATGATGCTTATGCCGCACTCGATCATCTCGTTGCTCTGCACCTCGAGGTTGGTCAGCTTGCGAGAGTTGACGAAGTCCTCGATGGCCTGCTTCATGTTGTCAAACACCTTCTTGTCGTCCGAGGCATAGCCCTGCGTTGTGGTGAGCAGCTTCTGGTAGTTCACCGACACCGCACAGCGGAACTCCTGTGCCGTCGCCGACCCCAGAAGCATCAACAACCCGATTATGACTATAGCCCGTTTCACTTATGGTTTATGTTGATATGTTTTCCGACTGCTGACCGCTATCTTGCAATATTCTTTGCTCTGTATTCTGCGGCGTCCTGCATCTTGCCCTGAGCCTCGAAGGAGAGGGCAATCTTCTCGTGCAGGTCGGTGCGAGAGGGGTCGTATTTCATAACCTCCTCGTAGCATTTGCGCTCCTCTTTGTAGTCGCCCTTGGCGCGGCAAGCCTCACCCATAGCCTCATAGGCCTTGATGATGGTCGCCTTGATGTTTGCGTCGTCGCTGTCCACCTTGAATGCCTTCTCGCAGGTCTTGATAGCGTCTTTATGTTTGCCGAGGGCTATCTGGTCAATGGCCTGTTTGTTGTAAAGCGTGATGAGGCCGCTGCGGGCGTCGGCGTTGTCCGGGTCGTATTTGCGTATTTTCTCGTAGCTGTCAACGGCCTTGTCGTATTTCAACTCGGCGATGCTTGCCTCGGCTTTCTTGAGATAGCAGTCGGTGGTACCCTTGCGCGCTTCCGCGTTGTTCACATCAAGCTTCAGAACCTCGTCGTAGGCCTTGATGGCGTCGTCGTATTTCAGCATGGTGAAGTGACCCATTGCAATCTTGAGGTAGCTGTTGATGATACCCTTGCGTGCCGTCTGGTTGTTCTGGTCGGTCTTGAGGGCAGTCTTGTAGGCATCGATGGCCTTGTTGTACTCGGTAGAGGCAAACATCGCCTCGCCCTTGGAGTTGTAGGCCTTCACGATGCCGTCGAAGGCGTGGCGGTTGGCGGGGTCAACCTTGGTGGCTTTCTCGTATGACTTTGCGGCATCGTCGAACTTGCCTTCCGCAAGGCGAGCCTCGGCGTCAGCAATATAGACGCGGGTGATGCCACCGATGGCGTGAGCGTTCTTGGGGTCGTACTTCAGCACGTTCTCGTAGGCGCTGACGGCACCTTTCACGTCGCCCGTTGCAGCCTTGCTGTCGCCCATCTGCATGTAGGCGTCGCCAATGCCGCGCTGGGCCTCGGTGTTGTTGGCGTCGCGCTTCAGGGCTTTCTCGTAAGCGTTGACAGCGCCTTTGAAGTCGTTCTGGCTGACGAGCGACTTACCCCAGCGGTTATAGGTGTCGGTTATGGCACGCGGAGCCGCGCTGTTGCCGCCGTCAACCGAGAGAGCTTTCTCGTATGAGGAGATGGCATCCTTGTATTTTCCCTGGCTGGCGAGGTCGTCGCCCATCCTCACGTGGCACTCCGAAATAGCCGGAGTGGCGGTGGTGTTTGACGGATCGACCTTCAACAGCTGCTCGTATGCCGAGATGGCGTCCTTGTAGCTGCCTGCGGCGGCGTAACCCTCGGCCATCAGCTTGTAGGCGTTGCACACCGACGGACGCGCGTTGGCGTTGGCGGGGTCCATCTTCATCACTTCGTTGTAGGAGCTGATGGCGTCCTTGAATTTCTTCTGCGACACCTGGTCGTCGCCTATAGCCATCGTGAGGGCTATGACCTTCTGCTTTGCCTCGGGGTGCATCGGGTTAATCTTCAATATCTTGTTGTAGCAGTCCTTGGCGTCCTGTTTCTTGGTTTGAGCCTCATACAGCTCGCCCATGGCGGTCAGCGCGTCAATCGACTTGCCGTCGATGCCCACAGCCTTCTTGGCAGCCTTCTCGGCCTCCTTGAAGTTGCCCAGCTCCTTGTAAGAGCGGCAAAGGCCTATCTGTGCCGCGATGTCTTTCTTGTCCATAGCGGCGGCACGCTCAAAATGTTTCTGAGCCACAGCCGCGTTGCCGGCCGAAAGGAACTCGTTGCCCTTGTCGTTATACTCCTTCGGGGTGGCATAGGACCCGATTTCCTGCGCCATCGAGAGTGCCGGAAGGGTCATAACTGCACAAAAAGCAACCGCAGTTGCCAAGCGTTTGAATGTGTGTCGTATTGTCATAGTGATAGTTTTATTGTTTTTGCATTATTAAAAAAGTATGCAAATATACGAATTATTTTTAGTTTTGTTATCCTATTTTAAAAATATAAGTAACTTTTTTTTCTCATCCCATACAATAATTCTCCTTTTCTGCGTACTTAATAGCACAACCCATCCAACATGAATACTACTGTTCATACCTCCCAAGTTTATACTATTTATAAACACCTCTCATTCAGTAGTAAATAATCTTTCACCTTCGTTTCTTCTCCGTATCAACTACGTATTTCATACGTATCACTTATGTTTTACCTACCACTTACATAGCCGATTCCTCCCACTTTTCTTCCCCTCATCTTTCTTCTTACCTCTTCCATCTTACTTCTCACCTCAAACCATCCCAAACCCCTCTCCCACTCGCCTTTATGCAGGGTATTGATAAGGTGTTGATAAAACTCTTGACCATTTCCGTTTTTTTTTTCGTATTTTTGCATCGATAAATCAACACCATCATGAAACATATCCTTTCCCTCTCCGTTGCCCTTCTGATCGCGTGCGTAGCCTTCGCACAAAACATAACCGACTTCTACCGTCCAGGCGGATTCGACTATAACGGAGCCTCCATAAAGACCTTCTCGGTGTCGGACAACGATGCGGTGCAGTTCTCGCGCGGCAACCTGCAGTATAACCCTGCGCTGGACAAGTGGCGTTTCGCGTTGAGACAGTATGACTACGCATGCGGCGACAACGCCAATATAGCTGAGGGCTACGACGGCTGGATTGACCTCTTCGGTTGGGGAACTTCCGGATGGAACAGCGGTGCGAACGCCTATCAGCCGTGGGCGACGAGCACGACCGTTGGGGACTATTATCCAGGCGGCAGCGAGAACCACAACCTAACGGGTGAATACGCCAATGCCGACTGGGGAATATACAACAAGATTGAGAACGGCGGAAAAAGCAAGGGTATGTGGCGGACACTGACCAATGGAGAATGGATATACCTCAAAGGCGACAACGCAAAACGCAGCGGCAAGTGGGCGTTGGCGACTATCGCCGGCATACACAAGGGTTTACTACTATTGCCCGATGAGTGGACATTGCCGTCGGGATGCAGCTATACTGCTGGTGCCGCAAATAGATGGGAAACCAACAGATACAGCTACGCCGAATGGGAGAAGATGCAGGCAGCAGGAGCTGTTTTTATGCCAGCAGCAGGCCAGCGTTACGAGCAATCAATAACTGGAACAAACGAGTGGGGCGCATATTGGATAAACACAACCAATGCGAGTACACCTACCGCTTATGTCTTGAATATAGAAGAATCAGGCGTAGGAAATACAACCCGACCAGTGGTTGGAGGTTTGTCCGTCCGTCTCGTACGTCGAGTTCAGCCGCCTTTGGTGCAGAAGGGATGGGTCGATATGGGGTTGCCGAGTGGGACGATGTGGTATTCGTGTAATATAGGAACCACGAAGCCTCAGGGTTATGGTGCTTATTTTGCTTGGGGCGAGACGAAACCGAAAGCGGATTACAGTTGGGACACCTATGCCTACGGAACGTCACAAAATGGGTTTACAAAATACTGCCCAGTTGCCGGCTATGGGCTTGACGGATTCACAGACAACCTTACCATACTTGAGCCCAGTGACGATGTGGCTCGATCGGCGATAGGTGGTGATGCCCGAATTCCAACCAAAACAGAATGGCAGGAGCTGATAGACAATTGCTATGGCGAATGGACTACTTATAAAGGTGTGAAAGGTTATATGTTTACCAGTAACTCTAATGGCAATAGGTTGTTCTTGCCGGGTACGGGCTACATGGATGGTACGAGTAACTACAACGAATCGGATGAAGGCGACGGATACTATTGGTCGAGTTCACTTGATGCCAATAATCCATACGGTGCTTGGTTAGCTAATGTGTATCCAGGCAGAGCAGCGGTTCCTGGAACCTATAATCGCTCTGGGGGACTCTCTATCCGCCCGGTGAGAGGTGGTGTGGATCCATATCAGGAGACGACTTTGGCTAATGCCTTTGACGAGAACGGCGCTTCGATAAAAACCTTCACGGTGGCGGAAGGACGTACGGTACACTTCTCGAAGGGCAACCTGTGGTATAACGCCGCCGCAAACTTGTGGCGTTTTGCGCCTGAACAGTATGAATATATCGGTGAGGCCAACAGCAATATCTCAGAAACATACGGCGATTATATAGACCTCTTCGGCTGGGGCACCAGCGGCTGGAACAGCGGAGCAAATGAGTATCAACCTTGGGCAACGAGCACAACGGCAACTGATTATTATCCTGGTGGCAGCTATGAGAACAACTTGACGGGTGAGTATGCCAACGCTGACTGGGGTGTGTATAATGCCATAAGCAACGGTGGTAACGCTGCGGGGATGTGGCGTACGCTGACTAAGGACGAGTGGGAATATTTGATAAATACGAGAAGTGCCTCGACCGTTGGTGTTTATGACAATGCAAGGTATGCGATGGCGACTGTAAACAATGTAACTGGCGTAATAATACTTCCTGACAGCTTTACTATGCCTGCTGGAGTGACTGCGTTGGATAAGGTTAATGTGTCGGAAACCGTTTTTTCAGCCAATGTATATAATACAGTTGATTGGGCAAAGTTAGAGTCGGCTGGTGCGATATTCCTCCCTGCTGCGGGATACCGCCACGCTACAGCGGTGGCGAGCGTAGGTATTAACGGAACCTATTGGTCAAGTACATACAACAGTACGACCGACACGTACGGTTTTAGCTTCTATGAAGGGGGCATCGCTGTGTACAACGACCTCACCCGTGGCTACGGGTTCTCCGTCCGTCTCGTTAAGGATTAAACCATCCTCCCTCAGCGCCCTCAGTACAAACCACTTACACAACCACATTCCCGAACAACAACCCTCTTCCACAAGGGCGCGTTCGGCAGTTAACAAGGTGTTGATAAAACTCTTGAACACTTCCGTTTTTTTTCGTATCTTTGCATTCTATTTCTAAAGAATTTAATATAAAAAGACATACTGAAAATGAGCGAAGAAATCAAAAAACAAGAAGACTACAGCGCAAGTAACATTACCGTTCTTGAGGGATTGGAGGCCGTACGCGTACGCCCGGCCATGTACATCGGCGACGTCAACTTCCGTGGCATGCACCATCTCGTCTATGAGGTGGTTGACAACTCCATCGACGAGGCCCTCGCCGGCTTCTGCACCAAAATCAACGTCACCATCGAGGAGGACAACTCCATAACCGTCGAGGACAACGGTCGCGGCATCCCCGTCGATATGCACGAGAAAGAGCACCGCTCGGCGCTCGAGGTCGTCATGACCGTGCTGCACGCCGGCGGCAAGTTCGACAAGGGCAGCTACAAGGTCTCCGGCGGCTTGCACGGCGTCGGCGTGAGCTGCGTAAACGCGCTCTCCGACCACATGACCGTACAGGTGTTCCGCGACGGCAAGGTCTATCAGCAGGAGTACTCGAAAGGTCTCCCGCTCTATGCCGTCAAGGAAATCGGCACCACCGACAAGCGCGGCACCAAGGTCCACTTCCACCCCGACCCATCGATATTCACCGTATCAGAATACGACTACTCGACCCTCTCCAACCGTCTGCGCGAACTCGCCTACCTCAACAAGGGCATCGAGCTGAACATCGAGGACAAGCGTCCGCTCGACGACGGCACCTTCCAGAAAGACCGCTTCTTCTCGGAGAACGGCCTCAAGGACTTCCTCCACTACCTCGACGCCAACCGCCAGAGCATCATGCCTGAACCCATCTACATCGAAGGCGAGAAGCAGGGCATACCCATCGAGATAGCCCTCCAGTACAACACCTCGTTCGCCGAGAACCTCCACTCCTACGTCAACAACATCAACACCCACGAGGGCGGCACCCACCTCACCGGATTCCGCAGCGGCCTCACCCGCACCCTCAAGACCTACGCCGAGAACAACAAACTACTCATAAGCAGCCGCAAGAAGAACGAAGTCATCGAGGTCTCGCCCGAAGACTTCCGTCAGGGCCTCACCGCCGTCATCTCGGTCAAGGTGGCCGAACCCCAGTTCGAAGGCCAGACAAAGACCAAGCTCGGCAACACCGAGGTGCGCGGAGCCGTAGATAAGGCCGTCAGCGAGATGCTCGAAGCCTACCTCGAAGAACATCCCGAAGAGGCGAAGAACATCGTGCGCAAGATAGTCGTCGCCGCCGAAGCCCGCATAGCCGCCTTCAAGGCCAGCGAGAGCGTGAAACGCAGCACCGCCTTCAGCACTCAGGGACTTCCCGGCAAGCTGGCCGACTGCCAGAGCAACGACCCGTCGGAGTGCGAGATATACTTCGTCGAGGGTGACTCCGCAGGCGGATCGGCACAAACCGGACGCGACCGCAGGTTCCAAGCCATCCTGCCGCTCAAAGGTAAGATTCTCAACGTCGAGAAAGCCAGCGTCGACCGCGCTTTCGACAGCGAGGAGATACGCAACATCTACACCGCCCTCGGCGTCCACAAAGGAACAGCCGAAGACCCCAAGGCGCTCAACACCGAGAAGCTCCGCTACCACAAGATAATCATCATGACCGATGCCGATGTCGATGGAGCACACATCGACACCCTCATGCTCACCTTCTTCTTCCGCTATATGCCCGAGCTTATCGAGAACGGCTACGTCTATCTCGCCACCCCGCCCCTCTACCTCGTCAAGAAAGGCAACCGCAACATCTACTGCTGGACAGAGGAAGACCGCATCAAGGCACTCGAGGAAGTGGGCGACAAGGGCATCCACGTGCAGCGCTACAAAGGTCTCGGTGAGATGAACCCCGACCAACTTTGGGAGACCACCATGAACCCCGCCAACCGTCAGCTGCGCCAGGTGACCATCGACAACGCCGCCTCGGCCGACTACATCTTCTCGATGCTCATGGGCGACGACGTTCCCCCAAGAAGAGAATTCATCGAAAAGAACGCCACCTACGCCAACATCGACGCATAACAATCAACCCCAACGTCCGACAAGTCCGACAAGTCCGACAAGTCCGACCCGTCCGACAAACCCGAAAAAAACACAACCATAATGGATAAACGCAACCTTCTTCTTATCAGCAACTCCACCATGCGGGGTGAGGCTTACCTCGGTTGGTGCAAAGACATGATCGCCGACTTCTGTCGCCGTCATAATGTGAAACGCGTACTCTTCGTCCCCTACGCCGGCGTGTCGCTGGCTGAGGGCGGATTGACCAAATCATACGACGCCTACGAGCGCAAAGTCGCCGCCGTATATAAAGAGTTCGGCGTGAAGCTGACTTCAGTACACCACAAGGCGTTGCCCGTCAACGCCGTTTACGATACCGACTGCGTGGCCGTGGGTGGCGGCAACACCTTCCACCTCGTGAAGGAGCTGCAGCGCACAGGCCTCATGCAGGCCATACGCCAGCGCGCCTTCGACGGCATGCCCTATATGGGTTGGAGCGCCGGAAGCAACGTGGCCGGCCCCACCCTCTGCACCACCAACGACATGCCGATAGTCATGCCGGCATCGTTCGACTGCATGGGCATCGTACCCTTCCAGATCAACCCCCACTACACCGATTTCTTCGACCCGAAGCACGGCGGCGAAACCCGCGACGACCGCCTGAAGGAGTACATCATGGTGAACCCCAAAGCCACCGTCGCCGCCATCCGCGAGGCAACGGCCCTGCTCCTCGAAGAGGGTAACCTCTCTCTTATCGGCAAGCCCAACAAGATGAAGGTGTTCAAAACCAAGATGGAGAACACCAAGGAATATGGCCTCAAAGACAACCTCAACTTCCTGCTGAAAGCGTGAGTGCGTGCCCGCACAGGGCAATAATCAGATTGTTTCATATCACAATCAGAAAAAAACATTTGTCTAATCACTAATCACCAAAGTCATGAAGTGGTTCATCAAATGTTTCAAGCAGTACGTTGACTTCAAAGGACGCGCACGTCGCCGCGAGTTCTGGTTCTTCGTGCTTTTCTGCAGCATCATCTCGCTGGTGCTTATGATAGCTTTGGCGGTGCCCACCGTCAAGCAGGTGTCCGACCTCACCGTCATGCACGACGAGGAGTCGGTGACAAGCAAAGTCCACACCGAGAACATCAACGAAGACAACGCACAGGAGTTGCTCGACATGCTGCAAGAGAGCGGTATCATCGACCTGCCCGCTGAGGTGACCGACAACGAGGATGCGAAGATAGCAAAGGCGCAGGTGGTGACCATCAACGCCAACAACCTAAACGACGAGACGGTGAAGGACCTCCTCGACATACTGGAGAAGAACGGCATCGTTGACGAAGATTTGGCCGACCAGATTCACGGTTCGATGGAAGAATACGAAGGCGACGAAGGGGCGTCAAAGATTGACTACGACAAACGGCTGGAGAAGCAGATTGCCGCAACGATGATGAAGAACCCCATATACTGGATATATCTGGTATTTTGCCTGGTGATACTGCTGCCCTCGATAGCGGTGGCGGTACGCCGCCTCCACGACATCGGACGCAGCGGCTGGTGGTACCTCTTCTTCGTGGTGATAACATCGCTGCCGCAGTTGGCCATCATACTGAATCGCAGCAAGGTAGCCGTCATCATACTGAGTTGCATCGCCCTTGTGGCACTGGTATGCTATATAATATGGCTCTGCAAAGACTCTCAGGCGGGCGAGAACAAATGGGGGCCCAACCCGAAGGAGCTCAACGTGAATGACCAACCCGAAGCCCAACCATCTTCACCCCCACACCTTTTTAACTATTAAACCTTTTAAACCCTTAAAAATAATTACCATGAAGTGGTTCATTAAATGTTTCAAGCAGTATGCCGACTTCAAAGGTCGCGCCCGCAGACGTGAATTCTGGTGGTTCACGCTTATCAACTTCATCATCATGTTTGTAATGATGATATTCATGATGGTGCCTATGGTTAAAGGTATGATAAACGACCCCGAGATGATGGAGGCTATAAACGACGCCGGCGTCTATGGTTCAACTGCCCTCGACGATGATTACACAAAGCAGATGTACTCGCTGATGATGCACAGTACGGCATTCTACGTCTATTGCATCTTTTGCCTGCTGATACTCCTGCCCAGCTTGGCTGTCACGGTGCGCCGCCTGCACGACACGGGACGTTCCGGTTGGTGGTTCGTGCCGATGTATGTCGGTATGCTTTTGAACAACATACCCACGCTGTTCAGCTGCAGCATAGGCGTCAAGATGTTGCTGATGCTCATCTCGCTCGCTGCTTTGATAGTATATCTGGTGTTCATGTTCCTCGACTCGCAGGAGGGCGAGAACAAATGGGGGCCCAACCCGAAGGAACCCCGATGGGAAGACGAACCCCAAGCGCACGAAGAGATGCCGATGGCAGAGAACTAAAGTATGACGAAGGGGAGCACAAGTGTTCCCCTTGTTTTTAATCACAAATCACTAACCCATGACCAAATACATAGGAGCACATGTGAGCGCGTCGGGTGGTATCTGCAACGCCATCCTCAACGCCGAAGCCATCGGAGCCAACGCCTTTGCCCTCTTCACGAGAAACCAGCGCAGCTGGGTGAGCAAGCCGCTCGCGACAGAGGAGATACACGCCTTCCGCGACCTGCTGGCCGAACGTGGATTCAACCCTGAACATGTGCTGCCTCACGACAGCTACCTCATCAACCTCGGGTCGCCCGACGAAGAGACTTTCCAGAAAAGCCGAGCCGCCTTCCTCGATGAGATGCAGCGTGCCCAGCAGCTAGGCCTGAAGCTGATGAACTTCCATCCGGGAAGCCACCTCAACAAGATAAGCGAGGAGGAATGTCTCGACCAGATAGCACGTGAGATAAACCGCGCCCTCGACCAGACAGAAGGGGTGACGGCAGTGATAGAGAACACCGCTGGACAAGGCACCAACCTCGGATGGAAGTTCGAGCATATTGCCCGTATAATAGAAGGTGTGGAGGACAAAAGCCGCGTGGGCGTATGTATAGACACCTGCCACACCATCGCCGCCGGATATGACCTCTCGACCGAGATGGGCTACCAGTTCGCTATGGATGAGTTCGAACGTGTAATAGGATTCAAATACCTCCGCGCCGTACACCTCAACGACAGCAAGAAAGGCGCAGGCAGCCACGTTGACCGCCACGAAGTGCTGGGCGAAGGATTTTTAGGCAAAGCCTTCTTCGAACGCTTCATGCACGACCCCCGCTTCGACGAGATGCCCATAATACTCGAGACGCCCGACCCGATGCGCTGGGCAGACGAGATAAGATGGCTGAGAAGCCTATAACAACAAAAGCCGCTACAATCATAGCGGCTTTTTTATTACGTTAACTTGTTATTGTGCTAAATTGTTAGTGGGTTTGTGTGTTGGGGTATATTATTCTGCAGCTTGTCCGGCGGCGATGCGGGCGCGTTTGCGCTCGATCTCGTCGAGGATAATCTTGCGGATGCGAAGGCTGTTTGGGGTTATCTCGAGATACTCGTCGTCGCGGATGTACTCCATCGCCTCTTCGAGGGAGAACTTGATGGCAGGCGAGCAGGTTGACTTGTCGTCGGCGCTCTTAGAGCGCATGTTGGTGAGGTTCTTGGCGGTGACGACATTGATGACGATGTCGTTGCCCGGACGGAGGCTTTCGCCGATGACCTCGCCGCTGTAAACCATATCGCCCGGTTCGATGAAGAACGGGCCACGATCCTGCAGCTTGCTTATGCTGTATGCCGTTGCCTCGCCCGTTTCCTTGGCTATGAGGGCGCCATACTTGTGGTCGTCCATATCGCCTTTCCAAGGTTGGAACTCGAGGAAACGGTGTGCGATGACCGCCTCGCCATTGGTGGCGGTGAGGAGGGTGTTGCGGAGCCCTATGATGCCACGCGACGGGATGGTGAAGTCGAGCTGTACGCGGTCGCCCTTGGTTTCGATGGTGCCGACATCACCTTTGCGACGGGTGACGACATCGATGACCTTCGACGAGAACTCCTCGGGCACCAGCACCGTGAGTTGCTCGACAGGTTCACACTTCTGTCCATCAATCTCCTTTATTATAACCTTCGGCTGTCCGACCTGTAGTTCATAACCTTCGCGACGCATGGTCTCGATGAGAACCGAGAGGTGCATGATACCACGACCGTAAACGAGCAACGCGTCAGGTGAGCCAGTCTCCTCTACGCGGAGAGCGAGGTTTTTCTCAAGTTCCTTGAAGAGACGGTCGCGCAGATGGCGTGATGTGACGTATTTGCCCTCTTTGCCGAAGAAAGGCGAGTTGTTGATGGTGAAGAGCATACTCATAGTAGGCTCATCAACCTTAATGGGAGGCAGCGGTTCTGGGTTCTCGGCGTCGCAGACGGTGTCGCCGATTTCGAAAGCCACATTCTTGTCGAGGTCAAGCAACATAGCGCATATCTCGCCAGCTTCGACAGGAGTCTTGATGCGCTCCTTGCCGAGTCCTTCGAAGGTATAGAGTTCCTTTATCTTACTATGGATCTGCGTCTGATCGCGTTTTACGAGAGTGATAGCCTGACCTGCCTGGAGTGTTCCGCGGTTGAGACGTCCCACGGCAATACGTCCAAGATAGGAGCTGTAGTCGAGTGAGGATATCATCATCTGAGTGTTGCCCTCGGAGACCTTTGGAGCAGGGATGTGCTTGATGATGAGGTCCATGAGGTAGGAGATATCGTCGGTCGGATTGTTCCAGTCTTCGCCCATCCAGCCCTGCTTGGCCGAGCCGTAGGCGGTGGGGAAGTCGAGCTGTTCGTTGGTAGCGCCGAGGTTGAACATGAGGTCGAACACCGCCTCCTGTGTAGCCTCAGGGTCGCAGTTGGGTTTGTCAACCTTGTTGACCACCACAATGGGTTTCAGGCCCAGCTCGATGGCTTTTTGAAGCACAAAACGAGTCTGTGGCATAGGACCTTCAAAGGCGTCAACCACGAGCAGCACGCCGTCGGCCATATTGAGCACACGCTCCACCTCGCCGCCGAAGTCGCTGTGGCCCGGAGTGTCGATGATGTTGATTTTATAGTCACGGTAGCGGACGGAGACGTTCTTAGAGAGGATGGTGATGCCGCGCTCGCGTTCGAGGTCGTTGTTGTCGAGGATAAGCTCGCCCGTTTCCTGATTGTCACGAAAGAGTTTAGCCTGATAGAGCATACGGTCCACGAGGGTGGTCTTGCCGTGGTCAACGTGAGCGATAATAGCAATGTTGCGTATGTTTTGCATGTCAAATCTGATTTTCGAAAAAAGATTTGCAAAGATACGTTTTTTTCTTCAGAAGATATATGATGGCCAAAATATATAAATGGCGGCGTGCTCCGCTGGGGCGTTTTGACCAGTACAAGTGGAATATACAAATGGGGAAGACAACTGACCTCCATTTATATATTTGAACCTTCTTATTTTGAGAAAACGAAGTGTGAATACAAAAAAAATAGACTCAATAGACGGAGTCTTTTATTTTTTTTGTATCTTTGCGGTTTAAAACGAATAAAAAAAAGAAGCGTGATAAAAGTGTTCAGGACAAACGGTGTGTTGCAGATTGCGATAATAGCTATTGCTGTTGTGGCAATATGGGTGGGATGGTTTGTTGAACCGGAGGTGATGACGGACAGGGGTGACGGAGGACCGCTGTATATATTGATCAAAAATACACTGGGATCAAACGGGATAGTGAGCGTAATTATCGCGCTGATACTGACGCTGACTGAGGGTTATCTGCTGAACCGCCTGCTGTACGAGAGGGGGTTGATTCCGTTGAACACGCTCATGCCGATGCTGCTATATGTGTTGGTGATGGGAATAGGGGCCAACGGATGCAGGCTGACGCCGGGGTTGATAACCAACCTGTGGGTGATACTGGCGTTGTGGTCAGTGATGCCGAAAGAGGGGGTGATAAAGACGGAGGGGAGCATATTCAACAGCGGCCTGCTGTGCGGTATGGCTGCATTGACGTGGACGCCGGGTGTGGTGGTGATGGTGCCGATAACCATAGGTCAGCTAATATATAAGATGTACAGAGGCCGAGAGTGGGCCGTGGGAATACTTGGGCTACTGGCACCTATCGTGATCGTGCTTACAACCGCGTTTCTCATTGACGATTGGGGAATGATTGTAACGTACACGGAAACAATCGCGGGAGGCTGGGGACTGAGAGCAAGCGTAAGGTGGGACTCGATTTTGGAGACGACGGTGTTGGGATTGTTCGCCATGGTGACGACGGTCGGGACGCTGACGATGCTGGAGCGGAAGACGATAGCGCAGCGGACACACGGGTTAGTCATAGTCACAGTGTTCATATACAGTCTTGCGACGCTTTTCTACGAGAGCCTTATGCCCGTCGACGCAGAGCCTTTCGCGGTGGTTGTGGCAGCCATGGGGAGCATATATTTCATGGAGAAGAAGAAACACTTATGGATTTATGATATCATGATTGGATTGCTGTTCTTGACCAGTCTGCTAAATTATATTAAGTAAAAGTATCACATTTGTCCAACCACTAATCACTATACATGTTGCAGAGTTACTATAGACAAGGTCTGATTGAATGCGGGTGCGACGAAGCCGGGCGAGGATGCCTGGCGGGGCCGGTGTTTGCCGCCGCTGTGATCCTGCCTGCTGACTATAGGAACGAGAAGCTGAACGACTCGAAGAAGCTGACAGCACGGCAACGGGAAGCCCTGAGAGCGGAAATCGAGCAAGAGGCGATAGCGTGGGCAGTGGCGAGTGTGAGCAACGAAGAGATAGACCAGTTGAACATACTCCGTGCGGCGATACACGCGATGAACCTGGCCGTGAACCAGCTTACGACCAAACCCGATCTTCTGATTATTGACGGCAACCGGTTCTACAATGAGACGGACATAGAGCATGTGTGCGTCGTGAAAGGCGACGCGAAATTCATGTCGATTGCAGCCGCCTCAATATTGGCCAAGACTCACAGGGATGAAAAGATGGCATCACTGGAACTTGACTACCCCGGATACGGATGGTCCAAAAACAAAGGCTACCCGACAGCAGACCACTACAAGGCGATAGCAGAACTGGGCATCACACCCTACCACCGGAAGACATTCAGACTGGTCAAAGATGTGTGATGGTTTAATAGACTAACAAGATAACACAAAAAATATATGGGATACCCTTTCAAAAAGATAAAGCAGAAATACATGCTCAAGGCCTTGCGGCAGCGGAGACACCGCCGTGAGATCAAGAACATGGAGCAGGTGGGTACTATCGGCATCGTCTTCCATATCGGAGACGAGCTGTCGTGGAAATACCTCTACGCCATTGTGCAAGAGCTGGAACGAGCCAACCGGAGAGTGCACATGATTTGCGACCAGCCAAGAGGCCAGGAGCTGAGCTACATCATAACACACTCTCAGACCTCCATCTGCCACGATAAGGAGGACTTCGACCTGTGGGGTGTGCCTCGCGAGAGTTCCATCGACCCGTTCTTGTCTCATAAGTACGACATAATGATAGACACGACGGGCGGCGACTCCTTCTTCTCTCAATACATGGTGCTGAGAGCCGAAAGCGACCTGAACATCACCTACGTCGACGACAGTGAGCAACAGGACCCGCGTGCTATGGAGATATATGACATGACCATCCATGGCAACGGTCCGATAGACATCCCAGCCTTCTTCGAAAACGTCTGCAACTATCTGCAGATGGTCAGGAAATAACCCAACCAACATTCACCATTAACACCCTAACCCTAAACCCATGAAAGGACTTTTTACCGGAACCGGCGTGGCGCTGGTGACCCCCTTCAGGAAACAGTCGACCATAGACTTTTCCCGTCTGCAGAACCTTATCGACAACATCATAGACTCTGGTGTCAACTACATCGTCGCCCTCGGCACCACAAGTGAGGCGGCCACGATGACCGATAGCGAGAAGTCGACCATCCAGGATTTCGTCATCGAAGCCGTCGACGACCGTGTGCCCATCATGCTCGGCATGGGGGGCAACAACACTCAAGCCGTGCTGGACAACATCAGCAACACCAACTTCGACGGCATCAGTGGCATCCTGTCGGTGGCGCCATACTACAACAAACCTCAACAGAGGGGCTTAGCCCAACATTTCAAGATGATAGCCGAACTCTCGCCCGTGCCCGTTGTCATCTACAACGTGCCGGGACGCACTGGCTGTAACATCAACGCCGAGACCACCCTGCAACTGGCCCATGAGTGTCCTAACATCATTGGCATCAAGGAAGCCAGCGGCAACATGCAACAAATCATGCATATCCTGCGCGAGAAACCCGCCTCCTTCCAGGTCATATCCGGCGACGATGCCCTCACGCTGCCCATGATTGCCCTCGGCGCCTCGGGAGTCATCTCGGTGGCTGCCAACGCTTTGCCCAAAGAGATGTCTCAGATGGTCTCCCTAGCCATGAAAGGCGACTTCAAGAAAGCGCAGCAACTGCACTACAAGATGCTCCCGCTCATGAACGCGATGTTCGAGGAAGGCAATCCCGCCGGTGTGAAAGCCCTCCTGGAGATAGCAACCCAAGGTCAGTTCACCAATGCCCTGCGTATGCCTCTCGTGAAAGTCAGCAAGCCCCTCTACAACAAACTCGCCTCCCTGTACAACGAACTCTGAATCCTTTCTCACTAACACCCTCTCCGGGCTCGAACCATTTAATTTGTCAGACCTCGAAAACATAAAAGACCTTCTCTCCGAAGAGCTGAAACTCGTACACCTCGAGTACGAGCAGCACCTCCACAGCCAGGTGCCGCTCCTCGAAGAGGTCAACAGTTACATCCTCCTCCACCGTGGCAAAGAGCTGCGCTCGCTCCTCGTACTCCTCTCGGCTGCAGCCCCCTCCGCCTCCTCCCTCGCCATCACCCCTTCTGTCATAAAATATGCCACCGTCGTCGAGATGCTGCATAACGCCAGCCTCCTCCACGACGACGTCGTCGACCAATCGCCCCTCCGGCGCGGAAGCCAGTCGGTGCCCTATCACTGGAACAGCCGTCTTGCCATCCTCTGTGGCGACTACTACCTCGCCCAGGTCATGCGACTTCTCCAGGAGACCGACGACAAGGAAGCCATGCGTATAGTCAACCACACGGTCATCGAGATGTCCGAAGGCGAGATCCTCCAGCAGCAGTATATCGCCGACGCTCGACTCGACAGCGCCGTCTACTACGAAATCCTACGACGCAAGACCGCCTCCCTCATGCAGGCTTCCTGCCAACTCGGGAACCCTTCTATGCAATCGTTCGGCCTCCATTACGGCATGGCTTTCCAACTCTGGGACGATATCAACGACTACGACGAAGACACCGCTATAGCCAAACCACCTGTCGAAGTGCTGCAAAAAGAGAAACAGAAACATCTCGCAGCCGCCTTCGACCTGATAACCCCTTTCCCCTCTTCCAAATACAAATACGCAATAACCAGCCTCCTCGAGATACTAAATAGTTAATAGATAACAGATAATAGTTAATAGTTAAAAATTAAAACGAATATGAAACGAATCCTGCTTTCTTTTGCTTTTATCGCCTTGTCGGTTCTCGCTTTCGCACAAAACGCCAAGATGCCTGACAATGTGACATTGAAAAGTCTCGACGGACAGTCTGTCCAGTCGTCCGTCATCCAGAACGACGGCAAACCCATCATCATCAGTTTCTGGGCCACCTGGTGCAAACCCTGCAACAAGGAGCTCAACGCCATCCGTGAAGTGTACGAAGAATGGCAAGAGGAAACCGGAGTGAAGCTTGTGGCCATATCCATCGACGACGCCCGCTCGGCATCGCGTGTGAAACCCCATGTCGACGGCAATGACTGGCCCTACGAGGTCTATCTTGACCAGAACCAAGACTTCAAGCGCGCCATGAACGTGGTGAACGTGCCTCATACCTTCATCCTCAACGGCGAAGGCGAGATCGTCTGGCAGCACACCTCATACGTTGACGGCAGCGAAGAAGAGGTCATAGAAGAAGTCCGCAAACTCCTGAAGTAGATTTTAGCGGATAATACACCTTTACACCATTACACCTTTACACTGAATGAAATTTTCAACAAATAACCGCCCAGTACGGTCACGGACTAAACTTTCAACTTTATTAATAGCCCTCATCCTGATTCCCATTACTAGTGCCAACGCACAAGGCATACTCGGAGGACACGTTACGGGCAACATACAGATCGACGGGCAGACCTCCAGCCGCGATACCCTCATCGGTGCCAACGCCGTAGAGGAGGGTCTGCTTCTCAACGCCCGTGCCGACATCCTCTACACCAACGGAAACTTCTCGGCTGGGATGCGCTTCGAAGCCTACCAGAATCCCTTGCCTGGATTTAACATAAAATACAAGGGACAGGGTATAGCCAACTACTTTGCCTCCTATAACGGCAGCTGGCTCTCAGTAACCGCCGGCACCTTCTACGAGCAGTTCGGCAACGGAATGATACTGCGCGCCTACGAGGACCGCTATCTCGGAATGGACAACGCCATCCTCGGTTTCAAACTAGCCGTGCGTCCCGTAAACGGACTCACCCTCAAAGGTGTCTTCGGTAAGCAGCGCTACTATTGGGAATGGGGCGACGGACTGGTGCGCGGCGTTGATGCTGAGTTGAACTTCAACAGCATCATCAAATCTTTCGCCGAAAGTAAGACCCGCATCACCATCGGCGGCGGATTCGTGAGCAAATACGAGAAAGACGAGGTCATCCTGGCCGAAAACCCTGAATACAAACTCAACCTGCCTCACAATATCGGTGCGGGAAGCGTACGTCTCGACCTCTCTCACGGTGGATTCAACCTACAGGCCGAATACGCACGCAAAGGACAAGATCCCAACGTGATAAACAACTACATCTACCGCGAGGGTCAGGCTCTCTTCATCTCTGCAGGATACTCCCAGCGCGGTCTCAGCGCCAACATCCAGGCCAAACGTGTCGACAACATGTGCTTCAAGTCGGTCCGCAGCGAGACCGGCGAGATGCTCTACATCAACTACATCCCCTCTATCACCAAGCAGCACACCTACGCCTTCCTCTCCATGTACCCCTATGCAACACAGGCCACCGGCGAGATGGGATTGCAGGGTGATGTGATGTACAAGATAAAGAAAGGGACCGCCCTCGGCGGAAAATACGGCACCGACCTGCACCTCAACGCATCCGTCATCACCGGCATCGAGACCAACACCATCGGCGGTCGTGGAACCGAAGGCTACTCTTCCCACTTCTTCAAACCCGTCGGACTCTACTATGCCGACATCAACTTCGAGTTTAACAAGAAGATATCTCAGAAACTCAAACTCGCACTCACCTACGGATTCATCCGTTTCAACCCCATCGTCGAAGGTCATGAGGGCAACATCCACACCAACAACGTCGTTGTAGCCGACCTCACCTGGAAGGTCAACCCCAAGCATGTGCTGCGTTTCGAGGCCGAATGGCTGGCCAGCAACTCCGTATACGACCGCACCGTCGACGACAAACGTTGCGGCGACTGGCTGATGGGACTTATCGAGTATAACTTCACCTCCAAGTTCTTCGTCTCCCTCAGCGACCAATGGTGCTACAAGGACGGTATCGGAAACTACTACAACATCTCCCTCGGCTACACCCACAAGGCCACCCGCATCCAGGTGGGCTACGGCAAGCAACGCGAAGGCATCATCTGCATCGGAGGAGTCTGCCGTCAGGTACCCGCCGCCAACGGCCTAACATTCTCCCTCTCAACCAGTTTCTAGCCGCGTGCTCGCGGAGAGCGGATAAAATAATGTATGCTTCGCATACGAAGATTGTCTCAAACATATAAAGAAGCGAGCCTTTTAAACATATCAACACCCAACATATCAAATAGAACATGAAAAAAATCCTCATATTAGTTTCCTCTTTATTGTTTTTCTTCGCCAGCTGCGACAAAATCGAACCAAGCGAAGATGGCACCTATACGGTCTATTCCGGCGCTGTAGGTGAATGGGAAGACTGTTCAGCTCTCTCCGACCACACTCACCGCGTTTGGATTGAGAAATACACAGGCCCCCGCTGCACCAACTGCCCCGATGCCGACGCCGTCATACACGACATCATCTCTCAATCACAGTACTCCGACAAAGTGGTCGCCACCGCCATCCACGCATCGGCTGTGTTTGGCTATCCGATTGGCGAGAGTCCAGACCTGCGCACCGACGAGGGTGAGGCCTGGAGCCAGTTCTTCTTTGGCAATGCGGTCTCCTACCCTTCTGTCCTGCTCAACCGCCAGAAAAACGGTTCCACCTATAATATCATAAGCCCGACAGCACCCTTCACCACTGATATAGACAATATCCTCGGAACTCCTGCCAATGTTGCAGTAAGCGTCGAAGCTCATTTCGACTCGCAGGCTTCGAAGATAAGCATCACCTCCTCCGTTGAGCTGCTCAACAACATCTCTGACGACCTGACGCTCACGGTCCTGTTCATCGAAGACTCTCTTGTGGCAACCCAACGCATGGGAGACGGAACCGAGAACCCGAATTACGTACACAACCACGTGCTGCGCGGTCTGGTTACGGATAAATGGGGATTCGATGTCGACTGCGACCGGACCGCTGGAACTGCACGCAAAGTGACGCTCCGAACCGACTTGCCTGAGGGTGTGCGTCAGGAGAAATGCCAGGTGGTAGCATTCATCTCAGACAAATCAACCCGCACTATCTACAACGTAGCCACCTGCCCAATAGAGTAAGTGAATCGACGCATACTTGGGCTGGCGCTGCCCAACATCATAACCAACATCACCGTGCCGCTGCTCGGCATGGTCGATATGGCTATCGTAGGGCACCTCAGCGCCAACCATATCGGAGCCATTGCCATCGGCACCTCCATCTTCAACCTCATATACTGGAATTTCGGATTCCTAAGGATGGGCACCAGCGGATTTACAGCACAAGCCTACGGTGCCAACCGAATGGATGAGGCGGTCAAAGTCTTTGTTCGTGCCTTTGCCGTTGCTCTCGCCATCGCCGCACTTTTACTCATCCTCCAGTGGCCTCTGGCGTTGCTGTCAGAACAAGTGTTTCACGGCAGTCCCGAAGTCATTTCGCTTGCCCTGAGTTATTTCTATATCCGCATCTGGGCGGCGCCGGCGACACTTGGACTCTATGCAGTCAAAGGATGGTTTATAGGCATGCAGAACTCGCGTCTTCCGATGTGGATAGCCATCTTTCTCAACATCGTCAATATCGTCTGCAGCCTCATCTTCGTGCTGGTGCTGAAATGGGATATCCAGGGTGTAGCACTGGGAACGGTGATAGCTCAATACAGCGGCCTCGCCGTCGGCCTCTTCTTCATGAAGAAACGCTATGGTCACCTTTTCAAGGAGCATCTATTGGTAAAGCCAAGCGACAAAGTTGATAGCGACTCTCAACAAATAACCGCCCAGTCCGGGCACGGACCAATTTTCAGTTCTAAAGATATGCTCCGCTTCTTCAAGGTGAACGGAGACATCTTCCTGCGTACGGTGTGTCTGGCAGCAGTGTTCACATTCATCACCGCCGCATCAGGCCGCATCAGCGACGAGGTGCTGGCCATAGACGCGCTGCTACTGCAGTTCTTCACCCTCTTCAGCTACATCATGGACGGCTTCGCCTATGCTGGCGAGTCGCTGGTGGGGCGCTATATCGGAGCCCGCGACACCAAGTCGCTGCGACTCTCCGTGCGTCTAATACTCATGTGGGGTGTAATACTGACAGTAGTCTTCACCGGACTCTATGCGACTTTTGGAGAACAATTCCTACGCATCTTCAGCGACCAAGAGACCATCATCGAAGGTGCCAAAGAGTATATGTTCTGGACTCTTATAGTGCCTGTATGTGGCTTCGCCGCCTTCCTGTTCGACGGCATCTTCGTCGGAGCGACGGCATCGCGAGCAATGAGAAACACCATGTTCATCGCAACCGCCTCTTTCTTTGCCATATACTACGGGTTGAAAGTCATATACATTGACCCCTCAAGCACTCAAGCAATCACGCATTCAAGCATTCAAGCACTCACCCACACCTGGAACAACATCCTCTGGACCGCCTTCATGGTCTATCTCACCATGCGAGGCGTGCTGCAGGCCCTCCTGCTCAAGCGGTCTGTCTATCAAAAGGCCTCATAAGCCCTCCCCTTGCCTTCTCTCCTTAAACAGATGGGAATACCAAGCGGCGCAATAAAAGAGCATATAGAGCGTTAATTAATAATTAATGCACAATAAAAAAAGAGCCAGATGAAAAAGATAAAGATACTGGTGGCTGTTGCCGTTTTTGAGTTTCTTTTTGGAGGAGCTCTGAGCGCGCAGAATTATGAGATCACTCTGAAACCTGAGAAGCTGAGCGACAGCGTACTTTATATTGGACAGCACTTCCGTGACGAGTTTGTGCTGATGGACAGTACTGTAAGGCGTGCCGACGGGTCGTATTGCTTCAAAGGCAAAAAGAACTGGTCTCGTGGCGTGTACGCGTTCGTGAAGAGAGAGGTGAACAAGAAAAAGAAAGAGAATAAACTGGTGGGACTCACCGACTTTGTGATAGACGGGAGCCAAAAGTTCACCATCACGGCAGACAGCAACTTCCGCGACTCGAAGATGAAGGTCTCCGGCAGCGATGCTTGCAAGGAGATGTACGCTTATAAGGGGAAGGTGAGCGAAGCGCGTGCGGAGGCCAAGAAGATAAACGAGCGACTGAAAGGAGCCGACTCCGTGGCAGCCAAGAAAGATCAGGAAGCGCTAAACGAGAAAATGGAAAAATACGAGAAGACGACGATGGAGAAGAACAAGAACCAGCTTTTCTTCCAGCTCGCCAAAGAGTTCAGCGGACCAGAGGTGCCCGATGAGGTTGAAAACAAAGCGATATACTATAGGACCCACTACTGGGACGGGATAAACCTGAAGGACCACTCGCTGATGAGGACTCCGGACCTCTTCAACAAGATGAACTACTACTTCTTCGGTGTACTCTATCACGCAGATGCCGACACCATCTGCCGTTATGCCGACATGACGCTGCAGAAGATGGAAGGTGACACCGCCATGATGCGCTATTTCATGGATTTCATCATGCCTCGCTACTACCGTTCCACGAAGAATATCGGGTGGGACCAGGTGTGGTGCTTCCTCGTCGAGACATACTACCTCAAAGGGCGCTGCGGATGGGCTACCGAGGGAGAGATAGCAAGCAAGAAGAAACAGGCTCGTTTCCTCGAGAAATCCCTTATCGGTGCATACGGACAGGAACTCATCATGAGCGACACGACACAGCTCCCTTCTCACCGTATATCAAGCCACCGTCTGCCTCAGAAATATGTCATCCTCTGGTTCTGGGACCCCGACTGCCACCACTGCCAGGAACAGACTGCCGCCTTGATAGAGGTGTACAACAAACTGGAGAGCGAAGGCAAGCGAGTCTTCGAGGTCTATGCTGTGGGATATGAGGCTGACGTGGAGAAATGGAAACGATATGTGAAGAACCACAACCTGCCGTTCATCAACGTAGGCGGCCCCAACGTGAACATCGACTACCAGGAGGCCTACAACGTACACGGTGCGCCGACGATGATAATACTCAACGCCGACCGCCAGATCATCATGAACAAGTCTATCCCAGCTTCTTCCCTCATGCCCTTCATTGAGCAGTACGAGCGCCTACATCCCGAGCAGAAAGACCGCCAGCCCTCCTTCTGGCAGAACAACGTACCCCCAACCGGATTTATCGATTGATTGCGAGAATGCGTAATTGCGTAAGTAAAATAACAAGATAACACAATCAAAAAATATTACCATGAGAAAACACATTGTAGCAGGAAACTGGAAAATGAACAATACCTTCGATGAGGCTGACGAGCTCATAAGCAACATCCTAGACGCCCTCGAGGAAAAGAATCTGGACCGCAACACAAGCATGATCATCTGCCCTCCCTTCCCCTTCCTGGAGATGGCCACCGACTACGCAAAAGACTCCTACTTTGAGGTAGGTGCGCAGGATGTGTCGACCGAAGAGAAGGGTGCCTACACAGGCGAGGTGTCTGCAGCCATGCTGAAATCGATGGAGGTATCATACTGCATCGTAGGTCACTCAGAGCGCCGTCAGTATCACCACGAGTGCAACCTGATGGTCGCCAAGAAAGTGGACCGCCTTCTGGAGAATGGCATACGTCCGATAGTATGCTGTGGAGAACGCCTCGAAGAACGCGAAGCCAACAAACAGTTCGACGTCGTCAAGCAACAGATTGAAGAGGGACTCTTCCATCTGACCGCCGAGCAGTTCAAAGAGCTGGTCATAGCCTACGAACCCGTTTGGGCTATCGGAACAGGCAAGACCGCCACACCTGAACAGGCTCAGGAGATCCACGCTTTCATACGCAACCTCATAGCTGAGAAATACGGTAAAGCAGTTGCCGACGAAATCTCTATCCTCTACGGCGGAAGTTGCAAGCCTTCCAACGCCAAAGAGATCTTCTCTAATCCCGACGTCGACGGCGGCCTCATAGGTGGCGCCTGCCTCAAGGCAGAAGACTTCATGGCCATCGCGTTCAGCTTCTAAGATGTTTGAGAGGTTCATAGCTCGAAGGTTCCTTTCCTACAAGCGTGGGGGAACGAAAGGCGATGTAGGTGGTTCGTTCTCGGCTCCGCTGGTGCGTATTGCGACCTACAGCGTGGCGCTGGGTGTCCTGGTGATGACCATGTCGGTAAGCATCCTGCAAGGCTTCAAGGGTGCTATCAGCGACAAGGTGGTAGGATTCGGGGCACACATAATGGTGAAGAGCTATGATATGGGCAGCCAGTACGAGGAGGATCCCATCACCGTAGACTCCGAGGAGATCGAAGACATACAGTCGATAAAAGGGGTTCGAAAAGTGCAGTTTTTCGCCACCAAAGGTGGCATGGTGAAAACTGACGACCAGATTCACGGAATCCTCTACAAAGGGATTGACAACAATTACGACACCGCCTTTTTTGCATCCAACCTGCTGCGCGGTCGACTGCCCGTACTGAACGACAGCGCAGCCCGAAACGAGGTGATCATCTCCCAAACGATAGCACGCAAGATGGGGCTCGACACCGCCTCGAAGATGCGCACCTATTTCTGGAGTGGCGACAATTACCGCGCCCGCGCATTCACCGTGGTCGGAGTCTACAACACCGACCTCTCCGAATTTGACGAACACTATATCGTCGGCGACTTGCGTCTCATACAACGCATCAACGGCTGGAACAGCGACCAGGTGGGAGGATATGAGGTGTTGGTCGACAACTTCGGGCGTCTCGACAAGATAGCCCAAGAGGTGGGAGAATCAGTGAACTTCGACAAGGCGGTAACCACCGTCGTCGAAGAGAACCAGACCCTCTTCTCTTGGCTCGATCTGCTCAATTCCAACATAGTGCTCATCATCTGCGTGATGGCTATGGTATGCATCGTGTCGGTCATCTCGGCGCTGCTCATCATGATATTCGAAAAGACCTCGATGATAGGCATCCTGAAGACCCTCGGAGCGACGAACTGGTCGATACGCCGCATCTTCCTTCTGAAGTCGGCTCGCATCACCGGAAGCGGCATAGCACTGGGCACAGCCATCGCCATAATCCTATGCCTCCTACAACACAGCTACCATATCGTCAGGCTCGACAGTGAGAGCTACTCGGTCGGTTACGTACCGGTCGACCTCAGTCCCTGGATATTTATCCTGATTGCCGCCGGCACCATAGTGGCCTGCACCGCGGCGCTGCTTATACCTGCAGCCTACATCTCTCGAGTGGAACCGGCCAAAACGATAAGATTCGAATAGAACCATGCTCAATAAAAGTCGACAGAAGATATACCGCAGTCCACGAGTGAAGTGGATTATCCTTGCAGTCACTGTCGGACTGTCGATTTTCGCACTTTGGGAGATAAACAACATATCAACCCAGATACGCCATTCCGAGAAGCAGAAAGTGCGGATTTGGGCGCAAGCCATAAGCCAGAAAGCACAGCTGATGAGCTACTCCGACGAGTTTTTCCGTCAGGTGGGACTCGACGAGCGCCGCAAGATGCAGATGTACACCGACATCCTCCAGTCGTTCAACAGCCCCGATGCCGGAAGCGACCTGAAGTTCAGCCTGGCTTACGTCAACTATATCGTCGACAGCTGCAAGACCGACCTCATCATCACCGACAAAGATGGCATCATCACCGTACCTCAGGAGATGGGCGGCCGCCGGCTGGAAGGGTCTCTGAAGGAGGAGTTTTCGAAGAATCCCCCCTTCCACTACAATATATGGGGCATGCCCATGACACTCTACTACAAAGAGTCGCACACCTACCGCGAACTGCGGCACGTGTTGGAGGGCTTCATGCAGTCCTTCCTCGCCGAGATAACGAACAACTCTGTGTTTGTCCCAGTCATCATCACCGACAGCTCGCGGCACTGCCTCGTCAGTTACGGAAACATCGATGAGAACTCCATCGACACCCCGGAGAAACTTGCAGCACGGGTGAACAGCATGAGCCACGAAAACATACCAATCGCAATAACCCTACCCGACGCCGAGCGGGCCTACGTCTTCTACGAAAGCACACCCCTGCTCAAAGCGCTCAACTGGGTTCCGGTACTTTACGTGTTCGTGCTGCTTGTACTGGTGCTCATCTCCTACAACCTCTTCCGCACCGCACGCAGCATGGAGCAGAACCGCATCTGGGTCGGCATGGCAAAAGAGACCGCCCACCAGTTGGGCACTCCCATTTCGTCGCTTATCGCCTGGACCGACTATCTCGAGGGAAAGACCTTCGACGAGAAATACGCTGCCGAGATACACAAAGACCTCGCGCGTCTCGAGACCATCACCCATCGCTTCTCCAAGATAGGCTCGGTACCCGAGCTGAAAGAGGAGAACCTCTGTGAGGTGGTAGAGAACGCCATCTCTTACCTCAAGACCCGCAGTCCCAAGACCGTCGAATTCCAGACGGGATACCCCGACAACGACATCATCGTGCCCATCAACCGCTACCTTTTCGAATGGGTGATAGAAAACCTCTGCAAGAACGCCATCGACGCGATGGAAGGCAGCGGAATTTTCTCAGTCATAGTGTCTGACGACAGCAAACATATCTACCTCGACATCAGCGACACCGGAAAGGGCATCCCCACGTCGGCCCAAAAACACATCTTCGAGTCGGGCTATACCACCAAACAGCGTGGATGGGGACTGGGTCTCTCGCTGGCTAAACGTATCATCAACGAGTACCATCGAGGCAAGATTTTCCTGAAATACTCGGTTGTAGGACAAGGTACGGTGTTCCGTATCGTGCTCAAGAAGTGACCAAAGGTCAGCGGTTGCGGACAATCCTCTTCAAGGCATTCACAAAATCGTGGATATCCTGTTCGGTGGTGTCGAACGAGCACATCCAGCGCACCTCGTTCTTCGCCTCATCCCAGTCATAGAAGAAATACTCCTTCTGCAATGTCGTCCACACCTCTCGCGGCAGACGGGCAAACACACTGTTCACCTGCACTGGATAGAGGATTGCATAATCGCCCGATTGCTTGAACTCGTCCATCTTCATCAGCTCGGCATAGAGCAGCTGTGCCATCTGGTTCGAGTGGGTGGCGTTGCGGCACCACACTCCCTGTGTCAGGTATGCCTCAAACTGGGCAGCCATGAACCTCATCTTGCTGCAGAGCTGTCCCATCTGCTTGCGCCGGTATTTGGCATCCTCGTTAAGTTTGGGATTCAACACCACACAGCTCTCTCCCATTAGCATCCCGTTCTTGGTTCCGCCAAACGAGAGTATATCCACACCAGCGTCGGTGGTCATCTCGCGGAACGAACGTCCCAGAGCGACCGCGGCGTTAGCCATACGGGCTCCGTCAACATGAAGGAACATGTTGTTAGAGTGGGCCAAGTCGGCAAGTGCCTTTATCTCGTCAATGGTGTAGAGCGTACCCAGTTCCGTCGGCTGAGAAATGCTTATCGCACGAGGCTGGGCATGGTGTTCAAAGCCGAAGCCGTGCATCTGCGAGAGAGCCAGTTCGGGAGTGAGCTTACCGTCGGGGGTAGCCACAGGAAGCAGTTTCGAGCCCACAATACGCTGAGGAGCACCACATTCGTCAACAAAGATATGAGCAGTCTCGGCACACACCACCGCATGGTGAGAGCGACACATGAGGTCGATGCTGAGCACGTTCGCTCCCGTTCCGTTGAACACGAAATATACTTCCGCCTGACGTCCGAAGGTGTCTTTGAACAGTCGCGTAGTACGAGCACACCATTCATCGTCGCCGTAGGCGAGCGCATGGTTCACGTTCGCGTCAGCTATGGCTTTCAATATCTCAGGACAGACACCCGAGTGGTTGTCACTTCCAAATCCACGTTTCATTAGTAATAGTTTAAGTGTTTAAAAGTTCAAATGACTCGCTTTGCTGAAAAGGTTCCAACTGCTGCCCGACTGTCACTATTTGTCCATCGTCATGAGAAACTCCTCGTTGCTGTTGCTGCGGCTCATATTCTTCTGCAGATATTCCATTGCCTCTACGGGGTTGAGGTCGGTGAGCTGACTGCGCAGTATGAGCAGACGGTTGAGCAGCATCGGTTTGACCAGCAGGTCGTCGCGGCGTGTGCTCGAAGCCACCAGGTCGATGGCGGGATAGACGCGCTTGTTCGCCAGCTTGCGGTCAAGCTGCAGCTCCATGTTTCCCGTACCCTTGAACTCCTCGAAGATCACATCATCCATCTTCGAGCCAGTGTCAGTCAGCGCAGTCGCGATGATTGTAAGCGATCCACCGTTTTCTATGTTTCTTGCGGCACCGAAGAAACGCTTGGGTTTCTGCAGGGCGTTGGCCTCCACGCCTCCTGAGAGCACCTTGCCCGAAGCAGGTTGCACCGTGTTGTAGGCACGTGCCAGACGCGTTATCGAGTCGAGCACTATCATAACGTCGTGTCCACATTCCGTCATACGTTTCGCTTTCTCCAGCACCAGGTTGGCAATCTTCACATGTCTGTCGGCAGGCTCATCGAAGGTCGATGCGATGACCTCAGCCTTCACGCTGCGCTGCATGTCGGTCACCTCCTCCGGTCGCTCGTCTATGAGCAGCACTATGAGGTACACCTCCGGGTGGTTATAGGCTATCGCGTTAGCCACCTCCTTCAGGAGGGTCGTCTTACCCGTCTTGGGCTGAGCCACGATAAGGCCACGCTGTCCCTTTCCTATCGGGGTGAACATATCGATTATCCTCGTCGAAATCGTCTCTTGGGGATGTCCTGTGAGGTTGAATTTCTCTTCGGGGAAGAGCGGCGTGAGCGACTCAAACGGAATACGGTCGCGTATGCGGTCGGTCGTGAGGCCGTTCACCTCCAGCACCTTCGTCATATAAAAACACTTCTCCCCTTCTCTGGGTGGACGCACACGACAATGTACCGTGTCACCGGTCTTCAGGCCGTAGGAACGAATCTGTTGCACCGTGAGGAATACATCGTCGGGCGACGAGAGGTAGTTGTAGTCAGACGACCGCAGGTATCCGTTGCCGTCGGGAGCAACATCGAGCACACCCTCCATCTCCACTGCTCCTTCGATCTCAAATTCATATTCCTGTCGACGTATCGTTTTGGGCTGCGCGTTCTGGTTCAGCTGTTTCTTGCCCATACGATCTTTCTTCTGGTATTTCCGGTCACCCTCTCCCTGTTCCTGACTGCCGGCTGCCGGCTGCTCCGTGCGTGCACGGGCCTCGCTTTCGCCGTTCGGTGTTTCTCTGGATTCAACAGGTTCCTCTGCCACCGGTTTCTCGGTCTCGATTGTGTTCATCGGTTCTGCCACCTTTTCCGGTTCTACGTTCGCGGTGGGTTCTGCCGGTTTCTCTGGTTCAACCCGTATCTCCGTCGAGCCAACACGATCACCCTGGCTGGGCACAGAGCCGTCGTTCATGCGGAACATATCCTCCACGTTTGGGATCTGAGGCACCTCCAATCCGGCGATATCAAGTTTGGCCACCTCCGAGGCTGGCTGCTGCTGATCGCCCGCAGGCTTCGTTGCCTTCCTGGTACGTGTTGTGGCAGCCACCGGAGCCGGCTCCACCACCTTCTTCTTGCGACCACGTTTATGGCCGGCAGGTGGGTTCGACGATTCAGCCAGCAGCGTCGGCTGCAGACGGGCGCGGCGACCGCGCGTCTTCACAGGTTCTCCTCCCTCACCCTCTTGTGTAGTAGGGTTGGCGGCCTGCATATCCAGAATTTTGTAGATCAAGTCTTGAGCGCTGTAGTGTTGAGCGCGGGCGATGCCCATAGTCTTAGCTATACCGATAAGTTCGATATGAGCCTTAGCGTTAAGTTCGTTAATACTGTACATAAAAGCACGTTTTCCTTAGCAAGTAAATCTGCCAATGTCTAAAACAAAGATAAAAAGCTGATAATTAAAAGTGTCCAACGATAACAACCGTGTTGTTCAATCCGTTCTGACAATGCAAAGATAAGATAAATTTCAAAATCTGCAAAAAAAAGTCACCCATCACGGAAAGTACATTCTCGAAAAAGGCGGCACAGGAAAAAGAGGCATCAGCCAACAGCACTATGGAGAGATGCGAGATGCCATTATTTCATGGTTAATGGTTGCCTGGTGGGGTTATATCTGGGGTTGGTGGTGGTTGTTGGCGGAGTTTCTTTAGGCGGTGGAGGCGGAGGGCGTGGAGCTGGCGGTAGGTGGTGCGGAGGGGGTTCTTCCAGCCTATGGAGAGGTTTTCTATATGTAACAGGAGTTCGCGGTCGCGGGCTTCGTCGTTGTCGGGGTTGTTGAACTCGGCGGCTACGACGGAGGTGGAGACCTTGCGGGTGTCGGGATTGTGCCAGAAGCAGTAGAGGTATAGGTGGTCGGAGAGGCTGTCGGCCCGCACGGTGATAGTGGTACGGCCGTCGGCTCGGGAGGCGTGGTCGAGGTAGGTCTCGGCCATGCCTCGTGTGTAGTTGTAGAGGCAGATGCAGAGTCGGTCGGAGGTGGTGCCGCCGGAGATGGACCAGCGGAGGGTGAGGCGGGAGCCGTCGAGGTCGACGCGGGTGGACTGGAAGATCTGGAGGGTGCCCTTGGAGAGGTGTAAGTTATTAGGATTGAGAATGGTGGCAGCATTGAGGGCGTCGTGGTAGATGTGCTTGACGAAGGCGGAACGGGGGTCGAGGTCGCGGTGGGCGTTACGGTAGCCGACCTGATAGATCTTGCCGAAGATGGCGGCTATGGAGTTGGCTGTGGCGAAGCGGGCGCGGTGGGCTACCTGACCGGGGGTGCGGGGGTTGTAGAC
>CACYJU010000007.1 GCA_902774845.1 uncultured Bacteroidota bacterium
GATATACTCGGCCATAGGGCTGGAGGGGGTGATGGGGTAGATAGCTGCTACCTCGCTGAACATGTAGGCCACATGCGCTGCAGCGCAGTTACCGTCACATGTCATGAATTTTTTTTCTTTTGCCATAAGCTTAAACGTTTAAGGATTAATTATTGAATTTGTTTATTTGTTTTTGTCGGAATATATCTCATATGCAGATAAATTTGCCAATCGATAAAATCAATGGAATCGTAATAAGATGCAAGAATATTGAAAAAATTCTCATACGTTATGCCACGGAATGTTTTTTTGCCATACACCGAGAGCATCTTTTCATATTGGGGTATTACCCTTTCAAAATGTGTATTGAAACTGGGATAAATGGTGACAGAATTAAAGTGCTTCAAATCATACTCAATATTAGCATTGTTTATCATTGAAGCTCCAAGAATATGATTACGCCAAATTTGCCGGTAATCATTTTTTACAAGAGGTGATTGAGGAAGTGGAATGTTTACAATACTATCGGTGTAGTATCTGCTGTTTAGAGTCACGTCTTTGTAATTCTTATTTTCACCCAACATTATATCGCGCCATTCTTTTGAGTCGTGTTTTAATTGATATCCCCGTTCTGTATATTTTATCTCTATTCCTATGCCACCAAGTTGCCCATCCTTATGTTTGTACAATACGAATGTGTCGAACGAAGTACCATCATTTAACGTATATTGTTTCTCAGGAGCATACTCGATCTTGATATCAATAACTGTCTCTACTTGATTGCCTCCAATCAGTTCATCAAACACATTTGCTGCCGCATTCAAATCGTCCTGCATTGGAACGAAAAAATTGAATGGTATATGCTCGCTGCGTAACATATTGGCGTAAATTGGTTCGAGTTGCCATGGTTTACTATTGGGGTATCGACTTTTGATTGAAGCATCAATTTTATTCCAATATGGGGTATAGAAATTTTTCCCTTCTTTTGCGTCCTCCAATTTCAGATAAGCACCATATTTTCCATATCTATGTTCATGGTCATGTGAACAATGCAATCTTTCAAATCTATAGTTAGACTGATGTTTACGCGCAATGCGTTTAATAGCATTATCACTCCCACAGATTAGTGGCTGCGGATTCTCATCTTCTGCTCTTAGCGCTTTCTTTATTTTTAATTCTCTCATTTCTATTGATGTTTATCTCAGCATTCTCCTATTTTGTTCTTGTTCTCCGCTTCGCTATCGAATGTTTTTCGACATTGCTTCTATTCGGTCGCGATATTCACTGGACATTTCCCATTTCTTCCAGCACGGTTATTTGCTGTCGTTTTTTCTTACTCGTTTTACTGTATGTTTGATTTTACCGATAAGGAAGTTTATCTCTAATGAGGATTCCGTCTCTGAGGGCTCGAGGTCGGTCAGCACCATGTCGGTCAGCACCTCGCCAAAATGGTGCATTTTCTTCTCCTGGACACTCTTGTCGGTCTCTTTGTGCAGTTCAACCAGTTCGCGTTTCAATCCCCGAACCTTGGCAAAAGTCTCGATAATGGCAAACGTAGCCTCTGTCGCCTTCTCGCTCTTCAATATCGTCGCCAACATATAAAGTCCCTTTTCGGTAAAGACCTTAGTTGCTGATCTACTTTTATTTGAAACATTTGTGGTCGAAATTTTCGACCGCAAAGTGCGTAACTCACTCTTTGTGAGTTCAAACATATAATCATCTGGGAACTTGTCGGGATTGTTCCTTACAGCCTCATTAACACGTCGTGTCTCCACACCATACAACTCCGCAACATCCGCATCGGCAATAACGTCCTGCCTGCGAATAGTGGCGATTTTGTTTTCCACCTCAACGTATGGTATCAAAGCATTTAAATCATCCATTTTTGTTCCCTTTTGTCTATTTTGCGGTCGAAAATTTTGATCACAAACTGTATAACTTATTGTTTATTTGATCATTTACCGTCCCGGCAGATTCTCTTTTCCCTTTACCAATCGGACTTTCTCAAAGGTGGTCAAATTCGACCACTTTGTTGTTATTACCGCTGCTTTGCTTGACCTTTAATTTCCCTTTTATTATATTTGTTTTTCCTTAATATTTTATAAATCAAAACAACACACTATATTTCGCATATAGTGAGGACTGACAAAGGTACGAAATATTCGTTTATTCCGCAAAAATAAATTTGGAAGGGAAATGTTTCCTACAACTCTTGCACTTTCTTGTCGAGGTTTTCCACGACTTTCTTGTGTATCGTGGCATACTTGTCGGAATGCCGCATGTAGTAGGCCATACTCTCGTCGAACTGCTCGCGTGTGACTCCGTGCTTGCTGAAAAGGCTGTCGTAGGTGGCTATGATAACGGGGTCGGTTATCACGCTGTCCATCCCGCGTTCAACCGCATAGAAGCCCTCCAAAAGATAGGCGTCCGTCAGCAGAGCCGTCATCGCCTCGTCTTTGATAAGATTCTTAGGTTTGCGGCTACAGGAGGCCAGCATAAGTGTGGCAAGAATCAGAACGGCAATTATATGCATCTTCTTCATACGTGTTTTCTTTTACGGAATTGAACTTATTTGCCCCAGTTCTCGCGGTCGAGCGAGCGGTAGGTTATGGCTTCTTGGAGGTGGTAGTCTTTTATATCCTGGCTGTTGTCGAGGTCAGCTATGGTGCGGGCTACTCTTAGGATACGGTCGTAGGCTCTTGCTGAGAGGCCCAGACGGTTCATGGCGGTCTCCATGATGGTGCGGCACTCGTCGGTGAGGGCACAATGCTGGCGGGTGAGCTTGCTGGTCATCTGCGCGTTGCAATGGACCTTGGGGTTGCCTTGAAAGCGCTCGGTTTGGATGGCTCGTGCAGCTATCACACGCTCTCGGATGACGGCACTACTCTCGGATTGGACTTTCTTGCCCAGCTCCCTGACGGGCACGGGCGTCACTTCGATATGGAGGTCGATGCGATCCATAAGAGGGCCGCTCACTTTATTAAGATAGCGACGGACGGAACCAGGTGCACAAGTGCATTCGACTGTGGGATGGTTGTAGTAGCCGCAGGGGCAGGGGTTCATGGCGGCGATGAGCATGAACGATGCCGGATAGTCGATGGTCTGTTTGGCTCGACTTATAGTGATATGTCGTTCCTCCATAGGCTGACGCAAGACTTCGAGCGCAGTTCTATGAAATTCAGGCAGTTCGTCGAGAAACAAGACGCCATTATGGGCAAGACTTATTTCGCCCGGCTGAGGGTTCGAGCCGCCTCCACAAAGTCCCACATCCGAGACAGTATGGTGGGGAGAACGAAAGGGTCGTACCGAGATGAGGGCGTCGTCTTTGTGCATCTTGCCCGCAACGGAGTATATCTGAGTAGTTTCGAGCGATTCGCTCAGGGTGAGCGGGGGCAGAATGCTGGGCATACGTTTTGCCAGCATGGTCTTGCCGCTGCCCGGAGGGCCTATGAGGATGGCATTATGGGAGCCGGCCGCCGCAATCTCGAGGGCACGCTTGACATTGGCTTGGCCTTTGACGTCGGCGAAATCGAACTCGTAGGCGTTGAGCGACTTGGCGAACTCGGCACGAGTGTCGAACGAGGTCTGCTCGAGCGTGCCGTTATGGTTGAAGAAATCAATGACATCCTTGAGGCTGTCGGCGCCATAGACTTCGAGGTTGTTGACGATGGCCGCCTCACGCGCGTTGGCCGAGGGGACGATAATTCCCTTGCATTGGCGGCTGCGAGCCTCGATGGCGATGGGGAGGACGCCTTTGATGGGTCGCAGGGAGCCGTCGAGTCCCAGCTCGCCCATAATCACATACTTGTCCAGCTCTTCGGAATCGAGATCACCATTGGCGCCCAGTATGCCGACGGCGATGGTGAGGTCGTAAGCGGAGCCCTCTTTCTTGAGGTCGGCGGGCGCGAGGTTGATGATGACGCGTTTCCCGGGCACACGATAGCCATAGACTTCGAAAGCGGAGATGATGCGCTGGGTGCTTTCCTTGACTGCGTTGTCGGGGAGGCCCACTATGTTGAGGCCTATACCTTGACAGACATTCACCTCGACGGTGACCGTTACGGCGTTGACCCCGATGATTGCGCAACCGTATGTTTTTACAAGCATGTGAAGGATTGATCAGAGGTTGGTAATAAACAAAAACCAGCCCGAATGGACTGGTTTTATTGAACCCTTAAATAACCATATCTCATGTACAGGTCGCCAATTACATGGCGTTGACCTGACGCATAAGTTTCGATTTGAGATTGGAGGCCTTGTTCTTGTGGATAACGGAACGTTTTGCGAGCTTGTCGATGACGGAGAGCATGTGGGGGAGCTTCTCCACGGCTACGTTCTTGTCCTCAAGGGCTCTGAAATCACGCAGAGCGTTACGCATGGTTTTTGCGTAGTATTTGTTCTCTACTCTTTTTGATTCGTTGGAACGGATTCTTTTTTTTGCTGACTTGTGATGTGCCATAATTGTCTTTAAATCTTTTTTGTTCGTACTCGGTGCGGGATTCGAACCCGCGATTTTGAGAATGAAAATCTCACGTCCTGGGCCAGCTAGACGAACCGAGCATTTCTTTGCTGACTTTTTCGCAAAAAGAGATTGCAAAAGTACACACATTTTTTTTATTCACAAAATAATTTTCAAACAAAACCTGCAAAAGTCTTTTATTTTGGAGTTGTATTCGCTGATATTGAACAGGTTGCACGATTTGGAAAAGTTGAGAATTTGTATTGATTTTTGTTCATAACTCTTGTTTCGAGGTCCTTCGGAACATTTTTGTCCTATCGTTTTGATGCTTTTTTTGTCCTGGAAGGGGTGCTATGTTTGGCATGGGGAAATGGGATTTTTTGATGGTAGTTTATGCGGAGCTTGTGCGGAGTTAGGTGGGAGTTAGATGGTAGGCAAATGATAGGGAGGTGATAGGTAAGTCGGATTTTGAGATGGTGGTTGAGGTTGGGTTGGTTTATGAAGGGAAAGAGGTTGCTTTTTGAGGGTATGTTTTATGTGTTTGTGGGTGATTCTATGGTTGTTATGTGGGGAATTTGGAAAAACGGCAAAATTTGTGTACCTTTGCAAAAATTTTCACATTAATAATTAATCACAAAACATACACAGCATGTCAAAGTTACTACTTCTGGGCGATGAAGCTATAGCCCAAGCGTTTATAGACGCAGGCGGAAGCGCCATCAACAGCTATCCAGGCACCCCCTCAACACAGATTACCGAATACGTGATGAAGTCGAAAGAGGCCAAGGCGAAAGGCGTTGTCGCGAACTGGTGCGCCAACGAGAAGACGGCTCTCGAGGCATCCATAGGCGTGGCCTATGCCGGCAAACGCGCTATGACCTGCATGAAGCATGTGGGACTCAACGTGTGTGGCGACCCCTTCATGAACGCCGCAATCATCGGCACGAAAGGTGTGCTTATCGTTGTCGCCGACGACCCGTCGATGTTCTCCTCGCAGGATGAGCAGGACAGCCGCTACTATGGACACTGGGCAATGATCCCCATGCTGGAACCCAGCAACCAGCAGGAGGCTTACGACATGGTCTTCTTCGGCTATGAACTGAGTGAAAAGATGGGGACTCCCATACTTATGAGAATACCTACCCGCTTGGCACACAGCCGCGCCGGCGTGGAGCGTCGCGAGCCGCTGCCGCAGAATCCGCTGAGCAGCCCTTCAGACCCCAAGAGCTTCGTACTCCTTCCGGTCAACGCAAAACGTCTTTACAGAGACCTGATCGACAAGCAGCCCGCTTTCACGAAATCGAGCGAGGAGAGCGGTTTCAACCAATACATCCCGGGTACCGACAAGTCGAAAGGTATAGTCACCACAGGTATCGCATTCAACTACCTGATGGAGAACTATGCTGGCGGCAAGTGCCCCTATCCTATCGTGAAGGTGACCCAGTATCCTCTGCCGTTCGACATGCTGAACAAGCTCTATGATGAATGCGACGAGATCTTCGTGCTCGAAGACGGCCAGCCCTTCGTGGAGGAACATATCAAGGGATTCCTCGGCAAAGGAAAGCCCGTACACGGACGCCTTGACGAGGTGATACGCCGCGATGGAGAACTGAACGCAGAGAAGGTGGCGAAGGCCCTCGGATTGAAAGTCGAGAACGGTCCTGCAGTACCCGAAGTGGTCACCAACCGCCCACCGGCACTCTGCCAAGGTTGCCCGCATATCGACAGCTACGAGGCAGTCGTTGAGGTGATGAAGAAATACCCCAACGGACGCGTCTTCGGCGATATCGGATGCTACACCCTCGGTTTCAATATGGGTGCCATCAACACCACCGTCTGCATGGGAGCTTCGGTGACTATGGCGAAGGGCGCTGCCGAAATGGGAATCTTCCCCTCGATAGGCGTTATCGGAGACGGCACCTTCGGACACAGCGGCATGACCGGCCTGCTTGACTGCGTGAACGAGAAAGCAAACGTGGTCATCATGATTCTCGACAACGACATCACGGCTATGACCGGCGGACAGCCGTCGAGCGCCAACATGAAGCTCTTCAACATCTGCAAGGGACTTGGTGTCGACGAGAAACATATCCGCCATATCGTGCCCCTGAAGAAAAACCACGAGGAATTCATGAAGATTCTCGAAGAGGAGATTGCATACGAAGGAGTGAGCGTCATCATACCGCAACGAGTATGCATCGTTGAGAACAAAAAACGTGTGGCAGCAAATAAATAACCTTTAAATTCCGACTTAATCATGAAAAAAGATATCATACTTTGCGGTGTCGGAGGCGACGGTATCGTCTCTGTAGCCAAAATCATAAGCGATGCCGCTCTGAACCTCGGCATGAATGTGAAACAGAGCGAGATTCACGGAATGTCGCAACGCGGTGGCAGCGTTTTCTCCCACCTGCGTATCAGCAGCGAGCCTATCTTCGCCGACGTCATCCCCGAAGGTAAGGCCGACATCATCCTCAGCTCTGAACCTATGGAAGCTCTCCGCTATCTTCCTTTCCTTTCACCCGATGGTTGCGTTATCACCAACAGCGATCCGTTCATCAATATCACCAACTATCCTGACATCGAAAAGGTGAACGCAGAACTGAAGAAACTGAAGAAATGCGTCAGCTTCAACGCCAACGAGATCGCCAAACAGCTCCACGCTCGCGGCAACATGGTGCTCCTTGGTGCAGCTGCTCCCTATCTCGAGATTGATTTCGTAGAGTTGGAGAAAGCCATCCAGAATATCTTCGGACGCAAGGGCGAAGAGGTGGTGAACACCAACATCGCAGCCATCCGTGCTGGACGCGACGCTAAATAAGCGAAGCTTTTAGTAGTTATAACAAATGCGGTGAAGCACAAACTTCACCGCATTTTTTGTTTTATTGGAGAAAGGTTATCTCCACTGTAAGGTTTCCACAATACGATCTACATCCTTTTGGAGATATTCTATCACCGGCGCGAGGGAGTCGTTGTTGGGGGTGTAGTTGAGGAAAAGGGCGCCGCGGAGGAAATGCTGGGTGCTGTCGGTAAGCCAGAACTGATAGGTAGAGCCCGCGTTCTTGCCCCCCACTTTGACGATGGTAGCATAAACACGACCCTCAGGATCGGAAAGATTTATCTCCTTCTCACCAGTTGATTGACTGTGGTGAAGGGCCAGCATACGAGAGGCGGTATCAACGAGAGAGTTGAGGTCGTCAATAGAACGGAAATGCTTATAGGTTAGGTTTATGATGCCCTTATATTGTGGATACAAGATATCGAAATACTTGGTGCGGCTGTCATCCTGCTTCCAGATTACCAAAGCCTCTTGAGGGCGCTCAAAGGTGAAAGGCAGAGCGGAGGTGTCATAAACAACGTATTCTTTCTGCGGCATATCCATGCGGATATAAGCTTTAGGTTTCGGAACATAGTCGTTACCACCACAGCTATAGAGAGCAAGAGAAGCACAAAAGGCAAGAAAGGGTAAAAAGAACTTTTTATTCATTGGTATTTGTATTGTACATTTCCGAGCATTGGGACAAAACGGCAGTTGCCAAAATGTTCGATGAGGGGCTCTTCGCCTTGACGTTTTGTGACACGAAGCATCTCCTGTTGCTCGTTGCCGACCGGAATCACCATTATGCCGTCGGGTTTGAGCTGATCCATCAATGGTTGCGGTATGTAGGGGGCGCCGCAGGTGATAATGACGCGGTCGAAAGGTGCATAGTCGACCTCGGTAAGTCCCTTATAGCCGTCACCAAGGAAACATTTGGCGGTGTAGCGGAGAGACCAGAGCAGACTTTTGGTTTTATCAAAAAGACCCTTCTGGCGCTCTATGGTGAAGACCTTGGCTCCAAGTTCACATAAGATAGAGGTCTGATACCCACTACCCGTTCCTATCTCAAGCACCTTCATACCAGGCTTAACGCCCAGCAGCTGAGTTTGAAAGGCTACGGTAGACGGTTGTGAGATTGTCTGGTCGCAAAGAATGGGAAGAGCTTGGTCGTCATAGGCATGTTCAACGAGAGCAGAATCCATAAACCAATGGCGCGGCACTTTCTCCATAACCGAGAGGACCGACTCATCGGTGATACCCTTAGCCCGTAGATTACGGCACATCTGTAAACGTTGGCCTTGCTGTTTGTAGGAGTCTTGCATCTGTGTTGAAAGGTTAAATAGTTTATTGGATAAAATAGAGAGATGTCTATAATAGATTGAAGTTCAGGTCACATATATCTTCGCCAGGAACCAGCCAATGGGCTTGTAGACCGACGGAGGCGGCCCCTTCACAATGAGCCTTACAATCGTCCACAACCAATGTCTCAGATGGCATGAGGTGGTGCTTGTCGACTATATGCTGGAAGACAGACGGGCTTGGTTTTCTATCGTGCAGGTCACAGCTAAAAAAGACCTCATCGAAACAATCATTCAAGATATCAAATCCCGCACTTTGTTTCATGTATTCCTTGAAATATGCTGCGTTGGTTTCATCGCTGTTGCTCAGCAAGAAGATTTTATATCTATCTTTCAGGCGTTGAAGCAGTTCTATATGTCTATGCGGAAAGTCGACAATGATAGTGTTCCACGCATCTAGGATCTGGGAGTCGGATAGCGGGCAATCAAGGATCACGCGGACTTGGCTTATGAAATCAACTGTTGAAACCAATCCCGCCTCATACCTTTTGGTCAACCCCTCATCGCGAAGTGTCTGGTAAGGTTTTTCGACAGTAACGCCATAGTCGTGGAAGCGACGGTTCATCAACTCGATATCCAGAGTGATGATAGGGCCACAAAGATCGAATATGATGTTATTTATTTTCATTACTGTCGGAAGGCCATCCCTGAGCGACAAGTTTGATGGCCGTGTTCTGAGGAGTCACAAGTTTAGCACCAGAGGCCTGATCGGTTATATGACCTATAACGTGAACGCCTTCAATGGTTTTTACTTTCTCGTAGTCGTTCTGCGAAATGGTGAAGAGCAGTTCATAATCCTCACCACCGTTGAGGGCGTTGCTGACGGGAAGCATATTGTTGCTCATCTCGCTACATACACGAGTGGTCTGATAATCAATAGGAATGCGGTCCTCATAGACCTCACAACCGCAGGAAGACTCTTTACAGATATGCAACAATTCGCTTGCCAATCCGTCGCTGACATCTATCATGCTTGTCGGCACAATCTCCTTTTTACGAAGTTCGGCAATGATGTCAAAACGAGGTTCAGGTTTAAGGAAGCGTTCCAGGACATAATCGTATCCATCGAGGTCGGGTTGGAATGAGGGGTCGGCCTGATAGGTCACCTTCTCACGCTCCAGAACCAAAAGTCCGGAATAGGCGCTACCCAAATCACCACTACAACAAATAAGGTCATACTGTTTGGCGCCACTGCGGTAGACGACTTTGTCCTCATCAGCAGTTCCGACGGCGGTAACCGTTATCACCAACCCGCTAAGGCTTGTGGTGGTGTCCCCACCCACGAGGTCGACATCATAGCGTTCGCAGCAGCGGTAGATGCCCTCATAGAGTTCCTCGATGGCCTCAACAGAGTAGCGGTTGCTCACCGCCATACTCACCAGGACCTGCAGGGGAACACCATTCATGGCGGCAATATTACTCAGCGAACGTGCTACAGCCTTGTACCCAAGGTGTTTGAGGGGTGTGTACATCATGTCGAACTGAACACCCTCGCTCATAGTATTGGTCGACACCAAGACCTTCTGCTTGCCCGTACCAATCACCGCACAGTCATCACCAATACCCTTCACGGTACTTTTATTGTTGGGTTTGAACCGTTCAGCGATGCGATTGATCAACGCAAACTCACCCAAAGAAGAAAGTTCGGTCCGGTTCTCCCCGGCATATTCCAACTGCTCCATCGTATAGTAATTATAAATTAAGATGTATATAAACGGAAAGATGATTAAATTATTTTTGGCAGGTTGCACAATTTCAAAGATTACGCAAAGAAAATGGATGCCGAGCAAAGATTTTGCATTATTTTCAGCACCTACACTATGGTATAAGGGAGAAATTTGGATTTTTTTCGTCCCTGCATAGGGATTTTAACACCTAAATACGGTTTTTGGATACCATTTTATTGCTTTTTCGTCACATTTTTGTGGTATAAAGCATTTCGAGGGAGTACTTTTGCAAAAAATTTCGAAACAAGGAAACCTTAAAACACACAATTAATATGTATACTGAATTTGATCACTATTTTGTAAGACTGCAAAACTCAATCAACAAACACTGGGACAGCGACGCACTGTGTGACTACCGCGGCAAGTCGATGACTTTCGGACAGATGGCGACAAGCATAGCCCAGATACATACCTTTTTCGAGACCGCCGGAATAAAAAAAGAAGACCACATAGCCCTGTGCGCGAAGAACTGTGCAAGCTGGGCCTTGTCGTTCATATCGGTGGCAAGCTACGAGACAGTTGTGGTGCCCATACTGGTCGATTTCAAGCCAGACAGCATCCAAAAGCTGGTCACCCACTCTGACTCGATAATGCTCATGACAGACAATGACACCTGGAAAAAGCTGGACATCAACGCAATGCCAGGATTGAAGGCAGTCATCAACATAGAAAACACGGAACTGCTGTACTGCAATGACGAAGCAATAAAGACAGCGCACGACAACCTGGTGGAGAACTTCAAGGCGAAATACCCCGAAGGGTTAAAGAAGGAGGATGTGAAGGCGCTGCTTCCGACGGACAACATGGACAAGCTGTCAGTGATAAACTACACCTCAGGCTCGACGGGAGACCCAAAGGGCGTGATGCTTACGCACAGATCGCTGAGCGCCGGAATCGACTACGGCCACAGACATATTCCTGTATATCCCGGAGACCACATGGTGAGCATGCTACCGATGGCACACATCTACGGGTTGGCGTTTGAATTCCTATACCCCCTATCAGGCGGAGCGACAATACATTATCTCGGCAAGAGCCCCTCACCCACCCTGCTGTTGCAGGCAATGAAAGACGTAAGGCCGTACCTTATCTGCACGGTGCCGCTGGTGATGGAGAAGATATACAAAGCCTCGCTGAAGCCAGTGCTGAGCAAGCCCGTGATGAAGGTGTTGACAAAGATACCGGGACTCAACATGATAATATTCAACAAAGTGAGAGAGAAACTGGACGGAGCATTCGGAGGAAGAGTGAGAGAGTATGTGATGGGAGGAGCGCCGCTGAACCCAGAAGTGGAAGACTGCTTCAGGAAGATAAAGCTGCACTACACAGTGGGTTACGGCATGACGGAGGCGTCGCCGCTGCTTGCCTACGCCAGCTGGAAGACCTATGCCAAGAGATCGTGCGGACGGTCGGTGGACTGCGGAGACGCGAGAATAGATTCAGCCGACCCGACCAAGATAGTGGGAGAAATACAGGCAATCGGCCCCAACATCTGCATAGGATACTACAAGAACGAGAAAGCCACGAAAGAGCTGTTTACTGAAGACAGATACATCCACACCGGCGACTTGGGCCTGATTGACAAAGACGGCAATATCTTTATCAAAGGGCGCAGCAAGAACATGATACTTTCGGCAAACGGCCAGAATATATATCCCGAAGAGGTAGAAGCCGTGGTGAACAATCAGGAGTATGTAGCAGAATCGGTGGTTGTGGACCGCGACACGAAGCTTGTGGCATTGGTTTACCTGAATCCAGATGCGATGAAGAGAGACGGAATCGGATACGAGCAAATAGAGACGGTGAGAAACAACATATTGAACGGTGCCAACGAGTCGTTGCCCGTGTACAGCAAGATAGCCAAAGTGGAGTTGCGCGACGAGCCTTTTGAGAAGACACCGAAGATGAGCATCAAGCGATTCCTGTACAGTTAATCAAGATCAATAGTCCCTATTGATAAACGCGTGTGTTTCAAGGAGCCCGTATCCCGAAAGGGGGTACGGGTTTTCCGATTATGGGAGAGGTGTCGGGAGGGGGTATCGAAGGATTCAGAAGATTCGGAGAATTCTGAGACATTAATCAGAGGGATTTCCTTAAAATGAGTACTTTTGTATGCAGCCAAGGATTTATGCCAACAGAGGGAAACGAATAGTAATCAACACAATAGCGTACGAGCTGACAGACTTATGAAGATAATAGAATTCGAAGAACTGGAGTCAACCAACGGATACTGCGGAGGCTTGGACCTAGGGAGCGTGGAGGATTTCACCACCGTGTGGGCGCACAGACAGACAGCCGGACGAGGGCAACGAGGGAACCGATGGGAGAGCGAAGGGGCGAAGAACCTGACGTTCAGCGTGGTGTTGCACCCAGTGTTTCTGCCGGCGAGGCGTCAGTATGAGTTGACGAAGGCGCTAGCGCTCGGAGTGAGCGACTGGGTAATGGACGAAGCCGACAGCAAGCGAGTGGAGATAAAATGGCCCAACGACATTTATGCCGAAGGGAAGAAGATATGCGGCATACTGGTAGAGAACAAGATAGGGGAACGGTACGAGACAGCGGTGTGCGGAATAGGAGTGAACATAAACCAGACAGAGTTTGGAGAAGGAGCACCCAACGCCACATCGTTGCAACTGCTGACGGGAAGAGAGTATGAGCTGAGAGGGATGCTGGAGAGGCTGCTGGAGAGCCTGCGAAAGAGATATGAGCAGTTGGCGAAGACAGGACATCAGGCAGAGGGAAACCCTATCGACGAAGAATATATGAAGAGGATGATGTATCTAGGAGAAGAAAGCAAGTATGTCTATCGAGGAGAAACAATCAGTGCGACAATCACAGGAGTGTCGCAGTGGGGACACCTGCAGCTGACGACAAACGACGGGAGGAAAATAGAGTGTGAGATTAAGGAGATAGTGTTTAGCCGACAGTAGTCAACGGCTGTTTTTCACCTCGTTGATGAGGTCGAGCGGAATGTGGCAGTAGCCGTCGGGGTGTTTATGAAGGTAATCCTGATGGTATTCTTCGGCGAGGTAGAAGGCGGTGAGAGGGGTGACTTCGACGACAAGGGGGTCGGAGTAGTTATTGGCGAGTTTTTTTAAGGAATGGCGAATGACTGGGAGGTCGTCGGGGTCGGAGAAGTAGATGCCCGTGCGGTAGCGAGTGCCGATGTCGTGAGCCTGACGGTTGAGGGATGTGGGGTCGATGGTTTTGAAGAACATCTCGAGGAGCTTGGATAGAGGCAAGACAGAAGCGTCGTAGCGGACGTGGACGGTTTCGGCGTAGCCGGTGGAGTCGGTATAGACCTGCTCGTAGGTGGGGTTTTCGATGTTTCCGTTGGCGTAGCCGGCTTCGGCCTTAAGCACACCCTGGAGAAGCGAGAGGTAATGCTGAGTGCCCCAGAAGCAGCCGCCAGCGAGATATATGTCGCGTATAGGCGAATGGAGCGAGGCATAGGCGTTGGAGAGGATGTCGGCAATCTGCTCGAGGTGGAGACGGTCGGTGTCGTCGAAGGTGCCGAGCTGGTCGCTATCGATGTCGAGGACGGCCCAGATGGATTTTTTTTCTTGTGTATGTGTTGGTGCGTTAGTGTTGGAGACGAACAGCGGGACGACAATCTCGCTGCGGGATTGGGAGCTGCAGGCGATGTGGCCGGGGAACTGCTCGACATCGGGCACGACGACGCTACGCTGCTCCTTCCAGGCGGTACCGCAAACACCCTTGCCGAAGGGGATATTGGTGCAAGCCACAGGACCTTGGAATGTGGAAAGAATAAGCTCGTCGCCGGCGACACGATAGAAGCCTGTCCACCAGAATCCGAAGGTGTGGTGAAGGAGGGCTGCGGTATTGGAAAGGAGCGATACGAGGTCGACTGGCTCAGCGGCGAACTGACGTATCTGCTGAATGAGGAGCTGGTATTTTTCGGTTTTTGTCGACATAGAAAAAATTTGGTTGGGCGTTTTTTTTGAATGAGAAAAATGTAACGAAGATAGAGTCCATTTTATTGCAGAGCGGCAATAAGCGACTAATAATTAGTAATTTGCGCCATAGGCCAGAAGAAAACTTTTGCATAAGGTGCGAGAAGTGCGGTCACAACGTCATTATGTGTGTGTCATTAGGGTGTCATTAGGGAGTCATTAGGGAGTTACATATAGTCAGATAGGTAAAGATATTGAAGGTTGCCGATTTGACAAATATGGTCTCAGAAGAAATTTGGGGTCAAGTAGTTGATTTTTGAAGTTTTTTTCGTATCTTTGTCGGTCGAAATTGGTGTGCACATTTGTTTTATTGTTACACAAAAACCCAATATAAATGTCTAAGTATTTAGTTGTTACGCCGACATATAACGAAAAGGAGAACATCGAAAGCATCATTCGTAAGGTGTTTTCGTTGCCTATCGGAGCGCATATGCTTATTGTGGAAGACAACTCGCCAGATGGAACAGCCGATATCGTGAAGGGGCTTATGACGGAGTTTCCAGATAGGCTTTTTATCCTCGAGAGGAAGGGAAAGCTGGGATTGGGGACGGCCTATCTGGCGGGATTCAAGTGGGCGTTGGAGAACGGGTACGACTATGTGTGTGAGATGGATGCCGACTTTTCGCACAATCCCGACGACCTGCCGCGTATGTTCGGCGCCTGCGAGGAAGGGAAGGGCGATGTGATAATCGGATCGCGATATGTGGACGGGAAGATAAGCGTGGTGAACTGGCCGATGGGAAGGCTGATAATGTCGTACTATGCGTCGGTATACGTGAGGCTGGTGACGGGGATGAAGGTGTACGACGCGACGGCCGGATTCGTGTGCTACAGCCGGAAGGTGCTGGAGAAGATGAAGTTCGAGAAGGTGAAGTTTGTGGGATATGCGTTCCAGATAGAGATGAAGTACACGGTGACGAAGCTGGGATACAAAATCCACGAGATACCGATCGTGTTCACAGACAGGGTGCTGGGCGAGAGCAAGATGAGCATGAAAATCTTCAAGGAGGCGTTCTTCGGAGTGTTCTCGCTGAAGTTCAGAAACTGGAGCAACTATTAGATGCATGGACAGGTTAAACCAAATGTAGATCAAATTTGAAAAAATAAGCTTATGAAAAAATATTTTGCATTAACCGTTTTATTGTTCAGCACTCTGGCGACCTTCGGACAGGACAAGGTGCTGGATTGGAAGCAGCTGATGGATTACAGCTTGTATCCCCAAAGACAGATACGCGGCATCATCTTCGAACCGGGTACGGAGAGGGTGATGTATACGAGAGGTGACGAGACCTATGTGTTCGACGGAAAGGTGACGAAGGTGCTCACCCCCGAGCAGAAAGATGAATATGAGGATATGCTGAAGCCCGCGGCAGACAAGCGTGTGGAGACAAAAGACGGAAGCCTTTATGTGGACAACAAGCTGGTTGAGACCGCCGACGGGTACAACATCGTGCTGGGCGAAAGCGTGCACCGCAACGAGTTCGGCATCAACAAGGGAATCTTCTGGTCGCCCCGAAAGACGAGGTTGGCCTTCTACCGCATGGATCAGAGCATGGTGAAAGACTACCCCATCGTGAACACCAAAGCCCGCGAAGCTGAGGCGAAACCGATAAAATACCCTATGGCCGGAATGAAGAGCCACGAGGTCACCATCGGCGTTTACAACACCATAACGATGAAGAAGATCTACCTCCAGACACGCAAAGACGAGAGCGTCAAGGAGAAGGAGATGTATCTGACAAACATCGCGTGGAGCCCCGACGAGAAATACATCTATGTGGCGAAGATAAACAGAGAGCAGAACCACATGTGGATGGAGCAGTACAACTCGACCACGGGCAAACGTGAGAAGGTACTCTTCGAGGAGAAGAACGAAAGGTATGTGGAGCCTGTTGACGCCATGATCTTCACCCCCAAAGGGGACCAGTTCCTGTGGTTCTCGATGAGAGACGGATACAAACATCTGTATCTCTACAACACCGACGGAAACCTGGTTCGTCAGGTGACCAAGGGGAAGTTTGAAGTGGAAGGATTCATCGGCTTCGACCAGAGCGGAGAGAACATCTTCGTGTACGCCAACAAAGACAACCTCGTGGGACGCGATGCCTACAAGGTGAACTTGAAAAGCGGCAAGATGGAATGCCTGACCAAACCGCGCAACGGGAAGCCCTACGGAACCCACACGATAGTGATGAGCGACGACCGCACCCGCTACGTCGACCTCTGGAGCAGCGTGGAGATGCCCACCCGTGCCGACTACCGCATCGTGGGCGGAAGCGGCCCCGAGAAGACGCTCCACACCTCAGAGAATCCGCTGGAGAAATACGATATGCCCTCATACGACATCGGAACCATCAAGGCGGCAGACGGAGTGACCGACCTGTACTACCGACTGATAACGCCTCCGGGAAAGAAGACCGGAAAGAAATACCCGACGTTGGTTTACGTTTATGGCGGCCCCCACTCTCAGCTGGTGACCGACAGCTGGATGGCTGGAGCAAACCTCTACTTCACCTTCCTCGCTCAGCATGGATATGTGGTGTTCACCCTCGACAACAGAGGTACGGACAACCGCGGATTCGAGTTCGAAAGCTGCATCCACAGACAGGTGGGACAGAACGAGCTTGCCGATCAGATGGCGGGAGTCGATTTTCTGAAATCGCTGCCTTATGTCGACCAAGACCGCATCGGAGTGGAAGGATGGAGCTTCGGCGGATTCATGACCATCACGATGAAGCTGGCCCACCCCGAGATTTTCAAGGTGGCTTGCGCCGGAGGTCCTGTGATCGACTGGAAATGGTATGAAGTCATGTATGGCGAACGCTATATGGACACCCCGCAGGAGAACCCCGCAGGATATGAGAAAGCATCGCTGCTGAGCAAAGCGAAAGACCTCGAAGGGAAGCTGCTCATAATTCACGGCTGCGAGGACAACACGGTGGTGTGGCAGCACTCGCTCGAATTCATCGAACGTTGCATCAACAACTACAAGCAGGTTGACTATTTCGTCTATCCCCACCATGAGCACAACGTCATGGGCAAAGAGAGGGTACACCTGTATAAGAAGATGTTCGACTACTACGAGGACTATCTGAAAAAGTGACCAGTGAGTCCTCTCCCTATCAACATATCAACATTCAACATTCAACCCACAAACATGTTTACAGGAATAATTGAAACCACCGCGCGTGTGGTGAAAATAGAGAAAGAGAACAGCAACTATCACTTCACCCTGGAGGTGCCCTTCGGCGACGAGCTCTCCATCGACCAGAGTATGGCGCACGACGGATGCTGCCTGACGGTGGTGAAGGTCGACAAAGAGAAGAAGCAGTATGTGGTGACCGCTATGGATGAGACCATGCTGAAGACCAACCTCGGAAGCTGGCAAGTGGGCACAGAGGTCAACGTGGAGCGTTCGATGCGTATGGACGGACGTTTCGACGGACACATCGTGCAAGGCCATGTCGACCAGACGGCTACCTGCACCAAGGTGGTGGACGACAACGGAAGCTGGCGTTTCTATTTCGAATATGACGCGAAGAACGCACCCTCGATAACGGTACCCAAGGGGAGCATCTCAATCAACGGAGTAAGCCTGACGGTGGTGGACAGCGAGAAAGGGATGTTCTCGGTGGCGATAATACCTTACACCTACAAGGTGACGAACTTCCACAACTTCAAACCCGGAACGGTGGTGAACATAGAGTTCGACGTGTTCGGAAAATATGTGCAGCGATTGCTAGAAGAGTACGTCAAGCAGGGAGTGATTGGCAGGTAGCGGTTAGTAGGTAGCAGGTAGAGAACCTTATCAACGTATCAACATATCAACATTTAACATAACTATCAAAAATCATGTGTGGAATAGTAGGATATATCGGGCCTCAGGAAGCCTACGACATCTTAATCAAAGGACTCCATCGATTAGAATACCGCGGATATGACAGCGCCGGAATAGCGCTGATAAACGGCAACCGAGAGCTTTCGGTATATAAGGCCAAAGGCAAAGTGTCAGCCCTCGAAGACTCGGTGGCCGACAAAGACACCACCGGCACCATCGGCATCGCCCACACCCGCTGGGCAACGCACGGAGAGCCCAATGTGGTGAACGCACACCCCCATTATTCGCAATCCAAAAACCTCGCTCTGGTGCATAACGGCATCATCGAGAACTACAAGACCCTGCGCGAGGTGCTCATCAAACACGGCTACCATTTCGAGAGCGAGACCGACACCGAAGTGCTGGTCGAGCTGATAGAGTACATGAAAGAGTCGCACGGATGCGACCTCGTGAGAGCCGTCCATCTGGCGCTGAAGAACGTGGTGGGAGCCTACGCCATAGCCGTGCTCGACAAGACCAACCCCAACCGTCTCATAGCCGCCCGCAAGGGAAGCCCGCTCATCTTGGGTATCAGCGCAGCGAAGAAAGGCAAAGAGCCCGAGTTCTTCCTCGGAAGCGACGCTACGCCCATCATCGAGTATACCGACCAGGTGGTCTATCTGAAAGACGAGGAGATAGCGGTGCTGAACCGCGACGGAAGCTACGAGATAACCAACCTCAGCAACGTGAAGCAGACACCGCAGCTGCAAACCCTCCAGGTGAGCCTGGACGAGCTGGAGAAAGGCGGCTATCCGCACTTCATGCTGAAAGAGATCTTCGAGCAACCCAAGGCTATGCGCACCTGCATAGGAAGCCGTATCGACAAGCGGCACAAGGACGTCATACTGAGCGGCATCATCGACCATAAGGACAAGTTCCTCAACGCACGCCGCATCATCATCTGCGCCTGCGGCACCTCGTGGCACGCAGCCTTGATAGGCAAGTATTTCATCGAGGAGGCGGCACATATACCCGTCGAGGTGGAGTATGCCTCGGAGTTCCGCTACCGCAATCCCGTCATCTTCCCCGACGACGTGATGATAGCTGTGTCGCAGTCGGGCGAGACGGCCGACACGCTCGCAGCCATAAAGCTGGCCAAAGAGAAGGGCGCGTTCATCTACGGAGTGTGCAACGTGATAGGATCGTCGATAGCGCGCGAGGCCGAGTCGGGCACCTATATCCACGTCGGCCCTGAAATCGGTGTAGCCTCGACCAAAGCCTTCACCGGACAGGTGATAACCATTTCGCTCATAGGTCTCGCCATAGCCAAGGAGAAGAAGACCCTAAGCGACGAGACATACACGATGCTCGTCGACGAGCTGAACGCCATACCCGAGAAGATGCAGTGGACGCTGGACAACAACAAAGGCATCGACAACTTCGCGCAGATGTTCACCTACTGCAAAAACTTCATATACCTTGGACGCGGCTACAACTACCCCGTAGCCTTGGAGGGCGCCTTGAAGCTGAAAGAGATAAGCTACATCCATGCCGAAGGCTATCCCGCAGCCGAGATGAAGCACGGCCCCATCGCGCTGGTGGACGAGGAGATGCCGGTGGTGGTGATTGCACCGAAACGCGGAATGTACGACAAGGTGGTGAGTAACATCCAGGAGATAAAATCACGCAAAGGAAAGATTATCTCGGTGGTTACCGAAGGCGACGAGACGGTACGCGCGTTGAGCGACTACTGTTTCGTGATACCCGACACGCGCGACTGCTTCGTGCCGTTGCTGGCGGTACTGCCGTTGCAGCTGCTGTCGTACTATGTGGCCGTTGCCAAAGGACGCAACGTCGACCAACCCCGCAACCTCGCGAAGAGCGTGACCGTGGAGTAGGCAGATGTCTTGAAGCTGTTTCTAACAGCCCGTTAATTTCTTACTGCGCAGGCGTATATTTCAAGGAAATACCTGCGCAGTTTTTGTGTGTCGAGGTTCGGGTTCTCAGCCAGCACCTCGTCGAGGCGCCGTGAGAAGGTCTCGTATTGCGACGGAGTGTATTTCTCGGCATACTTCCTGCTGCCGTTCATCATGTCGTAGGCAATGAAGTTGTTCGGCGAGAGATGGTAGCCGCCGTTGATGCGGCTGTCGAGCAACGCGGCCATAGCGATGCAAAAGTCGTTGCGGTTGGTGGGGAAGTTGGATATCTCGTCGAGCGATATGGGTGTTCCGATGGTGAGGTGCACCTCGCCTTTCGGCTGCACGATACCCGTGACGATACTGTTCAGGTCCTCGTTCTTCGATTTCACATATTCCCCGTTTTCCGACTTGCAGAGCTCGATAGCCTTGAGGCTGTCGCAAGGTTCCCACTCGTACGAAATCGAAAGCGGCACGATATTGAGGGCGTTGTACCCCTGCACGATATCCCTGTGGGGCGACTGCATGCCCAGCATCTTTATCAGCGCCGGGTCAGTGAGGTCGTATCCGTCCTTGGTGCGTCCCCCACGCTGTGCAATCCATATCGACTCGTTGTCCTGGAGTATGGAGTGGTTGATATAGTCAGAGAGGTGCAGCATCGAAGCGTAGAATTGCTTGGCTGTGCCGGCACGCTCGGTGCGGAACATCTTGTTGCACAACCCCAGCTCACGCAGGAATTCATTCTTCATCAGGTTCGAGCCAAAGGTGATGCGGGTGGTCGACATCCCGTGGGTGTCGAGTATGCATTGCAGCAGGTAGGCGTCGAGCACGATGTCACGATGGTTGGAGATATAGAGGTAGGCCTTGTGTGGGTCGATGTTTTCGAGGCCCGAGAAGGAGAAAGAAGTCATGGTCTTTTCTATGACCACCTTCATGCCCTCCACCATGATCTCGTGCTGCAGCTGCGCCGTGCTTTCTATGGCGAGGAGATGCTTGACGAAGTCCTCGAACGAGCAGTCGGGGAAAGCGTAACTCACTATCGATTTCAGCTCGTCGTACTTTACAATACGGGTCATCGCCTCGCGCATCTCGGAGTCGGTATAGTGGCGTATGTCGTCGAAACAGGTATTCATGGTTATTTGCGTTTTCTCTCGTCGATAAACTTGATAGGTTTTCTGCTTTGAGGCGGGAAGATGATGCGGCGGAGGTTGTCGTCCGAGAGCACCTCGATGTCGGGAGCCACACGTATGCGAGAGCGGAAACTGTCCTTGAGCTCTTTCACCACGTCAGCGTCCTGACCGCTGCTGAGGCTTATCTTCACCAGCACGTCGTCGGTGCCAGCGTCGTTCGTGCCCACCACCACGCAGTAGTTCTCCACATAGCTGCAGTTGTCCAGCACGTCGTTTATTGCCGGAGGATAGAGTGTGGTGCCCTTCAGCTTTATCATATTGTTCTTTCGACCCACGAGAGGCGAGAGACGATAGGAGTTGCGGCCGCAACGGCATTGCTCCGTATGTTTGGCCGCCATATCGCCCGTGCGGAAACGCAGCAGAGGCATAGCCTCCACGCCCAGGGTGGTCACCACCACCTCCCCCACTTCGCCGTCGGGCACAGGACGGTTGTCCTCGCCTATGATCTCCACGATTATCAGCTCCGGATGCACATGACCGCCGCAGCCGAAAGGACACTCCGAGAAGGTGGCGCCCATCTCGGTCGAAGAGTAGGTGGCGAAGAGGTCCACATCCCATTTCTCCTTTATGCGGCGCCCCAGCAGGTTGAGCGAGAAATCCTGCTCACGAAGGCCCTCGCCAATGCCTATTATGCGCTTCACGCTACTGCCGCGATAGTCGATGCCGTGCTCGTCGGCATACTGCAGCAGCTTAAGTATGAACGACGGCACACACATGAGAGTGTCGGGTTGCAGGCGACGGATGGTGTCCCACTGCAGCTCAGGGATGCCGTTGCCCACGCGTATGACCGACGCGCCCATCTCGCGGATGCCGAGGAAATAAGCCAAACCCGCCATAAAGCGCTTGTCGAGGGTGGTCATAAGCTGGACGATATTGCCAGGTTTCAAGCCAGCGCACTCGAACGACTTCCTTTCGTTGTAAGCCAGACGCTGGAGGTCTTTCTCCGTGCAGCCGAAGGTCACAGGGTCGCCAAGGGTGCCGGAAGTGGTGATATAGTCGATAATCTTCTCCTTAGGGCAGCAGCGGAAGTCGTCGTTATACAGTTGCAGGTCTTTCTTTTCGGTGAAAGGGATGTTCGTCAGGTCCTCAATATGACGTACGGCGTCGATATCGATGCCCGCCTGAGAGAAAAGGCGCTGATAGTAGGGCGAATTACCTTTGAGGTAAGCGAGAGCCTTGACCAGCAAGTCATCCTGGAAAGCTTTTATATCATCGCGCGACTGAAATTCAATATCTTTCATGTGGTTTTAGTACAGTAAAGGTTTGCAAAAGTACGAATAAAAATTTAAAACGACGAAAGCCGAGGCCCTCTGGTGGTCTCGGCTTTACGGCTTATAGGTTGAAAGAGCTCTTACTTGGCAGGCTCCCACTTGCAGCGGACGGGCGACACGATGGCACCCTCCTTCGCCCGCTTCTTCCGCCGTATGAAAGGCAGCACCCCAAAAGAATACAGAAATTCCACATTCAGCCACCAGCGACGTTGATTTTTTTCAAAGAACGCGCAAGCCCCCTCTCTAACCAGAGAGGGGGTCGGGGGGTGAGTCTTTTCTCTTCTTCTTCTCCACGTTAATCGGCGTGCTGTGGGGGAAGGCTATGCTGTAGGCGGCATCCAGCGCTTTAAGGTTCACCTTCCGCATCCCTATCCCCAGCCTTACGGACACCACCGCCCGCAGAAACTCGCGGCTCGTGCGTGGATACAACGCTGGTGGCGGGATAATGTCTAATCCGTATATCTGCTCCTCGTCGACCACCGTCTTGCTGCACACCTCCCAGACGAAATCGTCTGTCGCCTCGCTTCCGAACCACGAGGTCAGCACCCTCCGCGCGCAGAATCTGCGGTATTGCATCCCGAGGAGCCGTCTCGTGCGCTCCAGCCGTAGCCAGAGCTGCACGAAACATTCCTGATTGTTCTCTATCGTAATCATATCCGAAATCCAATTTTGAAAATGACTAATGACTAATGACTAAAATGACTGATGCCGATATACTATTTCGTTTTGCGAAAAACACCCTTCTCTAAAAACACCACCAAGCCCTGTTTACGCCAGTTCTTGAGCATCTGTTCTACTGCGTTCCTACTCACTCCGGCTCCTTTGATCGCTATGCTTTGCTGCGTCGCCTGCTCAAAGGTGAACTGCAGATCCAATCGGTCATAGATGGTGTCGTTCTTGCCGCGCTTTACGCGCACAACTCTTTCGCTTCCCGCATACTCCCTGCTCGCAAAGGCGTTCTCTATCCTCTCCCTGAAGAAGTGCAGCGCGTTCTCCAGCAGCGAGTCGGCCACCACATCATACACCTCCAGCATCTGCGCCGTTTGCGCCTTTATCAGAAGCTCCTTCCAGAGGTCGGGATGTTGCTTCAGGCGGTTCTCCGCACCGTTCAACCCATGCTTCTGTATGAGCCCTTCGCACACCTTGCAGAGCATCAGGCAGCAGGTCATCCTCTGCGCCGTCACGCACACGCGGAACCTCTGGCGCGCTCCCACCTTGTCGTCGTTCATCATCGTCTCCAGGCGCACTCTCTCGAGCCATTCGCGTCCTTTGGCTTCGAGCTTCGGCAGCACCACCTCGCCTTGCATCAGCGGCAGCAGGTGGGCTATCTGCTGTATGCGCTCCTCCTGTCGCGGGGTCAGCACGTAGGGCTTCTCCTCCAGCGGAGCGTACGTGTTGTCTGGCGTCCTGGCGATGGCTATGCGGCTCTGGAAGCCGTCGGTGTAGTTGTTCACCACTCTATACAATGCGTCGGGCGTTCCGCACATCGTCACGTTCCACAGCAGCCGCTCGATATGCACGTTCACTGCTTCTGCCGAGCGTGCCTCTCGCTCGTATTTTGTGCCGTCATAGCTCTGTCTGAGCATAATCGAAAAGTCGCTCATCGTCGATTTCCACTTCTGCGCCACCGTGTCGGCTTCGGGCGTGAACGAGTAGGCGTGCTTCCCCTCGGTGTTGGCCAGCCGCTCGGCCAGGTTCGCCACCGTGTTGTTCAGCGTCAGGCACCTCACCGGCAGCTTCGGCTCCTCGGGTTGCTCTTTCTTGTTCTTCGCCGCTCTTTTCTTCGCGCGCCACTCGTCCTCCTGCGTCTGGTACATCTTGTCCAGCGCCTGCACCTCGCTCATCCAGGCGTCCACCACAGGGTCGATCGACCCTTTGCCCGACGCGAAGTCGCCTGCGATATAGGCTATGATGTTCAGCCCTTTCTTCTGCCCGTGCACGTCGAGCGTCACGCCTGTCGCCAGCGCCCCGATGCAGGGACAAACGGCCGTCACCACAGGCATCGCCAGCTGCGGCCCCACCGCCTCCACCGAGTCTTTCACTCCTTGCGGAAGCTTTCTCAGCGAAAGTTGTGCATCAGTAGCCGAACCCTCGCTCTCGTCCGCCGTCTCCTCGCTTCCCGCACCCCTCTTGAGCACCATCACTATCTCGTCCATCACGCGCGATCCTTTCGTAGGTTCCTTGCAGGCGGAGTGGACGATCGTGCGCATCTCCTCTATCGGAAGCCCGTATCTGGGCATCACCTCCAGCAGCCATTCCTCCCTGTCGTCGCAGATAGCTCTCAGGTTAGCCGCCAGCCGATGCAGCTGCTTGTTCCTCTCGCCCTCCGAGGGCTCTCCGCCAACCCGACGCCAATACTCCGCAATAATCTCCGCATATCCAACCCCCTTAAACTCCCGAGGAAAACGTTTCTCCTCCGCAACCTCCATCTCCTCCGGAGCCTCCGGTAAATCCGGGATATCCGTCTTCTCCGGAATCTCCGCACCCCCGCCAAGTTCAAACACCTCATCATCCAAATAGACAAGATCCTCCGCGTTGTCGGTAGTAGTAAAGAACACCCGGGTGATGTCCTTCGCCCCTTGGTCGTATTCCACGCCCAGCAGCTCGCTCGCCCACCGCAGGTTCTCCTCTTGCGTCAGCTCCGCCCTGCGGCGGAATACCAGATGGTATCCCGCGCCCCGTGCGCTCAGTTCGAGCATAAGAAGGCCCAGTTCTTCTTTCTTGGAAAGGATGCGTTCCTTCGTCGCTTCCAGTTCTTCGGCCTTGATGTGGTCGATATCCATACCCACCGAGTTGCTCGCTTGTGTGGCGCCTTTAAGCTTGCCGTCCTCGCCGGGCAGACAGCTGTAGTTCATCTGCAGCAAGTGTGTCTTCTGCGTCTCGTCGCCGTTTCTGATGGCCATCACGGTGGTTTTCTGCTTGCGGCTTCCGCGCAGCGTCAGATAGGACTCTCTCGATTCGATGGGGCGCATCATCTTCGCACCGCCTTTATAATAAATTACGTATGTACTCATGATGATTTATGTTGATAGGTTGATATGTTGATGGGTTAAAGGTTAATGGTTTTGCGGACTTTCTGGGCTATCGCTTTCGCCTGTCTTACCAGCTCGTCGGGCAGCTCTTTCTTGCGGCGTTTCTCCATCGTGAAGACGAAGTAGTACTTGCCGTCGCGGCCTAAGGTCAGCGAGCTGTTGTCCTCGCGGAAGATGGGCGTGTTGCGCTTGCGTCGCGGACGTTCGGTGATATAGACGTAGCCGTCGCGCATAGCCTGCACCTTGCATTCGGCGATGAAGGGCTCCATCTCCACGTAGTCGAGGCACACGAAGTCCATGATGTTCAATCCGTCTTCGGTCTTTGTGAAGTCCATAAAGCCCTTGAGCGATGTGTTCGGTGCCGGGATAGGGGTACGTTGACCTTTGTTCTGGGTGTTGCTGTTTTTGCTCTGTTTCTTCATTGTTTTAAGAGTTTTGCGAGAGAAGTTTTCAGAAGGGTGGCCACCGATTCTCGCGAGACTTCATCCGCTTCAACTCTGGTTAAAAATTATTGTTTATTGGCTTCACGACTGAAACCGAAGGCAAAAATAGGAAACAACAAGACGCAAAAAAGGCAATAACCGAATGTTATTGCCTTTTATTGGTTTTCTTATTGGCAGGTCACCCCAACCAATAACAAAATCCGCTGTTGCGTTATTGGATGTTAGTGCGTTTTGAAGATGCGGTCGATGTCGTCACACACCTTTTCGGAGGGAGAATTTGCCGTTTTCAGGTTAGGCGGCAACATCTTGTTGTCTTTCAGGCAGAAAACGCTTTGTGCAATGGTCCAGTCTTTGAGCCAATAACGTATGATATAAGCCAGCGCAGCCGTCGAAGAGTGCCACACTATGGGGTGTTGAGGGGCGGTGCCTTCTCCACAGCAGACATAGACCCACCCGAGGCGTTCCACCTCGCTGCGCCTTATCCATTCCTTCTCGGTGAGGCGTGTGTAGACGTTCTCCCAGTGTTCGATGCCGTCTTGGTCGCCGTCTAACCCGAAATTCGGATATATTTCTTGTTGGTCGGCGTTTGGGGCAGTCTTGCCTACGGGCGAAGGTGTTCCAAAATTGTTGGTTTGGTGTTCGATGTGCGGCTGGTAGTTGAATATCCAGGCGAACTGGTTGAGGGTTGTAGGATTGTCGTTGTTCATTGTTCGAGGAGTCTATTGGTTGGCTGATTGGGTTGAGGGGTCGGAAAGTGGTTGGTTTGCTGTTGTATCTGAGGTTTGTAGTTTTGGATTTGAGTCTTTTCGGACTCGTCGTCGAGGTGTTCGAGGAGCTCTTTGATGTCGTCTGAGACGTCTAGTTTGGCTGTGGCGAGCAATTCGGTTATGACAGTCTTGGCGGCCTCGCGCTTGGAGGCGATCTTGCGTTTGGAGATGTTCAGGTAGGTGCGGAGGTTCTTTTCGAAGTCGTCCTGCGGGGATTTCTTGGCCATTCCGGCTGAGAGTTTGTTCATCTCGGCGAGTTGTCGGTCTTTCGCCTCGATTTGTCGGTCTTTTTCCTCCAGTTGACGTTTGTACTCCTCGATTTGTCGGTCTTTCTCTGCCAACAGTCGCTCTTTCTCCTCCAGTTGTTGTCGCTGCGATTCGCTTTCTTCTTTCAGTTTACGGTTTTCCTCGACAATCGCCGCCATGTGGTCTATCAGCTTTATCTCATCCTCCAAAGATGTCAGTTTTACGAATAGTTCGGTCTGCTCTTTGTCGAGTTCCCTGCGCCTCATCCGCGCCATTTCCAGAAGGTCATTAAAAGTGTTATCCATAGTAAAGTTGTGTGTTTGAAAAGGTTAAAAATGTGGTTTGAAAAGTGAGAAAAAATATCATGTTGCCAACCAGCAACATGTGTCAAATGCAACCCGTTTATGTTTGCCACAAAGGTACGAAGAAAGCGTCGAAGGTTTTGAGGAATTTATGAACATTTTTTACCAGTCAGATTTATTACACCTTCATACAGCGAATTAGCAATGTAAGGCGCGAGTGGATTGGTTAGAATGGCTTTGGATCGACTCATGCCGCATGAGAAAGAAAAACTTTTCGTATATTTGCAGTTGTTAATATGATATCAATATGAAAAAAACTGTTGCTCTTGTTTTTGGTTTATTGCTAACCGTCGTATCTTATGCTCAAAAGGATGTTACGAAGTTTTTAGGGATTCCTGTGGACGGCACAAAAGCCGCTATGATACAGAAACTTAAAGCTAAGGGTTTTAAACACAACGTAACATTTGACTACTTGGAGGGCGAATTCAATGGAAGGGATGTTGAGGTTCATGTTGTTACGAACAACAACAAAGTGTGGAGAATAATGGTCAAGGATAAATATCCAACATCGAAGGAATCAACCATCAAGACAAGGTTCAACACATTATGCGACCAGTTTGTGAAAAATGGGAAATACATCCCTGCAAATTTGACTGGGGAATATAAGATAGATGAAGACGAGGACATTTCAGTCCAAATGGAAGTTTACAATAAGGTGTATGAAGCAGTTTACTTTCAGACTTCAGAAAACGACAGGGACTCGGCAGCGGTACGAAAATGGGCGGAAGACATTGTAAGCAAGAAATACACAGAAGAGGAGCGAGAAAATATGAGTGAGGAGGAATCCCAACAACTATTTATGGATCTGGTCGTCGAATGGATCACGGAAAGAATATCGAAGAAATCAGTGTGGTTTACAATTTCAGAGTTGTATGGCGATTATTCGATAATCCTTTACTACGATAATGAATACAACCACGCGAACGGCGAAGATTTATAAATGTTATCAGTAATCAGTATTTAGCAGTTTGGATTTTACTTATGCTGAATACAATTATCATCAAATAAGGAGTACTGTGCGGGATTATTAGTTCTCACAGCATATTGATTCAGTTTTTTTTGAGGGATGAACTCGTTGAGCCAACCATTCTTCCGAGACACTTCATACGCTCCTTTGTATAGTTTAACAAATTCAGATCGACTGGAACACTTTCTTGCGGCTTCCTTGCAAGCTTCGTATGTCCACTTTCGTGGGGACACCTTTGGAATGGGTTTCACAAACCAATTGTAATCATCTAACCATCTATTTTGGGAAGCAACCTGATAGGCGGGGTGATTTCCTTTCCCGAAATCCCATCTTGTATTGTATTTTAATGCTTCATTATAGCATGTTTCGTATGTCCATTTCTTGTTTCCGAGAGTACTAAACCATGTATAATCATCAATCCAGCCCTTTCGCAATGCTTTAGCATAAGCCGATTGACAATTGTCACTAAATTCTGTCCTCGAATTGTATTTTCGGGCCTCATCATAGCATTCTTTTCTTGTCCATCTACGTGCAGAACCTCCTATTGAACCATGTCCGACACCTGTTTTTGCTCTATTTAGCAAAACCCATCCATTTTTTTCATAATGTTTTACAACCTCATCTTCATATTTTTGAGCCTCTAAAACAGTACAGTTATCATACCAATAAACAGGTTCAGGAACACTTATAGCGTGGTCTCTGGCAAATGTTAAAACAGGCGAACAAGACTTTCCGAAAGTGGATATGCCTAAATGTTCCAAATGGCGTCTCTTTTTATCGTCAGTAAGGCCTACATACACAACATTATATCCTTTAAATTCGTAAGAATACACGCATCGTATTCTTTCTTTCAAATCAATTTGTGATGGTATGAAATCTTCTATCCAACCGTTCTTGACAGCAATGTTATATACAAACTGATTTCCCTTGTAAAAGTCCGTTCTACTTGAATATTTTTTTGCTTCTTCCCGTACTCTCTCATAATTATTCCAGTATCCTTTAGGTTTGAATAGAAGAGGCATCCAATCATAATCATCGAGCCACCCTCGCTGTAAGGCTTTAGCATACGCACTCCTACTCTTTTTTTGGAATTCTGTCCTAGATGCGTATTTTTTTGCTTCTTCATAGCAGGATTCATAGGTCCACCGGATTGATCGATAACCTCGGACAAACCAGGTATAATCTTTTATCCAACCATGTCTTGTTGCTGCGTGGTATGCGCGGGGATTATTCTCGGCAAATTCAGTAGAACATTTACATTGTTTAGCTAATTCGTAGCACTCATCATATGACCAAATATGCCGCATAACTTATTCTCCTTTCTTCACGAAATCGAGTTGCATGTCCAATGCGGAGGCTATCCGGCATAGAATATCTAATCCTGGAGAATACTTCCCCTGTTCTATTCGGCTCATGTTGGCTGGTGTGATTCCTGACTTTTGTGCCAACGTTTTGGCATCCATCTGCTGTTCCTCCCGCAGCTCTTTTATCCTATGCCCGATGCGCTCACGGTCAAGATCTCGGTCAGGACCGGCGAAAAGGGGCATTTCGAATCCGTGGGAAACGAGTTGTTGAGAGAGATAATTGAAATAGTCTTTTCTCTCTAATTTGAAAAAATTGTCGGTAATCGTACAGATGGCTTGGGAATACTCTTTTTCTTGTATCAAAGGCCAAGAGGTACTGAAGCCAACTACAAAAATCCCTTCGGTGGGGTGCTCTACTTTAACTTGCGAAGTTCCATTCTTCGCTTCTGCAATTGATAAAATCTTTGTTTCCATTACGATACGTTTTTAAAGTGTTCGACACATTTATAATGAATTCGCTTGCAAAGATATAAATAATTATCAAATTAGATAATTTATCCCAAATTTTAACATTTTTAGTCAAAATCAGTCATTAGTCATTAGTCATTTTCATTTTTGGATCTGTCATTTGGCTCACTATAATATAAAATTTATTTTATATTATAGTGGCGATTTTGACACATGTGAAATCGATTTTGACTAATGACTAATGACTAAAATGACTGAATGACCACTTTTAGTTCTCAATCACTTGACTTTCAGTTGTCAATAATTTTTTTCAAAAAAAATTGCCGTACCATTCGTAGACCGCAATGGCGAGGTTGTACTTTTGCATCGTCATTCAAACCCAAGCAATCGCCCACCTAACTACCACCTAACTCCGCACAAGCTCTGCATAAAAATCCGGAGAATCCGGAAAATCCGTTCCAACCTGAAAACTCTAAGCGCTTAAGTTATAATTAACCCAATCAATCAACCCTTAAAAACCTAAAAACTATGGCAAACACTCAACACAACCCAATCACGACCAAATGGTCCGGAGCCGTAGGAGGCTTCACCTACAGAATCCTGCGCGGAAAGCAGATCATCGCCGAGCGCGCCTCGCACATCAACAACCCCAAGTCCGCCGGTCAAACTCGCGTACGCATGAAGTTCAAGCTGGCCAGCCAGTTCAGCTCTCTCTGGAACGCCATCCTCAACGCCAACCTGGCTAAGGTAGAGACCGACTCCGTCCTCAACCGCGCACTCGCCACCAGCGTGGCTTACCATGTGGCTGACATCAGCCAGCACGCAGCTATCGTCGACCTCGAGGACTTCGAGAACGCCTTCAACGCCCGCACCCGTCAGGCGGCCTCCGCTGGCATGACCGTCCACTTCAACGCCGTCACCCAGGACATCGTCGCAGCCGACGGCGACGTGGTCACCTACCAAGTCGTAGCCTTCGACGAGGAGTCGAACCCCATCGGATTCAACACCGTCACCTACGTCTCCGACGGAACGGCGAAGAACATCGACCTGCCCGTCATCAAGGGCGACGCCAGCCGCTACGACCTCATGGCCTTCTCCACCACGCTGGACGAGAACACCGAGTACACCGGCCCGCTGGGCAACATCAAAGGCGACGACCCCGAGTCGCTCTCGGCCAACACCTACAGCGTCCTGGTGAGCGCCCTCTCGAGCGTCAGCGGAACTATCAACGGCATCCAAACCGGCTCTTACCTGGTGACTCCGTAAACTCCCATCAGCCCTGTGCGGGCACGCACAAAGGCACCCCTCGTAAGAGGAGTGCCTTTTCGTTATCGTTTTGGTTTTGTTAAACCTGTTTTACCTGTTTTTCCCCTTAACACAAATTGCCATATAATTGACCATTAATTAATGGATAATTCGTGGAAATTAATGTTCTAAAACTCACACAGATATTTGTTTTCTTTGTCTTTCTTGTCTTTAATTATGGTCGGCCCAAAGGGCTGACTATCGTCAAAATCTTATTTAAAATCGTTCAACTCTTCTTTTAAAAATTTTCTAATTGATTTTTTTAAGATTTTGAGCGAAGCGACCCTCTTGGTGTATGGGTGTAATCGTGTAAAGGTGTAGGATTATCGTTTGCCTCCTTCGGAGTCATTCTGCTTAGTAGCGGCTTATCCACTTGAGGAACTCCTCTTTCCAAGGGCGGCATTCGGGGGTGCCTTTCTTCTCGCTCACGCCGAAGCCGTGGCCGCCGGTCTTGTACTGGATGTATTTATGCTCAACCCCCTTCGCGGTGAGGGCGGAGTCGAGGAGGATGCTGTTATGATAGTCGACCACAGGGTCGTCGACACAGTTGACGAGGAAGACGGGCGGGCAGTCGGACGGCACATGACGCTCGAGCGAGAAGGAGTCGCGCAGGTTAGGGTCGCGCCACCCTTTGTCGCCCAGCAATCCGCGACGCGAACGACGGTGGACACAGTCTTCGGTCATGGTGACGACGGGATAGATGGGAGCCACGAAGAGGGGTTTTACCTCACGCTCGAAACAACCCATAGTCATCACCAGATGGCCGCCGGCGGAGAAGCCCATCATGCCGATGCGGGTGGTGTCGACAGCGTACTCTTTGGAATGGTCGCACAGCCAGCGCAGGGCGGCATGCGCGTCGAGGAACATATCGGGCTGCTGACGACCGCGACAGATGGTGCGGTAGTGGAACGCCCACGCCCACCATCCGGCCACACGGTAGCGGAGGACGAAGGCGCTGAAACCCTGACTCTGGAGCCAGCGGGCCACCTCCTGCCCCTCGCCCTCATAGTCGAGCCAGCAATAGCTGCCACCGGGACAGACGACCACCGTGGCCTTGGGGTTGGAGACGGGGTAGCACTCGAGGGTGACCTTGCGCTCGGAGCGGTTCCTGCTGCCGGGATAGAGGCGTACGACCGTCTGAGCCGAGAGGGCGGCGACCGACACTACGGTCAACAAAAGATAGGCGACGATGTTTCTCACGGTTGTTTTCTTTTCTATAAACTGTTTCTTAACTCATAGTGGAGGTTTTCGGGCAGGCACGCGACGTTGCTTGCCACGAGGAAATCGTCCTCGTTGTCGAAGGTGTAGCGGTATTCGACATCCTTGTGAGCGAGAGCGCGCAGCAGGGCCACCTCGCCCTGAGCCAGAGGCGCGTCGGGATTGTCCCAACGGCGCAAGGCCATGCGGCAGCGACGGTAGACGTCGCGGCCTTTGTAGAGGTACTGGGCACGCACGTAAGGCAGGAAGTAGCGCTCGTCCTCGAGGCGTGCGGACATCTGCCGCATGTGGTCGACATAGAGAGAGCGTATGTCGGAAGCCAGACGGCGGGCGTCGGCCGAGGCGAAAGAGTCGTAGGCGAGACGAGAGCCTATCTCGACCGTGATAGCCCCTTCGCGAAGGAGTATGTCGTTCTTGGGCATCACGTCGCCGGCACCATGGATATACAACGGCAGGATGTCGACCCCGAGATCCTGAGCGAGCTTGAAAGCGCCGCTATGCATGCGGCCTATGGAGCCGTCGACCGAGCGGGTGCCTTCGGGGAAGATCATCACCGAATAGCCTTGGGCGACGAGCGACCGCAGCTGAGGGAGGATGGTGTCGTAGCCGGCGCTCACGGGACAGAACTGCGCATAACGTATCACCACGCCGTAAAGCGGGTCGCGCCACACCCAGTCGTTGGTCAAGACAATCATCTTGGGAGTGAGGCTCAAGACCACCCCCAGATCCAGATGCGACCTATGGTTCGCCACCACGACCGCAGGCTTCTCAAACCGTTCATCGTGCGGGTTCTCCACAGCGAACTTCAACTTTGGCAACAGTTTCAACCCAGCCCTCATCAAATGCTGCAAGAACCTGTGGTAGTTCAGCCGCGCCCGCTCGCCCTTGCCCACAAAGAGCTTATACAGCCAGGTCAACGGCGACACTATAAGCAGGGACACTATGCCAAAGACACCCAAGACATAGAACGTATAGAGCAGTCGCATGAGCGTTATAGGCACATCCCTGCGCACCCCTTTCCTTATCGTCAGCCAGCGGAAGATGAGCGGAGGCAGATAGCAGGCCATGAGGATGACGGTGAACATGCCGATGACGGCCACCTCGCCGAGCGAGCGCATGGCCGGATGCTTGGCGAAGATGAGTACGCCGATGCCTGCAAACATAAGTGCCGCCGAGATGATCACGCTGCGACGGTAGGTCTTGAGCCTGCGACGGCCGTAGGCGTTCTCGTACATGAGCCCTTCGGTGATGAAGATGGTATAGTCGTCGCCCTGACCGAAGATGAAGGTGGCCAGGATGATGTTGACGATGTTGAACTTGACCCCGGCGATGTCCATCAAGCCGAGAATCCAGAGCCATCCGACGGTGAGCGGTATGAAAGAGAGGACGGCCAGCTCGATGCGGCCGAGGGAGAGCCAGAGGAAGAAGAAGACGACGAAGCCGCAGACGTAGAGGATATAGTTGAAGTCGCCCTGCAGGTCGTCGACGAGGTTGGAGGAGACATCCGACACATCGAAAGCGAAGGAAGAGGAGCCCTGCATCGCGCGGATGGACTCTTTCAGCGCGTCCGCCTGCGATGGGTCGACGGAGATGAAGGAGACCACCGAGAGGCTCTTTTCGGTTTTGACGATATATCCGGCACAGAGGTCGGCGATGTCGGACATCTCGGAGAGGTCGAGGGGCGAGTAGTCGGCCTGAAGGCGGTCGTAGAAAGGATCGAACGCCTCGTCAGAGAAGCCGTAGAGGGCTGCCTTGCGGCGGACGGTCTCGACGAGCGTGGGGTTCTGGGAGAGGAACGCACGCCAGCGGTCGAGCGAGAGCTGCTGAGCCTCGAGCGACGGGAGCAATCCGTCGACACCGCTCACGGAACAGTCGAAATGCCCTGCGTCAAGAGTCTTTATCAGTTGCTCATTGGCGACGAGGGCGGAGTCGATACTGCTACCTTCGGAGACGGCGTAGACGACGCTGCGTTCGGAGCTGTTGTCGGCGGTGCTGCCGAGCAGCTGCAGGTCGGCACGCTGCTGGGCGGTCATATAGTTGATGTTGTGCAGGTCGGCGTCGAACTGAGTCCTTCCGCTGAGCCATCCGAAGACAACAGTCAGGAGCACCACCACGACGAAGAGCAGCGTGCGCCAGAGCTTGCGACGGCGGGCGGGGTTTACGATGGCAACGGGTTCGTCGGCCTTCTGAAGGTTTTCCTTATTCTTATTGCCCGAGCGGCCAGCTCCAGCCACAAGGGGCAGCCACAACATGACCACCACGATGGTGCCCACCAGCATCAGGGCGCCGAAGAGCCCGAGGTCGCGCATGGCCTCAGCCTTCACGAAGAGGAGGCAGGCGAAGGCGCTCACGGTGGTGATATTGCCCGTGATGAGGGGCTCGACCATCTCCTTGAGCGAGTCGCGGTTGCTGTGCTCACGCACGTGGTCGAGATAATGGAGCGGATAGTTGACGGCGATGCCTATGAGCACCGATCCGATGCCTATCACGATGATGGAGAGCGAAGGTTTTATTAATGCTATAACGCCAAGGGCGAAAAGCCATCCGACAGCCACGCTTGCGGCGAGCCATACGATATTGCGCTTGCGGCCCATGGTGAAGAAGAGTATGGCCAGAATGAGCACCGATGCGATGGCAAGGCCGAGGATGCTGTCACGTTTCACCTGCTTGGCGTTGGTGGCCGCAATAAGGCCGGCGCTGACAGCACTTATGGAGACACCCGGAACGGTGGATGCGACCGAGTCGGAGATGGCATCGAGGAGCTTAGCCAGACGAGCGTAGGCACGGGTGTCGGACGAGGCGTAGGGCACATGGATGAAAGCATAGCCGATGCCGGCGGTATCGATCACGAATCCGTCGACGACGCTGAACTTATCGGCCACGCTGAGTGAGGAAAGGCGTTGCAGGGCGGGCGAGAAGAGGTTGAGCGGGTCGGCCGAGATGGCTTGAAGCGCCACAGCCGACATAGGGAAAGCCAGCATCTGCTTTATGTTAAGCAGGCATGAGTCGACATATCCCGGCTGAGCCAAGAGCGAATCGATCCTACGGTAGTCGTCGTCGGTGAGATGGATGGCGATATTGTCGCTTATGGCATCCATAGCGTCGAGCACACGGCTCTCGTCGACACGACATTCGAGAGCGAGGCAGCTGTCGACATCGGGATGCGAATGCCACACTTCGTCGAAGAGGTCCATAGCGTCGAGCACCGACTGCTGGCTGTCGACATCGTCGTCAAGGTCGACCTCCGCAGGCCTGAAGAAGATGGTCACATTGCCCTGATCGCCCAGCTGGCTGTAGACCTTGGTGTAGCGCCCGTTCTCCTCGCTCTGAGGCAGGAAGGCCGCGATATCCTCGCCGTATTTCAAACGGAAGCTCAGGAAGACACACAGCAGCACCGAAACCACGAGCAGCAAAGCCGCCATCCATCGATGGGTGCTGAAATAGTCGTATATGGCAAGGATGATTTTAGTCACAACGCGATGGGGATTATTTCTTTCTCAGTAACATTGAAGGATAGCCGTAGACGATGGACGCACAGCAGAGGAAGGTGTTGAGGGCGAAGATGCGCATGAAGTCGGCGAAAGGCCTGAAGTGGCTCACCCGCTCGCCCTTGGGTGCATAATAGACCCTCACGGGCGTCTCGACCAACCGCACACGCCGCCAAGCCGAAAAGACGAGCAGCTCGAGCTCGGCCTCATAGCGGTTGGTGATGAACCTGCGGCTGGGCAGGCAGGAGAGGGTGTAGAGGCGGAAGCCTGTCTGAGTGTCGCTCAAAGGCTGGAGTGTCTGCAGATGGAACCAGAACTTGCCGAAACGGTTGGCGAAGCGATTGCCTTTGGGCATCCCGTCGGCCGAGAGGTTGCGGCTGCCCACGACGATAATCTTTTTCCAGCCAGAGGAGATCAGCTTCTCGGCCGCAAGGGTCAGGTTGGATATGTCCTCAGGATAATGCTGGCCGTCGCTGTCGAGGGTCACCGCATAGTCGTAACCCAGCTCGCGAGCTTTATCAAAACCCTCGCATAGGGCATAACCCTTGCCACGATTGGGAGCGTAGGAGACCACCCTCACGCGTGCATTGTCGGCATATCGGGCGAGTATCGCAGAGGAGCTGTCGGTACAGCCGTCGTTGACGACAATGACGTCGCCCTCGATGGCGCTGAGGGTACGGTCAATCACGTCGGACAGGGTGTTCTGGTTGTTGTAGGTTGCTATGACTGCGCAGAAGGTCATCGGTATGCAGCTATTTCTGTTTGTCCACTTTCAGTTTGTCGAACTCGATTATGGTGCAGTTGCCGTCTTTCTCGGTGAGGATTATCTTGTGCACCGTTCCGTCGGCTTTGTTGAAGGTGATGTCGACCGCAGCCATCATGCGCTGCATCTCGCGCTTTATGGGTTTGGCTTTGACGCAATAGCTCTTGCCGCCATCATAGATAGCGAAGTCGAAGGTTTTTTCGTCTACCACCTTGCCGCCCTGCAACATCTCGCTCACCATGTTCGATATGCCCTTCGTCATGCGGTTCGGCTTGCCCCGATGCGTTCCGTCGACGGTCACGTCGCCGCCGCTTATCTTGATCACCTTGGATTGGGGTTTCTCATACTCCCAGAGGATGAAGTCGTCACGCTTGAAGCTTATCCGCCCGCTCGACTCTACCGATTCCTTCAGGAGGGTGGTCTTCCGGGTTTGATGGAACAACCCGGTGAACGACTTGATGGCTTTGTTCTTGCCCTCGAGCTCGGCTATGGCGGCCGAACGCTCCTTGCCCGCGAGCTCACGCATCGACTGAGCATAGCAGCAGTCGGCACAAAGCAACGCGGCAAAGCATATTATGATTTTTATCCAGTTAGTTTTCATCGACCACTTCTATTTCATGATGAAGAAACAACCCACCACAATCAGCACCACGCCGATCCACCGCATCGCCGGCACCTGCTCGCCGAAGACCAGGATGGCGGCCACCATGCCGAAGATATAACCCAGCGCCGTCATGGGGTAGGCCTGGCTGAAAGGATAGTTCTTGAGTATGTAAAGCCATAGGACGGTGGCGATACCGAAGCTGAGGCCCATGGCGGCAAACCACCAATCGGTGAGGACACATTTGAAATAGCCCCACGACCAGCTGAATTTGGGGAGCTGCTTCATAGCTATCTTCAGCAACACCTGACCGCCTGCGAGAAACAGCGTCTGCAGACAAACCAAAGCTCCCATCCGTATAACGCTTCCAGTCATAATCATATTTGGTTTTTAATTTTTTCGCACATCCGACGCCCCGCCGCTTTCGCCTCCAGCAGGTCGTTCTCCCAGTGTTCGGCACGCCAGAGTTCCTTCTCCTCCTTGGGGTGAGCCGCCATAGCATAGCGGTCGTAGTCGTTCACCTGATAGGTGTTGAACGCCACCACCTTCTCAGGCAGGTCGCCATAGTAGCCGCCGACGAGCAGCTCGAACGAGCGCAGCGCCCGAAGGTTGTCGGAAGTGTCGTTCATGGTGTATATGGCCGCCCAGGGAAGACGCTGAGGGGGCGTGAGACGATGGTCGTCATAGCTGAGCCAAGGGAAGATGAGCCGCTCGACGAAGCTCTCCATCTGTCCCGTGACCCTTCCGAAAAAGACGGGAGAAGCCAGCACCACACCATCGGCATAGGTGGCCGCCCTCAAAGCCTCAGTCAACCCATCCTTGTAGGCACAGACATCGGGCTTGCGGTCTTTCAGCTTGCAGACAAGACAACTGCGGCACCCTTTGAAGTCGAGGTCATAAAGACGGAAGATAGTGACTTGCGCACCACCTTCGGCGACACCCTCCGCAAACGACTTTATCATCGCGGATGTGTTCATGTTTTTGCGCGGTCCTCCGTCGATTATGGTTATCTGTTTCGTCATACAAAGTGAAGGTGAAAGTTTAAGAGTTTAATGGTTTAAGAGTTTAATGGTTTAAGAGATTAGTAGGTAAAAAGGTTCGCTTCGCTGAAAGGGTTTTAAGGGTATGAGGTTATTGGGCTTTTATTGGAAATTAAACACAAGCGACATGCGGGCACAGACGGCATCCGCTTTGCTGACGGCGACTTTCACGTCGACCGACTGCGGGTCATCGTGGCCTTCTGCCTGCTGGACGTCGAAGAGGATATCGCCCAACCCGTCGGGTATGATGACGGAGAGGAACTTGACATTTTTTATCTCACTCAGGAGGAGCTTGCGCCTGAGCTGGCTCTCCATCAAATCGCATACCGCCTGTATAAGGCAGGCGCCCGGAGTTATAGGGCTGTTGGGAAAATGGGCTTTGTAGATGACACTATCCTTGTCGGTAGCCATCATAGCGCGGAAACCCGAAGGGGTGGGAGTTGTCTGGATGAGTCGGAAGGGGGTCATACTGCGGTGAGTAGAGTTAACGAATGGTTCTTGCCGTCATTGTTGTAAAGCACCAAAGCCTGGTGTTCGGAGATGCTGACAGGCTCAGCCGATGGCGTAACATAGAGCGCCTGGGGGATAGTCCTCTCAGCAAGACAGCATGCAGCTACGTACATCGACAGGGCGGAGGCCGAATAGCACTCGCCGAAGAGGTGTTTGTAGTGAAGCATCGGGATGTCACCGAACAGCTCGCCGCAGTGGTCGCAATAATCCTTGCGGCTGCCCTCGCTCCCGTTGAATCCCGAAAGGATGCCTGCAATATCGTGGGAGGTCAACCCATTACGACTGAACAAAGATTCGACCGCCTGCTTCAGCTGATTGGACGAAGGCTGATAAAGCATAACCATATCCTTTATCGCACAGAGCGCGTTGCCACGGGAGTTCTCGCCCAGCACCACCGAGACAGAACACTCAGAGGCCATCTCGCCAGGATTGCCCAGGAATCCCGACTTGCAGAGAAGGTTGTAATAGGATGGGGTCATCTCGTCGTGGGAACCCACGAGAGCTGTGGTATGGTAGGTGTTGCAGAGCTGCAACATAGCATCATGCAACGCCGACTCGAAAGATATGCTTCCGTGAGCGTATGTGGCGTTATATCCATGACAACCCATATTGATCGCTATAAGCGAGCCGATGGTGTTGTGTGTCGACTGCATGAAATGTGTCGGCTTGAGCAGATACTCGCCCTCGCGGCATAGTGCATCGAGGAACAGCTGGGTGTTTTCCAAGCATCCAAGGCCGGTTCCGGTCACTATGATATCGGGGTTCTCAACACCGCTCTCAGCGAGCGCCGACTTCGACACGGCGAGCGCACGCTTGAGCAGACGTCCCATGCGACGCGATTCCATAGGCGGGATGAAAGGCTTGTAGTCGGGCTCTATGGAGCGTACGAAGGGTTCGGCATATCGTACGGGATTCTGCATCCAATCACGTGAGAAAGGCTGCTGTGCCGAGATATGCTGAGCTGAGAGCACATATATCGGGCGTGGAAAAGCATTGGTTCTTGCTGAAACACTTGCCTGACGGCTTTCGGATGCCGGCTTCACCTTGCTTAGGAGGAGCGACGAGTCGTTGCCTCCGAAGCCGAAAGAGTTGCAGAGCACATGGTTCAGCTCCACACCTTCGACAAGCTTGGCTACAGGCGCAACACAGTCGGACGAGTCGTTGAAGTTAAGATTAGGTGGTATGAACGAGTTGTTCATCGCCAGAAGGCAGATGACCGTCTCGATAGAACCTGAGGCGCTGGTGGTGTGGCCGGTGAACGACTTTGTCGACGACAACGGTGGGATGTGGGAGCCGAATACACGCTGCATCGCGGCGCTCTCGCTGCTGTCGTTGTTGGGAGTGCCCGTCCCGTGGGCGTTGATATAAGAGATGTCCGACGGCGTGAGTCCTGCATTACGTATAGCTTCGGTCATCGCACGGAAAGCGCCCTCTCCGTCGGAGGACGATGCCGTCTGATGAAATGCGTCGCAGGCATTTCCGTAGCCGTCGAGTGAAATCGTGGCTTTCACCCCTCTGGAAAGGGCGTGTGCTTCACTCTCGAGCACCACGAAAGCGGCCCCTTCGCCGAGGTTAAGACCCGTGCGGGTGGCGTCGAACGGACGACAGGGCGTGGTGTCGAGTATGCGCAATGAGTTGAACCCGTTGAGATGGAACTTGGTGATACACTCAGCTCCACCCGCAACAACGATATCCGCCACACCGTTCTCGATAAGTCTCGCGCCATAGATGATGGCGTTGGCTGCCGACGAACAGGCGGTAGAGAGCGTGGTGACGGAGGCGAAAGCGCCGAAATGGTCGGCAATCATCTCCGTACAGGCTCCGCAATCATGAGTGCTGATAAACTCATTATGCTTATCGTTCTCCAGGAGGTCAAGCCAATACTGCTCGGTGCGGTCCATTCCTCCCACTGTGGTGCCTGAGACGAAAGCGACCTTACGCAGGTCATCACGGGTGAGCTGCGCTTGCTCCAGAGCCTCTCCCAGAGCCAACATGCCCATAAGGGATGTGCGTGTGGTGGGAGTGCCTTGTGCGATACCCAACAGATGCTCCATCTGCTCGTCACTCATCGGTACCTCACCGACAGGAAATTCGGTATGCTCTGTTTGCAGAAAGCGCACAGTGCCGATGCCCGAGCGTGACTCAAGCAATGAGCGGAGAGTCGCTTCGCGTCCGACACCAAGGGCCGACACTATCCCACTACCTGTAATCCAGAGACGCATACTTATTTGGTTCTATGTTTCGATATATAATCGGCCATAGCAGCAACCGACTTGAAAATATCCTTGCCCTCGTTGGGGTCTTTTATCTTGATACCGTAGGTTTTCTCCATGAGGACGATGAGCTCGAGAGCGTCAATCGAATCCAAACCGAGACCTTCGCCAAAAAGCGGGGCGTTGGCATCGATATCCTCGGGTTTGATGTCTTCGAGGTTGAGTACTTCGATAATCTCGTTCTTAAGTTTCAGAATCAGTTCTTCCATTGTGTTTAGTTTTACTATGTTATTTTGTTTTGTTATTTTGCCAGTTTTTCTATCTCATGCTGCAGCTCCACCTCTCGTCCCACGACCTCGCTGTCGACAAGGAAAAGGAGCAGGTCGAACGACGTCTCGCTATAGCAATCCACCCATCCTGTGAGCAGCGACCTGAGGTCTCTGTCTGTGAACGACATCCTGATTCCGTCGGCCATCGCGGCGCAATCAAAGTGCGGCAACACGATGAAGTTGGTCTCCCCATAGTAGTGGTTGCGTATCGCAATCTCGCCGGTCAACACGTTGGGAAGGGTGTAGACAAAGAGCGAAGGGCTCGGGAAGAAGGCATCGGGGTCTTTGATGGTTTCTTGATAGTTCCTGTCGTCGGCGAGCGAGCTTGCCGCATTGAACAGCACCACACCCCTACTCTCTCCGAACTGCTCTTCACGGCGGTTCTCCGCATTCAGCAGCAACTCCGAAGCCACAAAGCCGAGACGGCAGAGTGGGTCCATCTTGTAGAACTTCGGGTAGTCGCCTATCCGTGCTTTATAAAGATCGGTCAAGAGCGTATCGGCTCCCGCTGCCTCTATCTTCTCTCCATCGAGCGTCACCTGATATTCCGGAATACCCCCGTAGCACGTCTTGGAGCACTTAATCCTTATGTAGTGTTTTATCAAACTCATTCCTCCCCTCCTTTCCTAAAACAAGCAGCGGCATTGCAACCACCAAAGCCTGATATAAGCTTGATGAACGCGCGTTTGTCGGTAGTGCGGTTTTCGGAGGTGACCGACACTGGGCAGCTGACTCCAAGTCGCTCAAACCCTCGGGTGCCTATCACCGTGTGGTCGTCGACCGCACACATCGAAAGCAACGTCTCCAGTACTCCGGCAGCACCCATCGTATGTCCGTAATAACCTTTCAAGCTTCCCACCGGAGTATCTATCAATCCGGCACGACTGATGGCTATCGACTCCATCTCGTCGTTATAGAGTGTTGCAGTACCGTGGGCACTTATGAACGCTATATCCGAAGGATTCGCATTCTGCAAAACCGAACGCAACGCCAGATAGGAACCTTCGCCCGTGCGGGATGGCCCTGAGATATGGTTGGCGTCGTTCCTTACAGCTCCACAAACCATCTGCCAGCAATCCTGCGCTCTCTCGGCAGTTCCGTAGATCACCGTCGCTGCCGCCTCTCCCAAGTTCAACCCTTTCCTTTCCTGATCGAACGGACGACAGGCTTCGGGCGATACGGCCTTGAGCGATTGGAATCCTGTGACAATGAACGGCGACTGCACGTCGGCTCCCACCACCACAGCATAATCACACAACCCGAGCGTAAGCGCTCTCATAGCCTCAATCTGCGCACATACTCCCGATATGCAGGCATTCGACACCACCATCGGAGTACGTCGATTTGAGAAATGGTTCGCAATCTTCTGCGCGGCCACACCCAACAGCAGGTTTTCATGCTCTCCGCCTTCAGCCAGAAGGCTGACGTTGCCTTTCGTGGTGGATATGATGAACAGCGTTCTGTCTGACGAGACGTCGACATCACATTGTGCGAGCGCCGTCTCGACCGACTGTATGCACATCTTCTCGAACTTCGTATAATCACCCTCGACGGAGAGGATTCTCTCATCAAGCAGCGAAGCAAAGAAAGGCGTAGGCACGCCCTTCACGCCTTTGTGAAGGCATAATGCCGACTGGCCGGCTTTCACAGCCTCGTAGTTCTCACCAGTAGTCACTCCAAGTGGCGATATAATATTGTCGGCCAGTTTTACTATCATTCGCTTCACGATTTATCTGTCAATGCTATTTTCATCTTGCAGGTGGCGATAACCTTGTTGTCGCACGATATCTCGGCGTTCACAAGCGTCAAATTGAACACTTCCTCTTCCACCTCGATCTTCGTTTCCAACAACTCTCCAACCACCGGCTTTCTCTCTATACTCATTTTGTTCACCGCCCCGATCACACCTATCCTCACTTTGTCGCCTTTTTCCAAAGCCATATATCCTATCCTCGCAGCACATGTCTGTGCTATATTCTCCACCAATCCAGCTTCCGAAAACTCTCCCTCCTTGTTGCAGAACAGGTTGTCCCTTTTTATCTCGAATACCGACATGGAAACCTTCTCCCCACACTCCACAAGACTGTCGACCATCACAAAGGGTCGACGTTGTGGAATCAGTTCCTCTATTTCGTATTTCTGGCTGTTTTTCATTTCTCCTTCCTCCAAAAATCGAAATAATTGAACCATTGATACGGGTATTCTCTCACCACCTCCTCCAGAACGGCAGCATACTCATTCGCCAACTCTACCGCACGACTCCTTATGTTTTTATCCTCGCTCGACTTGAGTTCCTTCACTACAAAGCGGTATTCTTTCGTTCGCGACTTCATCAGAAAGACAGCAAACACCCGCACTTCTTTCTGTGCAGCAAATGCAAACGGCCCCATCGGGAAAGCGGCATTTTCTCCCAAGAAGGGGCATTCTATGTATTTCGTTGAACCGAAAAGCCGGTCGGCATGCATGCTCATCACTTCGCCAGCGTTGATGGCAGCGTTCATCTTTATCACATGCGACATATCCTCACCCGCCGTTATCAGTTCTATATTGTGCTCCGACATAAGCCTCCTCCGGTTTGCCATGATGGTCTCTGTCTCGCCTCCATACACCAGAGCGTTGATTTTTTTCTGCTTGGCGTTAAGTGTGCAACCGACTATCTCGTAGTTACCCACATGCGAACTCAGCATCACAAACCCTTCGGGCTTTTCCAGATATTGGTCTATCACCTCTTTCCCGTTATCGCAGAAGTGGTACTTCTTCCCGGCAAACACAGCAAAACGGTCTATCACAATCTGCCCGAAGATAAAATGGTTGCGGTATATGTGCCACACCCTCTTCAATCCTCTGTCGCCCTGATGCCTGAAATACTCACGCATCGACTTATAGCCTTTCCGGTTAAAGAGCATGTAGAACGGTACGACAGCAGCCATTACGCCATACAGAATGCGCACGTCCATCACCCGCAACACCGCTATAAGAGCTCTCTGCATCCACGATGTGCCGTCGGTGTGGCCCGACCATTGTCTGCTTGTCTCGCGTTCTTTCATTGCTGTCACTTGATATTCTCTGCCAGATAGTCGCAAAAATCCCCAAAGGTCTTCATGTTGCGTTTGTCCTCAGCTTTGATTCTGAATCCCATCTCCTCCTCCACGAATACGGCTATGTCAACAAAATCCAAACTGTCTATTCCGATATCCTCCTTGAGCAGCGACTCTGGTTTCATTTTTTCTTCGTCAAACTCCAACTCTTCTACAAAGAATTTCTTCAGTTTTTCTACTATTTCCTGTTTTTCCATCGATTCATTATGTGTTTTTACTTCTTATTGTTTCTCGCAAATCATGATACTATGTCCGTGTCCAAGGTTGTCCACCATCCGCTCTACCTTCAATCCTGCTTGGTTCACTATCCTCTCCATATCCGATGAGTGGTACATCTTGCTTGTCCCGTTGGCTATGGCTGTAAAATACAGACTTGTCATCGTGAGGCAGAACGAAGCAAGCTCGTATTTCTGTCTGTCCCAGAAGGTCTCCATGATATAAAGCCTGCTGTCCTTGTCCATGATGGCAGCCGCACGACTCAATATGCTCTCTATCTCATCTTCGCCGAAGCAGTCGAGGAACTGGCTCATCCAGATGATGTCGTAGTGCTTGTCTGTCGGGAAAGGGGCGTTCTTGTCGAGCAGGTTTATCCCGTGTCCTGAGATACGTTCCGCTCCCGGTTTCCCGGCTGTATAGTTCTTCATCAACCCTATCTGCTGGGGCAAATCCATGATGGTCACCTTCACATCTTTGTTGTGTGCCACACATTGCAACGCCCAGCGTCCCGTGTTGCCTCCCACATCCAGCAGGTTGTCCACCTTCTGGGCGAACACCGTATCCAACGCCTGCGCAAAAGAATTGTCCGAATAGAAGTGGTCGAATCCGAACCAGCTCTTCTGCACCTGCGGCGGCAAGCTCGACAACCCTTCGTACACCGTTGGCCAGTCGCCAAAATGCTCCAATCCCACAGGTCTTCCCTCTTCCAGCGACTCCTCCAACTTGAACCATCCTTCATAGTTCACATCGTGGTTGAATGCCATATTCACCCTCACCAGCTCGTCGGTTATCAGGCACCATCCTGTCTTGGTCAACTCAAAGTGCTCTTTGTCCTTCCCAAGCATCACCGTCCCTATACACAACGCGGCCTCCATCAACACCTTTATCGCGTATTCGCTCTTGCCCGTACGCTCGACGATCTCCTTCATCGTCATACCGCCGTCGGCATCGCGGAGCATATCCAGTATACCCCATTTCAACATTATCCTCGAAGCCTGAAACACCACCGGGCCGAAGGCTATCCATTCGGCTTTCCGCTGTGCTTCACGCGCAGTCATTTTGTCCTCGCAATACGCTTTTTCTAATGTTGGTGATAGATACATATTTCTTGTTTAATTAGTTACCTTCTGTTTTATCCTCATTTATTCGTCTTTGCCAAAGTCTCTCCCACTAACTCATAACATTTTGTGAAACGATCGTTGGGGACAAAGTCGCTGTCTCCATTGGCCCCGTCGATCTCAATGGTGCACACAACCTCGCCGCTGGCGATATCTGACACCTCTATCACACCCCAGCAAAGAGCAAAGAGCTGCCCGGGTATCCCGAAAAAGTCTGGACGCCAATCCATATTGGCGATTTTTACAACAACACGATATTTGGCACCCTCTTCTTTTGTTGTAGCTTGCGCTCCCTTGCTTTTGTTGTTGAATCCTTTGATAAACCCGTTCACCGAATTGTTTAAGCGGGCCTCATAATCCTCTGCACACCAAGTTTTGAAGTCCGTATCCTTATCCCATTTGGCGTACGAAAAATCGAACTTCACAGCCACCTGCACCTTCTCTTTGGCCCATGCCATCGAGCCTGATTTCACCTTAAGGTCACTCTTGGCGAACACAGCCATCGAGAGTACCATCGTCATTGCAAATAAGAAAAACTTTTTCATGATTGTCTATTTTTTGGTTTATAAATTATTGTTAGCATACTCCTCCGTTTATCGATATCACCTGTCCCGTGATATATGCGGCCTCCTTCGAGGCGAGGAACGCCACCAGCGCCGCCACCTCTTCAGGCTTGCCTATACGTCCCAGCGGAACGGTTTTCTTGATCATGTCTTGATCCAGCTCGCTCGTCATATCGGTAGCTATGAATCCGGGCGCCACCACGTTCACGGTCACCTTCCTTGGAGCCACCTCCAACGCCAGCGCCTTGCTCGCTCCTATCAATCCTGCTTTCGCTGCCGCATAGTTGCATTGTCCCTGCATGCCCGTCAATCCCGATACCGACGAGATGTTCACTATCCGCCCGTTCCTGTGGGTCATCATGTTTTTCACCACTCTGCGGGTCAGATAAAAGAATCCTCCCAACGTCGTCTCCATCACCTTATCCCATTGCTCGTCCTGCATGAACACCAGCAGGCTGTCTTCTCTCACTCCGGCGTTGTTCACCAATACTGCGATATAGTCTTCCGGATGTGCCGCTTCCCACGCTTCTATCGCCGCATCCACCTGGCTTCCTTCTTTCACGTCCAGCTTCATCAACTCGGCCTTCCCTCCTGCCGCCTCGATGTTCTCCACCGTCTCTCTGGCCGCCTTCTCGCTATTGTTGTAGTTCACTATGACCGCATATCCCTCTTTCGCCAATCTCTCGGCGATAGCTTTCCCCAATCCTCTCGAGGCTCCTGTTATCAACGCGTATTCCATAATTCTTCCCCTTGGTTTAACGCATCCTCAAATATTTCTCCACCTCCGCTATCTCGTCGTAGAACGGCGTATCTTCGACAAACGCAGGTATTATTTTCCTTATCTCATCATACTGCTTCTTCGTCGCCGAGCACAGCTTGTCTGCCTTCTTCAGGCAGTCGGTTGCCTGAGCCAACGCGATAAAGTGTATTGCCATCACCTGGAAGCAGTTGTCTATCACCTGACGGCACAGCAACGCCGTATTCGTGCCCATACTCACTATATCCTGGTTGTCGTTGTTGTTCGGTATGCTATGCACATAGTTCGGCATCGCCAGCGTCTGGCATTCTGCCGTCGTGCTCGTCGCCGTAAACTGGCATGCCTGCATTCCGTAGTTCAACCCCAGCACTCCCATATTCAGGAACGGCGGCAGTATTCCGTTTATCCTGTCGTGGAACAGATAGTTCAGCTGCCTCTCCGCAGTCATCGCCATCCTCACCACCGCTATCTTCACCTTGTCCTCCTCCAGCGAGATATAGTCTCCGTGGAAGTTTCCTCCGTGATACACGTTCTTCGTTTCGGGATCCACTATCGGATTGTCGCTGGCCGACTGAAGCTCCTCTTCCAATATCTTTCCCGTCGCCTTCAACGTCTCCCATATCGGCCCCATTATCTGCGGCGTGCATCGCAGCGAGTAGTACGGCTGCACCTTGTGTCCGAAGGTCACATCGCCCGTATGCCCGTCGTTATACAGCTCATGCTCTCTGTTCAACAGACATTTGCTGTCTGCCGACAACTCTCTCATCTTTCTGGCTATCTCTATCTGACCCTCATGTCTGCGGCATTCGTTCAGCGGCGCCGCCATCAGGTCGTTATAGCTTGAGGCTATCTCGTTCATCCACACACTCGCCAGCACCGACCACTCCAGCAGCTTCTCCGCATAGTGCTGGTTCACACACGCAATACCGGTCATCACCGAAGTGCCGTTCGTTATCGAAAGCCCTTCTCTGACATGTATTCCTATCGGCTTCAATCCCGTCTCCTTCATCACCTCCTTCGTCTCTCTCCATTCGCCTTTATAGTGCACCTTCCCCTCTCCTATCAGCGTCAACGCTATATGTGCCAGCTGCACCAAGTCTCCGCTTGCCCCCACACTTCCGTGCCTCGGAATGAACGGACAAATCCCTCTGTTTATGAATTCCACCAGCAGCTCCGCCACCTCTCTGTGCACTCCCGAGCGGCATTGCAGTATCGAACCCAGTCGCGCCATCATCGCCGCCCTCACGCACACATCCTCCAGCGGCTCTCCCGCTCCAGTCGAGTGGCTCCTGATGATGTTATACTGCAGCTCCTTCAGCTTCTCGTCGTCCACCCTCCATTGAGCCATCGGGCCGAATCCCGTATTGATGCCGTATATCACCTTCTCTTTGGCGAATCCTTTCAGAAATTCGTGACAATCCTCCACTCCCTTCAGGACCTTCTCGTCAATACATATCTGTTCTCCCTCAAAGAGGACCTTATCGACTATTTCAAGCGTGAAATTGGAAACCTTCAACATATTAATACATTAATAAAAATATCAAACAATATGGCTTCTACTGCATTAAAGCAAAACCACTTCTTGCGTAAAAATACAAAGATACGAAAAAAATGAAAAAATCAAAACTTTTCCTGCAAGTTTTTCTCCTCTCAGAATACATAATACCGCAATCATACCCCAACACAAAGTCTATGATTCATCCTGCGCATACCAACTAATTCCTCAAAACTCATAACCCTTTGGTATCCAGCAGAAAATAATCTCCAGATTTTATATCTCTCCCGTATCAAAAACGAATCAGCGACGTTTTACCTTCGTATTACATACGTTTTACCTCCCACTTACCTCCCACTTACCTCCCATTATCCTACCTGTTTTCTTCCTGCCACCTTTCACAAAAAAACTCTTTCCATCCAGTCACACAGCAAACAAAAAAAAAAGAGACTCGCCTTTTCGAGTCTCTTTTTCCCTTGTGGAGTATATCGGAATCGAACCGATTACCTCGTGACTGCCAGTCACGCGCTCTAGCCAAGTGAGCTAATACCCCATCTCTTTTTCAGTTTGCAAAAGTACATCTTTTTTTTATTCTGACAAAATATTTTTCGCCTCTCATAACCTAAACACATCATTATCATATACTTTTCCATACCCATCATCCCCATCCCTTCCTTCAGAAATTCCACTTGAATCCCTCGAAAACATTACGGTATTCCTCTCCCTGTTCTTCCGAAAGTTGCTGCAGATGTCTTATCCTTCGCATCCCCCTCTTCCACATCTTGATGTCGAACAGGATGAACACCACGAAGAGCGCCGACGTCACCACCCACTTCAATCCGCCATCTTCCATCCCGTCGGGCACCATCAACAACGCATCGAAGGTCCCGTGAAAGAATACTGGCACCACGAAGGCATACAGCATATATTTTCCCCTCCTGTTAGGAGCGAATTTAGCCAGCGCAAAGTAATAACCCATCATAACAGCAAAAAGGAAATGGCCGGGCACCGAAAGTACCGCCCGCGTCGCAGCCGTCGCCATCGACACGCTGTACGTCTCCCCGCTGAAGACATACATCACGTTCTCCACACACGCAAAACCCAACGACACATAAACCGCATACACTATCCCGTCGAAATACTCGTCGAAATGCCTACTGTTCCACACCAGCAGAAACAACACCAGCAACTTGACCAGCTCCTCCGAGAAGCCTGCCACACAGAACCCCTTGTACAATCCTCCCAGAAGCGCCCCATCGGGTTGGAACTCCTGCAGCAATACCTCCATGAAAGAGGCCGGAAGCGTTGTCATCGCCCCGCAAAGGAACACCACGATAAGTTTCCCTATCGGCTCCTTGTTTATCTTGTCCGCCTTATAGATGGCAAAAAGCAATATCAAAACCGGCAATACCGCCGCACAAAGAAGAATAAGCATATGTGAAATTGAGAATTTAAAATCGGAAAATGACTACTACCCACTAACTGCTAACTGCTACCTCCTATCGCGCCTTCAGCACCTCGCCCTTCTCCTCGACAATCTGACGGTAGAACCAATCCGGATATTTCGGCTGTTCGGGCGACTGGCTCACTCCCGTTTCGGTGGTCTTCAGGCGTCCGTTCTCCTCCTTCTTGATGTTCCCGTCAATATATTTCATCAGCAGCAAGTGGTCGAGCTCACCCCAGCGTTTCATCATCTGGTCGGCCCAGAGGTTGCAGGTTCTGTTCAGCTCGCCCGTCACCCGTCCTTCGTTCTGCACTCCTCCCAACCTGTTGTCACATCTCGCCACCTCTTTCACAAACCCGCTCTCCAGCTCGCCCTGCACCTTCCTTATATCTTTTATCATCGAGTCATACCTCAGGTAAGCGAAATTGCTCACCCTATTGAACAGCCAGAAAGCCGCCGTCTCCGAATACTGCGTCATCGAGCCGTTCCCCGCCTCGAAGCAGGTGGGTATTTGCGTGATGCCGCAATACATCGGGCAGTAGCAGGTCGAATAGGTGTCGTCGACGCCAAACCACAGTATTCCTCCCACCTTGTCGGGCAGCCAGCTGCGGCATTGTGCCACAAACGAGAATCCCGTCTGCTGCGTCGATGTCGCCCTCTCGTGCACATACTTCTGTCCGTCCACCTCCCACACCATCGGCCTCCAGCGATAGGGACAATGCCAAGGGCCCGCTCCCACGTCGTTCGTCATATCCATCGGCGTCCCCTCGAAATGGTCTCTCATAAGCGCCATCACCTCCAGCACGTCTATCTTGTGATCCGGTTTTATCCAAAGGGGCAGCCTCTCCGCCTCGATGTCTCCCATAGCGTATTTCTCATAGCGTTTCATATCGGGATTCACCCTGTTGAACATAGCGTACACCCTCGCGTCACAGAATCGCGCTCCGTCGAAGGTAATCGGATTGTATATATCGGCAAACGAGAACTCCTCGTCTTTCCCCGTAAACCATCCATTCTTGCGTGCAAACGCGGCCACGTCGGCTGAATAGACACATTCCACCTCTGGATTGAAAAGCTTCGAGAAATTCTTGCTGCTGATACTCTTCGTGCTTCCTTTCTTCTCCCACGGGAAGGTCGTTATGCGCGCCTGGTTCGCGTGTCCGCACACATATCCTTCCGGCACTCTCCTCGCCACCCACACAGCTCCTTTCTCCTTCCCTTTGCTCTGTATCTCGTATATCCACACCTCGTTCGGATCGCATAGCGAAAAACTCTCACCACCGCAGCAGTAGCCGTATTCCTGCACCAGCTCGTCCATCACCTTTATCGCCTCGCGGCAGTTTTTCGCTCTCTGCAACGCCACATAGATAAGGTTGCCGTAGTCGATGCCTTCGGCGTTGCCGTGCATCAGCTCCTCTCGTCCTCCACAGGTGGTCTCGCCTATCGCTAGCTGATACTCGTTGATGAACCCCACCACCGAGTAGGTGTGTGCCGGCTGCGGGATGGAGAGCAGATACTTACGGCTGCCGTAGTCGTATATCTTCAGCATATCCCCCTTCTGGTGGTCGGCTGCCGGACAGTAGCGCAGCTCGCCGTATCTCACATGCGAGTCCGCCGCGTAGGTTATCATCGTCGAGCCGTCCGTCGTGCTCCCGCGCGAGAACAAGAAGTTGGTGCAGCCCTTCGCGTCGAAGGTCGCCGCAATAATCAAAACCGTAACTATTATCGAAATCTTCTTCATGTGGGTTAGTTTTTTCATATTGCAAAGATAGCAAATAAAAAAGAAAAGGAGCCGTTTTGTCAGCTCCTTTCTTCTTTTTTACAGTTTCTTTTCCTCAATCACAGGACCGTGATCTTCCACAATCTGGCGATAGAACCACTTCGGATATTCCGGCTGATCCGGGAAGGCGCTCATGCCTGTCTCCGTCGTCTTGAAGTGTCCGTTGGTCTCCTTCTTGATGTTTCCGTCAATATATTTCACCAGCAGGTAGTGATCCAGTTTTGTCCACTCTCTCATCATCTCGTTGGCGCAGCTGCGCGAGGTGCTGTTCAGCTCATTCTGCAGCTGTGCGTCAGTCAAGTCGGCATATTTGCGGTCGAGGTGAGCTATGTTGCGGATGAATTTCTCCTCAAGCCTGCTCTGCACCTTCTGCAGGTCCACTATCATATCGCCATAACGGCTGTAGCAGAAGTTCGTCACTCTGTTGAACAGCCAGAAAGCCGACGTCTCCGAATATTCCGTCATCGAGCCGTTGCCCTCGCGGAAGCACTCGGGTATTTCTGTCAATCCGCAATACATCGGGCAGTAGCAGGTCGAGTAGGTGTCGTCGACGCCAAACCAGATGATGCCCGCCATCTTGCGGTTCTGGATATAGCTGCGGCATTGCGCCACAAACGAGAATCCCGTCTGCTGAGTCGAAGTAGCTCTCTCGTGCACATATTTCTTGCCGTCGAGCTCCCAACCCATAGGTCTCCAGCGATAGGGGCAGGTGAACGGGCCGGCTCCCACATCTTTCGTCATATCCATAGCGGTACCCTCATAGTGGTCTCTCATAAGGTTCATCACCTCGTGCAGGTCCACCTTGTGGTCAGGTTTGATCCAGAGGGGCAGACGCTCTGCCTTCGGGTCTCCCATGGCGTATTTCTCATATTTCAGCATCCCGCTGTTGATGCGGTTGAACATAGCATACACGCGGGCGTCGCAACCTCTGATGCCGCTGAAGGTCAGCGGGCAGTAAGTGTCGGCAAACGAGAACTCCTCGTCCTTGCCGTTGAACCATCCTCTCTGGCGGGCGAAGGTGATGACGTCGGCCGAATAGACACACTCCACTTCGCGCATCATGAGGTTCTTCATGTTGTTGCTGCTTATCGACTTGTACGACCCTTTCGTCTCGAGCGGGAAGGTGGTGATGCGCGCCTGGTTTGCGTGACCGCTCACATATCCGTCGGGTATGCGGCGAGCCACCCACACAGCGCCGTCCTTGTAGCCTTTATACTGTTTCTTCATCACGGGCTTGCCCTTCACGGTGTCGTATTCTGCACGCTTGCCTATCATCTCGAGAATCCACACCTCGTCGGGATCGCATATTGAGAAACTCTCGCCTTCGCTGCAGTAGCCGTACTCCTCCACCAGCGAGGTCATCACGCGTATAGCCTCACGTGCCGTCTTGGCTCTCTGGAGGGTGATGTAGATAAGCGAGCCGTAGTCGATACCTTTGACCGGAGTGTTCCAGCATTCCTCGCGTCCGCCGTAGGTGGTCTCGCCTATAGCCAGCTGGTATTCGTTCATGTTGCCCACCACGTTGTAGGTATGTTCCACCTGAGGTATCTCAAACAGCTTCTTGCCGGTATCCCACTCAACGAGCATGAACATCGTGCCGGCGGGATAGTCGGCAGCCCTGCGATAGTAGAGCTCGCCATAGAGGGTGTGTGAGTCGGCGGCGTAGGTTATCATCGCCGAGCCGTCCTTCGTCGAACCGGGGGTGAAGAGAAAATTGGTGCAGGCCTCAGCCGGACTTACCATCAACAGCGAGAGCGCACAGCACGCAACCGAAAGGATAGTTTTTCTTATCGACATAATCCAAATAGTTTATTGTTTTTTAATTTGATTAATTCCATTAATTGAAAGTGCAAAGATACTTATTTTCTACAAATTTCCTAATACCTCAATCCATCACCGCCATACTTTGTGTCGTCATCCCCGAAGCTGTCACCACCTTCAACATATAGAACCCTTTTCTCACACCGCTTATATCGTAACCCTCGCCAGCACCGCCCCACTCTCTCACCTTCCTCCCCATAACATCATACATCTCAACCCTCAGCACCTGAACCCCACATTGAACCGAAAACTGCCTACGAGCCGGATTAGGATATATCTTCAAGTCAAAGTTATCGGCCTTGTCGATACCTTCAGTAGGCTCTGGTGTCCATCCCCCCGGTGGAGGTGTGCCTTGTGGCGCAATGATTGGAAGGATTGCAGGCCATTCTGGTTCCGTGTTGGGACACCACATGACTATTCCACATGGGTTGTAATCATGTGGGTAATAATACCTGTACCATGTAACAGGAGTGCTGATTAGTCCTACCGCAACATGTATAAATGGATAAGTTTCCCCATCTTGTATGGTTTCAAAATGTGACACCAAATCCAGAGACACAAAGAAGTTTGTATCATCTATATGTAAGGGACGTTCGAAATATCCACAATATAGTGGCACCGACTCGTGGATAATACTATCAAATAATATCCATGGATCATTTCCAACTTGCATGGGGTATCCGTCAAAAAACAGGGTCTTTTTTTCCGACCAGTAGCTTATCCTTACAGAATCAACGGCTCTTGTTCCATCTATAATACCATCTTCGCTGCCTCGTCTCACTTTGAGCCATACAGTATCACGAACATTATCCCATTGCCCCGGCACTCCAATTGGGGGGTAATAGTTAGCGAAAGTCGTGCCTAATGCTATTCCATAGAGCACTATGCTTTTCCCATTAGTTTTGTGCTCCATCGTGTAGGCAATTTTACTCAGAGTTCGTGCAGAACTGTCGGCATGAGAAGCAGTTATATGATATCCAAGTGTTAAAATTGCATTGCTATAACGCTGATAAAAATAACTCGTGTCCGTTATTTGAGAAAACATAAATCTCGGATCACCAATACGGACAGTGTCCTGAGCACATACACTATCTACCACAAAAAAAAGCGCAGTAATGGATAATATTGAATTCCTGAAATATTTCATTGCAGACATCTTATTTACGGATTTACACATATTATCGTCGATTCAGGAGTGGGGGTGAAATTAAAGCGGCAAGTTGCCTTACTTTTAATGGATAAAAATGTTTCATAATGTTGGTTTATTTGATGTTACAATTAATCTTACCTTAATTCTCACCATCATCTCTCAGATGCAAAGGTAACCATTTCCATCGGGAAACACAAGTCTTTGACTCTCTTTTCGCATTCTTTTTTGTTAAATCTTTCGTCATTCTCTGCTGTTCTTTCTTATTTTTGTATTTTTGCCCCATTGAATCGACGTTGCTATCGCTCCGTCTTTCCATCTTTCACCTTATCAACTATCGCATCATGGACAACAATTTCAAACAGAAGATAGACGCTCTCGTAACCGAGATATGCACCGTCACCGACCTCACCCACAAGATCGAAATACTCAACTACATGGAGCAGCAGTCTTCCTTCATGCTCTGGCAGCTTGAGGACGAACAGCGTATCGACGAGGACTCGCGTGACTACTAACCCTCTCACTCCTGTGAAACGCTCTGCCTCATACCTCCTCTTCCTGCCCCTCTTCCTGGTGGCTTCCTTGCTTGTCGGCTGCTCTGGCGGCTACAGCTTCACTGGAGCTTCCATCCCTCCTGGAGCCAAAACCATCTCCGTCAAGACCTTCCCCAACTACGCTCCTACGGTGAACCCACAGCTGAGCCAGAAGCTCTCCGACGACCTGCGCAATATGTTCGCATCGCAGACCTCCCTCAACGTCGCCAACTCCGACGGCGACCTCCAGATCGAAGGAGAGATCGTGGGTTACGCCACCCGCGCCTCCTCCCTCTCGAGCAAGGACGAGGTGGCGATGAACCGCCTCACCATCACCATCAAGGTGCGCTTCACCAACACCCTCAACGAGGAGGCCAACTTCGAGCAAAGCTTCTCGCGATATAAAGACTACAACGCCAGCCGCGACTTCTCCTCCGTCGAAAACGCTCTGGTTGAAGAGATCGTCAACGAACTCTGCGAGGATGTCTTCAATAAGGCTGTTGTAAACTGGTAAACCCAAGGGGATTGCAATCAAATCCCACAACACCGAATTTATAGAACCTCCCTTACGTGAACAAGATAGACAAACTGATAGCTCTCTCGCTGGGTCTCATCGGCTCCGTCGTCTATCTGCTCACTCTCGAACCTTCTGTCAGCTTCTGGGATTGCGGCGAGTTTATCGCCACCTCCTACGCCCTTCAGGTGGGTCACCCTCCCGGAGCTCCCACCTATAACCTTCTCGCCCATTGCCTCATGCTCCTCGCCGGCGACAACAGCTCCCTGCTGGCGCTCTTCAGCAACGCCCTTTCGGCTTTGGCTGCAGGTACGACGGTGGGGTTGCTGTACAGCATCATACTTATGCTTGCCCAACCGCAAGAGAGCAAAACGCAACTGACAACACGATGGGCAGCGCTGGTCGGCTCGCTCTGCTATCTCTTCTGCGATACCGCCTGGTTCTCCGCCACCGAGAGCGAGGTCTACTCGCTCGCCACCTGCTTCGCCGCCGCTATGGTTTGGGCTTCTCTCCGATGGTATAGCACTCCCGACTCTCCCCGACGCCATCGCTGGATTCTCCTTCTCGCCCTCCTCTCCGGCCTCAGCGTGGGTGTCCATCAGCTCGCCCTCCTCGCCATCCCTTCCGTCGCCCTCGTCCTCCTCTTCTCTTTCCTTCGCGAGAAAAAACTCGGAAAGCTCCCCACAAAAAAAACACTCGCAACCCTTATTCTGCTCTCCCTCCTCTTCTTCTCACTCGGCCTCAGCACCTACGCCATAGTGCCCATCCGTGCTGCCGCGAAGCCTGAGATATGCTACGGCGACCCCTCCACCGCCGAAGGGTTCGCCCGTTACCTCCAACGCGACCAATACGAGAAAGCGCCCCTCTGGCCGCGCCGATGGCGCCATCACGCCAACGATGCAGAGCTCTACGCACAATGGAGCGACAAAGCGGGCGACCTCCAGCTGCTCACCACCTATCAGTTCGGCTACATGTATCTGCGCTACCTCCTGTGGAACTTCTCCGGACGCTTCAACGACCGGCAGGGGTTCGGAGGCATGCAGAACGGACAGTTCATCACCGGACTTCCCCTCGTCGACGACCTCATCGTGGGTTCCTCCGCCCTTCCGCCTTCCGACGCCGCCGGGAAGTCACACAACCGCTATTTCGCCCTCCCACTCCTGCTAGGCATCCTGGGCGCCGTCCATCAATGCCGTCGTCATCGCAGGGCTTTCTTCGTCACCCTCACCCTTTTCCTCATGGGCGGCATCGTCCTGGGGTTCTATATGAACCATCCCGTCTACGAACCGCGCGAGCGCGACTACGCCTACATCCTCTCGTTCCTCGCCTTCGCCATCTGGATAGCCTTCGGCGCCTTATGGATATTGGTTAAAGCACTCAAGCGAGCAGACACTCAAGCACTCAAGCACTCAAGCATTCAAGCATCCAAGCATTCAAGCATTCAAGCAATCAAGCATTCCACCTTCCTCCTCCTTCTCGCCGTACCCGCGCTTATGGCCTTTCAGAACTGGGATGACCACGACCGCAGCCATCGCTACACCGCCTTCGACGTAGCCTCCAATATGCTCAACTCCTGCGACCAGGACGCCATACTCATCACCTACGGCGACAACGACACCTTCCCCCTCTGGTATGCCCAGCAGGTCGAAGGCATACGACCCGACATCACCATAGCCAACGTGAACCTCAAGGGCGGCCGGTATTGGCTGCGCCAAACCCTCCTTGACAACGACTTCCGCCGTCCCGTCTTCTTCTCCAAGTATATGCACGACTACAACGGAGACGGCTTTAACGGTCATCTCCAGCTTACAGGCCTCTGCTATCGGCTCACCGACCTCCCGTGCGACACCCTCGACACCGAGACGTTCGTCCACAATGCCCAGCACCATATCCGTTGGCACAACCCCTCAGGCGTCCACCTCGACCATATCTCGCGCCAGTTCATCGAGACCTACTGGCGTTCGGTCGCTATGGTTGCCGAGAGGCTCTCTCTCGAGGGCGACAATAAGAAAGCCGCCACGCTGCTCACCACCACCGAAGCGCAGCTTCCCCTCGCCTGCGTCTCCGACCGATACCTCCTGCGCGACATAGCACACGCCTACCACGCGGCCGGACAATCCGCCCGCCATGATGCCGTAATAAAACTATTGAAAGAAAAGATTGCCGACGACACACGCTATTACCTCAGCGTCCGACCCCGACTCCGTCAACACGTCGCCACGCTCTACACCCTCCCCTACGACTTCTGGAACGACTGAATCAGCTCGCTCATCGCCTCGTAGGCTTTCAACGCCTCCCTGTTGTCCGCGAGCATCTGCCTGTGGGCCTCTAATGTCTTCTCGTCGTGCCTTGCCGCAGGGCCCGTCTGCCGTTCGGCCAACCGCGGCTCCATCGCCCGCTCGGCGGTAGCCATGATGAGCGGACGCAGCATAGCGAAATCCAACCCATGCTGCTCCATTATCTGCTCGCCGAGGGTGTTCAACGCATGAGAGAAGTTGTTGGTCACCACCGAAGCGAGGTGAGCCCACCTCCGCTGCTCGCTGTCGAGCCGGTAGCATTTCGTCGCCGCCCCTTTCAGCAATTCCTCAATCATCTTCTCCACCTCAGCCGACGACCCCTCGTAGCAGCAGTTCAGGTTGTCGTATTCCATCTCCGCCCCTTTGACGAACGAGTGCGGAAACCAGATCACGCCACGACGCACCTGCCTCAGAGCCCCCATCGCCACGCTTCCGCTCGTATGCAGCACCACACCCTCCACCGCAGGCATTCTTTCAGACACCTCGCCAATCTTGTCGTCGGGCACAGCAATGATGTAGAAGTCAGCGAGAGGGTTTATCGCCTCCAGCTTGTCAGTCGCCGAAGCCCCTACCGCCGAAGCGACCTCGCGGGCGTGATTAATGTCGCGCGACCAAACCTGCGCGATCTGGTGACCCGCAGCCGCGAAGAGCCTCGCGAGGTGCGAAGCCACATTCCCCGATCCGACAAAAACTATATTCATCTCTTTTTAATTCCGGTAGGTATAAAAAAGGGGCGGCAGTAAGTCACGTGCCACCCGTTTATAAACTCAATGTTCAACAATCAATATTCGTCTTCCTCAAAGAAGAAGTCCTCTTTCGTAGGATAGTCGGGCCATATATCCTCGATGGTTTCGTAAGCTTCACCCTCGTCTTCAATCTCCTGCAGGTTCTCAATCACCTCCATAGGAGCACCCGTACGTTGAGCGTAGTCGATCAGTTCTTCTTTTGTTGCCGGCCAGGGGGCATCTTCGAGTTTCGAGGCCAATTCCAGAGTCCAATACATAGTTTTTAAATTATAAACAACCTTGTATATGTATGTGATTTCCTATTTTTTAACAGCCTGATTGATTTTTTCAAGCAACTGCAAAAATACACCTTTTACGATAATGGCAAAATTTGAGAGCTATATTTTTTTGAACGTCTCCTCTTTGCCCTCAGACACAACGAGTTTGCGCGAGATGACGAAAAGGTAATCCGACAGCCGGTTGAGATACCTCATCAGTTCGGGAGCCACCTGACAGGAGTCGGTCAACTCCACCACGCGGCGTTCCGCCCTGCGGCAGACGCAGCGAGCCACATGAGCCTGCGCTCCCGCCACACTTCCGCCAGCCGTCACGAACGACCGCAGTTTCGGCAAGGTCGCGTCGGCTGCGTCGATCCATCCTTCCAGACGTTTGATATCGTCGTCGCCGATCTGCGGCATCTTGGCATAGAGTGCCTCGTCCTCGGTGGCGAGGAGTGTCTGGATGGAGAAGAGGTCGTCCTGCACGGCTTTCAGCTGTGTGTAGATCTCTTTGCTTACCGGACGAGCATATTCGGCCAGGAGGCCCACATGCGAGTTGAGCTCGTCAACCGTACCGTACGACTCCACCCTCGGGTCGCATTTCTTCACCCTCTTGCCGCCCACGAGCGAGGTGGTGCCACCATCGCCTGTCTTTGTGTATACCATAGCTTTTACCAATCTATACGTTCTACCGATTTCACTTCGGGGATAGCTTTCTTCATAGCCGCCTCGATGCCCTGCTTGAGCGTAGCCATAGCGTGGGGGCAGGTGCCGCAATGGCCTTGCAGCCTCACCATCACCACCCCTTCGTTGGTCATATCCACATATTCGACGTCGCCGCCGTCCTGCTGCAGGTAGACCCTTATCTGGTCGAGCGCGTTCTTCACCTTCTGCTCGATGATTGCCTTTTCTTGATCTGTCATATCGTTATGTAGTTTTCAGTTTGCAAATTTCTTTTATCGCGTTCTCCGCCACCCGCATGAAAGCCTCGCTCTCGGGGGTCGGATTCTCGCTCCACAGGGCCGTAGGCTTGCCGCTGTCGCCCGATTCGGCGATAGCCTGCACCAGCGGTATCTCGCCCAGCAGCGGTATGCCCATCTCCTTCGCCAGGTTGGCGCAACCCTCCTTGCCGAAGATGTAGTATTTGTTGTTAGGCAGTTCGGCAGGCGTGAAGTAAGCCATATTCTCCACGAAGCCGATGACCGGGATGTTGATTCCAGGGTTGCGGAACATCTCCACACCCCTCACCACGTCGGCCAGAGCCACCTTCTGCGGGGTGCTCACGATGATAGCGCTGGCCGAAGGCAGCGTCTGAGCGATCGTGAGCTGTATGTCGCCCGTTCCGGGAGGCATGTCCACCACGAGGTAGTCGATCTCGCCCCACCAGGTTTCGGTGAGCAGCTGCTTCAACGCGCCGCTCGCCATCGGGCCTCTCCACACTATGGCCTTGTCGGTGTCGACGAGGAATCCCACCGACATCAGCTTGATGTTGTATTTCTCCACAGGCACCATGTAGGTCTTGTCGCCGTGACGCTCGCCATAGATGTCCTCCTGCTTGATGTCGAACATGATGGGGATCGAAGGGCCGTAGATGTCGGCGTCGACCAATCCCACCTTCGCGCCGGTCTTAGCCAGCGAGATGGCGAGGTTCACCGCCACCGTGCTCTTGCCCACGCCGCCTTTGCCCGAAGCCACGACGATGGTGTGCTTGATGTTAGGAAACATCTCTTTCGGGTCGGGCTGCTCCACCTTGCGGGTGGTGAGGTTCACCGTCACCTCCGCGTTCTTGTCGACATACTCGTGTATGGCGTTCACGCAGTCGTCGCTCATCCTTTTCTTCATGGGGCAACCGGCTGTGGTCAGCACCAGGTCGAACGAGATCTTCAACCCGTCGATATTTATGTTCTCAATCATGCCGAGCTTCATGAGGTTCTGCCCCAGGTCGGGGTCGTCCACATGGCTCAGCGCCATCTCTACTTGTGTTTTTGTTATGCTCATTTCGTTATCGTTGATATGTTGATATGTTGATATGTTGAAACGTTACAAATATTTCTTTATTGCCTTCTGCATTATTTCCGCGTGGTCGAATGCGAGGGGCGGCAGCTCGTCGAGCGGGAACCAGCGAGCCTCTTTCGCGTCGTCGCCCCCACGTGGGTTGATGGCTTCCTTGTCCACCAGCGCGACGAAGACGACGGTCACCGTCCGTCCGCGAGGGTCACGCCCTTTCTTCGAAGCCACACAGAGTTCTTCCAACATCACCTCCTCCACGTCGGTCTCCTCCTTCAGCTCGCGACGTGCCGTAGCCTCTATCGACTCGTCCTCTTCGTCGAAGAAACCACCTGGGAAAGCCCAGCAGTCCTTGAAGGGCTCGTGGCCGCGCTTTATCAGCAGCACCTCGCGCCGCCCTCTGTCGAGCAGCACGATATCGGCAGTCAAAGCCGGTCGGGGATAGGCGTAGGAGTACATTTTGAATGCGTGAATGTGTTAATGTGTGAATTCGTTAGTGGGAAATGGTCGGCCTAAAGGCCTCAAAATTATTCGAAAATCTTATTCAAAATCTTTCAACTCTTATTTTTAAAATTTTCTATTTGATTTTTTTATGATTTTGAGCGAAGCGACCTTTTTTTTCTCCCCTCTCTAAACAGAGAGGGGTCGGGGGTGAGTCTTATTCACCGAATATCTCTTGCAGTTTGTTAGCCAGCTCTTCGCCTCTCAGTTTCTTTCCTATGATGCGGCCTTTGGCGTCGATGAGCACCGTGTGGGGAATCGAGCTCACGCCGTAGGCGCGGCCGCCGCTGGAGGTCCATCCTTGCAGGTCGCTCACGTGGTTCGGCCACACCTGACCGGTGTTCTGTATCGCCTGCAGCCAGGCGTTGCGGTCTTTGTCCAGCGACACGCTGTAGATGTCAAACCCCTTGTCCTTATATTTGTTATAGAGGCGCACCACGTTAGGCAGCTCGGCCCTGCAGGGAGCACACCACGAAGCCCAGAAGTCGATCAGCACCACCTTGCCCCTCAGGTCGCTCAGCTTGCGTATGTTGCCGTCCTTGTCTTTCATCTCGATCTCCGGCGCCAGCGATCCCTCCTTGAGGCTCGTAGCCACCATGTGGGCGATGTTAGCCACAAACTGGTTGTCGGCATACTGTGTGCCCAGCTTTCCGAGCACCTGCTCGTAGAGGTCGCAGTAGGTGGCGAAGTCGTTGTCGAAGTAGGTCACCAGGAAGGCGCTCATCAGGCAGTCGCTGTAGTTGCCTATCGTCTCCTTTATCGAGAGCTTCTGGCTCACCTGCACCGCCTGCGACTCCTGAGCCAGCACTTTCTTACGCGAGTCGTCGGTCGCCGGGTTGTGGTATTCGACGTTGATGCGGTCGAAGTCGGCCAGCGAGCCGTAGAGGGCTGCGTTGAACTTCTGGTAGACCTCCATGTTGCGCGACCCCTTCGACGCCACCACCTGGAGGAAGTTGTGCTGCGCGTCGTAGCGCAGGTTCATCGAGAGGCTCTTGTCGCCGGGCATCGCCATGAGGTGCACCTGCGGCCCTTTCTGCATCTGCGGTTGCAGGATGAAGAGGGTCGGCTGCTCAGCTTTGAGGGTGACCTTGTATTTGCCGTTCGAGGCGGGGGTGAGCGTGTCGCGCGCCACCAGCTTCGACCCTACGGCCTCGGCCACCACCAGCTTCGTCCCCTCGGGCAGGCCCGTCACCGTTCCGCTCAGTTCGATCTTCTGCCCCCAGACATTAAGACAGAAAACCACAGCCAATATAAAACAGATATTTTTTTTCATTTTTAAAATTTTCTAATTGATTTTTTTATGATTTTGAGCGAAGCGACCCACATTTCCGTAATGCTTCCGAGTTTTCCGCCTGTTTCCGTAATGAAAATCACCACTATTTGTCTTCTTTGTCTTTCTTGTCTTTAATAATGGTCGGACTTCGTCCTCAAAATCGTTCAACTCTTCTTTTTAAAATTTTCTGATTGATTTTTTATTGATTTTGAGCGAAGCGACCCTTTATTCACTCAAGCATTCACACATTCAAGCATTCAAACACTCACTCCTTCCCTCTCGCCTGCTGCAGCTCGTGGTCGCTGGCGGCGTTGATGCGGTAGAAGGTCTCCGTTCCGTAGAGGCACTCGCCGATGTAGGCCTTCATAGTAGTTCGTAGCAGTTTGTCGTATTTTCTTGCACTTTTGGCATCTTTCTTCACCCCTTTCTTCGCGCCGTAGGCGTAGAGCCGCTCCATCATCGCGTTGTCCACCACGTAGCGGTCGGCGAAGGCGTCCTCGTTCGGATAGCGTTTCATAAGACCCTCGTAGTCGCACTTCACCAGGTCGAGCGCCAAATCCATCAGGCATCCTTTGTTTATCAAGCTGTTCACATACACCAGGTCCTCGTCTCTGAGATACGAAAGCACCTTGTCGGGGAAGATGCCGCCGCCGCCGTAGACGACACGGCCCTTCTTGGTGTAGTATTTCGTGGTGTCGGTGATGGCCGACACTATAGAGTCGCTCTCCATCTCAGCCAGCATGCGCTCGAGGTAGCTCTCGTAGTATTCGTCCGACCCCTTGTCGTAAGGCCTCTGGATGCAGCGGCCCGACGGGGTGTAGTAGCGAGCCACCGTGAGCCAGAGCGCCGCGCCCCCTTTCATGGGGAACTGCTGCTGCACCAGCCCTTTTCCGAAGCTCCTGCGGCCCACTATCTCGCCGCGGTCGTTGTCCTGGATGGCGCCCGCCAGCACCTCGCTTGCCGAAGCCGAGAGCTCGTCGATCATCACCGTCACCTTGCCCTCGTAGAAAGCCCTGCCGCGAGCGTAGGTGTCCGTACGGCGGTGGTGAGCCCCTTCGGTGTAGACGATCAGGCGGCCGTGAGGCAGCAGGTCGTTAGCCATATTCACCGCCACGTCGAGCAATCCGCCCCCGTTGCCCCTGAGGTCGATCACCAGGTGCTCCATCCCCTGGGCTTTGAGGTTAGCCAGCGCACGGTGGAATTCCTTGTATGTGGTCTCGCCGAAGCGGGTCACCTTCACGTAGCCCGTCTCCTTGTCCAGCATGCCGCTGTAAGCCACGCTCGGCACCGCTATCGAGCCTCTCACAATCGTCACCTCCTGCTTGGCCGAAGCCTTGCCGCGGAGGAGGGTGAGACGCACGCGCGTCCCCTTGCGGCCGCGAATCAGCCTCACCGTCTCCTCGGCGTCGCGCTTGACGCCCGACACCACGCTGTCGTCCACCGCGATGATGCGGTCGCCCGGACGCACGATGCCCTCAGCCGGACTTCCCCTGAGCACCTCGCCGGCCCACACCGTGTCGTTCCTGTGGCGCAGGATGACCCCTATGCCGTCGAATCCGCCGCTCAGCTCCTCATGCTGACGCTCCAGCTCTTTAGCCGAGAGGTAGTTGCTGTGAGGGTCAAGCATCTCCAGCATGCCACGCACGAGCTGCCCGTCGAGGCTGTCGCCCTTGAGCGAGTCGACGTAGGCGCTTTCGATGAGCTCATAAGCCTCCTCCACCGTCGACTTCTCGCCCGAGAGGTCGGCCACGCCGCCCTTCTTCACGTTAGGGGCGATGACGATGCCAGCCAGGAGGCCCAGCAGCATAGCGAGCAAGACGATGCTCTTCGACGTACTATTGTTCTCGTTTCTTGACATTCAGCGTGATTATCTGGTTTTTCAATTCGACCGCAAAGGTACACAATATTTCCGAATCCAACTGACACGAAGTCAAAATGAGTTCAAGACGAATCCAGGTGGTAGCGACATCGAAGAGATGGGGGCGAGAATTCGAAGCCAACTCGAAACTAGATCGAAGCTAAATCGAAGCTAGATCGAAGCGCCCTGTGTAAAGAACTAAATCTAAGGCATTTATATACATCTGAAAAAATATGTAATTCCCGAACAGAATATGAGTGTGTAATATTGAGTTTTTTTCGTATCTTTGCAATTTATATTTTTACATATAGAAACAATAATAGAGCAACCGCTATGGACGGATTTAAGAAAATTGAAATCAACAATTTCAGAGGCATTGACCAGCAAAAGCTTTAGGAAACTTGTATAATAAAATCACGGAAAACAAACAAAACTACGAGAACACCTAGTACAGGAATCTGAATTTGGAATATTTGTAGGCGCTGAAAAGATCTCTTAAAGACAATCTATGATATTGAAGCATATATATTATGGCATCTCGATTGGAATTAAATAGGGAAGACAATCCTTTGTGCAGTAGGAATTGCAATAAGGAAACTCGACAGAATAAAACTGAAAACGACTTATGCATTTCTGTTAAATCCGCAAAGGATAATCTTCCTGTAAGATGTGTTGGTGCTTGGGCAGAAGAAAAAATATATTTACTATATCAATACTTTGGTATTTTTGCCGGAGGAATGAAATACAAATGGAAGTTGAATTATATTGAGATTTGCAGTGGGCCCGGAAGGTGTATAAATCGTTCTTCTGGTCAAGAGTTTGATGGAACAGCGATTTCCATATTACAACACAAATGTTTTGAACATATCAATCGAGCCATTTTTTATGATTACAACGATACCGTTGTGGACACTCTCAACCAGAGGATTCAAAGCCTAGGTCTTTCCCATAAGGCCATAGCCAAGCATGGAGATTACAACAATCCAACTTCAATTTCCAATGACCTTAGCCAGTTTTCTAATGATTGCCTAAATTTAATTCTTATCGATCCTACCGATTGCAGCGTACCATTCTCTTTGCTGGAGAGTATCGCCTCATGCATGCCTAAATTTGATTTGATAATAAACATTGCAACTAATACTGATTTTAATAGAAACATTCCAATGGCTTTTTCTGACCCCAACCGTGCAGAAAAATACATTCGGTTCCTTGGAAGCGACAATTTCTTTAATTCCAGACGCAACCAAGCATTATGTGATTCAAAAGACTATGTTACGCTAAGAACATATTTCCGCGAAACATACAAAAAATCATTACAAAGGATAGGATTCAATCACTTTGACTATACTCCAATCAGAAATTTATATGACATCCTTTTTGCCACCTCAAGCAGTAAAGGCATTGAATTCTGGAAGAAAGCAACAAAGGAAATAGATGCTAGTGGTCAACGTAGTTTATTATTTGAATAATGAAAACAACAAAAATAGAATGGACAGACAAGACTTGGAATCCTATTACTGGGTGTACCAAGATTTCACAGGGATGTGCTCATTGCTATGCAGAAGTCATGACGCGCAGGTTAAAAGCAATGGGGTTGCCTAAATATTCCAATGGCTTTGAGGTGACATTGCATGAAGAATGTCTTGAGGAACCGTTACAATGGAGACAGCCTCATACGATATTTGTCTGCTCAATGAGTGATCTTTTTCATAAGGATGTCCCATTCTCATTTGTTGACAAAGTGATGGATACGATACATTGTACTCCGCAACACCGTTATCAACTACTTACCAAACGAGCTGACAGAATGGCCGAATATTTCCATTCTCACAACATTCCTATCAATGCGTGGTTAGGTGTTACAGTGGAAGCAGTTTCTTCAAAACCGAAAATAGAGTATTTACGTGATCTTGAAGCCCCAATAAAATTTTTATCATGTGAACCGTTGATTGAAGATTTAGGTATATTGAATCTATCAGGTATTGATTGGGTAATTGTTGGCGGTGAGAGTGGGCCACAAGCTCGCCCAATGAAAGAAGCATGGGCGTTGTCAATACAAGAACAGTGCAAACTGCAAGGTTCTGCCTTCTTTTTCAAACAATGGGGAACTTGGGGGAGTGACGGAATCAAACGGGATAAACATAAAAATGGAAAACTAATAAATGGCAAAGTCTATCAGGCCATGCCAGTATAAGAGTAAAATATGAAAACTATAATTCAACTGCATAAAGGCGATGTCTCCAACAATGGTCAGGTAACTATACTTGATGAAGATAGGCTTTGCTATCTTGTAAAGTCTGTAAGCAAAGGAGCGGAAGGTTATAGAACCATATCAAAAGCTTTGGTTCAGGAGTTTGTGTCCTATATTGAACAGCATCCTGATGTGCCAATCAATGAGGTGCGCTTCAAAATATCAGGACAAAGTAAAATTGACAAATATGAATATGGGTATGGCGCAACCCTTGGTGTAATGGCCAAGATGGTTCTGGGACAAGAAGGCATTATCCGCGCAGCATCCGCCACTAAAGATACCATAATACAGATTCAACCCAACAAGTCATTCATACCCTACCTCACCGCCTTGCGGACGAAGCCTTTTATGTTGTTGGCGGGAATCTCGGGAACGGGGAAGAGCCGCATTGTGAGGGAGATGGCGAAAGCCTGCTGGAAGGAGGGCGACCCTGAATACGAGAATAACAATCCGAGGAACTTCTGCATGGTGCAGGTGAAGCCCAACTGGCACGACAGCAGCGAGATGATTGGCTATGTGTCGCGTCTGAACGGCGAAAAATTCGTCGTAGGGCCATTCCTGCGTTTCTTGGCGGCAGCACTCAAAGAGCCCGAGGTGCCTTACTTCCTCTGCCTCGATGAGATGAACCTCGCCCCTGTGGAGCAATACTTCGCCGAATACTTGTCGGTCATCGAGAGCCGCAAACTGAACTCCGACGGCACTATCACCACCGACCCCATCATCGAATATGTTGACGAGCCGTGGTACCACAGCCTGATAGCGCAGCTCTTCGATGACGAGGACCGCGGGGCAAGTCGCCGTCTGACCATCCCGCAGAACCTCTTCGTGGTGGGTACGGTGAATATGGACGAGACCACCTTCTCGTTCAGCCGTAAGGTGCTCGACCGCGCTATGACTATCGAGATGAACGAGGTGAACCTGCACGGCGGCTTGGAGAAAGGCACCGGCAACGAGATAGGCTATATCGGCAACAGCATCATGGGCGATACCGCCGAAGGCTGCGACGTGTACGAAGACAACCGCGACCTCTGCGACCAAGTGCTGGCCTACCTGGAGCAGGTGAACTCCATCCTGGAGGGCACACCTTTCAAGATAGCCTACCGCACCCGCAACGAGTTCCTGATGTACGCCGTGAATCGCAAGGCTCTGGCCCCAGACAGCCAGCTGTGGCAGACCCTCGACGAGATGACCTCTATGAAGATTCTCTCCCGCATAGAAGGTGACAGCGACCGCACCGAGAAGCCCCTGACAGAGCTGAAGAAGCTTGTGGAAGAGCATATCGTCAACGCCATCCCACCCGTAGAAGAGGGCAAACCTGCACAGAAAAGCATCTCCGCCACTAAAATCGACGAGATGCTCGCCAAGCTGAAAGCCACCGGCTTTACCAGCTACTGGGCATAATATTCCTTTTCGGAACCCGTTATCCCCCAAAGAAGTCATGATGAAAAGCCCTGAAATAAAAGAGTTATTACTATACGGTGAAAGTATTCACCTGGAGTGCAAAGAATGCGGAAAGAGTTTGCCTAAATCCATCTGGGAAACATATTCTGCGTTTGCAAACACCTACGGCGGCACAATACTCTTGGGTGTGCAAGAAAACACAAGTGAGCCTAATCCAAGAAAGCGGTTTGTCATCAAGGGCGTCTCCAACGTAGCAAAAGCCATTGCTGACTTTTGGAATACCATCAACGGAGACAAAACCAACGTCAACATACTGAAAGACGAGAATGTATATCCTGTTGTTGTTGACGGCAAGGAGGTCATCGTGATTGACATCCCACAAGCCGATTATCGCCAACGACCGGTATACATCAACGGCAATCCCATAAAGGGTACTTTCAAAAGGACTTACGAGGGAGACTTCCACTGCAACGAGACAGAGGTGAGAGCCATGCTGAGGGATGCCAATGAACAAGGATGCGACGGGATGTTCCTCGAAGACTACACCATGGACGACATAGACCTCGACTCTCTGCACGCCTATCGCAACGAGTTTGCCGTCAGAAACCAGGTGCATGCTTTTAACCAACTTGACGACAAATCCTTTCTGAAAAGTCTCGGCGGCTATACCGTCAACAGGAAACAAAAGCGGGAAGGCTTGACTATGGCGGGATTGCTCATGTTCGGGAAAGGACTGTCGATCAGGGAACGCTTTGACAACATCAGGATGGATTACATTGACAAAGCACATCTTGCCGACGGACAGCGATGGAGCGACAGACTCACATACGACGGGACATGGGAGAACAATCTATACAACTTCTTCCATAGAGTGGTGGGGAAACTTACGGCAGACATTCACCGACCATTTGTGCTGAATGGAATAGCAAGGGATGACGATTCGCCGGTGCTCCGTGCCGTGCGCGAGGCGGTGACCAATATGATTATTCACGCCGACTACATGATTACAGGAGTGTTGCGTGTGGAGAAAAGGGAGAATCTTTTTTATTTCTCGAATCCAGGTAGTTTGCGAATTCCTGTTGAAAGAATTTACGAGGGCAACCACACCGCAGCACGAAACCCCAGACTACAGGACATGTTCAGAATGATTGGGTATGGCGATAATATCGGCAGTGGATTCCCAACAATTCTTGATGCATGTAGACAAGAACAATGGCGCAAACCCGATCTAAGAGAGACCTCAGACTTGCGAACTGTGGATTTGAAAATATGGATGGTATCCCTAATGCCTGTTGACATTACCAATAGACTTCAAGAATTATTTGGCGATGAGTTCAGCCAATTGAATGGCACCGAGAAGCGGGTGTTGGCAACAGCCATGCTTGAGGACGAGGTCGACAATGGCACGATACAGGTTCTGCTGGAGAAAAATCCATTGGAGGTGGGGCATCTGCTATCAAGCCTTGTTGAAAGGAACTACTTGACACAGATAGGCAAAGGTCGCTGGACCATGTATCAAATAAACAAAGATTACTTATGGGGTACCCCACAAGTTACCCCACAAGATAAATCCATAAGAAACAGCGATTTACAATTCACCCCACAAGAAACTCCACAAGTTACCCCACAAGTTACCCCACAAGAAAAATCTATCAGAATACTCCATCAGGAGAAACTTATTATTGCTTATTGCAAGGAGCCACGTACTTTGAACGAGATAAAAGAGTTTTTGCGTTTAAAAGACTCCAACTGGCTAAGACAGAAATACATCAACCCGCTTCTTGGGAAGAAGTTATGGATGACATCACCAGACAAGCCTCGTAGCAGTCAACAGAAATACACCTCTGTCCCGCCAGAAAAATAGCTTTATGGAACTCCTACGCATCGAACACGAAGACTTCATCCTCACTGTCGAGAGCACCCGCTTCGAGCCCATATGGCAGAAAGGAGTGGCGAATCTCGGCAAGGAGAAGTTGACCTCCACCTACCGATGGAGCGAGGGGGTGAAAAGTGTAACTTTCGAGGAGAGGCCCATATCACAAGGGATGGAGACAGAACCAGCCGTGTTCTTCGAGCAGACGGACTACAGCGTATGGGTGGACTTTGCTAACGGCAAGGTGACGGAGGCCTGTTTTGACAGTCCGCGGAAGGATGTCAATGAGCGCTTCTCGTGGAAGAAAGGGAAGCAGGTGCTGACGGGATTCGTGAACTACCAGAACGAGGTGGGGCGTGCCGATATGCCGATACGCTACACCATCGATGGGGTGCAGAAACGCTTCGTTTTCTCATACGATGTCATCTCGGCCAAGCTGGACTATCACAGCGATTGGAAGAAGATACTGGCTGACATTGAGGCGGAATACCGCATGCTATCGCTCGACTACCTGAAACGAACCTACCACGGCATCAAAGAGGAACAGGGCGAAAGTTACGATATCATCTGGTGGAATATCTTCGAAGGACTACAGTCGCAATTCGTACAGGCTTGCCACAATATCATCGACCGTCCGCGTCACCGCCTCCGCACCATCGACACCTACAAACGTGCCGACCAGATACGCCATTTCACCCCACAGTTGGAACAAGAATTTGCCGAACACCGCAGCGAGGAGGCAAGACTCTACCGTATGGAGGAACAGCAGAACACCTATAACACTCCGGAAAACCGTTTCCTAAAGCATGCCTTGCTGACCGTCCAAAAACGCTACTCGGCATTGGCCTCAAGAGTACTGGCATTGGACAAAAACATTGCCGACAGCAAGAAAGCTCTGATATCAGCCACCCGCGACGAACTCAACCGTTTATCCCATCATCCGTTCTTCCGCACGGTGGGACCATACGAAGGACTGAAGCAAGAGTCGCTGGTGTTGCAGCGGGATGTAAACTACTCGAAAATCTATCGTACCTTCGCTATACTACAAAAATCGTTTAGCCTCAACGACGGCCTCTACCGCATGGAAACCAAGGATATCGCCACGCTGTATGAGATATGGTGCTTTATCCAGGTGGAGAAGGTGGTCAAAGAGTTGACCGGTATCACGCCAGAACAGATTGACCGCACTGAGTTGAGCGGACTCTTTACCTATAGTCTTGGCAAAGGCGAACATTCGAAGATTATATTCAAAAAAGAGGATATTACCCTCGCTGAGCTGGTCTATAATCCCCGACATGACGACAAACATGATGATATTAAAGGTATCGGAGACATGGAATCGAAAACCGTGCCGCAGAAGCCCGACATCGTGTTGCAGTTGACCAAAGACGACCTGCAAGAGAGCATGAAGCTGACCTACCTCTTCGATGCCAAATACCGGCTGGAAAAGGACGGTGCGAACGATGTGCCACCCGACGACGCCATCAACCAGATGCACCGTTACCGAGATGCCATCTATTTCAGCAGTAAGAATTCCGACGAAAGGCTGAAGAAAGAAGTCATCGGCGGCTATATCCTCTTCCCCGGTCAGATGGACGAACTCTCGCGGTTCCGCAAGAGCGTCGATGAGGTGAACATCGGAGCCTTCCCCATGCGTCCAGGTGACGACCAGCACGAATTATTGTCCAAGTTCATCAAGGACTTATTGCACAAACACGCCGTGGAGATTGTCGAGCAAGTCATCCCTCAGAAAGGCACCACTTTGGAGGTAAAGAACCGTGTCCTTATCGGGGTGGTGAAAGCCGATAATCCTCAATACGCCAATTTCCTCAGTGGCACTGCCACACTATACTACTCTGGAGACACCTTCCCGACAACCATACCACTGGACGGAATGGATTATTTCGCCCCATATATACCAGACAAGGGAATCCGTGACCTGTACCTTGTAACAGGAATACATACATCGAATCAGGCCAAAGGAGCAGAAAATGACAAGCTACGCATCACTTTCGACCTCAAATTTTCTCGCTCGATGTTCTCTGATTACAAGATTGTTCCACTGCCGATTCAACACACATTCTCCGATACCTCATTAGAGCGACTCCAGTAATGTCCGACACGATGACTCCTGAACAGCGGCACCGCTGTATGTCGCACATCCGCTCGAAGGCCACGAAGCCGGAGCTGAAAGTGCGGCGTTGGCTTTGGTCGCATGGCTACCGCTACCGACTCAACGTGAAGTCGGTGCCGGGCAAGCCGGACATCGTGATGCGCCCCTACCGTACGGCTATCTTCGTCAACGGGTGCTTCTGGCATGGACACGGGGTGAGAATGCGTGAATGCGTGAATGTGTTAATGCGTGAGTGTATAGAGGATTCCACGTGTTGTAAGATTCCGCTGACGAACAGGGGATTCTGGGTGGACAAGATAAGGCGGAACCAGGAACGGGACACGCGGAACTGCCAGCTGCTGATGGAAAACGGCTGGAGGGTGATAGTCATCTGGGAGTGCGAGCTGAAGGCGTCGGCCATAGAACAGACAATGCGCAGGGTGGAGCTGCAGCTCAACGAGAACCTCCTGTCGCTCTACCGCCACAAGCCTCAGCCCTACCCTCTCGACGAGGAACAAGCCTCATCGCTGGCCGCCGAAGAAATTTGTTGAGAACGCACAAATCAAGCCCCTTTCGTTGGAAAAAGTGTAACGAAACACCATTTATTCGTTGGAAAAAGTGTAACGAAATAGTAATTATTCGTTGGAAAAAGTGTATCTTCGCTAACTGAAACAAGTCTGTAATTATATGTTAAACTGATGAATATACAAGACATACTGAATAGCAACGACCGCTTTGCGGCTAAGGCGGGGTGCCGCATCACCGAAGTGGACGGGCGGCATGCTGTGGCGGAGATGACGGTGGGCGACGACCACCTGAACGCGGGCAACGTCTGTCAGGGCGGAGCCCTCTTCACGCTGGCCGACCTGGCGATGGCGGCTCTGATGAACCACCAAGGGAACCTCACGCTGGGCATAAGCTACACCATCATGTTCCTCTCGGGTGCGAAGGCGGGCGACCGTCTGCGTGCCGAAGCGATACACGTAGCCGACCACAAGAAGATACCTTCGGCCGAAGTGCGCATCACCGACCAGGTGGGCCGTCTCGTATGCCACATGACCGGCATGGGCTACCGCAAAGCCGACCGTCTGCCTCAGTAAATCCCCAAAAACCGATGAAACTGCTAAGAAGAAAACCGTCGCTCACCACCCAGATCGCCCTCGCGCTGCTGCTCGCGGTGGTGGCGGGCATGCTGCTGCAACATCAAGCCGACTTCGTCAACGGATATATCAAACCCATAGGCACCATCTTCCTCAACCTGCTGAAGTTTATCGTGGTGCCGCTGGTGCTATTCTCCATCATGGCGGGCATCCTCTCGATGAACGACGTGAAGAAGGTGGGCTCGCTGGGGTTGCGCGCCCTGCTCTACTTTATGGTGACGACCCTCTTCGCGGTCACCTTGGGTTTGGTGGTGCCGAGCCTTCTGAGAGGGGTTATACCGCTCATACATATCGCTCCCGAATCGGCGGGCGGGGCCGTCGAGGTGCAGCGACTCTCGGTGATGGATCAGGTGGTCAACATGTTTCCCAGCAATATCATAGAGCCGTTCGTCAAGATGGAGATGATGCCGGTCATCGTGATAGCTCTCTTCTTCGGCATCGCTATGGTGCATGTGGGCGAGAAGGGCGAGATGGCGCGGAAGGTGACGCTGAGCCTCAACGAGGTGGTGGGCAAGGTGCTGGGATACATCATGGCGTTGGCACCCCTCGGGGTGTTCTGCATGCTGACGCCTGTAGTTGTGGACAACGGGCCTTCGGTGCTGGCCTCCTACGCTGCGTTGCTGGGGTTGGCTTACCTCTGTTTCTTCATCCACGCGGCGGTGGTTTACAGCTCGGCGGTGGGGCTGCTGGGCAAGATGTCGCCGTTGAAGTTTTACAAAGGTTTGCAACCCGCCATGCTTTTCGCTTTCTCGAGCGACTCGTCGGTGGCGACGCTGCCCTACACGATGCAATGTACCGAGAAGATGGGGGTGAGCAAGGATACGGGCCGTTTCGTACTCTCGCTGGGCGCCACCATCAACATGGACGGAGTGGCCATATACCTGGGTGTGGCGTCGGTGTTCATGGCGCAATGCTGCGGGATAGAGCTCACGATGGGACAGTATCTGGCTATCGCCTTCGCCTCGACGGTGGCTTCTATCGGCACACCCGGAATCCCAGGTGGAAGCCTGGCGCTGATGGCTATGGTGTTCGCTTCGGCGGGCATCCCGGTGGAGTGTGTGGCTGTGGCGGCGGGCATCGACCGCATCATAGATATGGGAAGGACGGTGATGTCAGTGACCGGCGACGCTTCCTGCGCCGTAGTGATGCAACGTCTCATAGGAAGAAATGAAGAACGAATAAAACAATAAGACAATGTCATTCTGGAGAGTGCTTTTAGCAATCATCTTCCCGCCGTTGGCGGTGATCGACCGCGGGTGCGGCTCGTTTCTCATAGTCCTTATCCTCACATGTGCCGGATGGGTGCCCGGGGTTATTGCGGCTTTGGTGATTTTGAACAAGAATTGATAAATAAACAACAATGAAAAAATTTGCTTTTATCGTTGCGGCGGCCTTGCTTATGGTGGCTTGCAACAACAATGAAGAAAAGCAGCTCAAGGAAAGGGCTGCGGAACTGTGTAAGTATATCCCCGACCATGAGCTGCTTGAGCAGTCGCGCGACTATATGACCGAGGAATTCTACGCGGTGCTGGACACTATGTTTAACCTCCTGCCGGAATTCGAAGCGCTCGACCACGAATGGCTCTACTACTTCGTGACGGGCAACGGCGGCACGATAGCCGACTTCGAGGTAGTTGGCGTCGAGCTGACCGACAAAACACACGCTGTGGCCACTATCAACGTGCGACAAAAATGGGAGGACGGCTCGTTTGACCCGATGTCGGACATTGAGGAGCACAAACTTGCTATGGAGAAGGTGAACGGAGTATGGCTCATCGCCGACTTCGACGAGCATAAGGCCGACTGCATACGTCATATAGCGCAGAACCGCGAGGAGCAGGCGGTAAGGAAAGCCGTAAGCGACTATCTGACCAACGAGATAGGCGAGCACTACGCGAAAGGGGAGCTCTGCATACCCATCCTGATGATGGTGCACGAGGAGGAGACGCAGGTGTGGGGCGACTTCTGGGTGATGTGGTACAACCTGGCGGGCGACACTCTAAAATGTGTCTCCGGAGGCAATCATGCGGGTGCAATGACTTTGAACAAGGAGGGCGGCAAATACAAGGTTACCGGCTTCGAACAGACGGTGGACGGTGCTGGCAACATAGCCAGCGCCAAGCGAATATTTGGCAGCTACTACGACATCTACGAGAACGTCCACTCCAACGAACAGGTGCGCGAAGCCGTACGCAACGAGCAACTGGGAGTGTACGTGTGCAGCCACAACATGAAGGTGCATTATTACCAAGATTACGGATGGCCGGCAGTGGAGATAAGATGAAGCAGATAGTGGTTGTGGCCGCCATTATCAGGAAAGGCGACAAAATCTTCGCCACCCAGAGGGGTTACGGCGACTGGAAAGACTGGTGGGAGTTTCCTGGCGGGAAGATTGAAGCGGGAGAGTCGCCCGAGGAGGCGCTGAAGAGGGAGATACGAGAGGAGCTTTCGGCGGAGATAGATGTGGAGCGGTTTCTGACGACCGTAGAATACGACTACCCTGTGTTTCACCTTACGATGCATTGCTATCTCTGCTCGCTGGCAAGCGACTCGCTACACCTCAACGAGCACGAGGCCGCCCGATGGCTCTCGGCTAACCAGCTCGACTCGGTAAGATGGCTCCCAGCCGACAAAGGGTTGCTGCCAGAGTTGCGGTCGTTGATTAGTTGACATACTATAGTTGAAAATTGGGCGGTTGAGGGGTGCGACATGTTAATATTTATCTGTAATTTTGCATCTAAATCGAGAATAGAGAGTGCCCGCATGGGCGACTAAAAGTGAAAACTGAAACATTATGAAAAATAGAGACATTGTGTGCAGCGGCATCCGTCCGACTGGAAACCTGCATCTGGGAAACTACTTCGGCGCTCTGCGCAACTTCGTGAAGATGCAAGAGGAATACGACTGCTATTTCTTCATCGCGGATTACCATTCGCTGACGACGCATCCGACGCCGGGAAGCATCTACGGCGACGCCCGCAAGATCATGGCGGCTTACCTCGCCGCAGGACTTGACCCGGAGAAGGCTACGATATACCTGCAGAGCGACCTTCCGGAGACCATCGAGCTGTACCTCTTCTTCAATATGAACGCTTACCTGGGCGAGCTGGAGAGGGTGACCTCGTTCAAAGACAAAGTGCGCCAGAACCCGAACAACGTGAACGCAGGTTTGCTCACCTACCCCACCCTTATGGCGGCGGATATCCTGATACACAAAGCAAACAAGGTGCCAGTAGGCAAAGACCAGGAGCAGCATCTGGAGATGACGCGTGTGTTCGCCCAGCGCTTCAACAACATGTACGGGAAAGAGGTATTCCCGCTGCCTCAGGCCATAGGGTCGTCTACGGGTTTGGTGAAGATTCCGGCATTGAACGGTGCCGGCAAGATGGGCAAGAGCGAGGGCGAGGCGAGCACTATCTTCCTCACCGACGAGGATGCGGTGATACGCAAGAAAGTGATGAAAGCCAAGAGCGACAGCGGCCCTACGGAAATGAACCAGAAGAAGCCAGAAGAGATAGAAAACCTCTTCGCGCTGATGAGGGCTGTCTCCTCACCCGAGGCGGTGGCTCACTTCGACGAACTCTATAACAACTGCCAGATACGCTACGGCGACATGAAGAAACAGTTGGCTGAGGATATGGTGGCGTTTGTGGCTCCGATAAGAGAGCGTATAGCTGAATATATGGCTGACGAGGAGGGTATGGCCAGGATTCTGGACAGAGGGAAAGAGAAAGCCCGCGAAAACGCAAGGAAAACCATCGAGGAGGTGAGACGGACGATAGGATATAGGGATTAGTTTTAGTTTCTAGTTTAGAGTTTTAAAGTTTAGAGTTATTAGTTTTGAGCTGTATTAGGTACTATATAATGTTGATTGCCGTCATGCTTTTGTGTGGCGGGGTCGGGGCGCAGTCGGTCGAGAAGTCGATAAAAAACTTCAAGCACGCCAAGATCAAGCTTGAAGCCAACACCCTGAAATACGACACCTCGTCGGCGACGATGAGAAGCTTCATCGAGAAATGGAACGCCCTTCAGCAGAACGGTCGCGGACGTGTGAGCATCATGCATATCGGAGGCTCGCATGTGCAGGCGGGCACGATGAGCCATCGCATCAGACGGCATCTGGTGAACAGCGTGGGAGCGTCGGACAGAGGGCTGGTGTTCCCCTACTCGGCGGCGGCGAAATGCAACAACCCGGCTGACTACCGCATAAGCTGCAAGGAGAAGATGGGGTTGACGCGCAACGTGTATAAAGAGCCGCAGAAGGAGCTCGGATTGTGCGGCATTGCGGTGACGGCGGCCGACACCTTCTCGGTGATACGCTTTTGGAATAACGACAGCACGATAGATTGGCATACCGACCGCATAGTGTTGCTCGGCTACTCGCCCCAAGGGGTGGTGCCGACATTGCGGGTCGAGGAGCGCGAGGTGTGGCCCTCATACGTGGACGAGGCTTCGAGACGCTTCGTATTCAACCTGCACTCCGAAGTGGATTCGTTCGCGGTGGTGCTGGATTGCGACTCGCTGCACACATTCACCCTCACGGGTGTCTATCTAGGCAATAAGCGGTCGGGTGTGACCTTTCACTCGGTGGGAGTGAACGGCGCCGCCGTGCCCGACTACACGCAGAAATGTCCCTATCTGGCGGAAGACCTGAAGATAGTGCGGCCAGATATGGTGATCTTCGGCATAGGCATCAACGACGCGGCTTCGAAAGACTTCGACACAGCTGTGTTCCGCCAGAACTACCTGGAGCTCTGCAAGACGATAAGGGAAGTGTCGCCCGAATGCGCTTTCGTCTTCATCACGAACAACGACAGCTTCAAGAGGGTGAAACGCGGAGTCTATCACGTGAACCGGAACGGATTGATGGCACGCGATGTCTTCTACCGCTTGGCCAAAGAGACAGGCGGAGCGGTGTGGGATCAGTTCGAAATCATGGGCGGACTTGAGTCGATGGACAAATGGCGTCTGGAGAAGCTGGCGCAGAACGACCGCATCCACTTCACCCGCGCGGGTTACGAGCTGCTGGGAGACCTCTTCGTGGAGGCTTTCTTCAAGGCAGCAGGCAAGAAGGCTGCCGCAGAAAACAAACCCGACAACAGAAACATGCCCAACACCACGAAATATTCGCCTATAGACCGATGACTACATCATTCAAGCATCAAAGCATTCACACATTCACGCATTAATACCTCCCCCGAAAGTTGTTCCTCTCATATCTTACTGACCTCTTCGCCTTCGACAACTCCCACCCGTTGCTCTTCACCCAGTTCAACTTCTGGGCTTTCTTCCTGCTGGTTTACGCCCTGTTCTGCGCCATCGTGGAGGTGGGCGGCCGCAAGCGTCCCTTCTCGAAAGGGCGACGCCTGATGAGGAACGGATACCTCTTCCTCGTGAGCCTCTTCTTCTACTACAAGACCTCGGGCCTCTTCGTGCTGCTGCTTATCTTCGCCACCTTCGTGGGTTGGATACTGGGCATCCGTATGGACACGCTGCGCACCGACGGTAAGCGCAAGAGGGCCAAGGCACTGATGATTCTCGGCGTGGTGGTGAACCTGCTGGTGCTCTCCTACTTCAAGTACGCCTACTTCTTCACCGATATCTACAACACGGTGTTCCACACACACCTGGAAGCGGTGAACGTGCTGGCGCGTTGGTCGAACCACTTCACCGCCACTGCGCGCTTCGACGCTTCGGTCATCCTGCTGCCTGTGGGCATCTCTTTCTTCACCTTCCAGAACATAAGCTACATCGTGGATGTGTACAAGGGAAAGGTGAAGCATGCGTCGAACGTGCTCGACTTCGGCTTCTACACCACCTTCTTCCCACAGCTGGTGGCCGGCCCCATCGTGCGCGCCGACCAGTTCATACCGCAGCTATATAAACCCTTCTTCCTCACAAAGAGGCAGTTTGGCATAGCGATGTTCTGGATTCTGAACGGATTGGCGAAGAAACTGATACTCGCCGACTACCTAGCGGTAAACTTTGTGGACAGGGTTTTCGACAACCCGTCGCTCTACACCCCCTTCGAGAATTTCTCGTCTTTGCTCATCTACTCGCTTCAGGTGTATGCCGACTTCTCGGGATATACGGACATAGCCATCGGAGTGGCGATGCTGATGGGATTCTACCTGCCGCTCAACTTCAACTCGCCCTATAAGGCTACCAACCCCGCGGGATTTTGGAAGCGTTGGCATATATCTCTCTCGAACTGGCTGAAAGACTACCTCTACATACCCATCGGCGGCAACCGCAACGCGACCGTAGCCACCTACCTGATATTGGCAATAGTGCTGGCGGCGGTGGGATTTATGGCTAACACGATGTGGGTGTGGATTGCCATCGCGTCGTTGGCCTCGCTTCTGGTGGCGGTATATATCATCTTCCCGAAACACCGTCGCGAGATGAACACCAACCTCAACAACATGGACACGATGCTGCTGGGCGGCTTGTGGCATGGAGCTTCGTTCAACTTCATAACCTGGGGCGGATTGAACGGATTTGGCATTCTGGCGTACAAATGGTGGAAGAAGATGGGGTCGTGGGCACGCATCATCGCCATATCGCTTATCTTCATCGCGGTGTTCGACCTAAGGCTGGCGTTCCCCTCCCACACAATGAACTTCTTCCTCTACTTCACAGGTTTCGCCACCATAGGCATACTCCTCATCACCATCCCGAGAGTGTTCAAACACTCGAAGGCTTCAAGATTCGAAGCGCGCAATTCGAAGTTCACACTCGTCTGGAACACCCTCATCACCTTCCTCTTCATCAGCTTCACCCGTCTCTTCTTCCGCAGCGGGTCGAACCTCAACCCAGCCGAAGCCAACGAGGTGGCTTGGAGGACGGCCACCCAGATGGTCGATCAGATGGGCTCACATTGGAATATTGCACAAATTCCTCAAATCATAGGGGCTTATTGGAATATTTTTCTCATCTTTGCAATCGGAATGGCTGTCCATTGGTTGCCCGCAAGATTCAAGCGGCGCTACCGTCTCTGGTTCGCTTCGATGCCCTTATGGCTGATGATTCTGGTGGTTGTAGCAGCGGTATTCGTGCTCTATCAGTTCGTCACAGCAGGATTGCAGCCTTTCATTTATTTCCAGTTCTGAATGAAGTCTTCAAAGTTCATAATCCAAAGTTCAATACTGATACTCCTCGTCAGCTGTATGGCTTCGTGCGCCAAGCAGGGGTTCCCTTCGGGCGGTCCTGTTGACAAGCAGCCGCCGAAGGTGAAAGGGGTGTCGCCCAAAAGCGAGACCACCAACTATACGGCCAAGAAGTTCAAGATTGACTTCGACGAGTATGTCACGATGAAGGATGCCGACAACAACGTGCTCATCTCGCCGCCGATGAAGGTGAAGCCCGAATATCAAACCAAAGGGCACAGCGTGGTGGTGAAACTCAACGACACGCTGGCTCCGAACACCACATACCTCTTCCAGTTCAAGGGCGCCATCGTTGACTATAACGAGGGCAACCCGCTGCCGTCGTTCGAGTATGTCTTCTCGACCGGCGACGCACTCGACTCGATGACCATCTCGGGCAAGGTGGTCGACGCGCTAAAACAGTCGCCCACCGAGAACCCTGTGACGGTGGCTGCCTACCGTATGACCGACGAAAACGAAGCGCTGGGCGACTCCATCGTGGCCTTAGGTTCGCCCACCTACCAAACCCGCACAGCATCAGACGGCTCGTTCAAATTCAACTATATGACTCCCGGTCGCTATAAACTTATCGCACTCGAAGATGCCGACAAGAACCTCAAGTACTCGGCTTCGGAAGCGATAGGATGGCTCGACACAACGGTCACCGCTCAAAATATGCCCAAACCGGTTGACACAACCCTCGCCAAGAACGACACCATCGAACAGAAAGCCGACGCCATAAAAGAGCCGACCGAAGAGAAAAAGAACGAACCCACACTTATGATGTCGCTGAAAGAGAATCCCTCTCAGCGCGTCACCTCAAGGGATTTCACCGCAAGAGGATGTCTCCGTATAACGACACAGATGCCTATGGTTTCACCAGTCGTAGAAGCCGACTCGCTGATATGGTCTTTGAACAATGCGGGCGACACAATGAGCCTCTGGACTTTGCGCAGGAACTGCGACTCGGTGAGGGTTGTGTTGCGTGACTCCGCTTCATCTCTCAACGACACTCTCGTCATAAAATACCGCGAACCCAAGAAATCGAAACGCAAGAGCGGCACCCCGGAGAAAGACTTGAACGTAATACACTCACTTGTGGCATCAACCCATCCTCACTTCGACACCATGAGGGTTAGGTTCGATGTGCCCGTCGGGGGCGACTCTTTCGACTCCATACCCCTCATGAACCTCTCCGACAGTTCTTGGACATACGCTCGTATGACGCTTGACGACATACACTCGACAGGCAGCATTGTCGCTTACACACCCTTGAAGCAAGGAGAGAAATACAAGATCACCATCCCGGCAAGCATCTTCCGCGACCTCTACGGTCGTGCCAACGACTCGCTGGTTTTCACCACCACCCTCTCTTCGGCCGAAGACTACGGAACCCTCTCGCTCGATATCAAAGTCAACGGCACGATGACACACCCTGTGGTACAGCTGCTCGACGAGAGCGGGAATATAGTGCGGCAGCAGGAGGTCTCAGCCACACAGATACGTTTCGAAAACCTGAAGCCCATAACCTACCGCGTAAGACTCTTCGACGACCTCGACGGCGACGGGAAATGGACAGCTGGTGACTACTACCTACGCCGTCAACCCGAACCGGTAAAATATTACGCCAAAAGTCTCCAGCTGCGAGCCAACTGGGAGATGTACGAAACCTGGAATCTGGAGTAGTCTCCTTCTTCAGGCAATAAATAGATATCCAAAGCGTTTTATAAGTCAATAAAAAACATAACCTAAAAACAAATATCAGCATGACAGAATTTGAGAAATTTGCCACCAAGCATTGCGGCATCAGCAGCACCACCTACGCGAAATACACAGCAGCAACCAACCGCGCCATCATGAGCGGCGTCAACGACTCGCTGACCCCATATATCATCGAGGAGCGTCAGCTCAACATGACCCAGATGGACGTCTTCTCGCGCCTGATGATCGACCGCATCATCTTCCTCGGCACCGCCATCGACGACTATACGTCCAACGTCATACAAGCTCAGCTGCTCTTCCTCGAATCGGTAGACAGCCAGAAGGACATCTCGATCTACCTCAACTCTCCGGGAGGCTCGGTGTATGCAGGACTTGGCATCTACGACACCATGCAGCTCATAAGCCCCAAGATCTCCACTATCTGCACAGGACTTGCCGCTTCGATGGCTTCCGTCCTCCTCTGCGCTGGAGAGAAGGGTATGCGCTCGGCTCTGCCTCACAGCCGCGTGATGATTCACCAACCTATGGGCGGCGCCGAAGGTCAGGCTTCGGATATGGAGATCACCGTGCGTGAGATTCAGAAACTCAAAAAAGAGCTCTATGAGATCATAGCCACCCACAGCGGCAAACCTATCGAGCAGGTGGAGAAAGACAGCGACCGCGACCACTGGATGACCGCCGAAGAGGCTAAAGAATACGGCATGATAGACGAGGTGCTCCGCAAACGTGAAAAAACTGAGGAGTAATGCAGATAAAGATAATCAACAAGTCGCATCATGCGTTGCCGCATTATGAGACGGCACAGTCGGCAGGTATGGACCTGCGTGCATTCCTGCCCGAAGGACCGATAACGCTGAAACCGATGGAGAGAGGCCTCGTAAAAACAGGCCTCTTCATGGAGCTGCCCGCAGGCTTTGAGGCACAGGTGCGTCCGCGCAGCGGCTTGGCGCTGAAAAAAGGCATCACCGTACTCAACTCGCCCGGCACCATCGATGCCGACTATCGCGGCGAGATATGCGTCATCCTGATAAACCTCTCGCAGGAGGATTTCGTTATCAACGACGGCGAGCGCATAGCGCAGATGGTGATAGCACGCCACGAGCAGGCAGAGATAATAGAAGTAACCGAAATCACCGACACCGAGCGCGGCGCCGGCGGATTCGGACATACGGGAGCGAAATAGTTTTCACCCAAAAACCCTCTCGCCAGAGGGAAGTTACGAAAAGCGTAATGAGACAGCGGTGGATTCATAATTTGGTTTTTGTGGTGGCGTTGGTGGCGCAGCTGACGCTATCGTCGTGTCATGCGCAAAAACAAAGTTCCGTTGTTCGTCAGCCAGAATTCCTCACGGGTGCCGATATGTTGTGGCAGAAGGAATGTCCGAATGCGGCGACGTATGCCCTTTCGGGACACCGTATCGCTATTGTAGGCAACCAGACTTCTGTGGTTGGAGAACGGCATCTGGTTGACAGCTTGCTGGCTTCAAAGTACAACGTGGTCAAGATATTTTGCCCGGAACACGGATTTCGCGGTACTGCTGCTGCGGGAGCCAAAGTGGATAACAGCGTTGACCCCAAGACGGGGTTGCCGATAATATCGCTTTACGGCAAAAACAAGAAACCGACGCAGGAGCAACTGAAAGATGTGGATGTTGTGCTGTTCGACCTGCAAGATGTGGGATGTCGCTTCTATACCTACATAAGCACCCTCCACTATGTGATGGAAGCTTGTGCCGAAAGCAGAATACCTCTGGTGGTGCTGGATAGACCTAATCCCAACGGACATTATGTTGATGGTCCCGTCCTCGACACCGCCCGATACCGCTCGTTCGTGGGCATGCACCCCGTTCCTGTGGTTTACGGGTTGACGATAGGCGAATACGCACAGATGATTAACGGCGAAGGCTGGTTGAAAGGGAAAATGAAGTGCGACTTGACGGTTGTACCTATGCAAGGTTACCGTCGCGACAGCGTCGGATATCAACTCCCAGTAGCTCCCTCACCCAACCTGCGGAACGCCCACGCCATAGCGCTCTACCCATCGCTGTGCCTTTTCGAGGGGACGAACTGCGGCGTAGGGCGCGGAACCGACTGGCCGTTCGAGATTGTCACCTACGGCAAGGACACACTCAATCTACGGCAGGAGACGGCACCCGCGGCGTTCAGCATGCGTTATCTTATGGAGATGTACAAACGAGTGCCGAAAGGCAGTTTCTTCCAGAAGAGCAACTTCTTCGAGAAGCTCGCAGGAAACGGTGATCTGCGGAAACAGATAGAATCCGGCATAAGCGAAGAGGCTATCCGCGCAACGTGGGAACCCGCTTTGTCGGAATACAAGAAGATTCGCAGCAAATATCTTATTTACGATTAACGGCGAGGAAATAGACATCCCTGCCGACTATCCCTCCGCGTAAGCTCAGCTTCGATCATCGCGCCTATCTCTTCATTTCGTACAAGCCTACCGTCTTGACGTCTCCACGCTCTCTCAGACATAGCTTGATAGCGCGGCGGCACCTCGCCGGCAAAGCGTTCGATAGCCAAATCGGGTCGCAAGCGCTCAACGATGTCGCACGCCAACGAGATATACTCCTCCAATCCGAAGGCGGAACCGCGATTCTCTACAGGTTCTTCCGCAAGGCGAGTGTTTTTCAGTATCTGCAGTTGATGGAATTTTACCGTATTGAGCGGCAGCGAGTTTATTATCCCAGCAGAGGCGACCATCTCATCGCGCGTCTCTCCCGGCAACCCAAGTATGAAATGGGCACCACAATGGATATTGCGCGCAGCGGTGGCTTCTATAGCTTTTCGTGCGGAATCGAAATCATGTCCGCGACCTATCGCTTGAAGGGTGCGGTCGTAGCAACTCTCAACGCCATATTCGAGGCTCACAAAACCCCTTTCGCGCAGCGAAGCTATATAGTCAAGTTTCTCATCGTCGATACAGTCGGGGCGTGTACCTATCACGATACCCGACACCATAGGGTGATTCAAAGCCTCCTCGTAGCGGCTGCGCAGAACCTCCAGAGGTGCATATGTGTTGCTGTATGTCTGAAAGTAAGCCAAGAAGCAGGCGCTCTTGCGATAACGCCAGCGGTGAAACGAGATGCCCTCGTCTATCTGCTCAGTGATGGAAGCCACCTTGCGACAGTAAGAAGGATTGAAGGCTTCGTTGTTGCAAAAAGAACAACCTCCGACACCTTTCGTCCCATCGCGGTTGGGACAGCTGAAGCCAGCGTCGATGGAGAGCTTTTGAGCCCTTCCGCCAAAGAGGGTTTTATAATGCTGTGATGCCGCGTTGTAGCGCATTTAATAGATATAAAGAGTTCCTCCGTCGTAGGTGGTACCGTATTGGTATAGCGGGCAGCTGGTAGCGCTTCCATCGAGAGGCATACCGTCAGCATATGTGTTGAACTTGCTGCCGCACACCGGACATTGCAGTACGGTGCCGTCCCATCCATCAACCACCTCTACCGCGGCGGAGTGATCATGCGGACAGGTACGCTCATAAGCCAGGAACTCATTAAGAGAAGTTCGGATGACGAAGATTCCGTGGTTGCCACCCACGATGTACTCGTACCCGCCCACGTTGTTAAGGCGATTATAGAGTGGCGAGTTGGGATTGAGTGAGCATGCCGACGCACCGATAGGGGTGTCGCAGCGGTTCTCATTTTTGCAACCCGCAAGCAAGACAAATCCTAATAGGAGTATTATGAATTCTGAACTATGAATTCTGAATAATCTCATATTTCAACATTCAATTTCCGTAGTCACCGTATATCGTTTTCATCACCACGTCAGCAACGGTCTTCATCGAACGACGCTCGATGGCTTCGATATTGTCGTCGACGGTGTGCCACAAGGGGAAGAAGCTGCAATTGGGGTCGTTCTGCACAATGTCTATAGTGGGTATATTGGCAATCTGGTTGACGTAAAGGTGATCATCGAGGATGGCGTCACTCTTCAGATCAACGAACACCGAGCTGTAGCCTATGGCAGCAGCAGCCTTCCACATCTTGTCCATCAACGATGGAGCATAGCGACGGCTTATCTCCTCTTTAGTGAATCGAGGCGCGCTGGTGCCCACCATATCAAGCAGTATGCCATAGATAGCACTATAGTAAGGGCGGTGAGGATTGTTGGCCCAATACTGAGAACCCTTGCACCATGTATTGTCCTCATAGGGTACGTCTGACCATTCGGGTATACCCTGATCTTCCACATCGAAGAAGATGAAATCCACACCCACCGACGGACGCATATCCGACATCACACGCGCCATCTCCATAAGCGTCGCCACACCGCTGGCGCCATCGTTTGCGCCCATAATAGGCTTGCGGTGGTTAGCGCTATCAGGATCATGGTCGGCCCAAAGACGGCTGTCCCAATGAGCACAGAGCATGATACGATCGCTCTTCTCTGGGTTCAGCGAGGCAATGATATTCTCCCCTCTGACCGTCTGCCCATTCCATATAACGGTGCTGAAAGGCTGAACAATGACTGTATCGCACCATTGACGCATCTTATTCTTCAGATAGGCGGCACATTCTTTCTGTCCTTTACTATCCGGGGTGCGGAATCCGAACGCAAGCTGCTCTTCGACATAACGGTAGGCAGAGTCGGCACAGAATTCGGGAGTCGACACAGTACTATAGTCGACACCTTGTTGCGCAGCTGGGCTTTTCTTCTTGTGGGAACACGAGACGGTCAGCACAGCCGCCAAAAGAAGCAGAGACGCTACTATAGCGCCTCTGCGTATACTTGGTTTAATAGTCATAAGGTTGCTATTTAATACGCTCGCTGTATTCGTTGGTGCGAGTGTCGACCTTGATTTTCTCACCTTCCTTGATGAAGAGCGGCACGCGGATCGTGACGCCGGGTTCAACGGTAGCATCCTTCATGGCGTTGGTGGCGGTGTTGCCAGCGAAACCAGGTTCAGTGTAGGTGACAACTGTCTCGATGAATGGCGGAAGTTCGCACATCAGCGGAGTCTCAGTGTCGGCGTCAACGGTGATTTCAACGTACTGACCGTCACGGAGGAACTGAGGAGCGTTGATTATCTGCTCGGGGATATAGATCTGCTCGTAGGTCTCGGTGTGCATGAACACGTGCATATCGCCCTCTTTATAGAGGTAAGTGTAGGGACGACGTTCCACGCGCACGATGTCAATCTTAGCACCACTGGGGAAGGTGTTCTCCAGCATACGGCCGGTCTTCACGTTGCGCATTTTGGTGCGTACGAAGGCTGCTCCCTTGCCAGGTTTCACATGAAGAAACTCTACGATGCAGTAGATGTCGTTGTTGAAGTTGATGCAAAGTCCGTTTTTGATGTCGGTTGTTGTTGCCATAAACGTAATGATATTTTAATTTGTTATTCTTTCTTTTCTTTGCGGAGAAGTGAGGTGAGATGCTTGAGGTCGGCTTTGAGCGACTCGTTCTCTTCTTCGAACGACTTGCAGCGAGCACGTTCCATAAGCATCCTCAAGAACATAGCCACCAGCAGAATCAGCATAGTGAGAGTGTTCGACAATGACGGTTGTTTGGCCCGCAGCACCAAGAAAACGACGGTAGCGCCCAACAACAGGACGTATGACGACCATTCGTAAATCTTTATTTTCTTATCCTGACTCATAAACTTAGCGAATTAAAGTGCAAAAGTACTATTTTTTTTTAAAATTTTTAGTCTTGACTATTCTCACACCTGGCAAATAATTTCTCCATTGACATACTTGTTATTTACGAACGGTGCAATAATACCATGATTCTTTGCGTTTTCTTTTGGTTACCTTTGCATCTTCATTCATGCATCACTTTGCTCTTATCGGTCATCCTCTTGGGCATTCGCTTTCCCAAACCCTCTTCGACGAAACATTCGCAGGACGGCACGATTACGTGATGCTCGACATAGAGTCTCTCGACGGCTTGCGACAGATTATCAAAGAACATCGGCTTTCTGGATTCAACGTCACCATACCGTACAAACTGAAAATCCTCCCGTTCCTCGACCGGCTGACCCTCGAAGCGGAAGAGGTGGGTGCGGTGAACTGCGTGCGTATCGAATCCGACGGAACCCTCACTGGACACAATACCGACTCGGAAGCATTTTTTGATCAACTTAGGATGTCTTGTACAAGGCTACCAAAGATGGCTCTGATCCTGGGTACTGGTGGAGCGGCAAGGGCTGTGGCTTCAGCACTTCGGAGAATGGGTATTGACTACCGCTTCGTCTCCCGAAACCCATCAATCCACCAATCCATCACTCCCATCATCTCCTACGAGGAAGCCTACGCGATGACAGACGCTGTGTCCTTAATCGTGAACGCTACCCCTGTGGGGATGGCTCCTATATCAGACAAATCACCTTGGGACCGTCCTGAACTATTTTCTAAAAAAAATCTGATCTACGACCTCATATACAACCCCTCCCCTACCCGCCTGATGCAAGAAGCCGCATCAATGGGTGCAAAGGTAAAAGACGGCCTCGAGATGCTGAGGCGGCAAGCCGTGTTGTCGTGGGAGTTTTGGGGAATTATTGACCGCTGACTATCTCGCCACTTGCGACCACCAAATGGGCGTTTTCGTCGTAGATGGTGGCATACTGTCCGGCAGCAATACCCTGTATACGTGTGTCTGACTCAATCCGCACTTTGTCTCCCTCTCGATGCAGAGTGGCGTCAGCAATATCGGGAGTATGGCGTATCTTGAACTTCACGCGCCGTTCGGTGAAGTCGCCCCAGATATCCTTGCTCAAATAGTGGAACCCTGTAAGCTCAATCCTGTTGCCATACTGTGTGGCTGGGTCGTAACCCTGTGAGACATAAAGGATATTCTCGGCTATATCTTTCTTCACCACGAACCAAGGACCGCCGCTTAGGAGAAGTCCCTTGCGCTGCCCGATGGTGTGGAACCAGTAGCCTTTGTGCTTACCTAGCTTACGTCCGGTTTCCAACTCCACGATGTCGCCCTCTCGCTCTCCGAGATAGCGGCGCAGAAAGTCGTTATAGTTAATCTTCCCCAGGAAGCAGATTCCCTGCGAGTCTTTACGTTCAGCGCTGGGCAGATGGGCCGCACGGGCGATGTCTCTCACCTCGGATTTCATAAGATGCCCTATGGGGAACATGAGCTTTGAAATCTGATGGCTGTCAAGCTGCGAGAGAAAGTCCGTCTGATCTTTCAATGGATCTTTGGCGGTAGCGAGAAACTGCACACCGTCGACGATATCGGTAGTTGCGTAATGGCCTGTGGCGATGCGGTCGAAATCTTTCCCACAGCGATCCTCAAAAGCACCGAACTTGATGAGTTTGTTGCACATCACATCCGGGTTGGGGGTGAGGCCACGACGCACGGTGTCGATGGTGTACGACACCACCTTCTCCCAATACTCTTTGTGCAGGTCGACCACCTCAAAGGGGCAACCGTACTTCTGCGCCAGCCACGTTACAATCTCTATGTCCTCTTCAGCGGGACAGTCGGTATAGCCGTCTTCCTCCTCTTTACCTATGCGGATATAAAACAACGCGGGGTCGTAGCCCTGCTCCTTGAGCAGATGCACCACCGCCGAACTGTCGACGCCGCCCGAAACCAATGCCGCTATAGTCATTGCTTGAATATGTGATGTCTTATCTATGACTATTCATCTACTCGCTTCGTACCCACAATAGCTTCGGAAACGTTGATGACATAGTCGCCAAGTTTCTCATAGAGAGCATACAAACCGCTGTAGGCGTTTCCAATGGAATAGTCGTAAGTACCTTGTTTCAAAGCCTCGAGATGCTTAGCACGCAGCTCGTCACGATAGATATTTATATCATGCTCAGCTGCGTATGCGGCATCGAGGTCAGCGTGATCATAGTCGTGCAAGTTGGCGTCCATCACGTCGAGGGCTTTCTGCACCAGCTCAGTCATGTGGTCGAGGTTAGTGTTGAGACCTTCGTCGAAATGCACAGCATCCTCTCGTTTGTTCTTGCGGGTGATACCAATCTGGTAGACAGCGTCGCCGATGCTCTCTAGGTTGTCGATGATACGCAGCATCGAACCTATACGCTCTGAAGCATGCTGGCTCACATCGCCCGAACCTACACGGGTAAGGAATTTGGATATTTCCATCTCCATACGGTCGGTGATGCCTTCATATTTGGAGATACGCGCAAGTACAGCGTCAAACTCCTCCTCGTTCTTGGCGGTACGCAAACCCGGAAGGAAGGTGTACATACGCAGTACACGTTTCGAGAACTCAAGTATCTCTGACTTGGCACTCTGCAGGTTGAGCTCGGCTGTAGAAAGCAATGTGGGCTCCAAATAGGTGAGACGGAACTCCTCTTCGCCCTCGCCCTTCTTGTCGGGCACCATAAGTGTAACGAGCTTCTCAATCTGTGGTATGAAGAACGCGAGAACAATTGTGGTAACTACGTTGAAAAGTGTGTGGAACACCGTGATAGCCAAAGGCAGAAGCGGTATGTTGGGCAGAAGCGAATCAAGCTGGCGTGAGATGAACATCACTCCGTTGCAGATGGGATAGAAGGGGATTATGAAAAGCAAGGCTCCGGCCACGTTGAAGACGAGGTGTGCTCGTGCAGTGCGTTTGCCGGTGGTTCCTGTGGTCATGGCTACCACCTGTGCGGTGAGTGTGGTGCCGAGGTTCTGTCCTATGACCAGCGCAATCGATGTAGGAAAGTTTATCCATCCCTGGCTGGCCATCAGCAGTATGACCGCAGTCATAGCGGATGATGTCTGAAGGATGATACACAAGATGGCTCCCACAACGATGAACAAGAGTATTGACCAATAACCCCAATGTCCCCACGAGGCAATCTTTTCGGCCACGTCTTCATCAAGCGGCGGCACCGAATCGCCCATGAGGCCAAGTCCGAGAATAAGCAATGCAAGACCTATGATGGTTTGACCCAGATATTGCATTCTGTTCTTCTTGCTGAAGATGAAGAATAGACTTATGGCAGCGATAATCATAGGCATCAGAGGCACTTTGGCGTCTCCACCATTGCCTCCAAGTCCAAAGATAGTGATAATCCACGCTGTGACGGTAGTACCGATGTTGGCTCCCATCACCACCGCAATAGCTCCACCCAGCGTCAACAAACCGGCGCCAGCGAAACCAACAGTCATCACCGTCGTTGCTGTAGAGCTCTGAATGATAGCGGTCACACCTGTACCTGCAAGAATTCCGCTGATAGGTTTGCCCGTGATTTTAGTAAGGATGTGGCGCAGTTTCGAACCGGCAAACTTCTGAAGCCCCTCACTCATCAACTTCAAAGCGAACAGGAAAATCGTCAGCGCGCCGGCGAGTTTCAGGAGAGTGATTGCAATTTCTCCAAACATAAATAGCTGTTATTTAGTATTATATAAAGATATATTGAATATCTGTTGGGCAATGCAAATGTAATGTAAATTGTTGATTTGTATAAAAAAAATATTAGAACTTATCAACCATAAAAACATAAAAAAGAAGGGAGAACCAAGCTTGTGGTTCCCCCCTCAAAAAGGTTGAAGACAACGGGTTATTTCACGATGTCTATCTCGTCGATGAGGTTCTTTGCCCCAGCGTATTTGTCGATGACCCAGAGCATATAGCGAGAGTCGAGACAGATGCAGCGCTGCAGGTTCTCCTCAAAGTCGATATCGCCGCTCATAGCTTCGCTGTTGCCGTCGAAGGCAAGACCTATAAGGTTACCGTTGGCATCGATTACGGGCGAGCCCGAGTTACCACCGGTAATGTCGTTGTTGGTGATAAAACAGGTTGGCAGCTGTCCTTTGCTGTTGGCATAGCGACCGTAATCCTGTGCGTAGTAGAGGGTCTTCAGATGTACCGGAACCTCAAACTCACCTCCTACCGGTCCTTCTTTTTGTATCACACCGTCGAGGGTCGTGTAGTGACTGTAGGATACAGCGTCTTTCGGGCTGTAGGCCATCACATTACCATAGGTGAAGCGGATGGTGGAGTTGGCATCTGGAGCAAGGAGATGCTTGCCGGCGTTAATCTGCAGGATTCCGTCGACAAAATCTCTTGTACCGCGACTCAGCCCTTCAGCCGACTCTTTCGGTATGCGAGAGTACACCTCGCGGTATTTGGTGTAGGTCTCCATAGCAGCCACGAAGATCGGGTCTTTGTCGAGAACTTTGCGGCTCGGCTTGTCGAGGAATTTATTGAAAGCTTCCTCGTTGGCGAAGATGCTCTTAGCGAAGAGCTCCTGGGTATATTTATTAAAGTCGCCCTTATATTTCTTGTCGGCCGCCTTCAGGAAATCGGGACAGTAGCGCTGTTCCATATTGGCGTACACATATTTCGTCATAGCCGCGAAGAGCTTCATCTCGGTTGCCTGGTTGTAGTCTTTGTAGAACTCGGCCGCCTTCTTGCGCACTTGGTCGATGGCCTCGCCACGAGCATAGCGGTCTTCCATATCGAGTATCTCCTGCAGGCCGACGCCTGTTCCTACTGCCTGCCAGATAATCTCAGGACCTTCAAGCAATCCCTCGTCGAGGTACATCATAGCGGCTCTGTAGGGACGACGGTCTTTGTAACCATCGCTAATGAGCTGCAGCGCCTGCTGGTATTTCGGAAGCTGGCCGAGTGCCCATTTAGAAAATTCCTGCTCTGTCTGGCGTTTCACCTTCAAGGTGTTCAGCTGTTTCAGAGCTTTGTTTTGTTCGTTGCTGTATTTCCAATAGTTCGAGCACGAAGCGTATTTCGAAGCATACTGGATGCGGGTCTTCTGGCTGGCAGCCATCTCCTCACGCAGGATGTTGATCTTCACCGTGCGGATCTCATAGCGCAGCTTGTTAGTCACATCCATTGTCTCCTCCAAACCATAGGAGGTGAGGAAGCGGTTGGTGGTGCCGGGGAATCCCATAACCATAGCGTAGTCGCCGTCGTTGAGCTCCTTGATGCTCACCGGGAGGTGATGCTTGGGTTTCAGAGGGACGTTGTTCTTGCTGTAGGGAGCGGGAGTGCCGTCGGGGGCGGTGTAGATGCGGAACAGCGAGAAGTCGCAAGTATGACGGGGCCACGACCAGTTGTCGGTGTCGCCGCCGAACTTACCCATCGACGAAGGAGGAGCACCAACCAGACGCACATCCTTGTAAATCTTGTGGATGAAGAGGAAGTACTGGTTGCCGTTGAACATCTCTTTCACCGTTGCCTCGCAGCCAGGGTTCTCTTTCTTTGCCTTTTCTGCGATCTCTTTCGAGAGGCGAGCCACTGTCTTGGCGCGGTCACCCTCGCTCATATCATCCGACATAGCGGTGAGGATACTGTTGGTCACATCTTCCATACGCACGAGAATCGAAGCGGTCAATCCAGGATTGGGCAGCTCTTCTTCTTTCGTGTAAGCCCAGAAGCCGTCGCGCAGATAGTCGTGCTGCACGGTCGAGTGCTCCTGCAGCTTGCCGTATCCGCAGTGGTGGTTGGTAGACACCAATCCTTGGTCGGAGATGATCTCTCCTGTACAGAAGTGCCAGAAAGGACGGCCGTCGTTGCCGAGGCCCACTATGGCGTCTTTCAGACAGCTTTTGTTGACGCTGTACACATCTTCAGGTGAAAGTTTGAAGCCAGCTTTCTGCATGTCGGCATAGCTCTTTCCGACAAGCGAGAGCAGCCACATGCCTTCGTCGGCATACAATTTAGGCATTGCGCAAACCAATGCCAAAAGTGCTGTAATTACAAGTTTTTTCATTGTGTTGTTATTTTTAGTTTTCTTTATTGCGTAGATTTGTCGTTACCACTATTTCTTCTTAAACCACGAGAAGATGTCCTTATAGGTTATCTTCTTTCCGTAGAGCAGGATGCCGCGTTTGTATATGCGTCCGGCCACCCATGTGTTGAGCGGCACGAACAGCAGAAGGACTCCCACAGAAACCGCAGCCTCCCAGATGGGTACCCCGAACGGTATCCTTATCATCATAGCCACAGGCGAAGTGAACGGTATCACCGAAAGCCAGGTGGCGAGCGACCCTGACGGCTCGTTGATTATCGCCGGCATCAGCACCATCACCAGCATCAGCGGTATCGTTACCGGCAACGAGAACTGCTGTGCGTTCGTGTCTACATCCACCAACGCTCCAACTCCGGCAAAGAGGGTTGCGTAGAAGAAATAACCCAGCACGAAGTAAATCAGGAACATCGTAATAATCAGCGGGAAGTCGATAGCAGTAAGCCCTTGCACCAATTCGGTCACCACCGGAGCGTCATTCAACGCCTGCATCTGCTCTACCGCATCGGTACCTTTGGTTGCTACCTCGGTCATATTCTGCCTTGCCTTAGCTGCTTCGAAGAGCTCGGGATTGGTGGCTTGTATGCCCACAAAACCTACCATCGAAAGCATTATCCACAAGGCAAACTGAGTCAACCCCACGAAGCCGATTCCTATCACCTTACCCATCATAAGCTGGAAAGGTTTGACGCTCGACACAATCACCTCCACTATGCGCGAGGTCTTCTCCTCCGACACTCCGCTCATCACCTGCGAGCCGAAGGTCAGAACCACCATGAATATGACCAAACCCAGCACAAGACCTATGGCCGACTTCACCTCGGTGAAGGCCTCTTTGCCAGTTTCCATATCCTTGGTGTGGAGTTTTATGCGGGTGGCGTTCACTTGGTCGAATTCCTCCTGTGTGATGCCGTGCACGTCCTGCAGTATGATGGTGCGGATGTGGCTCTGCAGCTGTTCCGACACATCGCTCTGCAAGCTGGCCGAAGGCGACGAACCCTGATAGTAGAGGAAAGCATCACCCGGGATGGTGGTCTCCCTCGCCGGGATATACAGCACCGCCGACACCGAGTCCTCCTCGGTCATACGACGCTGCGCATAGTCGAGACTTCCGGCATACTGATAGACAATCTCTTTCGACGATTTGAAGGCTCCGTCGAAAAGTTTCGTATCATCCACCACCAGCACGGTGGTCTTCTCCTGTGGCCGCACCGCAAGGTATATGGGAATGGCATAAAGTCCGGCAAGCAGCAACGGCACCACGATGGTGAGTATCCAGAACGATTTTTTCTTGACACGCGAAAGATATTCGCGACTTATGATTAAGAGTATTTTCTTCATATCACTGCCTGCTAACTGCTTCAATAAAAATATCGTTCATCGAAGGTAGAATCTCCTGCAAAGCCGACACCTGTCCTTGACTCATCACAGCTGACAGCAGGTCGTTGGAGCTGGCCGTTGGAGGCAGGCTCACGTCGGCCGTATAAACACCCTTCTCCTCTTTGCCGTTTGTCACCACAAACTCTGTAGGCATCGTTATTGTACGGCTGTCCGTGCAGCGAATCTCCAGATGGAACATGTTCTTTCTGTACGACTGACGAATCTCTTTCACGTTGCCGTTCAGCACCACCTGCGAGTGGTTTATCAGCGCTATGTCGTCGCAGATCTCCTCCACCGACGACATATTGTGGGTCGAGAAGATTACCGTAGCCCCCTCGTCGCGGAGCCTCAGGATCTCTTTCTTCAGCAGGGTGGCGTTCACGGGGTCGAAGCCGCTGAAGGGTTCATCGAAGATAAGCAGTTTCGGGTTGTGCAGCACCGTGGTGACGAACTGCACCTTCTGCTGCATTCCCTTCGACAGCTCTTCCACCTTGCGGTTCCACCAGGTGTCTATCTCCAGGTGTTTGAACCACCACCGCAGCCGCTTCTCGGCTTCGGTTCTGGAAAGACCTTTCAGCTGTGCCAGATATAACGCCTGCTCGCCAACTTTCATCTTCTTGTACAAACCGCGTTCTTCTGGCAGATAGCCTATGTGCTCCACATCCGACAGACGGATCTCGTGACCGTCGAAGATGACCTTGCCCTCGTCCGACTGCAGTATCTGGTTGATGATACGAATCAGCGTCGACTTGCCGGCTCCGTTAGGTCCGAGCAAGCCGAATATGCGCCCCTTCGACACATCTATCGAGACATCGTGGAGCGCATAGAAATCGCCGAATTGTTTTGTTACATGTTCTGCTTGAAGCATTCTCTGTAGGTTGTGTTTTATTACTTCACCAATTCGAGCAGATCCTGCTCGGTTGCGTTGTTGAGCAGCTTGCCCGCTTTCCAGTTGGCTTTCGGATAGGCAGCCTTGAGGTCGGCACAGGCCTTGTCTATCGTGCTGCCGCCCGAAGTGGCGAACGGGATGATGGTCTTGCCTCTATGGTCGAACGACTCCATGAAGGTGTTGATAATCGTCGGGCAGGTATACCACCAGATCGGGAATCCCACACATATCACATCGTAGTCCTCCGGGTTGAGCTCGCCCTTCACTATGGCGGGACGCGAGCTCTTGTCCTTCATCTCGAGGGTCGAACGCGAGTTCTTGTCCCTCCAGTCGAGGTCGGCTTCGGTGTAGCGTTGTTCAGGAACTATCTCCATGATATCGGCACCTATGGCGCTGGCGAGCCTCTCGGCCACACCTTTGGTCACTCCCGATGCGGAGAAGTAGGTCACTAATGTCTTCATCTCTTTCGTCTGGTTTTCGTTGTTTTCTTCTTTCGTAGCCTTCTGTGAGCAGGCGCTCAATGCGAACATCGCAGCCACAGTCAGCAAAATCAGTCGTTTCATATTTGTCGCTTGTTATTTCACCACCAGTTTCTTCATGCCGAAGCTCTTGTTGCCCTGACGGATGCCATAGAGGTACACCCCTTTGTGGAGGCTTTCTACATTGAGGTTCATCGAGCCGTTGCCGCTCACATACTGCTGCATCACCTCGCGGCCGGCTACGTCAACCATCACAAACTGAGCCGTTCCTTCAACTGCATACTCCACGGTGACGTTCGACACAGCGGGATTGGGATAGACTCTGGTGATATTGGCGATAGCGGCCTCGTTGATGGAGTTGCTGCTATAGGTGACGGTAACGTGGAAGGTCAGGACGACGGCGTCGGTGGTGCGGTTGTGCAACTTCACGGTGAATCCCTCAGAAGTGCCGCTCACAGCTGTGCTGGGGATTGAGAAATGCACAGACAGACCGTTTTTGGTTTCGCCAGCCGGCACATCCACGTTTGACTGGGTGACGTTAGGTTGGCACATATTGCCACAAACGGCCGACACAGAGAAGGTGTTGCCGGCAGGAGTCTCCGTCATAAGTGTCCAGTGACCGTCTTCGGTGTCGGTGTTCACGAGTACGAGGTCGAGGAGAGCATCCTCGAAGGCGGGACTTGCCTTACTCGAGGTGGTTAAAGTGATTTCGCCACCCTCGGTTACAGCGTTTCCCTCGTGAGTGAGCGTGAATGTCTGTGCATTGGCTATCATAGCCATTGCGATTAAGCTGACAATTGATAAAACTTTTTTCATAGTGTTGTATTTTAGGTTTGTTATTATTCAATCTACCATAGCCAGGAGGTCGTCCACCACCTTCTTCACGCCGGTGCCGGCCTTCTCCTGGTAAATCTTTATGTCGCGGCTTACGGGCACAGCCTTCGGGTCGACGAGCCAGCATGGCGACGAGCGGGGCACATAGTGTATCAATCCCGCAGCGGGATAAACGTTCATCGAAGTGCCTATGACCACGAAATAGTCGGCCTGCTCGCACATCTCGGCGGCGGGTTCGATGTTCGGCACCGCCTCGCCAAACCACACGATATGCGGTCGGAGTTGCGCTCCGTCGGGAGCCTTGTCGCCTATGTGGATGTCGCGGTCGCCAATCTCGATGATGAGGTTGTCGTCGCGGTCGCTTCGGGCTTTGGTCAGCTCGCCGTGCAGATGGAGCACATGGCTCGACCCCGCCTGCTCATGGAGGTTGTCGATGTTCTGAGTGATGATCTGCACGTCGTATTTCTCTTCAAGCCTTACCAGCTGGCGGTGTCCCTCGTTGGGTTTGGCTTTGAACACCTCGCGGCGGCGGGCGTTGTAGAAATCGAGCACCAGCTTCGGGTCGCGCAGGTAGGCGTCATAGGTAGCCACATCCTCCACGCGGTACTGCTCCCAGAGCCCGTCGCTGTCGCGGAACGTCTTGATTCCGCTCTCCGCACTTATCCCCGCCCCCGTCAATATAACTACTTTCTTCATCGCTTTTTTCGGTTCTAATTCAATTAACTCATTAACACATTAACGAATTCACAAATTCACGAATTCACAAATTCACACATTCTATTTCTCCACCACCGTGAACACCGTGCGGCGGTTCTGTGCGCGGCCCTCTTCGGTGGTGTTGTCGTCTATAGGCTTGCTCTCGCCGTAGCCCTTATACTGCAGACGTGCGGCGGCGACGCCGTGCTGCACCAGATAGTCGTACACCGCCTTCGCGCGGTTCTCCGAAAGCTTCTGGTTGGCGGCGTCCGATCCCACATCGTCGGTATGGCCTTCAAGCAGCACCCTCATCTTGGGGTTCTCGCCCATGAGCATCACGAGCTTGTCGAGTTCCACCGTCGACTCCTCCTTGAGGTCCCACTTGGCGGTCTCGAAGAAGACGTTGCGCAAGGTGATGCTCGACCCCACCTCTATGGGTTCCAGCGGGATGTCGAGCAGGAAGGGGTTGTCGATGGAGGCGGCGGTCATCTCGAAGTTCTTCGAGTAGAAGAGGTAGCCCTCTTTCGAGACGGAGAGCGCATATTTGTGCAATCCTGGCATCGTGAGCAGGAAGCTGCCGTCGACGGGGTCGGAGGTGGCGCTCACCACGTCGCTCTTGGTCGTGAGGTCCACAATCTTGAAGTCGGCAGCGAGACGCTGCTTGCTCTTCTTGTCGTATACGGTGCCCTTGATGTAGGTGGTGGCCTGCGGCCTCACCGCCTCGGGCAGCTCGAACATATAGAGGTCCTCCCTGCCGAAGCCGCCAAGCTGGTCGGAGGAGTAGATGGCCGTGCGGCCGTCGGCGCTCACTATCATGTTCGACTCCTCGCTTTCGGTGTTGATGGGATAGCCAAGGTTGACGGGTTCGCTCCAGCTGCCGTCGTCGTTCATCTTCGACATGAAGAGGTCGGGACCGCCCATGCCCACATGGCCGTCGCTGGAGAAGTAGAGGGTGCGGTCGTCAAAGTGTATGAAGGGTGTCTTCTCGTTGCCCGGGGTGTTGATGGGTGCCCCCAGGTTGACGGGGTTTGACCACTCGCCGTTGACCAGCTCGCTCTTCCAGATGTCCATTCCGCCGACGCCCCCTTTGCGGTTGCTGACGAAATAGAGGGTCTTGCCGTCTACAGAGAAGGTGGGCTGGGTCTCCCAGTTGCTGGTGTTCACAGGCATGCCTATATTCTGAGGTTTCGACCATTTGTCGCCCTCGCGATGGCAGATGTAGAGGTCACAGCGGCCGGCGCCGTCCTTGCGGTTGCATCCCGTGAAGATCATCGTTCGGCCGTCCTGCGAGATGCATTGCGCGCCCTCGTTGTCGTAGGAGTTCACCGGCTCTGACATCCGCTGGGCTTTCGTCCACTTGCCGTTCTTCTTCACGCTCACATAGAAGTCCTCCTCCATGTCGGTGTTGGCTGTGGTGCGTCCGGTGCGGGGGAAGCGACGGGTGAAGACGAGCGTCTGGCCGTCGGCTGTGAGGGCGGGCAGATACTCGTCGCTGGTGCTGTTCACCGCCTCTCCCATATTCTCGGGGTTGAAGGGCACGGGGTTGGCGTAGGCATGCTGGCGGAAGGCCACGGTCTTCATCTTCTTCTCGACCTCGGCATGCTTGTCCTTGTTCTTCTTGTCCAACGCCAGAAACTGCTTGTAGGCCTCCACTGCTTCTGTGTAGTGCTTCTGGTTGAGCTCCAGCTCGCCCAACCTGTACCAAGCCATCGTGTAGAAGGTCGGATTGGCCTTCACCGCCGCGCGGTAGTAGACGCACGCCATCGAGTCGTGGTGACTCTCTTCGAACATCTCGCCGAGCATGACGTTGGGCTCTGCGAAGGTGGGGTCGGCGTTGGCGGCCTGCTTGAAGTTGTTCTCCGCGCAGGCGCGGTCGGAGCGGTACATGCATTGCATGCCGTTCTCATAGTGTTTGATGGCTTTCTTGTTAGTCGACGTGTAGGCGCCTTTCTGTGCCGAAAGGGGGGTGACGGCAAGGAGGGCAACGACAGTCAGCAGCAATGTCTTTCTCGAGCTCATGGGAGTGGCGTTTTTTTCTTTTAAAAAAGTGAAGACGACGGGTGTCAATCCGTCGTCTCCTGTTGTATTCGAATTGGGTTATTTGCCTTTCACCAGTCGGTAGGTGTCGCTGGCGATGACAAACTCCTCGTCGGTGGTGACCACCACGGTGGTGACCGGTGAGTCGGGGGTCGAGATGACGCCGTCGGTGCCGGCGGTCTCGTCGTTGAGTTTCATGTCGACCTTGATGCCGAGGCATTCCATGTTCTCCAGTATGGGGTGACGCATGAACCAGGCGTTCTCGCCGATGCCGCCGGTGAAGAGGAGGATGTCGCAACCGCCCATCTCGGCCATATAGGCGCCGATGTATTTCTTCACGCGGGTGGCGAACATGTCGAAGGCGTAGGTGCAGCGCTCGTCGCCTGCATCACGGCCGGCTCGTATGTCGCGCATATCCTGCTTGCCGCCGCTGATGCCTACAAGGCCGCATTGCTTGTTGAGCATCTTCACGATGTCTTTCCAGCTCTTGCCTTCGGCCATCTCCTTCTCGAAGAGGAACTGCAGGGCGCCGGGGTCGACGTCGCCGGGACGGGAGCCCATGATCAAGCCCTCGAGCGGAGTCATACCCATCGAGGTGTCCACCGACTTGCCGTGGTCGATGGCTGCTATCGACGCTCCGCTGCCGAGGTGACAACTGATGATCTTCAGGTCGTGCCAGTCTTTGCCCACCATCTTGGCGGCTTTCTCGGCCACGAACTTGTGGCTCGTGCCGTGGAATCCATAGCGGCGGATGCCGTATTTCTTGTAGTAGTCGTAGGGCAGACCATAGAGGAAAGCTTTGGGCGGGAGGGTGCTGTGGAAGGCGGTGTCGAAGACGACGGCCTGCGGCACGTTGGGCAGCACCTCTTTCATGGCGTAGATGCCGGCGAGGTTACCCGGGGTGTGGAGCGGAGCCAGGTCGGTGAGCGACTTGATCTGCTCTATCACAGCGTCGCTGACCAGGCAGCTGTCCTTGAAAAGCTCGCCGCCGTGAGCCACGCGGTTACCTACGGCACCGATCTCGTTGATATCTTTGATGACTCCGATCTTGGGGTCGAGCAGGGCGTTGAGCACAAGCTTGATGCCCGCCGTATGGTCGGGAATAGGCAGCTGCTCGTAGTGTTTCTCACCGTTGTACTTGTGGGTAAATTCACCCATTTCCAATCCGATACGTTCCAGCAGACCTTTCGCCATCACGTTCGCATTGTTGGCCATGTCGATAAGCTGATACTTGATAGAAGAGCTTCCGCAGTTTAAGACTAAGATTTTCATAAGCGTTTATAAATTTGATTAACAATTATTTCAATACCGTTTGCCGCACAAAATCACCCCCAAACGCAACGTCCAAAGATACTAAATAAATTTGAAACAACCTAATAAGATTTTTCAACCGACAGAAAAAAAGCCCTGTCCCTTTTGGGAACGGGGCTTTCTTGCGTGTGTGTTGGGAGGTTAGGGAGTGACGAGGTAGGATCCGGTTTGGATGCCGTTGATGGTGCCGCTCACCGTGCTCAGGGCGCTTACCAGCACGCTGTAGGTGTTGGCCGAGAGGGACTCGGGGTCGTCGCCCTTGATGTTGCCCAGCGGGCCGGTGTACTCGGTGTTCTCGTCCAGCGTGGTGGAGAAG